>JAPCJH010000001.1 GCA_027887045.1 Nitrososphaerota archaeon
AATCGTGTAGGGCCCCGCCGGGGCTGTCGGAGTCCACATGAACGTGCAGGAGCCTCCGCTCAGAGTGCAACTAGGGGGGAATCCGCCAGGGGCACCAGTAAATGCCACAGTTCCTGATGGAGGACCATAACCAGTCACTTTTACGGTACAAGAAGTGGGCATTCCTACGGTTACCAGACTCGAGCACGATAAGGTCGTGGTCGTCGAGGCTTTGCTGACCGTCACTGGCGAAGTCCCCGAGCTCACGGCATTGTTGGTGTCACCAGGATATGTGGCTGTGATAGTCTGTGGCGAACCCGAAACGCTAGTTGGAGTGAAGTGAACTGTGCAAGACACTGGAGAGAGGGCACAGCTAGTGAAGTCAAAGGTGCCAGAGCCAGATGCGAAGGATACCGTTTCACCGCTGATTGACCCGGACGCACCAGATACGGTAGCAGTACATGTGGAGGGTGTTCCGACGGTCACCGGACTAGAGCACGATAGGGCCGTAGTCGTTGGAGCTTTGCTGACGACGAGACTCTTCGTACCAAAACTACTCAGATGTGTCGCGTCTCCTCCATATGTAGCGGTGATCGTGTAGCTCCCACCCGAGCCTGCTGCCGGAGTCCACATGAAGGTGCAGGAGCCTCCGCTCAGAGGGCAGCTACCGGGGAATCCGACAGGGACGCCAGTGAAGGTGACCGTCCCTGTCGCAGCCGCGGCGTAACCCGAATCGACGTTCGTAACCGCGACAGTGCATGATTCTGGCACGCCGACGGTGGCTGGAGTTAGACAAATGGTGACGGTCGTAAGAGTGGTCGTCTGGATGTTAAGCGAGAATATGCCGCTGAGAAGGCTGGCGGCGTGGGTGGGGTCCCCTCCGTACGTCGCTTGAATCGAGTGGGGTCCTTCGGTGTTCGTTACGGGAGTCCATATGGCAGAACAAGTGTTGCTCGTGCCGGCTCCGGCGATTAGGGTACATGTTGAAGGCATTCCGGTTGGAAGCGAACCGCTGAAGGTGACAGTGCCGGTAGCTTTGGCGTTATACAACGAATCGCCGTTGGCAACGGTCGCGGTGCAAGACTCTGACACGCTTACGGCGCCAGGGGATGGGAAACAAACGACCGAGTCCGAGGTCGTGGACTGTACATTCAGCGCCGTCGGTGAAACAGTAGCGCTTAGGGCATGCGTCGTGTCGCCAGCATAAGATGCAGTAACAGAAAAGCTCCCTTCAGTGTTCGTGGCTGGTGTCCAAGTGGAGAGGCAGGTGTTGCTTGTTCCAACCCCGGCGATCAGCGCACAAGTCGTCGGCATTCCTGGGGGAAGTGAACCACTGAATGTCACCGTACCGGTGGCCTTCGTGTTAAACAAAGAATCGCCATTCGTGATTGTCGCGGTACAAGTTTCGGAAACGGCGATGGCAGCGGTCAGAGGGGAGCAGGAGACGAGGGTTGAGGTACTTGTCTGGACGTTCAGCGCGAGCGCGCCGCTGAGAGGGCTGGCGAGGTGGGTCGAATCCGCACCATATGACGCCTTGATCGAAAATGTTCCCTCAGTGTTAGCCGCGGGAGTCCAGGTGGCAGAACAACTGTTGGTTGTCCCGACCCCACCGACTAGAGCGCATGTGGTCGGCATCCCCGTAGGTAGCGTCCCGCTGAAGGTTACGGTGCCGCTAGGCTTTGCCGTGTACGTCACATCGGTGTCCGTGACCGTCGCGGCGCAGGATTCGGATACGCCGATAGTGGCAGTCGCTGGAGAGCAGATTACGGAGGTCGAGGTAGCCGTCTCAGCCGTGAGAGAGAATCCGGAAGAAGTGCTCAGGGTATGGTCCGTGTCCCCGGCATACATCACGATGATCCCAATCGGACCCTCCTTTCCGGCGCCGGGTGTGAAAGTTACACTGCAGGCGCCAGCCGCGGTAGTGCAGATGGCCGGGGTGAACGAGCCGCTCCCGACTGGACTCTGGGAGAATGTCACGGTGCCTCCAGCGGGAGTTATAGTCGGCCCTGAACCTGAGTCAGCGACGGTTGCCGTGCACGTTGTCGGCGCGTTGACCGCGATTGGGTTTGGTGAACAAGATACAACAGAAGTTGATCCGCGTTTGTTTACCGTGAGTGAGAAGTATTGTGCTCCCGAAGTGCTGCTCGCGGAGTGATCGGCCTCCCCTCCGTACGACGCGCTGATGAGGTTGGTCCCCTCGCCACCGGATGATTGGGTGAAGGTCACTGCGCAGGAGCCTGCCGAGAGGGTGCAACCGCCGGAGAAGCTTCCTGCCCGGGAACTGCTGAAAGTCACCGTCCCGCCCGGTGTCGCCGTCGTGCCCGGACTCACGTCGGAGACAGAAGCAGTGCACGTGGTTGGCTGATTCACGGTAACGGAAGAGGGGCTGCAAGTCACTGACGTTGACGTCGCCCTCTGGGATACTGTTAGTGAGAAGGGTCCCGAACTCGGGGAATGGTCGGCGTCGCCACCGTATGAAGCAGTAATCATCGAGGCTCCTTCGCTGCCCAATCCGGGTGTGTATGTCAAGGAACAGGTGCCGCTCACAAGGGTGCAAGATCCCGAATTGGAGAATGTGCCCGAACTCGCGCTCGCGAAACTTACGGTTCCTGTGGGGTTAATCGTGGTCCCGGAGTCGGTGTCGGCGACAGTCGCAATGCACGTGCTGGGGGCGTTGACCACAATCGGATTAGGAGTGCAGTTCACTGATGAGGAGGTCGTTCTTGTGCCCGTCGATACGGAGGCTGATGCGCTGTTGGCGGCGTGGTCAGTGTCTCCGCCCCAGTTGCCGCTGATAGTAATGCTTCCGGTGCTCCCGGTGTTGGGAGTGAAAGTGAGGGAACAGCCGACGCTCGCACCGCCCCCGCTCAAGGTGCAGGTCCCCGATGAGGAGAATATTCCAGGCTTGCTTGAAGTAAAACTGACTGACCCAGATGGGGTGATCGCCGTGCCGCTGTTCGCATCTGAAACCGTTGCCGCGCATGTGGTTGCGCTGTTCACCTGGACAGAACCAGGTACGCACAAAATTGACACTGTGGTCGAACGTTGCCCAACCCCGACTGGGATCGATTGTGCGCCCGAGCTAACCGAAGTCGAATGGGCCGCGTCGCCAGCGTACGATGCTCCGATTGTGTGCGAACCCTCGCTTCCGGGATTTGGCGTGTAGTTGACCGAGCAAGCGCCGGCGGACAGGAGGCACGTCGGAGAGTTGAAGCTTCCGCTCCCTGTCGTCGAGAAAGTGATTGTGCCAGTCGCCGTTATTGGAGTGCCACCGCTCGTGTCGCTGACCCGCGCCGTACAGCTGGACGAAGCACTGACTGCCATGACAGCGGGATTGCAGGTCACACCTACCGAGGTTGAGCGCCTTGATGCCGTCGACGCAGAAGTGCTCGAGCTGCTCAAAGAGTTGTGGCTGGTCAAAGTGCTCGAGGTGGTCAGTTGGGTAATGTCGGTAGGATTAATTGGCGTAGGCGTAGCTAGCAGGAAGTAGATAATGCCAGCGCCCGCGACCACAACGATGACGATGAAAAATATGGTTGCAAGGGTGGATAGTCCCCGCCGACGAACGGAAACGGGCGGTTTTTCGGTTGCCTTGAGTGAGAGAGGGAGCGGGAGGATTAGCGCGCGACCAAACGTTTCAAGCATGAGACCCTCTATTATTTCTCGAGCGTCGGGCTTCATATAAGTTAGGATATGATGATATGAACCCGTGAAGCGAAGACGACACACAATTGTTATATCCCGACTGGCATCACCTCCCTACGACCGCATTGGCAAACGACAGAGCAGTTGGCGGGGCGATCTTCGCCGGGAGCGTGTTAGGAATAGCTGTCTATGGTCTGCTTCTCTTCTACGAGGTGGTGCTCACACTCGAGGTCACAGCCTTCATCGCCGTTGCCTTGATCCTTGGAATCCTCTCCTGGATCGGTTACACGATGGCGACGACGCCCTCTCCGGAGCCGATTTCTGATATTCCGGAGGTCACAGCTGAGCCCAAGACCGAGGCTGTCGAGAAAAAGACCGCATAACACAGTGGCTACTGAAGAAGAAGCTGATTTCTGAGCCCAGCCAAGATACGCTCCTGTCGACAAGGGTCGTTGTTTCAAAGTTGCAACCGGGCCCGACATGATCCATCCCTGAATAAGTTCGAGGAAGAGATTCCAATTGAAGAGGGCCCCCTTGAGTAGCCCGGCTAGGGGGTGAACTCATATGGGTTCGAATCCTTCTCCTGCGCGGAAGTCATTGGCCGGGACTTTTCGGATAGGCGGCCCTATGAGCTGACGGTCTTGGCTGGATTCGACCTTATCTTCCCGGTTCGCATCCCTGCCTCCGCACAGAATCCTGCCTGGAGGTTGCGCTTCCTCTCTCGGGTCCTCGCAAGGCGGTAGTTTACGACCGCTCAGGCTGGTTATTCATACCTGATGTCCGCGCCGCTGTCAGTCCTTCGCAGGTATCAGCCTCAGAATCACTAGCGTGGTCAGGGCCTCCCCCCCCATCCCGATGGATATGGGCACGTAGTAGCCATATGCGCTGTATAACAGGCCCCCGAGGAAAGGCGCAGGGACCGCTATGAGGCCCCTGAAGGCCGCAAGTTTGCCGCTGATTCCGCCCCTTTCTTCTACGGGCGCGGCCCTCATGAACAGGGCCGAGATGGCCGGGACCCAGAGGGCCACCGAGATCCCGAAGATTACTGAGAGCAGGACGTATACCTGAAGCGAGTTGGTAACGAGCCAGCCGAACATGATGGCCACAGTCAGGGCTTCTGAAAGAGCGAGTGTCCTCCTGGTCCCGACCCTCAGGAGGAGTTTGGTGGCCGGGTACTGGCTCAGGACTATGGAAAAGGATAGGGTGCCGAAGATCAGCCCGATATCCCCGGCGGTGAAGCCGAACTGTTTCGCCCAGACGCCGTAGATGATCGCGCCCCCGACCCCGTAGAAGAAAGCGTCCATGGCAAAAGGGACGAAAAGTCTGACAAGGCCGCGCGGAGGAAGTATGGCCCGGCTGAAGGAGAATCTCCTCCTAGGCGTCTGCTTCCCCCCGGAGGCAGGGCCAGTGCGCGTCTCCCTGAGCTGGGGTATCATCACCAGTAGGTTCACGGACTCTAGGAACGCTGCCACAGCGAAGAGGAGAACGAAGCCGAATGTCTGGACGAGATACCCAGCGGCGAAGGGGATGACTGCCCCCGGGAGGGCAGTGAAGAAGAATACCAAGCTGAAGGCGACGTTGAGCCTGCTTGGGTCCATTTCCACTGTCTCGGCTATCATCGCCTGAGTGGCAGGGTTGCCGAGTATGGAAAGGCCGAGTAATACGTATCCGAATGAAAGCGAAGACAGGTCGTGGGTCACTGCGGCGATTAGGAAGGAAGCCATCGAGCAAATTCCCACCGCGCTTCCGATTGCGATCAGGAGCTTTCTTCCCAAGGTGTCTGACAGGTATCCTGTGAAGGGTTGGACGATGGAGCTCGCGAGCCCGAGAGGCCTGCTACCGATTGAGACCAGTATGCCGAGGATCGTCACGCTGAAACCGAGGTCGCTGACCACGAATGGTTGCAGAATCGTCCCGAGGAGGCTCAGGTAGACCCCGGTCGTCATGCTGGTCAGGGCAAGGATTTTCATGTTGCCGAGTCGGAGGAGGCCTTTGCTCACCGTGATGATGCTCGCTCTGGTCTCAGTCATTTGCCGCCCACCAGGCCGGTGTGGAAGCTGGGTTTTCACCTTTGGCTGTTGGACAAGGCAATGGGCGGTCCGTTCTGAAACCGGAAAAGCACGTGCCAGTGGCAGGAGCACGTGGAGAGGGATGGAGAGGGATGGCTTCGGAGGAGCTCGCCATGCTGGTTCAGAAAGCTAACATCGGATCGAATGATCTCGTGGATAAGGCCGAGAAGCAGAAGGACCTAGACGAAATCGAGAAGGGAATGGTCCCACCCATATGGGTTCGAATCCATTGCAGCCTGTAAGAAGGTTACAGCCCGGAGGTGTCAGCCCGCAAGCCACTTCAAGAAAGAGGCGCCCTGGCCGGGACTAGTCATCCTATGCAGGCGCCCCAACTTGCGACGGAATGAAGAGATGTAGTGGGATTGCCCGTCGTTTGTGTTCAAAGAAGTGCCGCGGTGACCATAAGCGTGAAAGTGAGGAGCAACAGAGCTAGAATCAAAGCTCCTCCCAGCACCAGCTGTTTCATTTGAGGAAAGGAACCCTGTTCGACTTCGACGGGAATAGCGCCCAGAAGAGGGAAATGGACGGGGGCCTCATAGAAGACCCCGCCAATCCACCCAGCAACTCCAAGAATATGGACCCAAGTCAGGAGCGAGACTATGGGTGGTGCCAAGGCGAGGCATTCCCTGTCTGCGGCACCCGCTCAAGCGTCTTGTCCACTTCCGCTTCTGTGAATGCTCCCAGCGTTGTGGTCTTGACACCTCGCACCTTCCCGACGATGAGCAAGAGAGTCTGGAGTATCTCGTCGCTTGGAGCTTCTAAAATCCATGCAGAATCATATGGGCCCCAAGTATGGTAGATTCCGTGGATCTTAACGCCAGCCTTTTCGACCAGCGCCTTCTCCCCCGTCCTTCTCTTCGTACTCTCTTTGATGTTCCTCTTCAACTCCGCGTTCTTGGAGGAATCCGCCATCCGTGCGAGGGCACCTATGGCCGGCTTTACGGATTGGGAGCAACGCGCACGTCGGGCACGGTGTGGAGCGCGTCAGCTTCTTTGGCCGTTCATTGATAACGAGAGCCTGACTACATCGTTTGCCAAGAGAAGCGTGGGGTCTATCAAATGCTTTCCTGACACGTCCACGCGGACCATCGACAATTCTGTGCATGCCAGCAACACGGTTTCCGACTTCAACTCTGATATTAGGGTCTGCAAATTCCTTCTTACGGAAGGGGCGTCAGACCCTAGACGTTTTATCTGCAATATCAATTTATTTGTCTGGGCTATTCGATTAGTGGGCCTTTCGATCTCCACAAGACTTTGTAATGCGGCGTAAGGCGACCACTTTCCGAGTTCCATAACACTTCGTGACCCCAATATTGCCACTTTTGGAATTTCGTTATCCCTAACGTATCTTGTTACTGAATCTACCATAGACACGTATCTAGATGGAAGCTCCAGTTTGATTATGTCATCGCTGAAGTAGTGCAATGTGTGGCAAGCGATGCAAAAGAGGTCAGTTCTCGGCGCCAAGTCACGCGCAGCGGCTTCGAGGAAGTTCCAGACCGACTTCTCATTCCTCTTCAGGTCCATTGATAATCCGAGTTCTGGGATGGAATCGACACTTACTTCAGGTGCTTCCAAATCTCCATGGAATTGCTTACCGCGTTGCTTCTTGTTCGCATCGAGCATCTTCTTCCAAAGGTCAATTCCCGCTTCTGGACCTGAACCAGATATGATGCCAATCCTGCCTCCATTTGGTCGTCGGCGTTTCAGAAGCGCGTCGCCCATTGTTGTAACAATTCCCGTAGCATCGGCACGCATATATTAACGACCCCGAAGCCACCCACACTTCGTTCGTCTGAAGAGGCGTACGTCGGACTCGTTGGCCGCAAGTAGTCCTTTTCCACGGGTAACTGTTGTGCTGATCCTGTTTTTCAACAGCTATTTACTAACGACTCTTGTCTAGGCAAAAGAGTATCTCGGTCGCCGGGCTATCTGAAACAAGCAAGAATGGGCGTTGTTTGCTAATCTGAGCAATAAGCAAGGTATTCTATCATGCGGTTCTGCAGTTCGAATCCTACGACGGATTTATCTCCACTGAGTTCGAAGACGTTTGCATCACATGTCCGAAGATACCCGCAGGCTCGCTGCCATCATGTACACCGACATGGTGGGCTACACTGCCCTGGGCCAAAGGGATGAATCTCTGTCGCTGGCCGCGGTTGAGGCACAGCAGAATCTTCTGAGACCGGTGCTGGCAAGGCATGGCGGCAGGGAGGTCAAGACCATGGGCGATGCATTCCTGGTCGAATTCGCCAGCGCCCTCGAAGCCGTGAGATGCGCCTATGACATACAGAGGTCAGTGAGGGAGTTCAACCTCGCCCTGCCGAGCGACAAGCGGCTGCACATTAGGATCGGAGTACATCTTGGCGAGGTAGTTGAGAAACAGGGGGACATCTTGGGCGACGCCGTAAACGTCGCGTCGCGGATTGAGCCCCTCGCTGACGACGGGGGGGTGTGCTTGACCCAGCAGGTGCACGACCACGTTCACAACAAACTCGAACTCCCGCTGCAAAGCATTGGGAGCAGGCTGCTGAAGAACGTCAGCTCACCGGTGGAGGTCTACAAGATTGTGATGCCCTGGAGCGAAGCGAAAACGGCTTCGCCGGGCCAAGCAGACAAGAAGAGAGTGGCCGTCCTTCCACTTGTCAATATGAGCGGCGACCCAAACGATGAGTTCTTCGCAGACGGCATGACGGAAGAGATGATATCGACGCTCTCGAACATCAGCGGTCTCACAGTAATCTCGCGCACATCGACCATGCAGTACAAGGGAGCCAAGAAGAACCTGGTCGACATAGGCAGGGAACTTGGAGCAGGAACCCTTCTGGAAGGAAGCGTCAGGAAGGCGGGGAACCGCGTCAGGATAACCGTCCAGCTGTTGGATGCGGCGGAGGACAAGCACCTATGGGCTCAGAACTACGACAGGGATCTCCAGGACATCTTCGCAGTGCAATCCGACGTTGCGGCCAACATAGCCGACGCACTGAAGGTCAGGCTGTTCGAAAGTGAGGCCGCCCAAATCAGCAAGAAGCCCACCGAAAACACGGAGGCGTACATGCTCTACCTGAAAGGCAGGCAGTACTGGAACATGAGGTCTAAGGAAGCAGTCTACAAGGCGATGGAATACTTTCAGCTTGCCATTGACGGTGATCCAAACTTCGCACTTGCTTACGCGGGAATCGCAGATTGCTGGAACGTCATCGAAAACTGGGGATACGCTTCGACCGCAGAAGCTGTCCCTAGAATGAAGCAGGCCCTGCTAAAGGCTCTGAAGATGGACAACAAGCTCGCTGAGGCCCACACGACGTACGCCATGGAGCTTGGTTGGCACGAGTGGAGATGGGATGAGGCAGAACTGGAGTTCAAGAGAGCGATCGAGCTAAACCCCAACTACGCCACAGCTCACCAGTGGTATGCCTGGTCCGTCCTTCGCATGAACCGACGGCTGGAAGAGGAGCTCAGGGAGGCGTCCAAGGCATTGGAACTCGATCCGCTCGCGCCGATAATGAACCACAACATGGGACAGACCTACTACTACAGGGAGGAATATGACGAGGCAATCAAGCATTTCGAAAAGGCGCTTGCGATCAATCCCGCCTTTCTGGCTGACTACCTGAAACTGGCCTTCTGTTACGTCGCGAGCTCCAGATACGACAAAGGTATCGAACTGCTCGAAATGCACATGCCGAAGTTCAACTCTGAGAAGGTGACGAAGCTTATGCTGGTCTGGGCCTATGGGACAGCCGGACGGATTGAAGAGGCTAGGAGACTCTTCGCGGAGGTGGAAGGCAAGGAGCGAGTCCATCCCGTCGATTACGCGTGGGCATACTTCGGTCTGGGCGACTCTGACAAGATGTTCGAATATTTGGATATGGCCATGATTGAGAGAGGACGTGACGGTCCGTTCGCACTAATCGACCCCATCTTCCTCAAGCGCTACAGGTCAGACCCTCGCTTCTTAGCGCTCAAGAACAAGGTCGGCATCTAGATTCTATCGACGTTTGATGGTGGATATCTCCGCCTGGTGTGATTCCAGGGTGGCTCCGGAAATCATGACAAGGACCCGAAGGAAGTAGACGCGCTTGGCGGCTCGAGAGATCAGAGGCCTGCTCTCCGCAGAGCTTTGCCTCACCGCAATGAAATCTTGTCGACTCTATCCGTATCGAGTCCCCTCTTCCTACAGATGTATTTGAAGAAAGTGTACGTCAGTCACCCGCCAAAAGCGACCATGCTACCAACCCCGAGTTGCGTAACATGCTTCCAGTTGTACCTCCCCCCCAAGTTCCTAATCGCTTCCTTTGCGACGTGCTTGTATGAGGCATAGTACATAGAGAGCTGGGAATTGTCGAGTGTCAGCCGGCGGGGCGAGGCACGGAATGGGAGGAGTCCGTATGAATAAGGCGAACCTAAGAAGCTACGGCTACGCTATTTCCTGTTTTGTTTCACTTGCGGTCGTTCCTGATGGATTCTTCCCAACGCGGTCGTCGACTCGGCCATGAATAATCGACATCCGCTCCGGAACTGTGAGGAGCGCGGGGGCTACTTTGCCGATCCTAGCCTGAATAGCTTGACGCCCACGGCTGCGCTGAAAGCCGCAATCAAGACGACCAAGGCGACGTAGCCGATGAACCCTACAAATCCCGCAGCTGGGAACGGACCCGATGCGACCAGTACGGATACCACGACGAACACCGCGAATCCCAGGTAGGCCACGCCCTTGCTGAAGACCCCCTTCAGCATCACCCAGCTCACTATAAGGGCAAAGACACCAAGGAGGACGAAAGATACTCCACCAATTGCACTACTCGCCTGGGAAATCGTTTCGTAGGCAGCCACGAAAGCTGCCTTGTCTCCCGCAGTTGCCGCGGAAGAGGCGTATGAGTCATACAGAGCCGGAGTAGCCAAGGTCATTGCCGTGCTCACCAAAGTGACCGTGAACGCGGCCGCGCCAAACACAGTCCCGACGAGAGAGAAGCCAGGGTTTGTCTCCCTTAGGGAGGCATACAGACCCACGACCCCCACGAAGCCTAACACGCCTATCAGTACGCCCATTGCGTTGGTGGCGAAAAAGAGCGCAGCTTGACTAGGATAGGATGTCAGAGCCTTTTCGGGAGAGAAGGGAGTCGACGGCGTGGCGAACGCAATTACCGTGCTTATAGCAACAACAACCGCAATTAGAATAAGTGAAATGCCGCTTGCTCGGTAGAGCCCCTTCGGAGAACCTCCGCCGCTCACACTTCCTATGTGGAAGGGCATCTATTAAGGCTGAGCAGCGGATTTGTTCGGGAACCGAATGCGTCACCCTTTTTTGCGGATGAAGAGAAAAGTGCTCACATTCTCCGCCGCCGAACAAGCTGAAACAACCAGACGAGCCAACCGAAGACGAAAGAACCCCATTTCCGCATTTCTCCTCCCGAGTGATGCCAGGTGGGGACCGCCCCCAAAAGAGGTTCGGAAACTAGATTCCTTGATATTTCGGGACTCCCGGTGAAGTGAGCGCCCAACAGACAAGCGGATGAAGTTACATCGCGGGCCCGGTGGGAGTCGCCTGATGTATCAACGACTCCTGAGGCTCTTAAGACAGATTTCGACGCCTTTCTCTAGGGCCCCAATAGTTGTAGTAGCCCGGCTGGGGGGTGAACCCATAATGGGTTCGAATCTCCTCGGGCTGAGGGATTCCAAACGGAATCAATCGAACAAATAACAGTGGTCCGCCTTCTAACGTTGAATGGCTCGGAAGGTAGAACGCCAAAGCGAATGTCTTGTACTCACCGACATCAGTCAGGTCTAAGGCCCGCTCATGCTATTCCGGGCCCCTTTTGCAGTCGGTCGTACAGCTTTTCCATCCACACGTAGTAGTCCTCCGAGCTGTATCTCTCTCTCGTCCCTTTGACGAATGGTTCCAACCTCTGCCATGCCAGCCGAGTGGCGAACATCTCGTCTGCCAGCTCCTCCTTCACGAACCCCTTCCCCACCAGGAGGCCGACGGACTCGAAGAGAGAGGCAATCTGTTGGAACGCGAGCTTGTCTTCCTTGGAGAGCTTCTCGAACTCCTCGTAGGACGATATCTTGGTGTTGACCACGGTGAACCACGACCTCTGGACCTCGAGGCTGTTCGCGAATTCGTACAACTTCGTTATGAGGTCTACGGTCGCGAGTTCGTTGTTCTGCCTCAGCTGCAGAGCCGCCGTGTTGGCCTGCTTGAACGACGCCTCTACCAGCCTCCTGTTGTCCCTCATCTCTATGACCACAAAAATGGTGCCTAGAATGATCGCCGCAGACGCCAGGAGGGCCGCGTCGGTTGAAACGGTGTTGAGGTCGATCTGGAGGGGCAACTCAATCATGACGGGCGGCTCGCTCCGGGCTGTACTGTTCTCTCACGTCTTCCCCAGGCCGTCAGTTCTTATTCAATTTGTGGTTTCCGCTGGACGGATTGAGCAAGCCGAGGCGAGCACATAATCGGACCCTACGCCTCAATCCTGATCCAAGAGATCATCGACCTGATGTACACGGAGAAGCAGGATGCCCGACCGCTAATGGAGTCTATGCACATCCATCCGTCGATGAGCGAGGTCGTGGATCGCGCCTTCGGTTCGCTGATTGAGCCGCGGGAGTATCATCCCATGACGAAGCACGAACACCTGTCTGACTGATGTGGCCGCTCGTGCGGACCCCCCACTCAATGCGGGGGGCTTCAATGCAAACTACCAGTTCCCACCCTGATAACATTGTCCTTCTCACCGGTAGCGGGCCCGGTGGGGTCCGCCCCTAATCAGCTTCCAGAATTGGATTCCAAGGGTCCATAGTGTCGTTCTGATGTGCGTGGCCTCCTGCTCGGCCTATGTCAGTCCAGATAGGCGCCCCAACAGAGGAGACGAAGGGATATCATGCCCATGGTTCCGAATCTTCCTCGAATTACAACAATTGCACTCATTGCCGCTGCTACTCCAAACCAATCTTCTGAAGAAGACTGTGAAAACGTGGGTCAGCCCTGAGACGGTCAAACATTGGATCGCTAATGGAAGAGATAAGTGTGCTTGTCCGCTCGTCTGCCGCCTTGTCCAACCATTCGAAAGCAAGGTTTTCCAAACCTAGAACCGCGTAGACTTCTGCGAATAATGTGGCTGGAACGTATTGCCCGTTCGAAGCCTCTCTGAGTTCCTTTAGTACTCCTTCTGCTTCGGATTTCCTCCCCGCCGCTACATATGCGTATGCTATGGGTGGCTTGAAAAATATCTCCTCCGGCCTAATTTGCAAAGCCCTCTGAATCTCTGCGGTGCCCTCCTCGATGGAAGACAAAGAGACCAGAAATGTTCCTAGGTTGACGTGGGCGTACGCTGAATTCGGATCCATTTCAAGTACGTGTCTAAGTTGATTTATTCCTTCTTGGTGTTGACCCGCATAAAACAGTGTATTTCCCACGTTCGCGGCTATTATTGAGGAAAAGGGATCGAGTTTCTCTGCTTCCCGCATCTCTTTGATTGCTTCGTTCCACCTTCTCAGAGGAACAAGCAAGTGTATCGCATACCAATGGTGTGCAGTTGAGTAACTCGGGTTTAGTGCCAGCGATCGTCTGTATTCCCGTTCGGCACCCTTCCAGTCCCATTTCTGGTTTGACAAAGCCACGGCCATTGAAGTATGCGCCTCCGCTAGAGTCTCATCCAATTCGAGCGCCTTCATGGCATATTCTATGCCTTTCTGAACCGCGACTTGAGGTTGCAAGAAACCCCAGTTTCCCAAGAGTTGGTAGCAGTCTGCAAGTCCGGCGTAGGCCGCCGCGTAGCTGGGGTCTCTTTTGGCGGCCTCCTCAAAATAGCCAATGGCCTTGTAGAACGCCTCTTTCGGGGATTGAAGAGTCGCTCTTTCATTGACGAAATGACGTCCCTTCAAACACAGTGTGTAAGCCTCCGTGTTGGTAGTCGGAACGCTCTGGAGTCTCTGTTTTTCGCTTGAAAGAAGTTCTACCTTCAAGGCCTCCGCAACCTGCTGTGCAATTTCGCTCTGAATCGCAAAGATGTCGTCAAGGTTCCTGTCATAGTTCTGAGACCATAGATGACGATCACTTTCAACATTGATCAGTTGCGCTGTTATTCGTACCCTGTTGCCAGACTTTCGGATGCTGCCCTCGAGAACAGTCCCGACATTGAGTTCCTGTCCAATCTGTCCAAGCGGGGTGCTCGATTCCCTGTACCTCATGACAGAAGTCCGAGAGATGACGCTAAGCTCCCTTATCTTCGAGACAGTCGAAATCAGTTCTTCCGTCATTCCGTCGGTGAAGTACTTGTCATCCGGGTCGGCGCTCATATTGACGAAAGGTAGGATTGCTAGTCTCCTTTCGTCCAGAGATTGATTCTCGGGTAGTGAGAGTCTCTGCGTGGGCAATACGACCTTGTAGAGTTCTAGCGTAGAACGGATGTCCTTGACCTGATGTCTGCCAATTCTGACCAATTGCACCTCGACCGTGCCTCGGATCTGGTCATGGACCTGCTGGGTTACGCATATCCCTTCAGGCTCAGCGAGTGGTGCTACCCTCGACGCGACTGCCACTGCCTCTCCAGATACTTCTCCTCCCCTTTCTGTCACGTCCCCGACATGTATGCCTATCCTGACGTAGATGTCCTGGTTGCTCGGGGCTTCGCGATTGTACTCTCTCAGCATCCGTTGAATTTCGATGGCGCATCGAATCGCGTCAAGCGCACTTCCGAAAAGGACGAGAGACTCTTGCGACTGGAGCTTCGTCTGAGTCTTGCCACCTGGCCCTCTGATCCAGCTCTTGAGACCTG
Organism: Nitrososphaerota archaeon; assembly: GCA_027887045.1. Classification (GTDB taxonomy): domain Archaea; phylum Thermoproteota; class Nitrososphaeria; order Nitrososphaerales; family Gagatemarchaeaceae; genus JAPCJH01. The sequence goes on from JAPCJH010000001.1 coordinate 14,480, forward strand.
TTTCTGCGCCCGCGGAGAGATTCCCTCCGGAGTCTTTTCCTCCGTGAGGCGATAAAGCCTGCCAAATGATTGACCTCTGCTTATCCAGAAGACGCTTAGCTAGAGATTCGTCTTGTTTGAGGGCGTCCTGGTAACCTACCATCTCCGTGAACATAATCGCTGCGAGGCGATGCTCTGCTTCAGGCAATGTGTTACGCTGGTTCGCGTGATTCTTCTAGAGATAAAACCGTTTGGCGAGTAGTCAAAGAGACTTGAGAAAGGGGGCGGGCTCGGTGGGTTCAAACACCAACAAGTGCGAAATCCCCTTCCGTTAAATATGGTCCGCCTCGGAGAAACCAAGATGGCGATTCGAACATACAGGAATCGAACTTAGAACTCCATGCCAGGCGAACTCTTTGATGTTGTCGACGAAAGCGATAACGTAGTAGGTCGCGAGCTCGGCAGCGTGAGTCTGCAGAAGGGGCTCCTCCACAGGGCCATAGCCACCCTGCTGTTCGACTCGCACGGTAGACTCTACATTCAGAAGAGGGCAGGGGACATGACTTTCTACCCAGGTCACTGGTCTATTTCTTGCACAGGTCATGTTTCCGCGGGGGAAACCTACTCCGAAGCCGCAAGGAGGGAGATGAAAGAGGAATTGGACCTTGATTGCGATCTTGTCGAAGTGACCAAGTTCCAGACTCCCAAGTGGGATGTGGGAGGCCTAGTCGAATGGGAGTACATCGTGGTATTCGAGGGCCATTCAGAAAATCCGGAAGTCTCCCTCAGCGATGAGACAACAGAAGGTAAATTTGTGCCACTCGAGGAGTTCAAGAGGTTGTTGAGGTCCCTGCCAGAGAAATTCACCCCAGACTCTCTCCTGGCCTTTGAGCACTATACCGTGGCCAAAGCCCGTTAGACTTCGGGGCCCATTCGCCCGACCGGTGTCGGGTAGTATGATCATGTGACCACGAGACTAAATAACGAATAGGACGCACTCATCGGTGGCTTAGAGTTGGCTATTGAGGACCTAATGAATAGAAACGCCTTCCCGGACGAGCCTCTCGACGCGAATGACCGCCAAATAATCCAGATTTTATACGCACAAGGTCCGAAGGGTATGGGATTCAACAAGCTAGTTGCGAACGTCGCACCGTCCGTGTCAAGAAGCACTTTGGCATTGAGGGTAAGGCGGCTTGCAAGGCTGGGCTACGTCGAGAGGATTCCGACCAGAAGAGCGGGCCAGGTGAAACCTGTGAGAATCTCGTTCAAATGTCATTCTCTGATGTCGACGCTCAAGAAGCTGAAAACGCAGTCTGAAGAGCTTTCGCAGGACCTCGCGAAGCTCGATTCGATGGGAAAGTCTCGAGAGCATGGCGGACTTGAGTCAAAAGCTAATTCATTCCGGAAGTGGTACGACGAGTATCTCAGCAAGTTTAACGGGCTCTTTGGCATGACCGGCTCCGTCGCGGTCCTGTATGGGACGGCAGCAGCCGGCGACCTCTTCCTGCCTTTGATTGTCGAGGACTATAGGCGACTTTGGACGCAATTCATGGCAGTCATGAGGAATAACCCAGACCTCATGACCGTCGCTAAGAATGCCATCAACACACAACTGGAGACTGGGGGAACCAATATCGAAGAGATCAAACGGGAAATCAAGAAGGAAGCGAAGGAGTGGTCACGGGAACTCGCTCCACGTAGCCGCTCTAAGAGTGGGATTTGATTACTGTCAGCTAGCTAAAGGTTAGATCAATGGTGCCCCACAAACCCGCCAACCCAAAGAAAGAGCGAAAGGACTTGACACCAAAAAGGTGACGGGCCCGGTGGGATTTGAACTTGAAGTTGAATTCGCACCCCCGCACCAGATTCTTGTTGTGGGCCGATGGGATTCGCCTACTCTACTGGATTTCCGTGAATCGTGGAATTGGATTGGGAGGAGTCCACGTAAATAATCATCTGGAACTTGGAGCGAATGTCAATTTGGAGGGCGTCCCTGGCCTCCGTAAGTAGTTGCTACCGAGGCGCAGCTCGTCGGAACCAGCCCGCCGAGAAGAGCGGCGACGCTAATCCCAACTAGCAATCGCCGCTTTAGGCGATTCACGAACGCCCTGGCTGAATAAGGTGATATACCTATACCTGCAGTAATGGACCTTCGTGGCCAAGAAAGAGGGTTGGAGAGGGAAACCCCAGCCTGAAATGAGGTGTAAGGACAAGCTCGCCGAGGTCGCCTACTTTCGCCACGAGTTGAACGGCCATTCCGATAATTTGAACGAAGTTGGTTACTATCTCGACGCGTTCCTAAGCGCGAGCTACAGCGTCATGGAATTGATGTTGTACGATTTCGCCGAGAGCAGGGATATTGGATTCACGCGAGATGAGGAGCTGTGGCCCAGAGACCTTGAGGTCGCAAGCCGGATTGGTGAAAAACAGATTGGATTGGCCTTCGTCAAGTGGTGGCACACGAAAATTGCCAACTTGAACTCTAACCCCCTTTGGCCGAGGCGCCAAAAGGTCATTCGCAGGGGAAAACTCTCACCCGGTAGCAGCTTTTCTTTCACGGTCTCGGGGTGGAGCCCCAGCCTGAGCTCGGTTATAGTAGGCGGCGTCATACTCGCAGGATCAATTCCAGTCAAGGGTCATTCGGTGATAGTGGCAGCTGGTAGACCCCCTCCACAACTCGCCGACACAGAACACATTTTTCTGCAGGACACTCCAGATGAGGACATTAGGAAGCAGTGTGCGGAACTTTTCTTGCGACTCTCTGAGATAGTTGAGGAGGCAGAAAAGAAGTTCTTGATGACGCAATAGTACAATCCACAAAACCCTCTCCCTAGAGCGCGAACTCCTTCGCAGGATCTCGATGCTAGCTTATCAGAACTATGTGTTTCCCGCGTTGAAGCGCCTTGGATCTGACGACGCATTCCCCCTCCTCGAAGCAGATTTCAAGGGTTGGTGCCTTCTCCCTCGCGATCTCTCTGATCTGATCCTGAGTTAGACCGGACTGGAGTAGGTATCGGATGTAGTTTACGTCGTTCCTGACGGCTTCGTCGTCTTCAGACACCAAAATCACTGCTGTTGTGGGAGATTGGTCGTCATAAGGCCTCGCTACTTCCTGCTCGGCAATAGCTGGGATTTGCGTTACCCATTCCTGCTCGGAGAGGAGACTTGTCGAAATGTGTAGCTTCTGTAACAGAGCACGATTAGGACCACTGACAATGCGACGTCAATTGCTTGAAATGTAGTAACGCCAAGTGGTGGAGGCTGACCTGGTACCACGAACCCCAACTGGTCTAACAATATCCCGGTATCGTTGAGAATCGCTGCCAAAATACCAACGAGGGACCCTATTTTGGGCCTCTTCCAAATCAAGGGGATTGCTAGTATGATGAAGACAAGGGCGACACCGTACGGGACGCTAGAAAGCAGAGACTCTGCCGACAAAGAGCGTGTTTCTAGTCCAAATGGGGCCGGGAAGAAGGCATCGACTGTGGCAAGCAGAATTATCAAAACGACTAGTGTCTGTTTGACCGGTGCCGCGAGCCCCATTGTTAATACATCCTCCCGAGTACACATAAGGGCAAAAAGGTTCGCGGAGCTACGCTTTGACAGGGGCCCCTTTGGACCTGAGGAGCCCCCCCCCCGGCGGGGCTTTACATTTGGGCCGCTGAGTATCTGCGGGTGCGAACGTACTACTCCTTTTCGGATCATGAAAGCCTGTTCAGCGGTGCGAGTGACTTGGCGCTTCTGTAGAGAGAATATCCCGCAACGAGCATGGTGACGAAAGCAGCCTCGAAATACAGAATGACGAAGGGTGTAAAGCTGTTTGTACCAAAATTGATGGGCGGCTCGGGGGCCGATACAATCACGAAAAGAAGTAGGAACACAGCAAACGTCCCGAACCATTTGAAGTGCCCGCGTAGGGTTGCGTCCCTTGATCTCAAGGCCGCGACTGGGAGTGCCACGAGACCCGCGCCGAGCCCCACAAAGTAAGGCGAACCGATGAGCAAGAATTCTACAAGAGATGGGCTGGGAACAGTGATGGATTCCACGCCCGAAACAACAACCAAGCCAGCGAGCACTGGCCAGAGGAGCAGCCGGAGGCGAGTCCAATGACACGAATCTCTGAGCAAAGGATCCGACCGCTTGGCTGCAAGGACGGAGGAATCAATGAAATAGAAAGTGGTCAGAATCGCCAGCAGAGCGAATGGCGTTATGAGGGCTTGGTTGCCAGTCACGTCGGCAGCTACAACGGAAATGGCCAATGCCATAACCGCTGCAACCAGGCCAGCTCCAAAGGCCTGGTTTCGGTAGAGCCTCCCGACTAGAGCGTGCCTAATGTCGTATGCCCAGAAGGATGCGTAGGCGAAGATTGCGATAATGATGAGGTACTCAGCGTAAGCGATAAAGACGAAGTTATCGAGCGTATGGACTCACCTCCATCCCAGTTCGTGTGAAGGAGAAGTTGTAGTAACCGGGCTGCGGCGGGACTCCCCTCATCTTTCTCACCCGAAGCAGCGGGAGTACTTTGAGGCCCTCTTCGTAGAGCCTTAGTTCCACGACGCCGTCGAACAGCTGTTGCATCGCGGCGAGAACTTCAGGCTTGTGCATCCCCTCCTCCAGGGTGGCCAAGACAACCGCATCGTACTGCTTGACGTCGGCAAGGAGCTGCGTCAGCAATCGGTAAATCGTCTCCGGCAGATTCAGCATCAAGAGCGACGAAACGACATCGATGACGATCCTGACCCTGCGACCTGCGTTTTGCTTCAATACATCTTTGATGTTGTATGAGAGGCCCGCCAAGTCGTTAACATCATACTTGACTTGACCGCCTTCGGTCGCCAACCAGAGCGGCACTTTTTGTTGAGTATCGATTCCGAACCCCCTCTCATCCTGCAACACTTCCTTTACCGAAAGTCTCGTCACATAGAGACAGAAGTCACCCTGGACGAGACCTGCATGGGTGAACCAGTAACCCAGAGCCTCCTTTCCGATTCCTGGGGGACCGACGACCAATATCGCTGACTTGTCGGGGTATCCGTCTCCCAACAGCGGGTCTAGGGCCACAATCCCGCTAGATACCAAGCGCTCAGTCAGCCCCTAGGTTGCGAGTTAAACCTATGTCGCAAAGATTGTACGCCACCAAAGTTCTCGACTAATTCCATTCAAGCACACCGGCTCGGTAAAAATGCAAAGACCGAGTTCACTAAGCCGAACAGAACCTATTCAATTGCCATTTCGATAGCCCGGCTAGGGTTCGCTCCTGTTTAGGAGCTTTGAGAGACCGAGATTGTTCGGAGGCACCTCGGCATTGTCGAACTAATCTCCATCTTTTTCGAGCTCAACGCCCGACTTCATCGAATCGGGGGGAGGACCCTGCCCCGGGGACCGCCGTAATCGGGACAAGATTTCATGTCGTAGGAGACGAATCCCCCAAAAAACGAGCGCATTAGAAGCGATACCTCAGGCCGCCCTAGTAGGAGTACAAAATGACTAATCTGTTCAAATGGACAACGGGTTAAATCCGAGCTGTTCCCTTCGGCAGCCGATTGACAAGAAAAGTCATCCGTCATCTGGATTTCCCCACGCTCGTGCTCATCAACAGGGAGGTTGTCTCCCTTACCGGAGAGAAACATGAGTATGACCAAGAGGACGAGAGTCGAATCAAATCCCTTGCTGAGGAAATCGTAAGGGAATACAACCAGGAGGAATTCAGAGAATCTATTGTCCGGAAAACATCTCTGCTCGTTTTCAGGATAGCCACCGGGCAGCACTTCCACGAAGGCAACAAGCGGACTGCTTTGGTGGCTGCCTCTGCTTTCCTGAGAATGAATGGATGTTCGGTCAACATCAAAGATGAAGGTTTCGTTTCTGTGGTAGACAGGGCAGGTATTGCGGCGGCAAACTTAAATGAAATAGAGAGCGTATTGAGGAGGCTGGTCAGGAGTGAGTGAGAAGGACCGAAGGCAGTGGGAGAAGACAGTCAAGGACATCGTGAAGTCCAACCGAGAGTTCCTGATTTACATCGCCTCCGAGAAACGAAACTAGGATTCCAAAGGCACGTCGGCATAAGGTGGGCTGATTTCCCCGGACCTCTCGTGAACCTTTCCTGAAGGGCCGGCCTCTACGGTCCTCGAGGGAGCTCGATAATGGGCTTGCCCTGAGGGAATCGGGGCATCCATAACTTCGTCTGGTCCTCGCTCTACACAAATTTGCACGCTCGTCGGGATTAGGGCCACGAACTTTTCGGTATGTACCAGCTAGAGCGATTCCCGTCTTCGCAGAGCAAACTGCGGTGTTTACATCATCTTTCTGGCTTGCTCGAATGAGGCCTTGTCCTGATCCACAGCTGATCTGTAGGATTGAAGCGGTACGACCGTCCACTTCAGAGCCCCCCAGAAGGGCAGACTTCGGAGAAAGGCGCCGACCTCCTCGTTGGACGAAGCTTCCATGATCATAACGCCCTCCCTAACGCCCGCGATAACTCCTCCAGTCAGCTTCTTCTCTCTAACTGCCTTTTCGAGCATCTCCAGGCTTGGATGGATAATAGTTTCTATCCATTTGATTACCTCCGGAAGAGGCTTTCCTGCAGTGTTCGCTTCCACAAATTCTCCTCTTATCAGGTATTGCATGAACCAGGTGAAGCTCTTCGCTGTCTTTTATGGGTTTCAGATCACACAAAGCTCGGAGAAGCGGATTAGAAAGAGGTCCTGGCAGGGTTCGGACCCATTTGGGTTCAGGCCGCTGCACAACACTTGCCACCTGGGCGACAAGCAGACTTCAAGTAGGTCCGAGAAAGATGACATCGTCAAGTCCTCTGAAGTGAGGATCGGCTGTTACGACGCTGGCCGAGCGCGACCTTGCAGTCGCGTAGATGATGGAGTCCGCCAAGGGCCATCCTCTGATTCTCTTCTTCATCAGGAAATCAATCTCTCCAGCCCTTCGAGCCAGATTGGCGTCGAGAGGGACAATCTCAGTCGCGGCCTCAACGTACGAAAGTCCAAGCTCCATGGCACGTTCCGTCTGCCTATGCTCGTCTATCTCCCTAATGTACCATTTGCAGAGCTCGAGGAGCGCGACCGAAGGAGTGAAAGCACCCGAAGTCTCAATATATTCCTTGACCTTTGTCCCAACTCTTGAGCCCAACAGGTACTCAACCCACGCGAAAGTATCAATAACCGACCTAGAGCTCGTGCTCTTCCTCACTTTCCCTTTCGAAACTTCGCGACCCCTTGGCAGACCCGAACAAGGACTTGGGCAGTGCGGCCTTGGACACTATGAGCCAGCGAATGACCTCGTCGTAGCTTGCGAGTCCTTTCTCATGCTTGAGCCTCTCGAGCAGCCTGCGCGTGTCGTCGTCTACCTGGACCGTGGTAGGCATTTCTATAGGACCATAGCTATTGAACTATAAAAGAGGCACGGTCGCCGCTTCAATTAGGACGTGGCAATCTGAGCTGCCGGTTCGCGTGGGCTGATTGCAAGTGAAATCCGACTTGACCTTCGAACGGGTTAAATCGCCCGATTTGTGCTTTTTTAGCTCGAGCCCAGCCTGTAATGTGCTTATTTCAGTAGCCCGGCTAGGCTTCACTCCTGTTTAGGGGCTCTTAGACCCGTGTGGTAGATGGAGCGAGCCCGGTGGGCCCGACGAGAGTCGAACGGACAACCATGTTAGAATCGGGTCATTGGTCGACTTTGCTTCGATGCCCAATCCTCAGCACAAGGATAGCGCCGGCTACAACCGTGTAGATTACACGGTAATCGCCGATGCGCACTTTGAACAGACCTTTGAATTCTCCCGACAGAGTTTCGCCCGCACTGGGGTTATCGCCAATTTTCTCCGTTATCTCGCGAAGTATCCTCTCCGCGTCCTTGGGATTGATCTTCTTGAGGTCGTGCCTGACCGAAGATTTGTAGAGAATCTTACCGGCCAAGCTTGACGAGTTCTTTCTCTGACACTACACGGTCGTCCTTGTCGTTCAGCCTGTGCATCGCTATCAGATAGTCCTCGTATTCTGCCAGATATTCGCGCAATGCCTTGGTGACGATGTAGGTCTTTGGACGGTCAAGCGATTTAGCCAGATAGTCCAGTTGTTTAGCAACGTCTTCGGGCAACCTAACAGACACAGCTTCGCTCATTACACGTGTGACATGAATGACAAGTATTTATGGGATTCGTTTCCTCGGTTCCTGCCAATTGAAACCGATGCAGTCTATCGCCCGTCGGGAATCGCACTCGAATTTGTCGACTTCGAATGCCTAACGTAGGCGGATGGGTTGGCAGAGGGAATGGTAAGAAACGTATCCGAAGCGAAACCGCGATCTCCGTAGCAGTCCGAGGTCCGTCCAAGCGTCAATTCAACCCACGTAATGATTTAATACGTGCCCATAAGGACCACAGACCCTATCGGCGATGAAAGCTGCGGCGATTCTCTTCCATGCGACTGCGGCGATAATCTTTTTCCAGTTGGTTCTCGGGGCTTTGTTCGTGTTCGGCTTCTTGGATTCGGCAGTGCACGTCATTGATGGAATAATTGTCTTTGGGCTAGCAGTTTCGAACTTGGTTGCCACCGTCTTTTCCAAGCCACGATTCCGGCCGACACTCGTCACCTCAGCAGTGCTGGTTGCCTTGATATTCTTGCAGGGGTTCCTGGGATTTGCCGCATTCGAAAGCAACGCAGTCGTCGTGGTCCACTTTACGAACGCCATGATAATCTATGGTTTGGCTGTTCTCGGGGTCTTCTACGCGCGAGCGTGGAACAAGCTGACCGTTGGGTCAGTCACGCCAAGTTAAGACGCCTAGGTAATCCTTCTCTCCAATTATTGAAGCATCGTCTGCGAACATGACTACTCTGGTCGCAACAGAGTAACAACGATATCCGCGCCACAGACTAGGCTGCTAAGCGTAGCACGGCGAGTCCTCACTTTAACTTACTGTCGCAGCTTTCTTAGCAGCGTGAAGGTCCTTCCTTGCCACGAAGACCAATTGTTCGGCCTTCGGCTTCTTGGTCGGCCTTATTCTCCAGTCTGGATAACACTCGATGTTCCCGAAACCCGCTGCCCTGAGATAGTGGACCATGTCCCAGTAGGTGAGGAGCCGCGCCCTTTCCTGGTCCCGAAACACGTGCTGACCATCGGGTGCCTCAATGAAGGTGGTCCAGTTGATCCAGACTACCCCTTTCACCGGGTCGTAATCGCGGGTCGACTGAATCTCGGTGATACGCATCCCCGGTGCAGTCTGCTCTTCGTTGAGGGTCTCGTTCCTAGCACCCGCGAGTATCCAGTTCTTGCCAGTTGTGAACGGGTTGTAGAGGCTGCAGATGACGATGCCTCCGTCTCTGAGTGCTTTGTACGCTCCAGACAGGCATTTCTCAATGTCGCCGTCGTTGGGAAGGAGGAACAGGATGTAGCATGCCAGAACCGCATCGAAATTCTTGTCGAATTTCATTTTTGTCGCATCGCCGACGGCCAGTTTCACCCGAACCTTCATTCTGCTCGCCCGGGCTTTCGCGGCACGGATCCTCTGTGGTGTGAAATCGTAGCCCACGCAGTTGTATCCACGCTTGGCCAGCGCAACAACGTGCCGACCGCCTCCGCAAGCGACATCCAGCACGTCTCTTACCCTGCGCTTGGCATTTCTTGAGAAGGCTGACTCAATGAAGCGCATTTCTTTATCCGTGTCGGGGTCCTTTCCCTTCAGTTGGTCAAAGAGGTCTCGGTATCTTGCACGGTGAGAGTAGTAGCTCCTAGATGACTTCAGAACCTGTTCGCGAGAAGTTCGCCCGGGCAATCGCAGGATCTACCGGCCCAACATTATAAAAGGCCGATTCGTTGCGGGGATTAAACATTAGAGACCTCGATGCTAGAATGGTTTGAAGAGAGCGAGCCAAAGAATCAAGAAGAGACCGATAAGTCCGATTGCTGCGGCCAATCTGAACATCCCGGGCTCAAGTGGAGTCCCCTCCCCCAGCGACTTGAGGGTCCTGTCGAATTGACTCCTTCCAAGAAAGGACATCGAAAAGGTTATGATTATTGCCGACGCTAACGTCGCCCAAATCCAGCCTCTGCTCCAATATCCGCCAAAGAACCCCATCGAGATGCCCGTCGATAGCACCAGGCCCAGGGTTGCGCCCATCGAGAGGACGACGAGCCTGTCACGAGCAAGATTGACGTACAGTCTTGTGGTTTCCAAGGTTGTCGATGAAAGTCTTAGTGATACGATGGCAGGGGCACCGTGAGAAAGCATGAAACCGAGCAGGCTACCGATGTGGACCAAAAGGAACCACCTGAAGACGTCCGCTACGAATCCATACATCATGGCAACATATCCTATTGCCAGGGGGACGATCAGCACCGTCAGGTATAGAGCCGCCGCTTGTTTTGGAGGGAGTACTTGAGCAGAGGCAGTCAAGACTGTAACGCCTAACTCGTCTGCTTGACAGATTTGGTGGCTCGCATTAATTGATTTCTTATTCAGGGCATGCTGGAAGCCATTGCCTTCAATCTGTTCGCTTGTTCCCTCGCCCGTTCCTGAACGAAACTGAAGGATAGCAGGGACCGGACATCCCACTTCGTGACTGCCCACAAAGGTAGACTACTGAGCATCTTGGTCAATTCCTCGGCCGAAGACGCTTCCATTATGAAGGCACCCGCCCGTTGTGCAGCGAAACCTCCACCTGTTACCTTTCCCTCTTTTTCCCATTTTTCGAACATCTGGAAGCTCGGAATGACCACGTTCTCAATGAAGGCGACAGCGTCCTTTGGACTGACTGGCCCTCCATAATCCACACTCTCAGCAGAAACTAGGAATCTCATGCGATGGGATGAAACTTGCGGATTATTTAGGCGCTTCTCCTCGGCACTGGTCAAGATTTTGTAATTGTTCGATGCGAGTTAGAATAAGGAGATTTCTAGTATTTGGGATGCGAGCTACCCAACCCCGCCTGAGATCGAAGACGGTCGGATTGAAAGTTCGATGCTTTTGAATCCCACGGTCCAAAAACCAGCATTCGACCCGACGACCAAGGCGATAATGGAACTTCTCGGCGCGAATTGGGGCTAAGAGATCTCGCTGACAACAGGTCGGTACTTGGCGGCTGGTCGGCTTCATCCCACAATTCGAATTCTATCCAAGAGGTGCCAGGAAGCAAAGCTGCAACGTGGGCCCTGACCCTTGCAACTAACTCGGGGGATCGTAGCGCTCTCTGAGCCTTATTATCACCTTGTCACGAGTCTTCTGGACAACCTGAACGTCACGGATTCCTACTAAGGTCTCCAAATCGTCGCAAACCATTCAAGCGGGAATCCTGGTTCCATCGGGCAGAAGCAGACCCTCACTCCGTCTGCCGTATATCGTGCGCAAACGAGGGAAAGACGATCCGCACCCGCAGCGCGCATCTTGTTCAGGAACGGCGACGTCGCCGATGTCATAACGGATCAGTGGCATCGCCTCGTTCTCGAGACTCGTGAAGACTAGTTCCCCCGTCTCTCCCGGAGACGCTGCTTCCCCGTCCCGGAGGACTTCGCAGATGAAAAAATCCGAAATGATGTGAAAGCCAGAGTGTTCAGGGCATTCGAAGCCGACCCCACCCAACTCCGCCGTGCCGTAGTGGACAAAAATCTCGGTTCGGAAGAGCTCGTGGAGGTCTCGACGCGGAAACAGAACCGAATTAGATTCCTGAAAGGAGAACAACCCCCAGGGCAAGCAGGAACACTCCCGATGCCATTTTGAGATACCTGAACTTTCCCGCAAGGAACCTCTCAAGTTTCTTTCGTAAGAGTGCTGCGACCGAGACGCTTGTGACAACACCAATGGTTGCAGCAGTGGATGCCTCCAGGGAGTGGGAGGCAAGTATGAGAGGCACGATTATCAGAAAGATTTCGAGCTCTTCGATTGAAACCAACTGGAGTAGGACAATGAACGACCTCGATTTTGGCTTGCCATCGGATATATTCCTCCTCGCCTCCTCCGCCACGGATTCGTCCTCAGGTCTGAAAAGCGAAGAACCTAGCCAGAATATTCCTATTGCGCCCAGGAGAATGGCAGACAGCTTCGTGATTGTGTCAACATAAGTCAGAAGAAGAGACGCCGAATAGTAAATGAGAAGTGATGCCGAAACGACAATAATTGTCGATGCGGCGATTAGTGCATAAACGAGGTTGCGCCATCCAAACATGTGCCCGTAGATCAGGTTGACGAGCAAGTCCTCCACCATCTCCGACATTAGTGCCCACAAAGCTGCGACGAAGACTACAATGCTGAAGGCCAATTATCGAAATACCGACCGTTTTGGCAAGACGAGGTCCTATGTAGTTCTTACGGGTTTTACCGATCTATTTGATCTCAGGTACGCTATGCTTTTCGCACAAGATGATGAAATGAAGAATTCACCTTCCAGGTCCTGGCTTCTAACGCCGAAAGAGCTGGTCATCGTAGGTGTGATAGGAGTGTTGACGTCATTGGTGGACCACGAGCTCGAACAATTCCTGCTTCCATACTTTGCGAACCTGCAGAATCAGATTCACTTGTTCGATTATACTGGAGGGCCGGTCGTAGGTGACCTGCTTCTGGTTTGGCTTCAGTACGGCGGCGTGCTCGCTGCATTCCTCATCAGGAAGCCGGGCGCCGGCACGATAGCAATGACGGTCAATGGATTCATCCAGGTTTACGTCAATGGAATTCATCAACCACACCTTCTCTACGGAGTCACAGGATTGGGTGCGGATTTGGTCTTCGCGGTCTTTCGATACAGGAGATACGACCTGTGGGTCGCGGGGCTCGCGGGGACCGCAAGCGAGGTCTTCTGGTACCCAATCGTGTATCTCACCCACGGAGTGTATCTCTACCCTGTCACCCTCATAATCACGGATCTCGTCGTTCGAATCTTTGCGAGCTTCGTCGGAAACGGTTTACTGGGGGCTGTCATTGGTTTCATCATCCTGAGCCTTTTCAGTAGTGCTAAAGCCAGAGCACCCAAAAATGGTTTCGGATCTGCGGAGCATCTCAATGTGGAAAGAACGATCTGAAGCTTCGCGCAACAAGGACTAGGGACGGAAAGGGCCTAACCACCCCTGGTGTGAAGCTTGCTCTGAGTTCTCTACTTCGGCGTTGCAGGGGTCATGACAGGCTTCTTCTCCATGCGAGTCATCGCAACCCCACCGAGAATCAGGAGGACCCCAAGCCCTACCCCACCGAGGCCAATTGTTCGATGGTAGTCAATCGCGTACATCGCACCGCCCACGACGAGCGCTAAGACTCCGAGCCCAAGGACGAGAAGTGAATTCTTCATCTCTTGTACTAACCAGTTGACCCGTATTTAATTGTCGCTCCAGGAACCGACTTCCCTCTTCGGCGCCGGAGACAATTCGAACCCGTCCCTATGGAGGCGAAATTCACATGACTGAAGCCCAAATTCATGTGTTTTTCAGGAGGTACAAAAAAGGCAAGGGTGAAGTTTGGCGGAGGAACCGAGTGCTTCCTTGGGGCGCGAGTCCACTCGGGATACTATTGGAACCTTCGGTTGGCTAGCAACAATATATTGAGAGTTGCGAAACTCAAAGCAAAGAAGACCCCTTCGTGAAATGTGACGGGGATGAATGAGAGGACTGAAAGCAGCTCCCAATACACCGAAGCGAGGTAAACGCTCATAGTGCAGAGCAATACGAATCTTGTAACCGGAAGCTTGTGCTTCCTAAACACTGCGAACCCGAAGCCCGCGAGACTCAGCGAAAGGAAGACCTGTAACGGCTTCGCTATTGCGAGAAGGGACGAATTGGTCGATACTCCCAGTACCCCCGCCGGAAGCCATCCTCCCATCACGATCGATGCGTTGACGCCCGCGAGTGTGAGCGAGAGCCAGTTCGCAACCTCGTAAACCCATAAGGAGAGATAAACGACCGCCGCTGCGAGAAGAGCGTCAACAAGATTTCTCCCCTTGGGTGAGTGCATCAATCGTCGCGTAGGATTCGACGAAGTTATGCTCTTAGGCACCAAATCGCAATAATATCAATCTTGAGTTTGCTATTCCTTACGTCTGCTACCAGAAACTCGGTCCTCGTACCCTCCAGGGTCTAGCGACTTCATCTAAACGACAGAGGCCTCTCCCCCTTGACGAGGCGCTCTAGAAGCCCAAGGAGAACGAATCCGCAGAAGACTAAATTATTGAGAGACGGTCTTCGGGAGTCTCCCAAGGGGAATCCGATCTTGACCACGTCCTTAACCATGAGTAAGGGTATCTTCTTCGGCTTAATCCAAGGGTACCCAAGTCTTGCGTACCTCAATGCATGGTACCAATGCTCCTGCATCGTTATGAGATGGCGGCAGTAGAACTCATTTTGAATCAACCAGTTGAACCCCAACTTCTCCAGCCTCTTCCCGGTTCTGCCGTCTTCTCCCCACGGGATGCCCGGGATACGGCATCGTCTTAGAGCGGAAGTCCTGAGAAGAACAAATCCGAAGGTGAGGTAATTTGGTCGGTTGGGACGCTCTGTGGGCTTGCGAAGCCGCGAGTCCGCCGGTATCATTGCGTTGGTTACCGCGGCGACGAAAACATCACGCGATAACATCTGAACGGACTTGAGAAACGACTGCCGATTGACTACGACATCTGAGTCCACGAACGCGAAGGTCTCTGTATGAATCAGATCCAGAGCATAATCTCTTGCCTGACCGACGTTCAGACTTGGAAGAACTTGGACAGCTGGAGTACGTCCTGAGGCTATCGCTAGCGTCTTGTCTTCGCTCCCGCCGTCAATAATGATGAGTGAACTCAGATTGACAGAACGTTCTATTGCATCGAGGCACAGGGCGAGGGTTTTCTCGCTGTTCTTCGTGAGAACAACCACGTCTACGGCTTGAACATCTTGCGTGTGGATTGGTGCTTCATCTGCTAACCGCATAAAGAAGCGCGACCCTCCCGAATTCGTTCATGTTCTTTTTCAGTCCATTAATGTCCAAACACTAAAACCTAAGAGAACAATCGAATTCAGTTATCCCGATGATTCCCGCCCTGCAACATTGTTCGCTAACTCGAATGAGCGTGACCGCGCCGGGGCTCGGACATGGAATCAGGAGGCGGCAAGTGTGAAGGTGGCTCTTTCGCTGAGGAGGTCATTTCGGCTGCAATGCTTGAAACGCCGCGAGGATTAGTTTGCGGGACTGTTTTTAGCGTCCTCTTCCCACCCCTCTGTAGGCAAAGCCAGCTCTAATGGCGTCCCCCGGGTCCACCAGGTTGCGGCCATCGACCAGGACCCTGCTCCTCATCTGTTTTGCTAGGATCTGCAAGTTCAGAGACTTGAACTCTTTGTGCCCGGTCGCGATTATGACGCAATCGGCTCCCACCACGGCCCCGTCTATGCTCTTCACCTTTGTCCCGAACACCATCTCTCCCTCGTACATCGGGTCGTGAATCGATATTTCCCCTCCCATTTCGGTAATCCTCTTGAATATTTCCTCGGCGGGGGTTAGCTGCACGTCCTTGATGTTGGGTTTGTACGCCACGCCCAGGAGGGCAATCCTTGAGCCCCTGACTGTCTTTCCGACCTCGTTCAGGGCCTCTGAAACCAATTCCACGACGTGGTCGGGCATCCTGTCATTGATTTCCCTCGCCATTCTGATAAGGTATGGAATGTTGCCGGCCCTGACCCCCTCGCTGATCAGATAGTATGAATTGCTCGTCAGACATGGGCCCCCCACCCCGGCCCCGGGATAGTGAGGCAGGAAGTTGTACTTCGTAGCACATCCGTTGATTACTTCGATTGCGTCGATACCGAGCTTCTCAAAAAGGAGGCTGAACTCGTTTGCAAACGCGATGTTTACATCCCTGAACAGGTTTTCGGTTAGCTTGATCGCGTTCGCGGTCTTCGGGTTTCGGGCTTGAATCACGTTGACGCCCAGAGCGGTTCGGTAAAGCGCCGAGATGATTCTTAAAGTTCGAGGATCGGTTGCCCCGACAACTCTTGGGACCGTCGCCATGTTGCCCAAAATGTTTCCCGGGTCGGAGCGCTCCGGGGCGCTCGCAAGCCCAAAATCTTTCCCAGCTTTCAACCCGGATTCCGCCTCAAGAATCGGCTGAATCAGGTTCTCCACTGTCCCTGGACCGACAGTGCTCTCGACGACCACGACGCTTCCCTTTCTGAGACTGTGCCCTATCGTTGCTGAGGCGGCCTTCACAGCCGTGTAGTCAGGGGTCTTCCTGTCGTCTACGGGCGTTGGGACACTGATAATGCTGATGTCTGAGCGTGAGACTGCTCTTCTGACGTCGGTCGTTGCCTGCAACCTTCCCGCCTTGACCTGGTCTCGTACCATCTGGGGAAGGCCCGGTTCGTCAACAAACTTGCATCTCCCTCGGTTCACGGACGACACGACTTCTTCATTAATGTCAGCTCCTAGAACGAGTGCACCAGCCTTGGAGAGGATTGCGGCCGTTGGCAATCCGATTCTCCCGAGTCCAACCACGGCGATCGTCATTTTCCCCTGCCTCAGAAGAGAGGGTACTCTGGACGGGGAAAAGGACAGTAGGGTGTGGGGTGCTCTCATGGGTCGGTCATGGCGGGAGTCGTATATTAGCGGTTTGAAAAGTTGAGAAGCCGGGGCGGGAACCTTGTCAGGACTCCGGCCATCGCCGCGAGGACAAACGCGGCCAAATAGAGCCAAGGATAGGTCGAGCCGAGCTGGAAATAGTGCAGGGAGAACGGGTACAGGAGAGGAAAGACGCCACTGTCGGTGGCGATATGCCCCAGGAATGCTGCCCCGATTAGCGCAGCGGTTCCGAGTGGCTTCCTCAGGATTACCAACTCAGCGAGGATTACAATCCCTAGAAATAGTAGGGAGTGGGCAGGCCTTATCGGCTGGGCAATCCCGACGGCCGAGGGAAGGTGGTCCAGGTCGAACAAGAGCGTGAGGACTATCGAGAGCAGGATGAGCTTCAGGCTGAATCGCATCGAAAACAGACAGGCCACAATTCCAACGGCAAGGCCCACGCCAGCGAGCGCGGCTAGGTGTGGGGGGATCGCGGAAAGGGGGCGGAAGATTCCTATCTTGAAGTGGATATCGCTGGTAAGGACGGAGACCATTGTGAAGGCCAAAGCCACAGCGATGAAGACGGCGGTGACCTGCAGGGCTTCGCGGATTGCGCCAGTTACTGCGTTCTTCATGAGTATGTCAACTCACCAAGCGATGGAAGCTCAGACATTCCCGGCTCTAGTCCGAGCTTCCGATTCTCGCGTAGGCTACGCCCGCCCGTGCAAAAGAGGACGGGGTATAGATCCGCCTGCCGTCGACAACCAGGGGCGTCGTCATGAGCCTCTTGTAGTCTCTGGCGGTGAGTCTTCTGAACTCCTGCCAGTCTGTTCCGACAATGCAACATTCCGCCTTCTCGAGTGACGCCTTGGCGGAGCTCGCATACCTTACCCGCGATCCCAGCACGTCTCTCGCTTTCGTCATCGCTTCTGGGTCGTAGACCGTGAGAACCGCTCCTTCCTGAATCAGCTTCTCGGCGATGCGCATGGCTCTCGACTCCCTCAAATCGTCGCTGTTTGCCTTGAATGACAGGCCAAGCAACGTCACCCTCTTCCCCCTTATGGAACCCCCCAGGCGTTCCGCAAGCTCCACCGTCCTGTCCGGCTGCCTCTCGTTAACGCGCAACGCCGCTTTGAGAAGTTCCGCGTCCTCCCCCAACTCGTGAGCTCGGGCGATTAGGGCCCTTGAGTCCTTCGTAAGGCAACTCCCGCCGAAGCCGATTCCCGCTCTTGAGTACCTTTTGTCAAGCTTGGCGATCTCGACGAGCCCGCGGGAAACTGACCCGATGTCTCCTCCCCGCGTGCTGGAACAGAGGTTGGCAATCGTGTTCAGAAAACTTAGGGTAACAGCTCGGTACGAGTTCACGGCATACTTGACGAACTCGGCATTCGTCGCAGAGGTGACCAGTGTGTGAGACCCTCCGAGATGCAGGTGACTGTAGAATCCCCTGAGCAGTTCAATCGATCCCGCGTCTGAGGATCCGATAAGCACGGTCGATTGATGGAGCGAGTCCCAGATTGCGCTACCTTCCCTGAGGAATTCCGGATTGACGCACAACCCGAATCCGGTCCCGGCCTTCTTTCCCGAGTTCTTCTCAAGGAGGGCCTTGACGGTGCCATCTGTCGTGCCAGGCACGACCGTGCTCTTGACGATAACAAGACTATGATCGAGGGCTCTCAACGACTTTCCGATGCTCGCGGCGGCGGCCTTGACGAACCGGAGATCAATTGCGCCGTTGGGGCGACTCGGCGTCCCCACGGTGATGAAAACCATTTCCGAGTCGCGGAGAGCTTCATCATAATTGGACGTAAGCGAAAGTGACCCTCGCTTCAGGGTCCTCTTGAGCAGTCTTGCGAGGGCCGGCTCGTGGATGGGCGGGTCCCCGCGACTGATCCTTCTCAACCTCGCGTTGTCGATCTCAAGCCCTTTTACACGGGCTCCTCTGTCCGCGAAGACTACGGCACTGCAGAGCCCTACGTAACCGAGCCCTACCACTGCGACGCTGTGCTTCGGATTCTTCGCCAACGCTATGCCCGAGACGCCTCAGACAATCGATTCTTAAGAGGATACGACAGATGTTTATGGCGTCTCGAAGGGAATTCAAGGCCCTGAGGCCCGCTGACCACCGAGGCTCGGCTAGCTAAGGAATAAGAGCCACGCGCGGGGTTCCCCGGCTCGATGGCGAACAAGCCTAGGGTCACGGTGATCATGCCCAACTTCAACGAGTCCGAGTTCCTGGGGAAGGCGATCGAGAGCGTCATAGGGCAAACAATGACCGACCTGGAGTTGATCATCGTGGACGGGCACTCCACGGACGACTCGGTCAAAATCGCCCGGTCATACGCTGAGGGGGACGCGAGGGTCCGAGTCATTGCTGTAGAGGCTAGGAAAGGAGTTTCAGCCTCCAGGAATATCGGGATCCGGGAAGCAAAGGGGGAAGCAATTGCATTCCTCGATTCAGACGACCTCTACTCTCGCGACAAGCTCGAGAAGCAGTGGGCGATTCTCAGGGCCCAGTCTGATCCGGTCGTCGTTTATTGCGACCGATGGAAGCTGGACATCGACGGGAAGACGATTCCCCCAGGTAGCCTGCAGCGGCGCGCCGGGAGCGGCATGATTTTTGGAGACTTCATCACGCGAGCCTTCGGGCACATTCACACAGTCCTTGTGCCGCGAGAGTGTCTCGGTCGAGTGGGACTGTTCGACGAGTCCCTGAGCTGGGCTGAGGACTACGACCTGCTCTTGCGGCTCGCGCGTGCTTATCGGTTCGAATATGTTGATGAGAAGCTCTACGGGTACAGAAAGCATCCCGGGAATACTCAAAACGTCCTCGACAGGAGAAGCCGGTTGCTCAGCCAAGCTGCAGTGCTCGAGAGGCATTTCCGGGAAGGAAGTAGTCTGCTGAGAGATGATCAGCGTAGTCAAGTCGTTAAGGAGTTGCTCAGATTGTATTCGGAAACCGGGCAACGGGAGAAACAGCTGAAGCTGGGTCTGAAAAGCTCCTCCGGCATGAAAATCGTCGCGCGGAACGCCGCAAGAGCGACCCTAGGGCCGTTCCGAAGAAAAGCCAGCAAAGACTGAAAACGGATTGTCCTTCACGGGCGGCATCGGCGCGTGGTGTCGTGTCTCTTCGTACCCGTGCCTATGATAATACTCTCAACACGGCATCCTCCAAGTCCGCAGCACTGTAGTTCAAAGGCGCATTGATCCTGAATAGCCTCGCCCTGCTGACCCCGTTCTCAAGGACGTCAACAATCTTCTTGTGGTGGAGTGCCTCTTCGGCAATGAAATCGTTGCCCAACGCAGCGGAGGAACAGTAGACATATTGACTATGTCGCCACGGGGCTGCGGCGAATTCCCAGAAGAGCTCGACGCCAAGAACTCTTACGAGGTCGTTTCTGTCCAATTCTTCCACAGAAAAATCGTTCCCGACGCCCTTTCTGACGAGGATGACGGTGCGGAGGGGGCAGCGATCCCCGATTTTCGCACCTTCCAATATTTCGCTCAGCGCGCGGCGAGGATGGAGGTCGAGGAGCTCGCTTCGGGGGAGCTTCCCCGCCAGCTCCGGGAACGCCTTGAGATGTTGCGATTGCAGTTTTATGGGCTTGGGGTACGATAGAAGACTTCCGTCTTTCGCCAATATTGATAGGTCGTCGCCGAAGTAGAGGAACCCCCTCCTGACCAACTGAAAGGCAAGGGTCGTCTTCCCCACCCGGGCGGAACCTACTATTAGCAGACCGGAGCCCTCCGAAGAGAGCGCCGAGGCGTGAACTAGGGAGCAGCTTCTGGCGGGCAGTCGGTAGTAGAGGAACGGCTCCAGGATCGCCAACGAGATGCTCTCGGCTTGGTGTTCCAAGCGCTCCTGTTCGAACAGCGGGCTGCCTGTCAGGGCCAGTAGACTTCGGCTCCAGTGGCGACGGGCGAGCTCCTTCAGGAGACGACGCAATCCGCCTTCCGTCGGAGGAAGAGTCGGTACGCAGACTTCCACGGCTTCTGCAGCGTCCTTCACCTCCCCAGTAATTACATATTCTACCTCGTCCTTCTTTGGCCGGATCCCGAGGCCCCGCCTGAAAACAGAGGTCTGTTTCATCTTGGCGTCGTATAACAGTCTGTCACCAACAGTCGCTCCTTGTGGCTCCCAGGCGAGCGAGGGATAAGAGCCGAGCTTGAATGAGATGTCGGCACCAGCTCCCCCCGCTTTGAACGGATTCAGCGTCCTGTCCAGAACATCGCCTAGTTTGGAATTTGGACCTTGAACGTCAACGGTCAACAAGCCATGAATGTCGTAGTGTGACATGTGCTCTAACCTCTCCGCCCGTTCCCAAAGTGGTTTACTAACAAGTCTGTGGGGCACCGATATGTCTTATGGAGACGGGGCATCAAGGAAAGTTGATGCGCTCGCCCGGGTGATTTTCATATGCCAGACTCCGCGTAAGAAGACAATTCCTTCAACGGCAGTGAGAGCCACGATTGCATAGAAAGGTATCCAGGTGTAATCGAAATAGCTTGTCTCGATTCCGGAAGTCTCTACCATGGTGAGGAAACTGGACGCCAACCCATCGTACAGAAGGATTGCGTTGCCTGCGACGAGGGTCGCTGTGGTTAGAATTGAGAACTTGCGAAGTTGACTTCGGTTTGCGATCAAGAAGAGGGGAAGTGCATAGAGGCCGAATCTGGGATCGAAGAAAGCGAGCCCACATAGAAACCCAGCGAGGTAGGGTCGGCGATTTTTGGCAAAGTGGTAAGATGCAATCACCAGGAATGTGACAAAGACTTTTGATTGACCTTCAACCCACTGCCAGTGGTAGCTTTGTGAGGCGTAAAAATGTCCCAAATTTATCGTGAATTGAGGAGGGAAGGGAAGGGGTTGAAGGAGGACAATCCACAACACTCCAAGAATCGCCAATATGTTGACCTGTTTCAGGGACCTGTAAAGAAGCAGAGCAATAATCGGCAAGAGTAGAAACTGAAAGGCGTTCCACGTGACCAACGCCGGGATGTAGGCAATGAGAAGAAGGGGCAGCATGAAGAAGGAAAAGTAAGGCAAATACTTGAATTGAGTCGGGTCTTTGCCCAACGAATAGTCGCCGTTTACGGCGCCGTGGGTATAGATTTGGGCGGGATTGTGTACGAGCCGCCAAGCCGCTGTGTAGTAGGATCCGAAATCGAGGGAATAAGTTTCCTCCGGCAATGCGCCCGCAGACATCAACGGATAAGCTGAGAGGAAGATGCGAAGATTCAGTGTCAGGAGCGCGAGGACAGAAAGGGCGATGAGTAACCTCTTGAATCTCGGGTCCAGTTTCCCTGCAACAAACCAGGGCTGACGAAGACTATCAAGCAGCCCCTTCATTGACATGGTTTGGTCCCCACCTGAGGTCCAAGCCGCGGCTCCGTTCGTATCATTGGTGTGACTCCCATCCTTTGGTGAAATGGGGGCCTCGTCTGGCTTGTTCCCGAATAATGGGTCCGGCGTACTGCACTCAAGATTTCAGCTCAGAGTCTCCAACACCCGATCTACGATACGGGGAATTGTCGATTCGACAGCGAACTCGTACATGTGGAGCGCTTGTTCTCTCGCATCGGCACGGAGCACGTCCCACGTTTCAAAGGCAAGCCTAATGCTGTTTTCGAAGTCCTCCAGGCTCGAGCCCGTCCACACTACCCCGCGGAGGTTTTTGAAATCAAGGTCTGCGGTTGCTGTCCGCGTGGCAATCACTGGTCTTCCTACCGCCAAGGCCTCGGTTATCTTGAGCCATGCGCTGTGGCGCGAAAACCTCGACTTGGTGCTCGATGGACAGAGCAGGACGTCGCACGCGGCCAGATACCTAGGAAGTTCATCGTAAGGAACCAATCCCACATAGCCAAACGCAGATTCTGGCGCCTCTTTATGGAGTCGGGCGAACTCGCTCTTTAGCGGCCCCTTCCCCCCGATGACCAGATAGCCCATGGGGACAAGACTTCCCATCTCTTTGGCAAGCGGGACAAGTACTTCTCTGATAAGTCGATGCGGTTGCATGATTCCGAACCACCCAACCACGAACTTCCCTTCCAACCCGAGACGTTTTCTAGTTGCACCTCCGTCAACGTCCAACCTGAATAGTTTGGTATCTACACCCCTGAAATACCCAGCAATTTTTTTCGCGGGAAAGCCTTCCTCGATGAGTCGTCTTGCGTACGCCTGGGAAGGCAGGATCAGCAGGCTTGAAAGTGAGACCATTGCTTTCTCTTCAAGAGCGGTAATCCTTTGTTCAGCACTCCCCTCCCTCATTCTTCCCTCTGCGACCTCGAAGTCGGTATACGGATCCCTCTGGTCTATTACGACGCTGATCCCCGCAGCTCTCAATACGAGCTCAGTTGCCAGTCTTCGAAAAGGGGCATGACGGAAAAAGAGCCACTCATCAACGTACACCAACCGGACCCCGCTCCGCAAGCAGTACGCGAGTATTCGGGCCGCGGAGAGAAGAGTCGTTGCGACTCTAACGGTGGGAACTCCGAGGGTCACAAAAAGGATGCCATCCCCCCGGGAAACTGCATCTTGTCTTCCCAACTGAATCCAGCTCACGCCTATCCCCCGTCGCATGATCTCCCTTGAAACGTAGTAGCCCTTGACGTTGTCAAAGGTCGGGGGGAACTGAGCCTCACGGTCGAAGAGAAGAGCGACCCTCAAGGTTCTCACTTCGTCGGCGCACTCACAGGTCCGTAATTAAGAACGGAAAGGGAGATTTCAGCCGATTCCTTCTCCACCACCCTCTCCCAATCGAATCGCTGGACATACGCATTGGCGCGCGCACCAAACTTTGCTCGTCTCTCATCGTCACCGAGTACTGACAGAACTGTGTCCGCCAGCTCATCTGGTCTCTCGGGGGGGACGAACAACGCGACGTCATCGTAGACATCCCTGAGAGAGGGGATGTCTGAAAGCACGCAGCAGAGTCCGCACCCCATTGCTTGTGAAACCGCTTGTGCGAATCCCTCCCTTCTCGACGGAAAGACGAAAACCTTCGAACTGTTCAGGAGTTCGACGAGTTCCTTATCCCCCACGAATCCCCTGAAAATCACTGCGTCGGCGATTCCGAGGTCTTTAGCCATCGCCTGATACTTCTGTTGATCGGACCGATCTCCTCCTCCCATTAGGAGCAGCTTGGCTTGGGGGAGTTTCCCATGAACGATGGACCAGCTCTTGAGAAGGATGTCAATCCCCTTTTGAGGGACGAGGCGTCCCAAGAAGACTGCGTCGTAAACTTGGTCACGCTTCTTGGTTCTAAACTTCTCGCGGTCGAGCCCGTTCCCGACCACTACGCAGTCCTGAACTCCCAACGACTTGACGACATCCGTCTTTGTGGCCTCCGAGAGGGCAAGATGCGCGTCCGCACGAATCGCAGAGAACCTGTTCGCCGCCGGTACGATGCTACGCCAGATAGAGTTGAACAAGCCGTATTTCCTCTGTCTCCTTGATGCAAAACCATCCCGGAAAGATGCGAAGGTATCTTCTGATAGGTGGTGATAAACGATTACAAGAGGCCTGCGCAATATGACTTTGAGGAGATAGCCGCTGACCACATTCTCCGGGTCCTGGTTGTAGGCATAAATCGCAGATGGTCTTTCCAGACCAACAAACGCAAGTCGAGGAACGGACCTAACGAGAAGAGCCGCCATGTCAAGCGGACTCCGAAGAGGAAGGCGACAGTCTCGAATTTCAAAAGAGACGTAGGCGTTTTCCTTCGCGTCGCGCTGGAAGGATGGGTGCATCTCCACCGTAAGTAGGCTTACGCGCCTAGCCTTGTACACTTTGGCCTTTTCAAGAAAACCCCTCTCATCTCCACGTATCTGCCTACCCCAACGATACCTATGGACGAAGAGGCAGATCATCGATTTCACTGGGCCCTGATCCTCCTATTCCCTTATTGCCTTCTCGAGCGCGTCTATGGCCCTGTCGAGGCTAAATTGAGTCGCCGCCCGGTCGCGGGCTCTCGCCCCGAGCCTTTGCCGTAGCTCTTGGTCGGTTAAGATCCTCCGAAGGGCACCTGCAAGGGCGCGTGGGTCGTCTTCTGGCACAAGCAGCCCCGTCTCTTCATCTAGTATCGCCTCGGGGATGCCACCAGTTCTAGTCGCAACTGATGGCTTGCCGAATAGCCCCGCTTCGAGAAAGACGGTCCCGAATCCTTCAACATCTACTTTCGTCGTCCTCGAAGGCATCACCAGGACGTCTGACAGGACGAACAAATCATACAACGGTGTCCCGACAAGGGCACCGTGGAAGCTGACTTTGTCCTGGACGTCAAGCTTCCTGGCAAGATCCCTAAGGGAGCCGGACTCGGGTCCGTCCCCCACAATGTCGAGCTTAGCCCTGGGGATTTGAGTGACCAGATCTCCGAACACCTTCAATAGCAGGTCTGCGCCCTTCCTTTCGACCAGGCGACCCACGAAGAGGATCCTCACCGAGTCATCGTTCAGTCGGGTGGCCGTGGTCATGTCAAGGATCCGAGGATCTACGGCCGGGAACACGAGCAAGTACTTTCCCCCCTTCGGGAGAAGACCCGAGGTGAACCTCGAATTAGTCGCGACGTTGTCTGCCAATCTTAGAGCAAAGAGAAGAAGCACGCGTCCAATCACGCTATTCCGTGCAACCAAGATGTCGCGTCCGTAGAGGAATGCGACAGTGTGTCGCCCGCTCATCCGGCAGAATGCCATGAGAGTCAGCCCGAATACCGTCAGAGAACCGCTAACCAATAGAACAGTGGTGAGGGCGTCGCGGGTGACAATCCTGATCGTGGTGGCCAAGGAAGACGGCGCTTGTAATGTGGATGAATTGAGCCGCGTCGTGACGCCTGGCTCGGTCAGGGCGCGGGTCGGGGGGTAGCTTGGGGATAGGCTCATCACATCAACGAAATACCCTCTCCGCCTCAGCTCCCGCGCGTAGTTCTTTGACCTCCCCTCAATTCCACCGATGTTCTCGGGTGGGTCGAAAGTCACAAGCAATATTCTTTCCAGGATGGTTTGACCTTGCGCCTGCCTCAAGTGGCGTGATGTAAAGCCTGCTGGTTCAGACTCGGGCACAGCGCTTGTTGGGCGTGGAGGTTTCGTTGTCGATTCAGACGAATGACCGGAGGAATGACGAGAAATCTTGTTCCTTCATTCGGTTCCTTAGCTTACGGAATAGGGCGAAGGCTCCGCCAGAGGCCATAAGCACAAGGAGCGCGGCGAGGGGAAAACTGAGTGCTACTGTAACATTCAATGTATCTCCCCCAGAATTCTGGACAACATCGTACGAGAGTCCCAGGTAATCGACGTGTGCGGTGAAAGGACCCTGCGGAAATTGAGGGAAATGCGCGACTCCATCGCCGTCCGAGTGGGAAGTTATGCTGCGTCCATCTCCCGTGGTAATTGAAACCGCGGCGCCCATCAAGGGCTCACCGAAGATGTCAGTTATCCTCACCTGGACTCCATGGACGGGGAGGGGGACGGTATAAGTTCCAGGAGATGCTGTAACGATGATGTTTCCCGCCGCGACACTAGGGGCTACCGTAATCCCCGATAGTGAGACGCTTTGGATCAAATAATGCCCCCACGACACGAGCCAGAGTTGGCTGGTTCCGAGAACTGTGAGGGTCCCCGAGGGCCCGAGAAGCGTCACATTCTGGGGGTAAAGTTGGTTCCCCCGCGAATCTACGAACAGCAGCTTCGTCAGCAGCAGAGCCTGATAGTTGGCGACGATGTACATCCCGGGACTTGCCGCTAAACTGAGTGTCTCCGAGCTGGACTGAACGGATCCAGTCCATCCCTGAAACTGTCCTCGCACTTCAGAATTCGAGATCGATGAGGCCGAGATATTGTGGCGAGAACCCGTCGGCCACGAGAACGCGGCCGGGAGAGAGTAGCTTTTACCATCAACTAGAATCGCCGGAGCGCTCACTCCGCGAGCCTGGAAGGTCACATCAGCAGCCGGCTGTGTACTGACGTTCTGTGGGCTGAAGATAGCGGCCAGGACAGAGTTATTGCGGCCGACGTTGACTATGATTAGTGGGGAGTTTCCAAGAGAGTTGCCATCGAGCGCCCAGTGATCAAATGCGAAACCTGTGGCAGGGTAAGCGATTGCCAACAAGGTGGCGTTGGGCGCGAATTCGTAGCTGTTCGGCGATGGGCTCGTCGTCCCCCCGTCGGGCGGGAGAGCGGTCACCAGAAGAGTCTCATGTGAGTGGCTCGCTGAGAGGGACAGGGCATATGAAGCGGTACTCGTAAGTCCACCGGAGGAGGCGCGAATCGTAATGTAGTAAGTGCCTGAAGAAACGCTCGGAGAGACCTGAACCTGCATAATTGATGTGAAACTTGAGCCGCCCTGTGGAGGGGAGAAGCTCACGCTGATGCCCGGAGGCAGGTTTGCGGCAGAAAGCGTGGCTTCTTGACCTGTACCCCCGACGGACACTAGCAGGCTGGTCGAGATAGCTCCTCCTCGGCCCACTGTTCCGAAAGATGGCGACACCGAGAGGCCGACGAACGGCACTCCAGAAGTCGAGCTAGCGCTTGTGCTGCTGGTGAAGGTTGTCGAACTGGTCGAAGTTGTCGAGCTCGGCGTGGATGTAGTGCTTGTGCTGGATGTCGTCGTCATCGTGGTCGTTGGCGTGGATGGCATCAAACTCTTTTCGACTTGGAATATCGTTTTCCCCTGATACGGCCCTGAACTCGAAGTTGTCATTGTGTTTGTATCCCATTGACCCTGCACCCCCAGGTAGAGATAGGAATAGCCGTATTGATTTTGGTTCATCGTTATTGTCGTTATGGAATTAGCTACGGTGTCGTATGGCTGAACATAGAAGGCGGTCGCTTGATTCGGGAAGTCTATCTGCCCAATTACATACTGGATGTTGCTCTCACTTTTGACGCCGTTGAGCTGGGCAACGATAGGTGTGTAGCCTTGTTTGCCCGAGAAGCAAATCATCGCCCAGGATGCTAGCCCAAAGGAGGAAGAGTAGTCCCCACACTCGTTCAATCCAAAGCCTTTCCAACCTTGATTCAAAAGACCCTGAAGAACTTGCTGTTGGACGCTTGAAGTGTGTGTTTTCCAGAATCCGCCCCAATCGTCTAGAGAAACGTATTGGAAGCCAAGACTCAGCAGGTTTGAAGATGCAGATGACATCGTGCCCGCGTCGTAGTCATTGAGGCTTATTCGAGGAGTTATGATACAACCACCACAAGCCTGCCCAGATGCTGCCAAAAACTGTGAAACAGTCATAGGTGCACAACTCCCACAAACCGGAACTAACGCATTCGGATTTTGTGCATCATTGATATATCTATCAAGAGTAAAACCTGATCGTCCTCCATACGCGTCACTTATCATGCTCAAAACCTGTTGGGCGTTGTAACTTGTCATAACCCATTCTGAATTTGTGTCAAGCGCTCTTATTCGAAGGAAGGCTCTATTGCCACCAGTGTTCACGGTTGAAGACGAAGATGAAGTTGCCGAGGTCGTGGTGGACGTGGTGGTCGACGTGGTGGACGTGGTGGTCGACGTGGTGGACGTGGTGGTCGACGTGGAAGACGAAATCGAAGAACTTGTCTGAGTCGCGCTGTTGCTGGTGAGGAAGGTATTCGGGTTACTGGCGATCCAGTTTGCTACCTCCTGTCTGAAGGCGGCTTGGTCCCAGAGAAAGCGGGTCGTCAATCCAGAGACTCCGGTGAAAAGTTGGATGTGGCCCCCTCCAGCGTCGAATGTGCTTCCCAGATTGCCCGCCAGGATGAAGCAGTACCGTCTGTTCGGTTGCGGGTTCGCAGCGTCCTTGTCTAAGACCTGCTTGATTGTAGGGGGTGTGCCGCACAGTGTCGTGGTGCTCCAGCCTGGAGAGACAATGGTGCTGTACACACTGATGTCGGCGCAACTCGTAGGAGGAAACGGCTGCTGTGCGTCGAGACCAGTGTCAATGCCGACGGTGTATGGGTCGCCAACCCCCAAGTCTAGAGCGGAAGAAAAGTCACCGTGAGGGTAGTTCGTGACTGCCAGCCACTTGAGATTATTGTTGGACGTTCCCTCGTATCCCTGCGAATAGATGTTGACGGCTTCGAAACCCCTCTGATTTATCCAGGTCTGAGCCTGCGCGTAGTATTGGTCCTCTTGACTCGGGGAGGGCTGGGGATGATCGGTGACGATGTTGATGTGCTCGGCGTCAAGACCCACAAGCCCGATTGCGTTTTTCCCGGGACTGGCTGCAAGGGTGTCGAGGAACGTGCTGAATGCGTTCCACGAGGCTGAGTTGCCCAGGTCGAAGAAGATGATGAGATCCAGCTTTATGTTGGGATAAGGCTGAGCCTGTTGCATCACGGAGAGAAGAAAGTTCACGTTGTTCGGGTCTTGAAATTCCAGTGTCACCCCGTCCCCGAGTGCGCCTAGCTGGAATTGAGCCGTCGAGGGATATGGTGGCGTCAGGAACATGGCGTTAAAGAAAGTCGTTGCGTCGTAGAACTGCCTCACCGCCCCGATGTTCAGGTAGCCAAAGCCGAACCTTCTTTCGGTAGAGGAAGCGGGCGACGATGCCCCAAGGGATTGCGGGCCGGCGCCCAGGCCGATGCTGCTCCGAATGCCAGAAGCTAAGGAGGGGAAGGTGAAGACGGTAGAAAAAATGAACAGGCTCAGAACGAACCCCGTAGACAGGATCCTCTGGAGACTAGAATGATCCCTTCTCCGGGTAAGATATGCCAAACGGAACCCGAATCAGAGCTCCCCGCGGCCCATATCATTCTTATGAAGGAAAAGCATAGATTTAACATATGTAATTCAAATTGCGCATGGGAATCTCCATTTCCATGCAAAATATTCAATTTATGTAAGATTTCCAACCCCGTTCACTAGCCATTGAGAGTAGATATCGGGCCATCTTCAGCTGCCTATAACTTTCTTGGCGATAAGGCCCTGATGAATTAAGCAGAGGCCTTGAATCCCATGTCTTTACGAACCATTCTTCTCGAGCAGGAAGTTCCCCAAAGCGAGCGCGTCCAAACCGGAATTCTTGAAGGTCCAAATGGCTTGCGCAGGCGTCAGAACCATTGTGTGTCCGTGCAGATTGAAGGATGTGTTCAAGAGTCCTCCAAACCCGGTAATCTTTTCATATTCGCTCAATAGCCTGTAGTAGGCCTCATTCCACTTCCTATCTAGAGTCTGGGGGCGACACGTGAGGTCGTAAGGATGAATTGCAGCCTCAATCTCTCGCCGCTTCTCAGTCGTGTCAAAACTGAGGACCATGTATGGAGCACTACAACCGTCGACAAGGTATTCATCTGACCTTCGCTCAAGGATTGTTGGCGCGAAAGGCATCCACCAAGTCCGCTGCTTCACTTTCTCGTTAATCCTCTTGATCATGTGATGGTCATCGGCCCTCGCCAGGATTGATCTGTTCCCAAGGGCTCGTGGGCCCAATTCCTCTCTCCCTCGGAATCGCCCGACGACTTTTCCCTTCGCCACTAGCTCTGCCGCGTCGGCATCAATGTCGTCTAGGTGCTTGGCACTTCCCTCAAGCCCTTCGCTCCGAAGTGCTTGCGCTATCTGCTCATCGCTATACTCAGGCCCCAGGTACAGGTCAGAAACCGGAGTGTATGTCGGCTTCAGACCATCTCTCTCACAAAACCATCGATATCCTTCGAGGGCGGCGCCGATTGCGCCTCCCGAATCAGTCGAGACGGGATAAACGAATAGGTCGTCAACACTCCCAAGCTGCTTTATTGCCTGGTTCATCTTGACGTTGAGGAACACACCCCCCGCGCCTGCCACTCGAGAAATCCCGGTATGCTTGACGCAGTTTTCCACCCAATTACATGCCAAACGCTCCAAAAGACTCTGAACCCCTGCGGCGATGTTGTCAAATCGTTCCCCCGCCAACCTTCGTCGCAGAAACTCCGTGTGAATCTCACGGCCTTCCCCTTTCATGAGACTCCCGCCTTCGAAACTGAGGCCACCTTTAGGTAATTCGATGATGCCTTCAAGAAGCTTGAAGACCGAATCAGGCCTCCCATACGGCGCCAGTCCCATGACCTTGTACTCGTCTTCCTCTGGCTTCAGGCCAAGCATTTTCGTGACTCGCGTGTACAGGAGACCCAAACTTGCATCGCCTTTGCTGCTCGCAACGCGGGTGAGGTTACCGCCGCGACCGACATTCACCGAGGCGCAAAGGCCGTCTCCGTACATGTCCAGTGTGAGCACAAGAGTGTCTTCTTGCCAAGGCTTCGTGCAATACGCCGTCATCGCATGCGCATGGTGATGCTCCACAAGAACGATCTTGTCCTTGAAACGCTGGAGCGCCGGCTCGAGTTCGGATAAGTGTGACAAAGGCTTCCCCATCATCTTGGCGGCAGCCCTAAGGAGGAAGTGAAGCGCCGCATTGTCGTTCCAATTCCGTGCCATTTTCCCAAGGATGGAGAGTGCGGCTTGCCCCTCGACCGAGGCGGGGTAGAGTCTTCTTGCTTCCCGAAAAGCATACAGGATTAACCCGTCTATCGCGACGAGGTCAATTTCGTCTGGATCAGTTAAGCTCAGCACATAATTCAGCGAGTTAATGGGCGGCCCCTTGTAATGTTTGACATCAACAAATCTCTCTTCCTCAACTGCACCAATCACCCTTCCGTCCTCGACCAGTGCTGCTGAACTATCATGACCTACATTCACTCCAAGAACTGTGACCAACTAGACTATCCCTCGAGGGCGAAGAGAATGAACTCAGAGGTTCGGTTACGAAGGCCTGCGCTGTTCCGCCCTTGTCGATTTGGCGACACGTTGGATTGAGAACTATTGTTCCAGATCAATGAATTACCTAACTCCTGTGCGAACGGAAGACAGCAAATCCTGCGTTCTGCAGAACTCTCCGGGATTCTGGGATAATTGTATCATCGTTTCGGCTTTCCCCGAAGAAGCCAAACTGGAACGGCAACGAGCCAAACAAGCACTGCAGAGGCTCCGCCCAATACTGCCCCGATCGTGAGAGGATTGTCCCCTCGCGACCCCCCGCTGGAACTCTGGTTTCTAGTCGAGGAGGTTGTTTGGCCTGTGCTGCTGAAGGTTGTGCTTACGGTTGCGCTGCTTGATGAGCTTCTTATCGTGTGCGAAGTTGAACTAGTCCGGGCGATCGAGCTGGTTGAGCTTGAACTTTGCGATGTGGTGCTGTTGGTTTGTGTGGAAGCGGAGGAAGTGGTCGAAATGCTGGAATTCGTCGATGAGCTGCTTGACAAGGTTGAGGTCGACGGCGGCGCTTCATTACCCAGCAAGTAGAATCCAGGGTTCGCCTGAATCCATTCCGTCACATCATGCCTGAACACGGGACTATCCCAGAGTGCGAAAGTCGTCTGATTGGAAACGCCAAGAAATGTGGCTGGCTTTATGGAACCGTTGACCGGTCCCAAGAACTCGCTTCCTGAGTTCCCGGCGTTGAGAAATATCCACTGGCCATTCTGAAGCGGAACTTGACCTTCGATAGAGAGCGCCTGGTCGATGGTAGCCGGATACCCATGGTGCGTTACGACATTAGAACATGGTACGGAGTCGTTGTAGCCAGCGCCGGCGAATCCTTCAGCATAGGGGATCGTCGACCAACCTGGGTAAGACCCGCCATAAGCCCCTGTGCAACCCGGACTTGGGAAGGGTTGATAACTGTCTAGACCCACAGCCTCGCCCACAGTATAAGAAGTCCCGGAGCCGAGGCCAAGAGCCGCTTCATTGTCGCCTTGTGGATAGGTAGTCTCTTGCAACCAAGACCCGATGTAAGGGACCCCAAGGGACAGTGCCTGTGGATAGAGGTTTACCATCGAGAACCCGTCGTTGTTTATCGCGGTCTGAAGCAGTGTAAGATAATTCATCTCTTGCGAACTGTTTATCGGAGTCCCCCACGCGAAGTGCTCTATGTCGACACCCACGAATCCCACGGTTTGTTTGTAAGGGCTCGAGGACATCGCAGTCAGAAAGGCGTTCACGTCGACCCAAGAAGACGACAGTGTTGGGTCGAAAGCAATTTCGTACCCAAGTTGGATGCTCGGATATTGAGACGACAGTTGCATCACTCTGCTAAGGAAAGAAATAACCGAGCCGCTCGCAAACTCGTCATTTGATACCATGATGAACATCACAGTGGATGGATACGGCGGAGTCAGGAACATGGCGTTGAAGAATGTATCAGCCGAGTAATGACTTGGGTAGTTTCCACATGACTCGAGACATGCGGGATCTACGTACCCAAAGCCAAATCTCCTACTTGAAGGGGGGGACGCGGTGGCAGGTGTCGCGGCGGTGTCAATTATGGCTGCAAATATCAGAATAAGTAGCAAAGTAGTCCCAAGCAAGCTTCGCCTTTCAATCAAGGTCTCGGCGTCTCCAGCGGGAATCTAGTTAAAGACTGCCAAGATTCCGACCCCACGCCCCGGTGTTCTGACGGCCGGACGCCACAGAAGTTGTTTAAGGAGAACCGAGAAGCGGAGGACTGGGCGGTATGAGGATAGCTTTCGTGAGCACTTACAAGCCGATAGGTGGGATCAGCGTGAACACTCGCCAGCTGTCGAAAGAGTTTCGGCGACAAGGTCACGAGGTTACTGTTATTCCTCTGGTCGATCAGTCCACGATCCCCGCGACGGGATACTACCTCGCCAAGCTGCTCAACGGCTTTGACATTATTCACGTCCAAGGTCTGAAGAGTATTTCGTCTGTGATATCGGGTTTCTTGGCATCGCGCACCATCAGGGGTGCATGCGTGTGTACGGCGCACGGTTTTACCCCGCCATATTGGTACAGCAGTCCTAGCAAGAGATATTTGATGAGACACGCCCTCCGTCATTACGACGCCCTGATATCTGTCTCCGATTTTGTTAGGCACAGGTTTTCGAAGTTCGTCGGCGAGAGGCCCTCGCGCCAGTACACGGTGTACAATGGCGTCGACATTGATTTCTTCAACCCCGCGATCGATCCGACGCCGCTTAGGCGGAGATTGGGGCTTACGAACAAGAAAGTTGTTCTGTACGTGGGGCGTCTCGCGCCCAGAAAAGGGGTCCAACATCTTCTGGATGCGTTCGCTCTCGCCGTCAAGACCTTTCCAGAACTCGCCCTTGTCATTTGTGGACGGGGGGAGATGGAGGGAGGACTGAGATCTCAGACTCAGAAGCTAGAGCTCACCCAAAGAGTCGTCTTTCCCGGCTTGGTGCCTCAGGAGGACCTGCCGCTCTACTATGCACTAAGCGATGTTGTTGCAGTTCCCAGCACGTATGAGCCGATGGGGATAGTGCCTCTTGAAGCAATGAGCGCGGGGCGCCCCGTTGTCGCCTCAAACACCGGAGGGATCCCAGAGGTTGTTGAAGATACGCGAACAGGATTGCTTGTTCCCCCTGGCGATGCTCCTGCGCTCGCTGAAGCTCTTTGCTCACTTTGTGCGGACGAAGATTTGGCTCGGAAGCTCGGGGAAAGGGGGAGAGCAGCCGTTGTTGGAAAGTACACATGGGAAAGAATCGCGGTTGCCACCCTACAAGCATATGGTGCTATTCCTAGTCACTCGCACTAATTCACAATCCCAAGGAATGATTTCTCTGAAGAAAGGGCAATTGCTGGAAGAACCTCTCACGCCTTCCTGAATCTAGCCAGCGTCTCCCTGGCTCGAGGATAATCCAACTTACCTGCCGAACAACACTACTGACGACATTCAGCGGCTCTGTCATGGATGTGTCGCCTCAGTGCGGGCTGTTGGGGCTCTCACGTGAACCAAATACAGTCTGTACTTTTCGGCTACGCAATCCTAGCCTTGCCAGCTCGCTGATACCCAGCCTGCTCCCGAGCCCGTGACGAGCCAACTTCCTGTAGTTTCGGGCCGCTGCGTAAGCGCCTAGCATGTTTCGCATGATCTTGACTTTCGTTTGTGAATCAAAGACCGACTCGTTCTCGAGAAAGTTCCTTTCAACGACGCTCGCCCGTAGATTGTAACGCAGGCGTCTTGGGACCCTTTCGAGAGTGTTGCCCCCGTAGATGCGGTATCCGTACAAAGGACGGGGAACATATCTGAAGGGGAATTTCGCCGCGAGACGCAGGACCAGGTCATAATCTTCGTTGCACACCAACGACTCATCGTAGAATCCTACTGCCTTGAAACAAGAACTCGGAGCCATGATAAGGGCGTTGGCGTTGAAACTCCTAGTGAGCAGATCGCCCAATATCATTCCGTTCCTGTGCAAGTAGTCGTCGTGGGTCGCCCGCCTTACAATCCCTTCGCCATCCATGCCCCACCAATCACAATAAACGACACATGGGTGTACTTCTCTCTGCAGAGCTGCCATCTGTTCGCTGAGCTTGTCCGGAGCGTACAAATCGTCAGAGTCCAAGAAGCTTATCACCTCAGATTTCGCTGCGCGCAACCCCTCGTTCCGCGAGCGTGCGGCTCCTAGATTACTCGCATGCTTGATCAGTTGAACACGTACATCTTTTTCGACATAGTCTTCTACAATCTTGAGAGACCCGTCAGTCGACCCGTCGTCCACGATGATCAGTTCTAAGTCGCCAAGAGTCTGCGATAGGACACTATCTATCGCGGAGGACACATACCTTCCTTTGTTGAAGTTAGGCATTATTACGGAGATTTCAGGAATAGTCAATCACCTCTCAAGGCCGCCGACTTGGCCCGGAGGTCCACGTTTTCGCCTGTCAATGATCTGGGTATGCGTCAAGAGGCGATGACCCACTCCCGTTCATGATAGTGGGGGCTCCCCTTCGTCTCTTCTTCAGCAAGCGTCCGAGCATAATCCTCTACCCTGGAAATGTTGCTTGACCTTAGTTGGGATTTGTAGATCTTGAGCGCCGAGATTTTCGAAGCGATTGTCTTCGTCACGTCAATCAATACGGGACCCATTTTCATAGAGAGCGCCTTCTCGATGCTTTTGACGCTGGGGGTCGTATCATAGAATGTCGAATAGGGTAAGTCCTCGTAGAACCTGCAAGTAGATGTCTTGACGACGCCTGCTAGCATGAGATCGACGATGGTGCGAGCTAGCGTGACGTGGTCCGGATGGTTGCCTACCCCGAGCGGGCAGAGAATGGTCTCGGGTCTATCGTTCGCTAGATGGCTAAGAAGTGTTTCCCTCACACCAGGCAGGTGATTTGAAGGGCCATTCCGATCAGCCGCCCTGGCTGAAGAGTCAGGGAAGGCGAAGTAGCGAACTTGGTAGCCAAGCACCAACGACGACATCCTTTCTTCAGTCCACCTGTAGGCGGTGACCGCTACTCTGTTCCTGAACCTCCGAAAGCGGGTGAATCGCGATAAGCCAAAGATGATGTAGACAATGACTTTGTGGTTTGCCCCGAGGCGGGGTATCGTTCCCCCGACGGAAAGTGGTGCATCATCCGAGTGGGGAGAAAGGACGACCACTATGCCGGCCGAGGCTGGTTCAACCTGCCTACGGTCTTCGATGCGAGAGCTCGTCGTAGACGCCCGTCACCCTGTTTGCCACTTTATCCCAGGTGAACATGGCCTCTACCTTCTCCCTCCCCCGTCTGCCCATCTCCTTCGCCATTTTGCCATCCTGCATGATTGATATGATTGCTCTGGCGAGCTCGCTCGGTGATCCAAAATGGACGAGAATGCCGGACTGATTCTGGTCCACGACCTCGCGGAGTCCTCCGGCATCTGTGGCCACGACCGGCTTGCCGCAAGCCATTGCCTCCACGGCGACCTTCGAGAAGGTCTCGTAATAGGAAGGCAGGGCGAAAACCTCCGAGGACGAGTAATAGTTGACAAGGTCGGGGTTGGGGACGGCGTCAAGAAAGGTCACAGAATCAACGACGCCGGCTGATTCAGCGGTCTTTCTCAGGATAGACAAATAGTCCATGCCTTTCAGCCATTTCGGCGCCCCTCCGATGCAAACGAGGTGGGCATCGGGGACTTCCTTCTTCACCATTGCCATTGCCCGCACCAGGAAGAAGATTCCTTTCCTCAGGCCAAAGTGACCGGCGTAGAGGATAATCCTTTTCCCCTGAAGGTTAGCGATTCGCTCGGGCAGCACGGGGGGAATGCCGGGGTGGAAGAGGTCGGCGTCAACGCCGTTGTAGACGACTTTGACCATGCTCTCTGGGAGTCGGTAGAAGCCGGTGACGTCTTCTTTGGAGGCAGCACTGACGGTAAGCACCCTGTCAGCGCTGGACCAGAAGATTCTTTCCCGGAACATGTGATAATTGACGGACAGCGAATCGTAGTCTACACTCAGCTCCCCGCTCTTAACCTTGAGCGGCGTGTGGTGGGAGCGCGAAGTACCGTGAACGTGGCACACGAGCGGGAAGCGTCTGATGTACTTGGACGCGGCAAGCGCGACTCCGCAGGTCGCGTGTGAATGGACCACCCACTCCGGGTCGGTCCCCACGATCTTTCGAATCATTCTTATTGAATTAACATTGAACGGGGCGGGGACACGGTGGACGTGCACCCCCCTGCATACTTCCTCTGACGGTTCTCCGTTCCTCAGGGCTATCACGTGCACTTCATACCCCTGCTTGACTTGGGCCTCGGAGAGACCCACGAACACCGGCTGGAGGCCGAAGGTCGATAGCCCTTTGTATGGATAGTCCCACGCCAGCCTGCAAACTTTTCTAATCAATGGGCCTTGGCCTCGTTCTAAACGGACGCTCCGGGGACGGAAGCCGACTCTCTTTCATTGAGTCGAAATGCAATCGGTTCGTCACTCAAAACCTGCCGAGGTCAGGATGACTAATCCCGCTCCTAGCTAGAGAGAGCACTATCAGCCCATAGACGACCCCGGAGCTGAAGGCTATCCTGGCCGTTAGCGCAATCGGTGCCGAAACAAGCGCGTCAACGAGGGAGCCGGAGTGGCTGCGATGTCTGGAGAGCGAAGCCAGGAGGTACCCTGCCGTGCCAAGTAGTATGAGAGCCAGAGAGTACACCAGGCCCGCGATTGGGATCGCCACGAGAACCAGTAGCAGGAAAGCGAATGGCAGGAGGCTCTTCGTCAGGGAACTAAGGTCCTTTCTCTTGGCTTCGAACACAACTCGCCGTCGCCCGCTCGCGACCTCCTTCCGTATCAGCCTGGGGTATGTCCCGGGTTTTCGGTGGTACCAGTTGACGCCCCCCACGTAGGCTATTCTGTAGCCAGCCTTCTTGACCCTGCTGCAAAGGTCCTTGTCTTCGGCCTGGGCGAGGGTCTCGTCAAACCCTCCGACCTCTTCCAGGCACTTACGCCGGTAAACCCAGGCCCAGCCAGGGTCGGACTGCGAGTTCTGACGGAACCTCGCATCGGTCCCCCCGAAAGCCCTGTAATACCTCTGAAGGGCGGGGCTTCCCGAGGCCAACGCCGTCCCACCGAGACAGACCCCGCCCGCCTCCTCATCCGAGTCCAGTGAGGCGACAGCCCTGCTCAAGTATTCAGGTTCGTACGTGTCGTCTCCGTCGGCAAACATGATGATCTCGCTGTCGCAACCGCGCCAACCGATGTTTCTAGCTTGAGACCTTCCGACCCCCTCGCACTTTATCACTCTGCACGAAGGGAAAGAGAGGGCGAAGGACTCGACCACGTTCGCGGTGTTGTCGGAAGACGATGTATCCAGAACGATTACGATCTCTTTCTCTCGATAACTTTGCCTCGAGAGCGCCGAGAGACACTCCCCAAGAGCGTCGCCGTTGTTGTATGCAGTGATTATCACGCTGGCCCTGGGAGGGCCCGTTTTCCCCACGGGGGCTGGCAAGGCTAGTTGGCCGGAGCCTCGTTTGTCCGGCCGGTTTGACCCCTGGCCAACGCTTCCACGGTGAAAGTCAGTCGCGTGGATTCCACCGCCTCCTCGAAGGGAATCGCGCTCGACGGCTTCCCTCTCAAGAGCTTCTCAACCTCGACGAGTTCTGCGGCATGCCCTTTGTCGGGGGAACCTTTTGAGAACCTTCTGACCCCGGATGGCTCGAAAACTTCCAGGGTCTTGAAATCGTCAAGAACGAAAGCCGTTCCCTGCCCGAAGACTTCCAACCGTTCCCTTTCCATGCTCCTGTTGCCCAAAGCCGAATATGTAAGAGAGGCGACCGACCCGTTCTGATACTTGAGGACGGCCACCAGGTTGTCTCGTGTCACCGTCGTTGAATCTGTCACCGACGTGGAGCTCACCTGGACTTCGGGGTTTCTGGAACGAAGAAGGAAGTTGAAGAGGTCGAAGAAGTGGCAGCACTCGGCGATGATCCTTCCTCCGCCTACCTCTGGGTCTTGGACCCACCGCGACGGAAGGATGTAGTCCGCATTGACCCTGTAATTGATCAGGAATGGCCCATCCAGTTTGTCCATTTCCTCTCTGAGCTTCAGTGCCAGAGGGGAGTATCTTCGGTTGAAACCCACGATGATTGGAGTTCCCGTTTCATTCTGAACCTTCACGATGTCCGCAAGCTGTTCCTCGCTGATGCAGAGCGGTTTCTCCACAAACGCGGCCTTCCCTGCCTTAGCCGCGTCGACGAGCATCAAGTGGTGCATGTTGTTCGGGGTCGCGATGATGACAAGGTCGAGGTCGTCGTCCTTGAGCACTTCGAGATACTCCGTCCCGTATTTTTCGAATCGATATCTCTCTCCTAATCGCTTGGCATTGAGCGGGTTCGAAGACACAATCCATCTGAGGTTGAAAGCGGGGTTGCGCCTGAGGGCTGGTATCATGATTTCCTTTGCGAAGTTCCCTGGACCGACGAGGGCAACCTGGACCTGCGCTTTCGACTTCCTCTGGACTAGGACCCCCGACCGGGCGGGCTCCTCTCTTGCCGTAGCTTCTGGATATCTCAGGAGCACAGCCACTTTTGAGCTCCCCCTGAGCGACGAATACGCTGAACTTGCTTCCTCAACTGGATACACTCCCGCGACGAGGTCCTTCACATTCACCTTCTTTTCAGCTAGCAGCATGAGAAAGCCTTCCACATTCCTCGCGAGGGTCCACCTGACGTACCCGACGGGGTAGTCAACTCCTTTCATCTCGTATGACGGGTCGTACCTTCCTGGACCTAGCGAACGGGACATCACTATGTCGAGTTCCTTCTGGAAGTAGTCCTTGCGTTCAAAATCCATTCCTACCCTTCCGACAACGGTGACACTGGCCCTGTCTCGGGCGAGTTTGGAAGCGAGGTTGACTGGGTCGCTCTTGTCCGTGGCGGCGCAGACGATAACGCTGTCAAGACCCTTCCCACCACTGAAGTTTAGAACGTGTTCGGCCAAACGCTGGTCCGATGACGGAATGGTCAGGTCAGCCCCTACATGTCGTGCAAGGTCCAGCCTGTCCTCCCTAGTGTCAATCGCGATGACTCTGCACCCGGCGGCTTTTGCTATCTGCACTATGAGGTTCCCCACCAGCCCAGCCCCGATGACTCCGACCGTCTCCCCAATCTGAGCTCCGCTTCGCCTAAACCCGTGAAGCGCGATGGCCCCGACCGTACCGAAGGCTGCGTCCTGGGTGTCGACCCCGGCGGGAAGTTTGGCGAGAAGGTTTCGAGGGACGGCGACGAATTCCGCGTGGCAGGCCTTCCCCTCCCCCGCACACGCGACCGTGTCTCCGACGACGACGTCGACTACGCTCTTACCGATTTGCACGACGACGCCAGAAACGCTGTACCCCAACGGGACCTGAGGGTTCCTGACGAACTTGACGTAGTCAGCCACGCCACCCAGCCCTTCCGTCTTCCAGACATTCGTGGTCAAGTCGACCGCCTTCCGAAGCTTCGACCGGTTTCCCACGAGTTGGCGGGTGTTAAGAGGCTCCGTTGCCTCAATCGTCCAGCTCTCAGTCCCAGTGCTGATCAATGAAAAGGAAGACTTGACTAGCACTTCACCGTCGCCGCAGGTCGGCGCTGGGACGTCAACGACCGTGACCTTCCCCGCGCTCGCCACGACTTGCTTCATGCGGCTTTCGCCTCGCGCTCTGTCAGAGTGTTTCGGTCGACGAAATGTCGCGATTCTGCGCAGTCGAACGTTTTGTTGAAGTCATTGGCGTAGGATTCGTAAAACGGTAGCGCCAGTCTAGCCAAGAGGAGAGCCGCTCTTTGCGTCGAGGTGACCTTTTCTTCCTTACTTAACACGTCTCTACCCAGTCTCAACTCGTCACGGTACTTTCCAAAACGGTACTTGAACTTCCCAGCTTTCGTTTGTCTTCTCTCGTGCTTGCTCGACCTGTCAACCAGAGGGAAAACCGTCCACGAGTACTTTCCAAACGCGGCCGCCCTACTCCAAACATCCCAGTCCTCTCCGTACTGCAAGTCTCTCCAGCCTCCAATCTCAGAGAGGACTGCTCGGGGAGCTACCGTGATGTTCGGGCCCCGCCCCCCCTCCCTCGGTATTACCGCCAAAACGTTCCCCTCGCACCGGTTGTGATAGAAAGTTAGGAAGCTTGCAAGAGTAGGCTTGAAGACCTCATCCATGTCCATGTTCGAAACCACGTAGTCTCCAACGGAGTTCAAGAAAGCGATTTGCCTCCCTTTTCCCCGAGAGCACTTCGCGCTGATGAGCCTTATCGCCCCCATTTTCCCGTACTCCTCGAGGACAAGTTGGGAACCGTCGTTGCTCATGTTGTCCACCACTACAACTTCGAAAGTGTCGTCCAGTTGATCGAGCAAGCTGTCGAGAGAACCCCTTACCGTCCCGTTGTTGTTATAGTGCGTTATGCAGATGCTGTACTTGATCAATATGCTTCTTGTCCCTAGAAGTGTCCCAGCGTGCCGTCCCTCTTCGCCCTGTTCAGCCCCCATCGAAAGACGTAGAAGGCCAGTGGAAGGAGTACCACTGCGAAGATCATCGCAATCAGGAAACTGATGGCGATGTTCGCATCAAGAATGGAGGCGTTCTCAAGAGTGGACAACCTGACTATATGGTACACCCAAGTCTGGGGGAGAAACCAAGAGACGGTCGAAAGACCTGGAACATAATCGTTCAGGTGTGATACGGGGAATGTCATCCCTGAGAAGAGCGATGCTGCAATGGCGAGAGACCAGCTTACTGGGTCGCTGGTCTTGGTCACGATTCTGAAAGCAGTGGATACCATTGCAATGGAGAAGACTATGGTCGTCGAGATCACCAGCGCCAGGACGAAACTGACCGGGTTGACGCTCAGTGTGGCGTGGAAGTACACAATCCCAACGACCAGCTGTGGGAGGAAGAGCACCACTGATAGGATGTAAGGCCAAAGCACGGTTCCGAGGATGAAAGTGGGAGCTTTCAGCCCCGTCATCAAAATGGATTCTAGCGTGAATGGGCTCACGCTCCCTTGGATTCCTTGGGAGAGTGGAAGAATCAGGCTTGAAATCAGTACCCCGACTATCAGGAACGAGACGTAGTTTGTGTTGTAATCTGGCACCAGCCGGTTCACGAACGTGGCGTTTAGCCCCCAGCTAACTATGCCAAGGAGGCCTCCAAGAATACTCGTCGTCGCTTGCGTCTTATAGGTGGCCCACTTGTTCATGTCGCGCCTCGTCATCGCCCAGACCTTCCCCAATTCTACTGGGGATTCCACTATGCGGCCGCCTCCAAGTTCAACTTCAAGAATGCGTCTTCAAGCGAGGGTTGAGACGACTCGAGTGAGGTGACCTCAAGGTTGAGTGAGGAAAGTTTCTGGAAAATCACATTGTAGTTCAACCCTTTGACTCCCTCGATGTTGAGCCTAGTGCTTCCTTCGTGGTCCCGGTCCTCGAGAATCTCGATACCGAGGACTCCCCTGACGGCGAGGATTGCCTCGGTCACAGTCTTCGCCGCTTGCGGGGAGTAGTTCAGGACAATCAAAGAAAGGTTCACGCGGTCGGAGACGTTCTTCTTGATTTCTTCAGGCGTCCCAACGGCGAGAATGCGACCTTTGCGGACCACGGCGATTCTGTCGCAGATCTGTTCAGCCTCCCACAAATTGTGAGTGGCGAGCAGAATCGTCTTCCCTTCCTTGTCGGCCAGGTCATGCCGGATAAGCTTCCTGAAATCGGCGGCCGCGATTGGATCAAGCGCGGCTGTGGGTTCGTCGAACAGTAGTACCGAAGCGTTCGAGAGCAGAGCACGGCAGACAAGGAGTCTTCGAGCCATCCCCGTTGAGTATCGCTGGAACATCACGTCGGCCCGGTCGGTCATCCCGGTGAAAGTAAGGAGTTCGTCAATTCTCGCCTTGGCCTGCTTTTTGGGGAGACCGAGCAGAGTGGCGAAGAACTCCAGGTTCTCTCTCCCAGTCAACCTCCTTTCGAAACCTTGGCTCTCGGCAAAAACCGACTGGAGACGCTTGACTGTTTCCCGCGGCCTTCTCGTTACGTCGATCCCCTCGACATAGGCCTTCCCGGAGTCGGGGAGAACAAGTGTGGAGAGTATCTTAAGCATCGTGGTCTTCCCCGCCCCGTTCGGCCCGAGCAATCCAAAGACTTCCCCTTTCTTAACGGAGAAAGACACCGAATCCAAAGCCACGGTCCTCTGGCCTCCAAGTCCGAACAAAATCCGGAAGAAATTGACGAATGACACAGTGGCTCCCGACCCTTCACGCAGGTTCCTGAACACCTTGTACGTCTTCCTTAAGTCCAGCAGCTGTATCGCCATAGGTTCGTCTACCAAGGGTGTCCCGACCTCAGTCA
Organism: Nitrososphaerota archaeon; assembly: GCA_027887045.1. Taxonomy (GTDB): domain Archaea; phylum Thermoproteota; class Nitrososphaeria; order Nitrososphaerales; family Gagatemarchaeaceae; genus JAPCJH01. Next base: position 57,530 of record JAPCJH010000001.1, read on the forward strand.
GCTGCGCTGCGAATTGACGCAGTCCTCGAGCAATACTTGTAGTCGGCTAGCGAATGATAGCCAGGAATATAGACGGACCTTTTCAAGACCTGCTCTGCCCATCTCGTCTCTCAATTCCGGGTTGTTCGCCAGCTCGGTTATCCTCGCCGCCAAGAGTTTTGGCTCTCCCTGGGGGAACAGAAATCCGGTCTCGCCGTCAACGACGATTTCAGCTACTTGGGGGAGGGAGCTTCCAACCACCGGCTTTCCGCACGCCATGTATTCCAGCACCTTAAGGGGGGACCCGATTCCTTTGTCCCGCCTCGATGAGTTCTGTATGTTGTAAGGCGCCACTGCAATGTCCGAGGCATTAACGTAGTCAGGGACCGACTCGTAGGGAACGGTTCCCGCGAAAATGAGGGACTCGGCGAGCTCCGAGTCTATCGAGGATTTAATATTCGCTGGGATAGGCCCGACAAACAGGAACTTGAAGCGGTGATTCGACCGAAGCAGGATTCTCGCCGCTTCGATTAGGTCGTCCAGCCCGTGCCACGATTGGAACGTTCCCACGTAACCTACTACGATCGACCCATCGAGGCCGAGCCGCGCTCTGATGCTTTCCCGCGCTTTTTGGTCAGGTTTGAAGAGGTCTGGATTGACCGCCGCCTTGACAAAAACTGTCTTGCCCATCGCGCCATCTGGAATCATCTTTTCGTTGTAAGCCAGAACTTTCGAGCAGACCGTCGCAGACAACCGGCTGTATCTCGGACCTATCATCTCCAGAATCATCGGCTTGTGCGAGATGATGGAAGCGATTGCCCCCGCCCCGAATGCACTCTCCCTTTCGAGAATCACTTGCAAGTCGTGGTCTTTCGCCAGCCGCGAGGCAACTAGCCCCGCGAAGAGGGCGTAAGCGCTCCTGAGGTAGAGGTAGTAGGAGATGGCGCCCAGGCCTTGCGACTCGGAATCAATGCCCGCCCTGGGCCCCGACCTCGAGACAGGCCCCATCATGCCCCTATACACCCGGTGAAAGTGCACCCCGGAGATGGTTTCTTCGCTCTTCTGAGACGCTTCTCGTCTGCAGACGACGTGGACTTCGTCACCGAGCCGTCTAAGAGCTCGCGCAAGTTCAAAGACATGAGTCGAAGCCCCCCTAGTCTGCGGGATAGGCACATCTGGTGCAACGTAGCAAACTCTTAGCAGGACGAATCATCCACGGACTGGTCGACACGACGGCGACCTTCTTGTTAAGTTGGCTTGCTCTTTGCCGCTCAAGTTATCAGCTTCCTCAGTCTCGCCTCGGCCAGGCTTGCGAGCAGAAAGAGACCGGCAAGGAAGAGGCCGAGGGCGATTCCCGGCAGCGCCGAGGCTAAAGACTCGATAGGGTTGAGGTCCGCGGTCCTGATGAATCCAACAGAGGCGGCGAAAGAAGAGAACAATAGCAGAAACGTGGAAGTCGTCTTCCCCACCCTAGAAAAGACTGCAAAGGGCACTGCCGCAGCGTAGAACAAAACAGCTCCGTGGGACATTAAGTACAAGTTAGAAACGTTGTTGCCGAAGAAACTCATCGTCTGTCCAAGGAAGAGCCTTATCGTCTCCTGCAAGACCAATCCAGAGGCTCCTCCTGACTCGCTCGTTGCTATGTTGAGGACCAGGCCATAGAAGATCTTGCCGAGAGTCAAGGGGTCTGTTGCGACGTAAACGACGAGCCCTGCGAAGGCGAGTACCCCCACCCGGTCGAGCTTCATCCTTCCGCCAGGGGCAGAGAGCACCCCAAAGATGAAACCGAGTATTCCTGCCAGTTCCCTTGGTCTGGACCCGCCCCCGAACCCCAGCAAGCCGGTGGCACTCTCGACCGAACTTATCGCGGCGTGCAGGGCGACGGGAAGGCCAAACAGCACGCTAGTCTGGATGAAGACCGTCGTGGTGAAAAGGTAGACCAGGAAGGCGAGGACTACAGCTTCTGCCATGAAGACCCACCCTCTTGCTCCGCCCTCGACGATAGAGCGGGAGAGGAACGCCAACGCAAAAAATGTGATTACCAACGTAAGCACGGCCTCGATTCGAGCGACGTTGTCATACACCGCCAGGCTGATAGGAAGTCCGAGCCTGTTTGTGCTGAGGTAGATTCTCTGACTTGTCATTAGATCGGTTAACCTCTGGTCACTTGACACAGCTATGACGGTCGTGTTGCCGTACAGATCCGTTAGTTTGGCAAGATAGCTCTGGGGGACATAACTTGTCATCACGTAGATCCTGTAGCTGGAGTATAGCCCCAGCGAAGACTCTGCGATGGGGTAGTCAGCGATGACGAACGCGTTGTAGTTGCCCAGTTCGCTCATCGCGTCGATCTGGTCCGCGGCGTCGAGCGGGGTGAGGTACTGGTACCCCGCTTTCACTATGTAAGGACCTACCACGGTAACAGTTTGGGGAGTCGCGGAAAAGTATACCCGCGGGACGGGAGGCGGCCCAACGGCCACCGATAGGCTGATCATCAGAAGACAGCTTAGCGCGAAGAGGCCAAGCAATTTTTTAGGGCTCAGCGAAGACAGCGTGCGCCAGAAAAGAGGGAGAAGCCTTGGAAGTGGGTTCCCCAACCTAGGGCGAACTCTCCTCCAAGCCACAGGAAAGGCGAGGATGAAGGCAACTAATATCGCGAAGTAGTAAAAGAGAAAGAAGTCCCGAGAAGTAGTTTGATAGAGGAGGACAAGACTGCCGTACGTGTCGGGGAAATCCGCCAGGATGAACTGGGCGCCGCCGATGTTGATCTTCTCACTTATGACGGTCGAGTTGCCCTGAGCAAGAACGCGGCTTATCCCAGTCAGAGGAAAGATCGTGAAGATGTCGAGGCCAGGCAGGTCGGGCACCAGGAGCTTGTACGAAGTAGGAGAAAAGGGAGGGATGTTGAGTTCGATGCGTACACGGTTTACTGTGGCTGCGCTTCGGTAGAGCACACTGTAGTCTGAAGCCCTTCCCGCGACAGTCAGGTTGAACTGGTTGTAGCTTGGCGGAATCACGACGGTCAGACTGCTCACGAATGGATGTTGGCTTTCGACGAACAGGGAGTAATTGGCACCCTGAGGGAGACCGTCGACGGATAGGAAGTCGAAGCTGAAAGTGAGGATCAAGACTGCCGGGATTTTGTGAGGGGGGACGATTGCGTCTATTGCTATCGAATAGCGTTGCGTTATCTGCGCGAGCAGCGAGTAATGCTGACTAAGACTGACTTCGAAGACGACGTTGAGATCACCTAGAGGCTGCGCGTGGGCGGGAAAAGAGGTGAGACCTCCGCTCAAGAGAAACCCCAGCGCTAGGGTGAGAAGAATCCGTCTCAACGCTAATACCGTGTGCGGTTTCTCCGCGCCCTCAGAAGTGTGTAGCCGGCGATGGAGATGATCGCGAGCACGACTATCAGCACGATGACGGCCTCGTATATTCGGACGGGATAATACGACGACTTGAGCGTGATAGCCCCGTTGTTCACGGACACAACTATGTCTCCACTGTAGTACGTTGAGCCGCTGGTGGAGACTGTGACGTGGAACGCGTTGTATCGAGCGGCTTGGAATGATAAGGTCCCCCTCGAATCTGTTACCCCCTGAGCAGCGGCGCTGTTCCCGCTCGTCACCGTTACGAGCACGTTTGGAAGTGGAGAGCCGAGCGCGTCCGTGACCACTAGGGTCGATCTGAACACGGTTGCTTTCATCGTCGTACTCGAGCTTTGGTTTAGCGTCAGCAACGTGGTTGCCACCACGGTTCCCTGATAGAGGGCAGTAACATTGTAGTCCCACGGAACGAGTTTGAACGAGGCCACCCCCTGACCGTTCGTGAGTGAGCTGTTTACTGCCTGAGGGAACCCCGCCAACACCGTAACGTTGACCCCCGCCACTGGATCACCGTTAGTATCGAACAATGACACCGCTAACGGATAGCCTGCAAACCTTACTCCGAGAGAGTTCCCCTTCAGCAGGTTCGGCCACAATGGCGCAATCGCGCTCCCCGGGGCATATATGGAACCGTTGATCGCAGACGTCCCGGGGACCACGCTGCCTCCGACGAACATCGCGGGGGCGAGGGAGGAGTAATGCGAAGTAATCCTGATCCCCGATGAAGAAAACCCGAGGGTGACCCCGGTGTACGGCGTTGCGCTGGCGTTCAATTCCGCGGAAGTCGGCGCGTCGGTCTGAACCGCAAACGACTGGCCCCCGTTCTCCGGCATCTGCTTCTTCTGGACCGTAAGGAACGTGAGGTCGCCTTCGACGAGGGCACCCGTAGCAACTGAGGTGTAACCACCAGCGACATCCAGCCGAAGAGTTGGATTAACCGGGTCCAGATTCGGAACAACCACCCCGGCGGCTGGAAGTGAGAGTGCGATTGTTGCCGTTGATAGGTCCAGTTCCATGTTCCCGACGAATGGAGTGTTGATTGAAGTGCAGAAGCGGACTTGGAATGCAAAGCCGGACGGGCCGGTCCATTGCGCGAGATCGACTCTCACCGTTCTCCAAGTTCCGTCGGCAATGAGGAAACCCGCATTGACGACTGCCTGAGGCAAAGGAGAAGCAGCCCCTGAGGGGCACCTAGCATTCGTTGTCGACGTTCCGATGAGGGGAAACAGCAGTGTCTGGTCTGTCTTCCCGCTAAACGTGTGGTCCAGGTCAATCGCAGCGAATAACGACTGCGCTGCGGTACTTCCTACCCCCGCGAAGTTTGCCCTGTACCGAAGAAGAAACTTCGGCGAGTTGTCCCCGAACACAACTTGTCGCGGAGACGTGAGATTCGAGGTTCCCGAGCTCAGAGTATTCAAAGAGCTTACACCCGCTCTGCCGATGTATTGCGAGTCAGAGACGGACCAGAATGAACCTGAAGCCCCTGCCGTGGCGTTTCCCTTCGTCTGGGCGCCCTCTATCCAGCCCCCTCCCGCCGAAGGGGCAAAACCTAGTGCCGGCAGGTAAGAGCTGAGAGTACCCGTGAACGTCGCTGAATCGGGAATCCACGACCCGCCAGCAATCCTGAATGGATATGAGAGCCCGCCGGCTGGCATGGAGACGTTGTGCAGGGCGACGTCGTTGTGCCAGAATAGCTCCGCTTTCGGCAATAAAGTGGGAACCGTCTCCTCCGCCCCCACGGTGAACGTCGGTGAAAAGTGGACGGCTTGGAGCTTGCCCAGAAGGGAACTCGAGCTGGACGAAACCGTCCAAAGCGTCCGGAATTCCGTCGAGGCACCTGGTTGAAGGCTTCCGAGGTCCCACGAGAGGGCCCCGGCCACCTGACCGAATCCGGTCACCTGCGAACCGAAGGTGTTGACTCGGGTCTCGTTCAGAACACGACCGCTGAGCCCAACGTCGTAGCCGTTGGGTTTCAAGCTGCCTTCGTATCCTACGAAGGCGCCTCCCACAGAGGTGATTAGGGCTCCGCTCGCCGTGTCAACTTGGGTTACAGCTGGAGAAAGCCCCGCAAGTTGCGAAGCGTTGAGCAACTCAGTCAAGTGAACGTGATCGAGTACAGATTGGCCGGAGTTCTGCAGAAGGTTAACCGTGAGAATTCCTCCGTCGGAAAGAACTGAGATCCGATTAAGCCGGATGTTCGGACTGACCGAGGTCGAAGCAGCCGCCGTTAAGGTCGAGGAGAGGTTTGCGACTTCCCGCCAAGTCGAAAGCTGCAAAAGGGGAGCCCTGGATACCTCGATCGTGCCGTAGTCCCCGGAGGCTGCGCCGGCGTACGAAATCTTCGGTAGAACTGATTCGATGTATGTGTTCCCATAGGATAGTTCATAGGCTGTGGAACCAGGTCTCACGGATAACTGGCTTATCGAATGCAATCCAGCGCTGACCACGGGGATTGCGGGCTGAGCGCGGTAGGTTTGGGCTTTCGCAAGGGCGTTGCCGTAGTATAGCTCGAAGCTCGTGCTGGAGCTGGCAGGAAGGCTGGTCACGACCATGAGCAAGGCTGACTGAACGAAACCCTGGGACCTAATTTCATCAATGACGAAGAGAGCGGCCTCTGTTCCGTTGGCGTTGAAGAATCGCAGTTCCGTACTCGCGTCTACAAGATGGGTCGGGGGAAAATTCAGGTTGATGAAGAAAGGTTGGTTCACCAGGGGCTGCGCCGACGGATTGGACAAGGTCAGACTCCTTCTGAAGGAGTAGTCCGTGTCCCACCATCCGCTCGCGCCTAGGGAGGCCTGGGGGGCGCTCGTGGCTATGTTCGGATTCGATAGTACGAGCAGGCAGAGGATTGCGAGTACGACCAGATTTCTTCGTGCGAGCAAGGTTGTCAATTTAGATCACCGTGGAGTACCAGAACATGCTCGGAATCCCTCCTCGAACCCTTACTCGTTGTTCCACGAGTCCCAGGGCGGCAAACCGTCTGAGAATGACAAGGAAAACGTTCCAGTTCCCTACACCGTGCGTTTCTCCGACTGTTTCGAGAAGTTCTGAGCCGGTGTGTGGTCCCTTAACGGTAGATAGGGAAGCGAGAATGGAAAATTGTCCGGGACTCAACCCCCAAGTGTTCTCGATCCTCTTGAGAGTCCGTATTTCGCGGACCCGGACCGCAGCCATCACGGCCCCTAACGCTACGATGACAGCGCCGGTTTCCACGTAGGGGGTGTAAACGGACGGAAAAGTCAGGAAGAACTGGAAGACCGGCACGAAATATTGGGCGTCAGCAACTCTTTGCGCTATCAGTTGCACGACATCCCGCGAGAATGCCCCTTGGTTTGCGGCGAAGGTCGAGTTCCCCTCCCCCGCATAAGTGGTCACGAAAAGGTGGTCGGCCGTGCCGTTTTCCAGTGCGAGGGTGTTCGTTGTGTCAGAAAATCCGATGTAAGATCGATTTCCTGACACCCACGTAAGCGCGGAGGACGTTTGATTTGTCGATGGCGAAGACGGTGCGACCGGGCTGATTTTCGAGATGATTAGTGCGACCATCTCCTCCGAGGGACGGAACGGACTTGTTACCATCCAGAGGTTCACAGCTTTTCCACCGCCTACTAGGACGAATGAGTAGATGCTGACATATTGCGTGATGGTCCTATGGGTCATGTTGTGGAGAGCCCATGTTGAGCTAGTCGGAAGGAGGGCTTCTGACTGGGCCCCACTGAAACCCGAATGGACGTAAATCACCCCAGTTGAAGAGACGCTGATGTAGGGAACCGAGAAGGCCGACAGCACGATCAAAGCTAATGAGAGCGCTGCTGCTTTGCCTAACTTCGATCGGCTCAAGCCAGCTACCCGTGTAGAGAGATTTCGTCCGCAGTAGGAGCAGAAATCATCGCCCGCTCGCCTGTAAGAAGGACAGTTGTCGCATGCTGGCACTGTGAGTCCCCTGCGACCCCAGAGTCCGGCTATGTAGAGCAGAAGAAGGGAAATGGCCAGCCCCTCAGGAAGGAAGGCTGTGGGATCAGTGAAATAGAGTGGGGAAACCAGCGCGGTCAGTGGCAGGGCCGAAAACGCCAGGGGCACGACTTGGCCCCGTCCTCCCACAAATACGACGAACCCGAAATAAAACAAAGTGAGGGCGATCCAATGAAGGCCGGCGCTGGCGAGATAAGATCCAACAACGTAGACAGTAAGAGAGCCGAGCAGAGCTAGTGCCCCGAGAGCCGAAGGCTTCTTGTTTAAGAGTGGTCTGAGACGGACCGCACCGTAGCCGAGCGATAAGACGGCCAAGAACAATAATGAAATCAAGGGCAATGGCGAGTTGAGGACGACGCGCAAAAGTGATGCCGAATCCCGCCAGCCAAGTGCGAAGAGCACAGGCAGAGGAGCAGATAGAATGAGTAGCTGGAGGCGGTTCTCGCTGACCAAGATTTGATTCGCCTAGATCCCAACAGAATGCTTTGACGTAGCCGTCTGGGTGTGGGGGTCGTAAGAGCAACCAAGGTGACTGACCGGCTCCCCCGTCGAACTGGCCAGCGCCTGAGCGAAGGAGGCCACAAGGGGGCACCCCATCGTCGGGCATACGTTCTTTGTCATGAATTCGTTCACGCAGAGGGCCCGGACGAAAGGCTTGGTTATCGTGGTCTCAACATCGGGCCCCACGCGGACCATTCTCATGCGTTCCGCCAGGCCAAGGCCGTCCACGATGGTTCTCGGGAGCCAGAGCGTCACGAAGTCCTCACCTTTCCCGGACATTGGACCAAGCTCTCTTTCGTATGTCTCAAAGAGCCCTTGGCCGATTGGAGTAATCTTTGCTGACGTGCCATCGGCGGTTCTCTTCTCGAAGCTCATGTAAATTCCATCTTCGAGCGGTTCGTACGTGACGGCGCCTCCAAACCCAGCTTTCTGGAGAAGCTCCGCGGAGATTTTCATCAGCCCTAGGAGGCTCATCGACGAAGGGTACAGCCGAACTCGGGGCTCGACCTCGTAGGCGAGCAGGACAGCCCCGACTGAGAAAGAGGCTATTGAAGCGATCTCCAGGACGAAATCATTTGTGACGTAAGACACCACGAACAATACACTGCTCAATATGACGAGGGAGACACCTGCCCCCCGCGAACGGTTTGACCTGGCCCGCCAGATCCGGAGCCTCATTTTTTCGATGTCGCTCAAACCTTAATCTCAGCTTCTCAATGAGCGGGCGCAAATGCTTTTCGTGGCAGGAGACCAGTGAGTTTCCGAACCGGATTCCCTAAAGGTAACCTTCGTCTAAGGACAATTAGTAGGACCACGGCAATTATTATCGTCACTACGAGTCCTACGATAACTGCCCTAAGGGTGTAGTTAATGCTGTACGAGGCGTAGATCCCGACGGGTCCTTGGACCGTGACGGTGAGCGGGCTGGCTGTGCCGTAGTCGCCTCCCTTCCAGCCATCGAAGGTGATGAGCGGGGATGAGGACGATGCGCTGACGGTCACGAGGGTTCCCACCGGGACATAAGTCTGCAGGGTCTTTCCGTCTAGCTTGCCGGTTTGGGAACCAATTGCATAAGACAATGAGCCGGATGACGAAGGGCTCAGAAATACCGATGCGTAGAAACGAGCCCTTTCTGTGTAGGGGCCGCTAACTGCGCGCGAGACGTTCGAGTCTGGGCCGGTGAAAGACCCCTGTCCAGTTCCATTCCATCCGACGAACTTCCACCCCTGATTGGTGAAAACCGAGAGTTGTGCCGACGAACCGGCGTCGACCCAACTGTTCGGGTCCGTCTTGCCTCCCTGAACGGGGTCGGCGACAAAGGTCACGAGGTATTGATGTTGGTATGGTACGGAGAATGAAGAGGACTTCGAGACGATGCCGTTTGAAGGCCCGCTCGGCACCCACCTCTCCTGCTGTGAAGTAGTACCCAATGGGCTGGCAGCCGTCCATGCACTGTTCGAGTCAAGCCAGAACGCCGTTGACTGCACTGAGAGTTGCTTGACAACGGAAACGCCGGAGCTCGAGAAGCTCACGGATGGTGTTGGACCCCCTGCCCTGTCGACCTCTGTGTAGTTGAACGAAACCGAGAACTGGTGGTAATAGGGAACCTGAACATTCAGGGGTGTCGTGATCAGAGGAACGGCTACATTCGTCGACCATCTTTCGGTGGTGGTCGAACCTTGAAGCGGGTTCGTGATGGTTATCGAGGTGCCGTTGTCAGCCCACGAAGAGAGAACGTTGCCGTGGAGGAGGACGCTGACTGGGCTGCCAAAGGCCTTGTAGAGAAGAGTGGGTGCGGTCGGGCTCCCTCCCCCCACGATATTATAGCCAACTACCAGCGAGTACTGATGATAGTAGGTCGTCTGGAACGCGGCTGGCGCCAGCACGACTGCCGAGTTCGGAGTTAGAGACGTCCACCTTTCTCCAAAGGTGGGCTCGATCAGCTGCGGGGCGTTGTAGCTTGTCCCCGCGTCCAACCAAAAGCCTTGGGGAGTGGAAGTGAGCCCATAGGTGACGGGCTGATTCGCCGAGATACCCGTTAGGGAAATGGTCGTTGGACTCGTCCCCCCGACGATCTTGTAGGAGGCGGTGATGGAGTATTGATGATAGTAGGTGATCGGGAGCACGACGGACGACGTCATGATTCCGCTGGAACTGGACCCCGCCAGCCATCTCTCGCCTAGGTCGGATGAGGCTATCGGGTTCGTCGACGAGTAGGCCGCTCCTTCGTCGATCCAGATTTGCGTCGGCGTTCCCGTGAGCGGAATCAGAGAAGCCCGACCAAAAGTGACGAAGCGGAAGGAGGGTGGAAGAAGTGTCCCTCCGCCGCTGATCGAGTAGCTTATCGTGGCCGAATACTGGTGGAAATAAATGGTCATGAATTCCCGCGAGGCGTTTACGGACCCTGAGAATGTCCCGGCTGCCCACCGCCCAGAGGCGAAGACCAGGTCAGTTTGAGGATATGAAACGGTTGTTCCCGCGTCTGCCCATCCCACCCAGACCGCGGTCTGGGCCTGAGCGACGCCGAACGCAGTGTAGGAGACGATAGGGGGGTTGAACCCAGCTGAACTGCCGACGACGGAATACTGAAACGTGACGAGATATTGGTGATAGTAAGAGAAGTTGGTTCCTGATCCCTCAGTCGCAGTCCCCCAGGTCTGCATGCTCGTCTGCCAAATCTCTGATGGTGTACTACCACCGAGGGCGGCGGTTACATTCCAAACCGTGTCTGATTCCATTGTGTACTCGGTCGGGGTGGTCGACATCGTCCAGGTCAGGACCTTCCCAAAGTAGAAGTACTTCAGAATAGGAGGAACGTAATTGCTACCGCCACCGATTACCTTGTATCCAATCCTGACGTTAACGGGAACATGGGGAGGGGGCGGAGGAGGGAGAGGCGGGGCAAGGGTGGGCGAGGGATTGAAATTATTAGCGGGTGGGACTTGGGCCGCCTGGGAGGACGGTGAGAATGCTATGGCTGATAGCACCGCTAACAACCCGATTAGCAACACCGATACTATCGTAACGGACATCTTTGATGAGTTACGAAGGGCAGCTGGGAGAGCCGTTGAGCCTCGACCTCAGGAGTTCCTTGTCTGAATCGTCGTAGAGACGTACCAGTCTAGGTACTTCTCTAGCCCCTCCTCGAACGGGACCCTTGGTCTCCATCCCAGCATCTCGAAGGCCTTCGAGTTAGAGCAGAGCGTCCTCGGAAAGTCACCCTTGTACCCATCGACAAATTCAGGCACGATATTCTTGCCCAATCGCTCTGCTACCTTCCGGGCTACGAAGGAGATCGGGAAATCTTTCCCGTATCCCACGTTGATGACCTCGCCGTCCACATCGCTCGTCGCACCCAGACAGGTGGCCGAAACGGCGTCGGACACGAAGGTGAAGTCACGTGACTGCTGGCCGTCCCCGAAGATCCGAGGCCTCTGCCCCTCTGATATGCTCCGCGCGAACGAAGAGATGACCTGGTCCGGCCTGCCCCTGGGTCCGTAGACCGAGAAGTATCTGAGGCAGAGGACCTTCAGCCCATAAGTTCTCTGGTATGCGAGGCAGTACTTCTCCGCGGCGAGCTTTGTCGCGCCGTAGAGATTCGCGGGGGAAACTGGGTGCTCTTCGTCCATGGGGACTTTCACGGGCGTGCCGTATACCGATGACGAGGATGCGTAAACCACCTTCTGAACACCATTCTTCCTCGCGGCTTCAAGGACGTTCAGCGTCCCCGTAACATTCGAGCTGTGCGCCTTCTCCGGATGGTCGATGCAGTACCTTACCCCAGCTTGAGCCGCCTCGTGGAATACGACTGAGGCTCCCTTCATCGCCGCGCTAAGAGCCTCGAAGTCGAGAATGTTCCCCCTGATCAGCCTAAAGTTCCGGTCATAGGCGTGGGGTCGGACGTTTTCCTCCTTCCCCGGATAGAAGTCGTCGAAGCTGTCGAACACGGTGACCTGGCTCGGAACGCGGAGTAGAACGTCAACAAGGGTCGAACCTATGAACCCTGCCCCTCCGGTTACCAATATCTTCTCCCCCGTTATTTCCATCGAATCAAACCCTGTGTCAACCCGTCGTACGCGTCTGAAATGTTCTTCGCGAGTTTCCCAAACGTAAATCTTTGAGCACGGGCCTTGCCTGAGTTTCCCATCTCTTCAGCCAGCGCGGGGTTCTCAATCAACTTCATTATCGAATAAGCCAGAGCCTCTGGGTCTCCGTACTCGCAGAGTATACCGCAGCTCCCGTAGCCTACCTCATAGGGGAGTCCTCCCACGTTTGTTACAACAACCGGCTTCCCCTGGGCCATCGCTTTCATCACAGCTTGACTGAAACCTTCGAAGCTGCTGGGCATAATGAAGACGTCACATGCCGCCAGTGCCTCCATCTGGCTCTCTTCCGTCGTCATGGGAGGAGCGAGCCTGAGGTTATTGTCTATCCCGAGAGCCCGTGACCTCGCGAGAATCGCGGTCGAGATTCCTGTGTAGTCTGGGCCTATGAGGACGAGTTGCGCGGTGGGGTATCGCTCGCAGATCAACTTCATCGCTTCGACGGCGTGCTGGACCCCCTTTTGTTCGCTGAGACGGCCAAGGTACATGATCAGGGGCCCCTCTATGTCGTAGCGCTTCCTGAACCCGTTCCCGTCCCGTGGTTGGAGGCACTCCTCGGGCACGCCCGATGGCTCGAGCCTGATTCTCTCGTCGGGGAGCTTCATTGACCTGAGCCACGCGTTCAAGGCGGGGTACCTGATCATGACAAGATCGCACCTGCGGAGGAGGTTCGGGGAGACAACTGCATCGTAAACTCGAAACAGTCCCCCTTGGAGCGGACCATAATCTGAATGGGTCTCGAAGGGACCGTACGTCGTGAGGACGATTGGGACGTGGATGGCCTTCGCGGCGAGTAACGCCAGGATTGCGTACGAGTCGTGGCTGTATACGTGTATGATATCCAGAGAGCTCTTCATCAGCTCGCCAAGGAGATCTGGCCAGATCTTCAAACGATAGCTGATGTCAATCGGGACGCTCAGCCTGTGCACTTTTATCCCATCGATTTCTTCCGCGGGCAATTCCATTTTTCTTCCGAGCACCGAATTGGGCGTATAGACGTGGACATCATGACCGAGCTTCGCCAGTTCGCGTCCTATGCCGAGAACGTAAGCTTCTACTCCGCCTATCATCGGATAGAATGATGGGGAGACGATCGCGACGGAGCTCTGCCTCATGATGCAGACCCCACCCCCGAGTAGACTGACTCTATTCTGTCCACGACGTTTCGCCACCTGTAACCTAAGGCTGTGACCCTAGCCTCTCTCGCGAGTCTCTCCGCGAGCGTCGTGTCGTTAAGCAATGACAGCAACGCCTCTGTGAGCCCCGCTTCATCGCCGGGTTCGACGAGCAGCCCGTTGACGTTTTCTTCAATCAGGCTTCTTGGCCCGTCGGTTCTCGTGGAGACGATCGGCTTGCCATGGGCAGCCGCCTCCAGGAGGACCAAGCCCTGCCCCTCGTAAATGCTTGGCAACACGAAGGCGGTACAGCAGTCTAGGGCAGCGAGCTTGTCCTGCTCTGAAAGCCTCCCGGTGAACGTCACGCAAGAGGACAGCCTGAGACTTCGGACGAGTCCCGTCAGAAAGTCCCGATAGGCGAGCTCCTTAGGACTGGTTGCGGGCCCGGCGATCACAAGTCTTGTGTCTGGAAGGGTTACCGATACCATGGCGAAGGCCCTCAACAAGACGTCCAACCCCTTCGTCCGGTTGATCCTCCCTAGGTAGAGAATTGCCCGTTTTCCCTCCAACTCGAACTTGGCCGTGAACTCAGAAGAGTCAACATGCTGAAAGTGTACGTCTTCCACCCCGTTCGGAATTATCGAGATCCGGCTGCTCGGCGCCCCTAGCCTGATCAGTAGGTTCGCTTCAGCCTTCGTCAGAGAAATCACTCTACCGTATGCACGGAGGGTGAAGGGTGCTACGAGGCCGTCGTAAGCCGGGACGAGCCCCCGTGCCAAGGACGACCTCGATTCGCTTGGGTAGAAGGGGGAGTGGCTCGTGAGCACCGACCCAGCCCTTGAAAGCTTGGCGATGAGAGGCGAAAGGTCAGTGTGAGGATGCCGATACGAGTGAGCGTGAACCAGGTCGTACCCTCGTTTCAAGATCAAGGGGGCGAAGCCCGGCCAGAAGCTCCCGAACTCACCGATGCGTCCGAGGACCTTGGACCTATAGACGTCGAGCCCTACGACGGATGCAAATGATTCGAGGGGACTGGAATCCCTTGTCGTGGCACTCGTGTAAACGTCGACATCGTGTCCCCGCTTGACCAGTTCCTTTGAGATGTTCAAAACGTGATTCTCGACCCCCCCGTCGACGGGGAAAAAGAAGGGGCAGACCTGTGCGACCTTCAATGGCTAGACCGCACCTCGTCTCCCCTGGACGGGTCTACCAGAGTCAAATCGACCGGCCCATGCCCTCTTGTAGCCTCGCCAAAATTCTCAGCTGGCCGGCTGCGGACCTCTTGAGGTCTCTCTTGCTGCGCCCTGCTCTTCGGGGATGCAACATCGAGACGGAAAGCTAGCTCCCCCATCGTCAGGAAGTCGAGGGTTCCTTCGTTTCTCTTCTCCTGCATGTACGAGAAAACTTCGTCGAGCGTCTGGGCCATGGGTTCGGCTTGCCCGTCTATCATGATGCTCCACGGATGCAACCAGAGGTGGAAGACCGCGAAATGCTCGATGCAGAGGTCTAGATAGCTCTTGATGAGATCGGCCGAACCAAGGGACTTTTGGTCCACGTAGTAGACGGGTCTAATGTTCCAGAGCCCATTCGTTTCGACGGGGGAGCATATGGCTCGTCTTGCACCGCGATACGCCCTGAAGCCGAGCTCATGTAGTACATCGAAGTGGGCCTCGCGGTTCCATGGAAAAATGAAGGTCTTGGGCCTGTCGTTGAGTCCAAGGACCTGGATACAACGCTCAACGTCGGCCTTGAATGATTCGCTGCTCGAAGCCTGGGCGTCTATGTGCGAGTAGGTGTGGATGCCAATCTCCTTAGGCACGGGAGATTGGAGTATGGCCTCGTAGGACCTCATGTCGTCTTCGACGCTATGCCCGCAGACGGCCCAGGTGAGGGGCATGCGATAACGCTCGGCAAGCCCGAGAAGCGCACGCGTCCCGTTCCGATTATCTTCGAATCTCGAAGGTCTTGTGACGTCAAAGTCGACCGACACGCAAGATATTGAATTCTTACCGTTCAAATATGTAGGATTTCGCTGAAACGGGCCATAATCCATCTTGAGAGCCCGAAGAACTCTCCTCGAGATGAACGAGTTTGAACCCAGGGGGGTGCCTAGTCCCTTCACGGCCAGGGTTTTCGCGGTCCTTTTCATGTTTATTCAGGATTCATCCTGATGAAGCTGAGATTCATCAAATAAGACCCTCATATTCATAAAGATGGATTTCGGCTTCAGAACGCTTAAAGGCGAACCAGCGGTGTTACGCGCCAAGGGTGTGTGGGGGTGCTTATGACGAGAGGCCTCCTCTTCAAAAAAGGGGGGGACTCTACTGCACACCCGAATTCCATTTTTCAATCTATTCTGAGAACAGTCTTTCGTGGATCGTCTTGTAGTCCTGAAGTAATCGGAGGCCTTCAGGGGTTGCCTGATAGTATTTCCCCCCCATAGTCGACTCAGTCTTCAGGAGGCCTCTTCCCTCCAGAGTTTCGATTATCCCTCTCAACTCGTTGTAAGAGATGTTTGCCGCTTTCATGAGATGAGTCGGTCTGAGAGGTTGGAATGAAGCAGCCTGGATGATGTCCAGAAAAATCTCCAACTTTGACCTTCGTTTCAGCGTCGTCTGAACTTTTTGACCGCGGTTGATCCGTTTAATCTCCTCAATCATTATGCGCACGGGGTTGTCCATGCTCTGCACCAGGAGAGAGGCTTTCTCTTTGAACGCCTTGTTCTGGTCCTCGTCCAGATAATTCTCCACGTAACTCACTATCTGCCTGGGCTCGATGGAATGCGGGATATACCGGTGGAGCTCCACGACCGGCTTTGATGGCGTCCAGTAGATCGCGCTCACGGCAGGCTTTCCGAGTACAAACGCCTCCATGAGCATTGTCTCTGCAGCGCCCAACGCTACATCGGCGTGGGCTACCGGCGATTCGACCATGGACGTGTTGAGAACCGTGACGCCCATCCTCGAGTACCTGCTCCGCTGCGTCTGCGTCCTGGGGAGCACCGCAATCGATGCGACCTCGTCCTTCTTGATAGCCTCGACGGCTTTCTCCAGAATCGGCTCGCGATTAGGGAAAAAGCTCGCGAACTCCGGTTCGGGCCGGACGAAAATCACAGGGGGCTTTAGGTCAAGCTCTTCGTACGGATTAAATGCGCTGATTGGCGCGTCTTTCAGATATCCCGTGTGGAAACCGTTGAACCAGACCACCTTCTCGGGGTCGGTCACGCCGTTGGCGTACAGCTCCTGGAACGAGTAGAACCGCGGTACGAAGACCTTCGTGGCGAGGGGGAAGACCATCTGGTTTACGTGCTTCTCTCGCTCGTCGTAGAATATTGTCCACGAGGGGATGTTCAGACCGAATGCCACTCGGACGGCCTCGGGCCATCGCTCCGTCAGCAAAAGGTCGGGCTTCGCCCGTTGGATTATCGGAAGCATGCTCTGGATGGTCTGCGCATAGGCCTCAAGCTTGTTTCCGAGTTCGCGCCCACCGTGCTTCCCAACAGGGACAAAGTCAATTTTCTTTGCTTGCAGAATCGCGTGGATCTTGTCGTGGTCACGCGCTGTGACGATGAAATCGAAGTCACTCTCAAGCTCCTTTATGAGTGGAGCGAAAAAGTTGGCCTGAAACGGGGTGCTCATGGCCACCCAAATCTTTCTTATCTTTAGCGGTTCCACGGGGGCCGCTCCTGGGTCTGAATTTGTCATCGGAGAACTATCACTATCACAACGGCTATGGCGATTATCGCGTAGACAGCCTGCATCGCGAGGACAGATATCACAAGTCCTCTCTCACGGATCGGTGAAACTCTCATAAACGCGTGAACCAGGGCCGGATACCCGGGTGGGTTTAGGGTCCCATCTTCATTCACCGAGGTGTTTCCATAGAGACGTCTCTGCTTGAACGGGGTCCTCGAGACTATCTTGAGCGTGAAATCTATCGCCGCAGGGATACTCAAGACTATGGCCTCAAACTCGAGCCCAGCGGCCAAGCCCATCGCGGCTACCGCTGCGCCTGACATCAGCGTCCCGGTGTCTCCTGGAAAAATCTTCGCGGGGTACCAGTTCAACCCGAGGAATCCGACATACGCGAAAGAAAGGATGTACCCCAGGATGGCTATTGTTGGGTGCCCGGTTATTTGGGAGAGGAAAGCCATGGTGCCTATAGAAATCGCAGCGCAACCGGCTTCCATTCCGTTGAACCCCGCAAGGAGGTTGGAGAAGTTTGCAGAAGTGGTAATGGCCAGGGGAACGGCCACGAGCGGGTAGAGCAGGCCCAAGTGGACGGTACCGAATTCTGGTATGAAGATTGAACCCCTGTCGAGTAGATAGTACATCAACGGGGTCGAGGCTGCAACAATGAGAAATGGCTTGTACCTCTGTCTTATCTCGATGATGTCATCCGCCACGCCCACAAGTCCGGTGAACGCAATCGTGGAGAATCCCGAAGCGAAAAGTACGCCCGCTCCGTCCAATGTCAGGTTGGCGACAAAATAAACCGTTGATCCGACGGCTAGCCCGAACAAGATCGCCAGCCCCCCCATCTCAGCCCTTACGGGTTTGTCGCGCTTGTGAATGTCGATGCCGCTTATCCCCATCGAGGTGAACTTGTTGCTTTGGAATTTCGCGACATAGTATGATGCGATGACAGCAACGGCCGTCGCGCCGGTCCCGAAGACTGGGTCTATTGCGTTGACTTGGGTGCTAATTGCTCGACAACCTTCCAAAATATCTGTGTTCCGGCTGCAAAGGTGGCAATCCAGACGAGTACGCTCAAGATCATTCGCCACAGCGTGGTGATCATGTGCGTGGAATTCCAAGCGGTAAGCGTTGCAACGGAGGAGAGGAGGAATGGGATTAGGGAGAGGGCTAGAACGGCGGCCTGCTTAATCACGGCTCGTCTGCTCCTGTGGAACGCCGAGGGATCCGTTCGATAGCGCCTCATTGTTTACCCGCTCGAAATCGGCCATCGACCCTACGTCGGACCAGTAAGCGTCTTCGAAGTACGAGTAGAGCTCCTCCCCCTTCGAAAGAAGCTGTGGGAAAATCTCGGTCTCGAGACTGACGACCTTTTCCTTCGCAATGTGGCCGAAGATGTCCGGTTCCAGAATATAGATTCCGGCATTCGCCATGTAGCTGAGTGTCGGTTTTTCCTCGAACTTTGTGATCCTGGTTTCATTTATGCTGACGAAGCCGTACGGAATCTTGACGTCGAACTTTTTGAGGGCTATCGTACCAATCCCGGCCCGTGCCTTGTGAATGTTGATCAGGTTCTGGACGTTTAGCGAGGTGACAATGTCACCGTTCATCGCGAGGAAAGTGTCATCGATATGGCTTTCAGCTGTCTTCAGCTGTCCCCCCGTGCCGAGCGGAAGATCCCATTCCGCGTACTCTATTTTCACCCCCAATTCTGACCCATCCTGAAATTCGTCAATAATCTGTTTCTTCAGGTACGCGACGCAGACGACGAACTCCTTGATTCCAAATGCTTTGAGGTACCTTATCGTGTGCTCGAGCAGAGGCTTCCCTGCGATGGGAAGAAGGACCTTCGGGACGACATAGGTTAGGGGTCTCATACGAGTCCCCGCACCTCCCGCAAGGATAACGGCTTTCAAACTAGCTCAGACTCGGATCTATCAGAAAGAGAACGGCGACGATTATTCTGGTATCTAGCCGGGGCCTGCCCTTGAGTACAATTTGCCCAGGAACCTGATGTAGTTCTGGTCGTACCGCCAGGGTCTTGCCTTGTCGTTCCCCCAGCTGACAGCCGCGTCGGAAAACGTCCAAGCGAGTTTCGTGCCAGTCAGGAAGTCACGGTAGGACATGCGCCCGAACTGCCGGAGTTTCTTAAGCACCGAGACCAATGCCCTCATCAGCTCAAGGCTCTCAAGTCTGATCTTCAACCTGATTGCCAGCCGATACAGCGACCTCTCTAGTTGCGTCAGTCTAAACCACGATCGCGTCCTTATGGATTGGAGCATCTGTCTCTTTAGCAAGGATCGCAAAGATCCACTGGGGTCGTTAGAACCCATGTTGTTCTCTGTTCGATGTCGAATAGCGACGCGTGTGGGGGTGCTCGTGCGCAAATTCTTTATGTTCGAGTTAATTAGCTTGTCGTAAACGTTCGTTTACCGAAAAGCACAGTCTGGGTTCCCTTTCTTTGGAAAGGGGGTGAATCAAGATATATCCGCCATGAGTCTGTACGGCTGAAGAGACAACTTGAGAGTTTGGCGCGATTCCGGGGGGGCCTCGTGCGTGCGCCCAGGGTCGCTATATATTCAAGGGATGAGCGAGAGTGTCAGTTAGGCAAGACGAAGCATATGGTTTCCGGGGTGCCAGGAAGAAGACACTACCAGTTACCTTTAGGCTTCCAGAGGACCTAGTGCGTGAATTGAAGGAGGAAGCGGAAAGTGCAGATGTCACCGTGGGCACCCTCGGCAGGGAGGTGTTGAGCAGGTACGTCTCCTGGGACACGAACACCAAGAAGTTGCGACTTGTGCCGACGACCAGAGGGTTCGTAAAGGACGTTCTTGGCTATCTCTCCGACAGCGCTCTCAAGGACGTTGCTTCAGGGTCTGGCAAGCATGAGATGCTTGGCCTGATATTGATGATAAAGGGGAACCTGACTACTGACTCGTTCGTTTCTGTTTTCAAAGAATGGCTCAGGTCATGTGGGATGACGGTACGGTTCGAAAGGACATCGGGCTACCACTTTGTGATCTCGCACGACATGGGAGGGAAATGGTCGCTCTACATGGCCCACCTCGCCACAGCGACGAGCGCAGAGTTACCTAACAGGCTAAGCGTCTACTACGAAGTAAGGGACAACACTCTGTCGCTCAGGCTGACTCCTGAGAAGGGCTCACTTGTCCGCACGGGCACTGGGTTGCGTCATTTCTAGGACTCAGCTTTCTCCGGGTATCCAAAACCATGCTCGCGGTGGGAATGGCGCGTCAAAAGAACTGACCTTCGTAAGATTGGTTCTCTCGAACCAGAGTGAACGTCACCTCGCCAGCAATATCAGGGGTGCGACAGCCTGCGTTACCCAAGCGGAGCGCCAAGCAGAGCGCTTATCTATCAATCAAGGCCAAATCCGACTGATTCTGACCACATTAGGTCTGAATCGCAAGTTCAGGTAGATGGTACTGGGCTTCAGCCAGCTTTTATAATAATCTCGCAGGTTACGTGGACGAGATTAAGTGAACCTCGAGAAGAAAAAAATTAGAATAGCATCAATCGCTTCAACCATGCTCATTCCTCTTCTATTGGTAAGTCCTACTTTTGCAAGCACATCGACGCCGACCCGACTCTTGAACGCTGTTTCTGTTCATAGCATACCAACTCTCCTCGACCCGAATTTCAATCCCCTAAAGGGGGGCGTACCCTTCTGTTTTAGCGGGTCTCGCGGAACAATAACGTGTTACCCACCGAGCTTTCTTAAGACGGCGTATGACTTCCCATCAACGAATGGCGAAAACGGTCTCGACGGATCAGGTCAAACCGTCGTTATCGTCGACGCATTTGGGAGTCCAACAATTCAGGCTGACCTTAACACCTTCGACAAGACCTTCGGTCTTCCGGCGGCAACTGTCACGAGGCTATGCGGCCCAACCTGGACGGGTGCTTCGACCGACAAGTGCCCCGTAAACACCATCGCCGACCTGTCGACAGCTACAAATGCGGCGGCGTGTGGAGCAATTGGCTGGGCCGAAGAAACCACACTCGACGTTACCATGGTCCACGGACTCGCGCCGGGTGCAAAGATAGTCTTGGTGGCGAGCAACGATTGCCAAGACGTAAACATTAACGCCGCCGAGATGGCCGTGGTAACCCAGGAAAGCCTTCGTGGAAGCGTAATGTCCCAGAGTTTCGGAGAACCCGATGATGTGGTCGGCTGCGTACAGTTTGACGCCAATAACCATTGCGTCGACACAGATCCATCGATAAAGGCGACCGCCGACAAAATCTACACCATCGCTGCTGAGAACCAATGGACCGTGGTTGCATCTTCGGGTGACGACGGCGCCAATACCAACGCGCGCGTTCTCGGAACTCGGGAGCTGACCCCTTCATGGCCATCATCCAACCCTCTAAACCTTGCCACGGGAGGTACACAAGGATCGCCCTACGGAGGTCAATACGGAGCCCCGCCGGGAGCTGGAAAGAGTTTCAGCTGCGCAGCGCACACCACATGCAACACAGGACTAGTCATTATCAGTGGAGGCACAAAAGGCTGCACGACCGCCATCAGACCTGGTGAACCCTCAGGCTGCACACCCTTGGGATATGGAGGGGAGGCAACTTGGAATGAGTTCACCACCTTTGGACTCGGCACTTCAACCGGCGGAGGCGTGAGTTCCCTCTACGAAAGGCCGTCGTACCAGGATAACCTGCCAAACCACTTCTCGACCCTATTTGGAAACTCGGTCGAGGCTGAGGGTAGGCTGACACCAGATGTCTCATTCAACTCTGCAATCATGGGCGGCGTCCTAGCCCCACTCTCGTTCCTTGCGCCACCCGCCGTAGTATGGGCGGTCTTTGGCGGCACGAGCGCCGCATCTCCCGCGTGGGCTGCGATCATAGCACTCCTCAATCAAGCCAACAACGGACCAGTCGGCTTCCTCAATCCGGCAATCTATGCGTTAGGTCAGACTAACCACCACGAAGACTCGTCATCTGCCTCTTCAGCGTTCCACGACATAACGAAAGGCGAGAACAGCGATTCATCAGGGCAACCTTGGACATTTCCACCAATATTCGGACCTGTCGTTCAACCACCCTTAGATGGCTTCAATGCCGGGACTGGATGGGACATGACGACCGGCTGGGGCACCCCAGACGTCACAAACTTCATTCACAGCATCCTTCAATTCACTGGCGAAGGCTCTGGAAACAACTGATAGGACAAGAATGGCGTGCTTATGCACGCCCGCCCTCCGTTTTCGAGAGTATGGAACACCATCCAATGCCCGAACTTTTGGGACATCCCAGCCTGGTTAAGGGAGAGAAACGAGAAATCAAAACGGCCAAGTAGGAAAGCCCGGGATGCTCAGTTCGGCAATCATGCTTATGCAGATACGATTTATAAGGGCAGACTCATCTTATGCGCGTGAAAGGAAGAAGCAAAGCGCTACTGATCCTCGTTCCTCTTCTATTCGTCCTCATTACACCGGTGGCGGCCAGTGAAGAGGGCACGACTTATGTTGTCAAAGCTGGAGACTCCCTTTATGCAATAGGCCTCAGCTTTCACGTTCAGTGGCAGAGCATAGCTGATGCAAACAACATTCCACCGCCCTACACGATATATCCCGGGCAAAGTCTGAAGGTACCCTCTCCAGCATGCTCAGACCCGAAATCATCGGCGACTTATGCCGTGCAGCGGGGAGATTACCTTTCATCGATTGGCCGCAAGTTAGGCGTGGAGTGGCAGGGAATCGCGGAAGCTAATTGCATCGCAGCACCATACCTCATCTACCCCGGCCAGGTCTTGGTGATCCCCTCTGGAGAATCAGGGCAAGGATCGTCCTAAAGCGCTTGCTCAGTCCAATTGCTCTGAAATTGCTAACGCCTGTTTCCTAGAATCGCTGCGCCCTGGTCCAGGTAAGCCCCCTACGAAGGAATACGTCGACGAGAGCTTTCACCGTGAAAATATCCAGAAGCTGCTTGTAGCCGATCACGAAGAAGGGCGCATACAAAATCAGTTTAGGGTCTTCCCCGTCAATCAGGATGGACGTCAACGCCAGGACACTCTGCAGGGCGATGAAGAGGATCACAATCTCGAGGATGAACATCACCTGACCTTGAGCGAGAGCGACTATCACTGACCCCCAAACTATCAGACCGATAACAGGAACGACGACCATGCTTAGTAACATGAAAGGGAACCCCAGGCCGTACAGGTTTCCGTATCTCGGGTTCGTAATTACGTCTAGATGTTTGCGAAACGTCTGAAAGTTCCCCCTGTACCATCTCAGCCGTTGGTTGTAGAGGTCCTTGAAGCTGCGAGGTGCCTGCGTATATGCCAGCGCCTGGGAACTCCCTTGGACGACCGACCCGGACTTCAAAGCCTTTATCGTTGCGTCGAAATCTTCGGTCAGAGTATCGCCGTCGTAATCACCAGTTTCGTCCAGGATTCTCCGCCTGAAGGCGCCCAGTGCTCCGGGGACCACGGTGACGGTCCCAAATCTGTCGAGTGCTCTCCTGATCGTCTGGATGGAAATGACGTATTCGAGCGCCTGGCAGTTTGCCAGCCACCCCTTCCTGTTCGCCACCTTGACGTTTCCCGCGACGGCCACTACTTTCTCGTCAGCAAACTTCTGGGCGATCTCAGTTAACGAATCCCTTCCAATCATCGTGTCGGCGTCTACCACCGCAATTATCTCTCCAGCGGCGACCTTCAGTCCATAGTTCAGGGCCGAAGATTTCCCTCCGTTCTCCTTTTGAAGGACGACAACTCTGTCTCCATAGCGGGCCGCCACATGGAACGTCCCGTCCGTGCTCCCGTCGTCCACCACTATGACCTGCTTGTTTGGGTAGTCGGCCTCCAACACCGATTCTAGTGTCTGGCCTAAGACCATCTCTTCATTGTGAGCGGGCACGATGATGCTCAGAGAAGGAAAGCTCCTCTTCCCAACGAGCTTCCCTTCCTCGTACTTGCTCTTGATCGCAAGAGGGACGGACAATAGATTTACCCAAAACGTGACCATCAGTCCGTAGGAAATGATGGCCAGGACCCCAGCCTGCCATGTGAGAACACCCTGAAGAATGATCAGTGTCAAGAAGACGAAAGGAGAAAGAGCGAAAGCGAGCAGAAGCAGCGAAGGGAGATGACGCCCGGACCGGTCGGGGAACCTTCGGTAGGCTTCCAGGGAGAGAAGATAGCCTCCGAGGACAAATGCGATTAGAAGCGCAACGAGAGTCACGGGAGAGAGCATTAGCACCGCGACCGCAGCGAGGATGAGGAAGAGGGCCGAAGCGGAGATAATTATCCCCTTCAAGTGGGAACTAATCCTTAACCTGTCTTGAGCGTGCCTTCTTCTGTGAGCCTGCGCACGAGGTCCACGACCTTGCTATCGTTCTCCTCGACTCTGTCCAAGAACTTTTTCATCGTTTTCTGCAACTCGTCTTGTTTCTCGTAGAGCATCGCCAAGAGGACTGTTGCCTGTTCGCTCGTGCTTGCGCTCCTGAATTTGGATAGGTTCTTTCGCAGCCTCGGGGATGGGGCGACCTCTTCATCGTCAGAAGTTTTCTCTTTCAGCCTTGGAAGCTGGCCTTCAAGGATGCTGTTGATCTTGACCGGCACATCCGCGACTTTCTCGCTGGACGCTCCGATAATACCGTAGAATGACCCGAGCTTCGTCGTGGCGGAGGAGATCGCGGGCACCCCGACGATTATCGATGACTGACTTTCGAGGTCCAAACTCTTTATCATGAATCTCGAAACCTGCTCTTCAGTGACTGGCCCGTTCGAGATGATTACCTCGGCCAAGATATCTGGTTTGTCTTCAAGAGACCTTCCTCTCCTCCATGCCGCGAGAGCGACCCCGTGTCTGACGCCCGACTTACCCATGAGTTCTGGATTGATTATCGTCTCGAAATCGTTCTTGTCCAGAAGTTCCTTAACTGATGAAAGGTCGAGCGTGTATCTTTCGATGAGCTCTCTAGCTTCAGGATTGAGGCGGTAAACCCCGAAGCTGTCGAGTCTCGCTCCGTCGAGCGGTGTCCTCTTTTGGCAATCGGAGCAGTCGAGATACAGATTCGGACTACCAGAGAGTTTCCCGCACGAGAGGCAACGGTAGTAGTTCTTGATCCTCCTATAATCGACCCCCAGTGCCTTGAGGGGCTTTCCGCACTTCGGGCATTTGAACCCCTCCTTTGAGGTAAACGCATCGGCCAGGTCCAAGTAGCCGCAATAGTGATGCTCGATCGCCTCTCCCGCCCTTAACGACTCGCTCTGGCAGAACGCGCATGCGACGCGTAGAATAAGGCTCTTTGACTCACAGTTCGGGCAAGAATAGAACGTCTTCGATGGCTCTTCCAGTAGAATATCATTCTTGGCGAAGAACACAAGGAGGTCTCTGGATCTCCTTGCGTCAAGAGCTGTGAGTTTCTCGACTTCTGGATAAGAGACAACGCCGTCTTTCGAGGAAAAAACCGGTTTGAACTCGACGATCCTGCCATCCTTGAGTGTCTTTAGAAGATTCTGTGCTTCTGGGGATTCGAAGCTGCTTTCAAAATGCAACGACCAAGCCTGACCCGTCCCTAATCACGCACCTAAACACTCTAGGACGCAGGGGATCGTGATTGCGTACAATTGCTTGATTTGAAATAAATCCCCTTTCAGCAAACAGAATATGGATTGCAATTACTTATTTAAAAGCTTGTAAGAATATCATCTCAGATGAAACTTCTCTTTGAGGATAAGACGGGCGGAACTTTGAACGCGAACCGTTAACTTCTACATGGCCCGCGGATTTTGGACCTCACGTCAGACACCTCTTGTTCCCTCGCCTAGGGTTCATCGTCCTTCAGACCCGCAGTCGGTTGCGATGACGGCGGAATGTATCGCCTCCCAAACCGTAGATCGCGTCAGGCCGCTCAAGGTGGGAGGGGTGTCGGCGAGGGATAACCGTCGCGCCTCTTCTTGCCTATGATTTCAGAAGCAGGACAGGATTGAGATTTCTTCAATTTTCGCTAATGACGAGACAACAAATTGCAACATTTGTAAGCGTGGCGAGGCCACATCCTGCCGAAAGTCGTGCGACATCCCGTTCAAATAAGCTGGTTCAAATGACCACACCACCAACCTAGCTTCAATGAGCTCTGTCAGGTCGATGGCCCTCTCTGGTTTCATAGCTCTCGTCCTCGCGGTCTCCGTCATTGCAGCGGTTACGTTCAGCGGCGCGTCTGGACAGCTTGGCTCGGCCTTCTTTACAACGACAAATGGGACGACCCAGACGAACACGTCCTCTGGTCAAACCCGGTCGAACTCCGGAAACGTTCAGTCGACCACGACCTCATCCTTAGGTGGAGCTGGAATACTATCGGTTCTCATTACTGACCCGCCCCATGTTCCCGCAGGCGTCACGAAGGTCTACGTAAGCTACCGTGATCTGGCAGCCCACACCGCGCAGGCACAGAGCTCAATGGGATGGGTAACCCTCAAGTCAACGGGTCAAGTTGAACTTCTCGGCACACTGAACGTCACACAGACACTTTCTTCGGCCAGTTTGCCGAACGGTAACTATGATGCTCTCAGATTCAACGTAAGCTCCGCCCTAGTCACGTTCAATGGAAAGAATTACACCGCGTTTGTGCAGTCCGCGCTAATCACGGCGACAATCGAGGGAGGGACGCACGTCTCGAACTCAAAAGCCACCGCAGCAGTCGTGGACATCCAGCCGACAGTCATCAACATCGGGAGTCTTTCGACCCCGGAGTTCGTCATCAGAGCGGTTGCGAGGGCATTCTCAGTCCCATCGGGTGAAGTAAATGAACAGATGAAGCAGGACGGTTACAGGATGAGCCTCCTGGGCAAGCAGTGGTGGTCCGACGACGAAGCGAAATTCTCGACGACACTGCAGATCATGAGTGCCAGCCTTACCGCGAACGCAGTCACCCTCACAGCCAAGAATTCTGGCTCTGAAAACGCTGCTCTAAGAATGATAATCATATCGCCGCTTGCATCACCGCAGTCTGGAGACGGTGGAGACGACATACCCAACCAGTTCTTCGGCTCGGCAATCTTGCGCGTCCTCTCGAACCAGTCAATGGTTCCCTTGCTGATGCACGCGATGACCCCGTACGTCAGGTCTGGAGACAACTCTCCTTATAATATTGGAGACCTTTTTGGAGGAGGTTACAACCTAACATCCGGAAGCTCCGTGACATTGTCGTACACTGGGAGTATCTACTTGGTGGTCAACTCCAACAATCCCAATCAGACAATAGTTTCCGGGACACAATACAGGATCACTTTGCTTGCCGATGAAGCTGTTGCAAGCATTGTGATAACAGCTGGATAGACAGGCACCACCACCCCGCAGAATGAGTGACACCCTAGTTCCAGCGCATATACCTCGAAGACAACTGTTTGAAACATGCCAAATTCCTTGATCATAAATCGCTTTAGACGTATGCCGTCTCGTCAATTCAGAGGTCTGAGACAAACTCTGAACTGGAAACCTCTATAAGACGTCAAGCGGGTTCGGTTCCGAACTACGTTGGAGGACCCGGCCTATGAGAAACGCAGATTCATGTTCATCCCCCATAACAGGTATCTTGCTACCGGCGCATTTCTCACGTTGAGCCTAAGCATTCTCGAAATTTTGAGGTTCTTGGGCCTTCCCTTCGGGGCAACACTTGGCGGTCTCTCTGCGTCAACTTCGTTTTTGGCGGTTGGTTTCTTAACTTCTCTGACGGGAATCGGTTACTTGGGAATCTTCGTCCTAATGACCTTGGAGAGCGCGTCGCTGCCCATACCGAGCGAAATCGTTCTGCCTTTTGCGGGGTACCTTGTTTATCTCGGCTCAATCACTTTCGCGGGTGCTGTGATCGTCAGCACGAGCGCACTCTTGCTTGGCGCCCTTGTTGACTATTACTTGGCACTCCTCTTGGGCAGACCCGTGGTGGAGAAATTGATGAACAGGTTCGGGGTTGACTCGAGGCGGCTCGACGACGGCGAACTCTGGGTGAACAAGAAGGGTTCGTGGAGCGTTCTTCTAGCTAGATTCGTCCCCGGCTTGAGATCGATCATCTCGCTCCCAGCGGGACTGCTCAAAATGAAACTTAGACCGTTCTTGGCAATGACCTTTCTTGGGTCGCTCGGATGGTCGGCCCTTCTCATCTACATCGGATACGCTGCGGGCCCACTCTGGCAGAGCGCGCAAGGCACGGCAATCTCGATTCTCGTCGAAGCAACGGTAATCATCGTCGCGGTTGTCTCTGTTCTGTATTTGGTGTTCTACTTCTTTCCGTCCGACATGCTGAATAATCAGACACAAGCCTCGGCTGTTCCGTCGGACGTGCCGAACCTATTCACCTTTGCCTATTGGCAGAGTTTCATCAAGTTCAACCTCGTCGGACTGAGCGGCGTAATTGTCAACGAGGGAGTCTTGCTCCTGCTCACCCTTCAAGGGATCTTCTTTCTCTATTCAAGCGCCGCAGCTATCGAGATCTCAATCATTTCGAATTTCTTCCTCAACGATTTCTGGACTTTCAGGGACAGACGGTCAGGGCATATTGTCACGAGGTTTGTGAAGTTCAATGGTTTCATGCTCATCGGCCTTGGGACGAATCTCGCAATAATCTACTTCGCGACGACGGATTTCGGGTTGCACTACGCCATCTCCAACCTGATTGGAATAGCCGCAGCGTTTGCTATTCGTTACGGTTTGAGCGTTAAGTACACCTGGATGCGCGACGAAGAAGTTCGTCGACCGGACTAGGTGATTCGTGAGCCCCTTAATGTCATTTGAGAGGAATGATTCGATGCGTACAACTCCAGAAACAGCGCCCACGGACTTTGCTCTTACGTCAAGAATACTGAACTAGCTTAGGCTCCCAGCGCGAGGTATGCCCAGCTCAGAGAGCACGGAACCAGAGAAAAAGTTCGCCTTCGCCGGTGTATTCCAAGACAAAGAAGTCAAATTGGGATACGCCTTCTCGATTCCCTTCTAGGAGAATTCGAGAATCCCGCTGCCTCGCAACGGGGACTCGGTGGTTCAGAGATGAAATTGAACTCTAGTAATAACACTCGCCTTGCTATCTGTGAGGCCTTGTTGATTTTCCACCAGGTGGATTGGTAGTATGGATTCAGCTTACAAAAGTCTAATGAACTCGTGGGGGAGTTCTCGCCAAGGTATGAGTAAAGCGGGCCCTTCGGTCGGGTTGCTCTGGGCCTTTCTTGCCATCGGCCTGATGGTCGGCGGAGCTGCTGCGTACGAAGTCGGGCTCCAGCAGGGTCTACACACGTCTGTCGCTACTTCTACCTCAATAATTGGCGTCACCGATACGATCACGTCTGTTCGAACATTTACGTTCGTTGAGGTCAAGAACAGTAGCACGGCGACGAAAGTATCCACTACGACGGTTACTATCCTCCTGACGAGCACGTCCACGATTGCCACACCGAACAGCACGACACACTCGACCTCAACGAGCACGACCCTCACTGTCACGAGCGGTTCGACCTCCACGGCTTCCGGCTCGGCGCAGGTCACAGCATTTCAGGTTAATGTTTCGCACGACTGGTCCACTTGCAGCATTGTCCTACACAACAGCGGCAACTTGGACACCGATCTCGTCGGAATCCAATTTCACTATGTCTCAACGGCTGGGAAGAGCGTCTCGGTAACTAGCACGCCTTCAGGCCCTCTGCATATCGCAGCTGGAGCATCGGTAACTTATGCGTGCAATGCCCAGACCTTCGGTGGGGTTCCTCCTCCATCGGCGAACTACAGCGCCCAATTCTCGGGATGGATCTTCACTTCGAACGATATGGCGACCTCGTTCACAGGGTTCTTCGAATAGTGTCCTGATCCTGTGAAAATTCTCAAGAAATATCGTCTCGCGTGGCCATGCGACGCTCCTGAGTAGGGAGCATTCGATCCCCTTAGGACTCAGAAACGCTCAATCTAGGCGATTCGAAGAGAGAGAAAGCCTGCCTGCTTATGCCGAGGGAGATGGTGGAGGAGCTTCTTGCTTCTTTTCGGGTTCCTTCTTCCATAGCCGCGGATACGTACCAGCGGTCATTATGACGCGATTGACTGAAAACGCGAGCCCTTTCTTGGCCTCGACCATCTCGGGGGTGGCGAGCAGTGCTTCAGCGAGAGCAACGAGCTCTCCCTTCCCCGTGAGGATTACCGCCGTATCTCCTTTCTTAACACCCTCTGATACCGATAATATTCCAGGGATCGCGAGTTTTGCCCCATGACAGATGGCATCCACGGCCGAATCCTTGATAACCACTTTCTTCATTTGCTCCAGGTACCTCTCGACCGGGCGTACCGCGTTCCTGATCCCGTTTTCGTCACCGTTCTTCATCCTGTGAATCGCGTCGTTCAGCTCGTGGAGGGTCGCGAAACCGTCCTTCTCTTCGATGGGACCGACCTTTGTCCTCCTCAGCTCTACCATGGTCGCGCCGACCCCGAGGACTTCGCCAATGTCGTAAAACAACTTCCGGATGTAAGTTCCCGCTTCGCAAAGACATCTGATGAGGAACAGGTTCCCTTCCTGCTCAACGATTTCCAGCTCGTAGACCTTCCGGGTCCTGGTGTCCCTGCGCACTGAAGAGCGTTGAGGCGGCCTCTGGTAAATCTCGCCCCGGAAATCTTTGATCACAGAATCAACAATCTCTCGCGGAACGGACGAATGTATCCTCATAACACCCCAGTACTCCTTGGGAAACATGAGGAGCAGCGTTAGCGCCTTGGTTGCCTGGCCGAGCCCTATCGGTAGCAGACCTGAGACCCCCGGGTCGAGCGTCCCGCTGTGACCCGCCTT
The DNA here is from genome assembly GCA_027887045.1 of Nitrososphaerota archaeon. Taxonomy (GTDB): domain Archaea; phylum Thermoproteota; class Nitrososphaeria; order Nitrososphaerales; family Gagatemarchaeaceae; genus JAPCJH01. The sequence continues at coordinate 88,081 of JAPCJH010000001.1, forward strand.
TTCTATCCCGATCATTCGTCGGACCCAAGCAACGACCTCGTGGCTCGTGGGACCCCTCGTCTTGTCGACGGGGATTATCCCGTAATCGAGGTAGGTCTTGATCGGTCGCTTCTCGGGTGTCGATCCGAACCTTTCATCGGTCGGCTCCTCGTCTATGACCACCATCCCTTCCCAGTTCACTTGTGCCCCCTCACGTATTCCAGAACTATCCGGGCCACCTTATCCTCGGGGATGTGGTCAGTTTCAACCACAAGGTCGAAGGGCGTGAGGTCCTTCCCGAAATCAATCCCGTAGATCTTCTTGTATAGGGCGCGGTTTTCTTTGTCCCTGAATGCGATAATCTCCCTGCACTTCCTCTCGTCGACGTGATCCCTCTTCGACATCCTCGCCGCCCTGCTCTTGACGCTTCCCGCGAGCCACACTTTCGTCCCGTATTTGGAAAGCCACGGGAGCGTGTAGCTCGTAATCACCACGTTCCCAACCTTCGCCTTCTTTAGAAGTCTCTCGTCCACCTCTCTGTCGAAGTTGGGCGAGCGCTTGCGCTCCTTGAGGAAATTCATCCCATCATCCGTGTCCCACCAGTCCTCCCCGCCGGGGGTGAATCCCTCCTCGATGGCCATCTCTTTCAAGACGTCCCCTCCCCCCACGACCTTCAGGTGGAGCTTCTCGGCGACAGTCTTGGAGACGGTGGTCTTCCCTACGGCGGGCATCCCGGATACGATGATCGCGTCCAAGGCACGTCTCGTCTAAGTCGACGTGCCCATCAGCTTGGTAAGCATGCTACTGAAGGAAAGGGAAGAGAGGAAGTACCACCAGAAGAGGGACACAGGGCCACCCAAAGTAGGGCAGGTCGAGGAAACCGCAGTGCAGAATGTCGAAATGATGTATGGTATGGGGATCGGAGAGTGCGCCACGATGACCGAGAATCCACCCAGGAAGTTCGCCATCAAGTAGTAGACCGCGAAGAACGGGATGATTGTCCCGAAGCCTATCTTCGTCCTCGCGCTCGATATCTTGAGCCTCATCTGCGCTATCTGCTTGTCCTTCTTCCGCAGCTGGTCCTCCTTTTTCTTGTCCTTTGCCGCAACGGCCGCTTTCAGCTCTGCCTGGTATGACGCTATCTCCGCCTTCATCCTACGCTCGGCGGTCAGGTTTACGAATCGGCGGGTGAGGAGGTTCGAGATTAATGACACGCCTATGGAGGTCAGGGAGACGATCAGCGCCGGGAGAGCGCTTCCGAGGCTCACGCGCGGGCCTCCTTGAGGACGGCGATGAGCTTGTTGACTGTCTTGTCCACCTTTCCCTCGTCGTTCCTGAGGATGAGAATGGGAGCGCCCGTGAGCGACGAGGCAACCGTGAGGAAACTCCGTGCGAGCGAGAGCTCCGATTCGAGCTCGTGCTTCGTCATGGTATCTCGGTAGCGGGTCTTGTCGCGGGACCTCCGGGCCACTATCTCGTCGCTCCCCGCCTCGATCAGGACCAGGTGGCTCGGCTTGAGGGCTCGTACTACCTCGAAGGGGAGCCCGGGCCAGAACCCTTCGTGCGTCCTGATGAAGAGGTGCGTGTCGACGAAGAGCGCCGCGTCCTTCATCTTCGATATCCTTTCCGCGGCTATCTTCTGGAGCCTCTTCTGCTTCTCGACCCTCATCTTGCGGAGCTCGTCCCGGTGCTTTATCCACTTGAGCTTCAGCGCCTCCTCGAGCATCACCGAGCCGAACGTCACGAGCCTCCCCCCGCGCATCCTCGCAGCAGAGGCCTGGACGACGGTGGTCTTCCCTACGCCAGGTATCCCCACCACTACAACGCGCAGTCGCAACTCTAGACCCGCCCGAGAAGTCCGGCTAGCCTCGGCGCCGACTCCTCGAGTTGTTCCTTGACGAGCATCTGGTAGTATTGTAAGATGATGTCCACCATAAGGAGTATCCCGACCCCCGTCCCGAAGACCCCGAACAGGTCGGACACTGAGGCGACAAGGCCGATGATGAGACCGCCGATGATAGTCAGTGCGGGGATGTACCTGTTGAGCATCTGCTCGATCGAGAGTCCGCTCCTCCTGAACCCAGGCACCTGAACGTCCGCGTCCATCAGGTTCTTAGCGACCGCCTTGGGGTTGAGCCCACCTATCTCCACCCATATCCTCGCGAACAGGACGGCGAGAGTGACGAGATAGACGACGTAGATGACGGAGTGAATCGGGTCTCCTAGCGTCTGGTCCAGACCCCTCGGTGGGGTGATGTAGTACACCAGCCCACCGATCGGATTCCCCTGGGAATCGTATCGTGCGAGGTAGCTTAGCCAGCCCGTCGTCGCTCCCAGGTTGTTATACAAGAGCCTGGTGAAGAATGACACGTTCGCACCCAGTGCGGAAACGAGGATGACCGGTATGTTCGATACGTAGAGGATCTTGATCGGGTAGACCCCCTGGAATCCCTTGTACTTGATTGAAGTGATGGGGAGCTCGACCCTGATACCCTCGATATAGACCAGCAAGAGTATCATCGTCAGTGTGAGGATGAAGGTAATGAGGCTTGGATACCGGTAGTTCCTGACGACTATGCCCGACAGTGTCCCGGTGAACGCGGAGCTAATTAGCGACGGGAAGAAACCGAAGAGCTGAGTCGCGGTAGTGCCCGTGGCAGCCTGTACTGGAAACGGCGAAAACGTGTACCACATCACGGTCTGCGTGACACCGGCAAGGATGAAGAGGCTGACTCCGCTCCCAATCCCCCACCCCTTCTGAATCAGCTCGTCGAGGAGCAGCACCAGGACGCTCGCGAAGAACAGCTGGACGAAGATGATCACTCCCTGCCTCGCGGTCAGGACGCCGAGGGCGCCGCCCAGGATGTACGCTCCCGACTCTGCCGCGATGACTATGAAGGTGAGAAACTTGGTCGCGGAGCCGAAGAGCGCTCTGTCTGTCGTGGCCCCCATGTCGAGTTTGATTATCTCTGATCCGACAAGCAGCTGAAGTATCAACCCAGCAGTGACTATCGGGCCTATACCAAGTTCCATGAGGGTCCCTTGGGTCGAAGCGAAGATGATCCTTAGGAACGCGAACGGGTCGCTGGTGTTGTTACCTCCGAAGGTGTAGAGAGGTGTAATCGACATGACGAGGTATGCAATCAGAGCTAGCGCCGTCCAGATGAATCGCTCGTTCAGAGTTGGCTTCTTTTGTGGCTTCGGGATTTCAGGGAGTACCGTTGCAACACTCTTGACGAAGTCTCTCAGGGAAGCCAAAACTTACCGCGGGTTCTGTTAAGTTATCGGGACCGGCCCGAATTTCCTAACTTCGGGGCTTCTGCTAGGAGGATTGGAGCCGTCATCGCCTCGTTCCCCTTCACCGCTTCATCCATACCACGCGCTCCTGCCTGAACCATTGGCAGACATGGTATCTTCCCGCGCCTCTCGATGTTGACTGCTGCGTTGAGGTCGCGGTCGAGCTGACACCCGCATTCTGGGCATAGCCAGCTCCTTTCAGTGACTTTCAGTTTCTTGTTGATGTAGTGGCATCTTGAACACTCTTTAGAAGTATTCCGAGGGTCGACGAACTCCACTTGGACACCAGCCCAAGCCGCTTTGTTTGAAATTTGCTGCTGCAGGAGTCGGAACGGCCAGAGGTTGGCCCTCCTGCGAGAGCCGCGCCCCATCCCGTTCCCCTTCATGTGTGCCTTCCTTATTCCCTTCAATCTTTCGAGGACTATCGCCTCCCTGTTCCTGAGGGCCTTCTCGACGACCTGCTTTGAGATTACATTGAGTGTCTGCTTAATGCGTTCTCTCTCCCTCCTCGAACCTGAGAACTTTTGCTTGAGCCGCCTGTCGTTGGAGTGCCTTTCGTAAAACTCGCTGCGTCTGACTCCATATTCCGTGTGAAGCCGAGCCACCTTCGAGAGGACGATTCGGGTGCCATCGCTTCCTACAACCGACTTGTGGTTCAGGTCGTATCCAATCTTTCTAACGGGTTCGATTTCTTTAGCCTCCCTCGAGAAGGCGATAACGATTGTGAATTCGGTCATCGTCACTGAACCCCTCTTGAGGGACGCATCCATCAGGAACGAGCGCTGCCAATCGCCATACTTGAGGGGAATGAGTAGGCGCTGGCCCTTCCGATTCGGAAGGCTCAGAATCCCATAGTTGAGAGAGTAGCTGGCAGAGTCCATCTTGAGCATGAGGCCCTCAGCAACTGGTTTCCTGTGCCATCGCCGGTGCTTCTTGACTATCGACCACGCGACCTCGGCAACGGAGTAAGGGTAGCATGTTACTGCGCTGTATCTTTCATTGAACTCCTTGTAGATTCTGTCGCGGAGCCTGAGCCGTCCCTTGATCTTTTCCTCGAGGGCGATATTGATAGCGTGGTTGACCATCATGCGGAACGTCGAAAGAAGCTCACGCGTTTCCTGCGTGGGCTTGTATCCGAATCTGACGGCCTTGACTGACTTCACGAATTAGTCCAAAGCTCCAATTCGCATTTAAGTTCCATGTCCAGATGGCTTAGCAGAACTTATCTTTCCACCAGCGGCCTCTATTTTAGCCTGAGCCCTCTTGGTGAAAAAATCAACCTTCACTTGGTAAGCGCCGCTCACGACTCCTGACCCGAGTAACTTCCCCACCCCAATGGCAGACAGGTCGAGATCCTTCGCCTTCTTCCCCGCGGCCAACTCGTCGAGGTCACCGACGTTGACCCACCTTGACGGTTTGTGGTAATAGCTGGGCGGTCGGAATGGGTCTCTCCCGAAGTGGTCGGGGTCATACTTGATCGTCCAGGACCATTTGTGCTTGTGGAGTCCCGCATTGCCGTGTCCACCCTGCTGCCCTGAGTGGCGGTGCTGTCCTATCTGGCCGTAGCCGTGGGTCCTCGAGCCTCTCTGGCGTCTGACCTTTCTGAATCTTGTGGGCAAACTCTCAGATCATCCTCTTAATGATCTCAGACAGCTTCGGGTTGGCCCCGAGGACGCCGCGCTCCTGGGACTGTCTGCGGGTCGACTGTTTGAAGCCCCCCCTCGGGGGCGCGAGCTTGAAGAAGGGCCGAAGCCCTTCGACAGAGGAAAGCTTCATCTCGTCCTTGACGATCTTCGTCGCCAAGTCCTCGTACTTCTTGAATCCGAGCGTCTTGAGCGCCTTCTCGTCCAGCCTCTTGGTTTCGCTCACCTTCGCACGCGACTTCAGCAATGCGGCGAGCAGCTCCGCTTCGAACGGGCTCCAAGCAAGGTAGTCTTTGCAGAGCTTTAGGATCCCAACGGTCTGGCCGTCGTCCTTGACGACCGTCGCGGAGAATTTCCTCTCGATGTGCAGTTCGACGAGCGCCTTTCTCGCCGCGTGCGGGACGTTTATGGTCCCGTGAAAGTTCACTACAAGCAATAATCCCATCGCGGTCACCTAAACGCTGAGTCCGTGCGAGTTCCTGAACGCGTCGTAGGTTGCGTTTGCCAAAGAAGCCATCGTGTTGGTGGAGCCAAAGGTCCTGATCCAGGCGTCCTTGACCCCCGCGAGGGCGAGCAAGTTCTTCAGCGCCGGCCCCGCCACTAGTCCCAGGGACCTCGGACCGGGCATTATCTCGACCGTCACGCTCCCCGCCTTCCCCTTGATCCTGTAGGGAACCGAGTGCGTTCCGCCGCAACGACACTCCCAGCTTCCGCAACCGAGCTGAACCGGGATGATGTTAAGCAGGGCGTCGTTCGTGGCTTTGTCTATCGATTCTCTCATCTGCGCGGCCTTCCCCTTTCCAACTCCGAACCACCCGGCTCCGTTCCCGACCGCGACGACAGCCCCGAACCTAGTGAGCTCCCCGGCGTCGGTCTGTTTCTGGACGATACCCACACCCACGACCTCGTTCTTCAGATCTGGGAGGAGCTTCTTGACTATCTCGGACTCCCTTATCTTGAGCCCCGCGCGGAATATCTCGTCGAGGGACGTGATCTTCCCTTCCGCGACCAACTTCCCGAGCTTCGTCCTCGGGATCCAGACCTCTTCCTTCTCCTGCCGTGCGTACTGGCTCATTTCTTACCCCCTCCGAGAATCGTCAGTTTCATCTCTTCGACACGCGCAGGATAGTCCTCAGGTTTGAACCCCGCCTTCAGCATCGCCGAGAATTTTTTCTGATAAGCTTCCTTGGATTCCTTCTGCAGCGCTGCCGCAAAGGTCGCGATCGACTCCCCCTTCAGCTTCTCCTCTGTCGGGAAGACCTCCTCCGACGCAAGGACACCGAGCCCCCCGTCTCTCGCTCCCTTGATGAAAGCCGCGAGCCTCGAACCCTTGATGAACGGGAGGACACCATTGTAGACGACCGCCTCCGAGATCCCCTTGGCTTTCCCAGTCTTTCCGGCCAAGAGTCCGAGCAGGTAGCACGCCGGGAGCGACTTTAGTGAGCCCCCCCACTTGAGCTTCCGGAGCGCTCTCGAGTGGACGGAAGCCACGACGAGGTCCCCTTTCACCTGCGGCTTCACGAACTGGGCGGAGATGTTCTTCCCGGTTATCCTTACGACGAGGAGCGTCTTGTGCGAGACGATGGCCTTCTTCCTGGCTCCATAGTCCGTCACCCCTTCCCTTCTCCTGCGGTTAATCGGGACGTAGCGACCCATTCTATTTCTTTGCCTCCGTCATCAGGTCAATCAGGTGCTTGACTCCCCTCACATGACCTCCCTTCACCTGTTTGTACAGTTTCCAGTAAGTAGCCTTGTTCAGGTCGCCCCTCTCCCGGGCCACCTTCAGACGCCAGCGGAGCGCCCTGACCTTCTGGATCCATCTTTCCTTTCTCGCGAGCCTAGCCGACTTCGCTCCCTTGTAGGTCCCAGGACCTCTTCCCCTCTTGAGCTTCTTGGAACGCTCTCGGAACCTCCCCCGTGAGGTGCCCCTTTGGGGCTTAGCGCTTATGGCTCCCAGACCGATCAGTCCGCGGATTGTGCTTCTGGTAATGGCGTCCTGAATAAGGTCCGAGTACTCCTCGTCGAAGACCACCTTGTCGACCCCGACCCCCAGGACGGAAGCGGCCAGACGCCTCTTACTTCTTAGGTTCAATTATCCTCAACCCTGTCGGATTCACGACGATGATGCCTAGTTCTTTTGCGCGTTTCAGGATAAGAGCACGTTTCCTCGCCCCCACTGTCCCCCCGATCCGGGCGACGTCCCTCCCCGGGACGAGACCTTCGAGACCCACGGGGTTGTGGACCATGACATCATAGTGACCGCTTGGGTGAAGGCTTCGGGCAGCGACGGGCCCCCTGTACCCTACCCTGACGAGCTTGACGGCCCCCTTGTCCTGCCTCCGCACCTTGTTGTCCACACCCTTCGGCTTGCGCCAGGGTGGGTGTATCCGCACGTACCTCCAGCTCTCCTGTCGAATGAATCTCGGCCTGCGCTCCGCTACCGCCCTCCTCAGCTCGACGAGCTTCTTCAGCCTGTTCTCTTCTGCCTTCGTAGCGGTGACCTTCTTCGGCAAGACCCTAGCCGCCTCCTACGTTCTTCTCATAAACATAGACTCCGTCGAGGAAGACGCGCTGGTCCTTCCTCTTTATCTTCGTCGCGAGCTCGACGTTCGCGGCGGTCTGGGCCACGTCCTCGTGAGAGGGGCCCTTCACGATTATGTCGTCCCCTTCTGTTGTCACCTTGCAATCCCCGAGAATTTTCGCGATTCGTGGGGACCTTTCGCCGACGAAGTTCTCCACGTGGATTTCGTTCCCCTTGATCTTCACCGAGATGGGGAAGTGAGCGTAGACAATCTTCAACTTGAACTCGTAGCCCTTCGTCACCCCAGTGATCATATTCCTGATCAGAGAGAGCACAGTGTTGGACACGATAGCGTCCTTCTTCTTCTCGGTGAAGGAAGTGATGAGTGTCTTGTTCCCTTCAATCTTGATGTGGACGTTGATCCTGTCGAAGTTCTTCTTCACGGTCCCTTTCGGGCCCTTGACCGTCAGGAGCCGCCCTTCAAATCTCGCCGAGACCCCCTCGGGGAGCTCAAGCGTCTGGGCGACGACCTGGCTAGTAGACATAACCGAGTAGCCTCCCGCCCACTCCCTTGGCCTGGGCGTCCGCGTGTGACATCACCCCGAACGGCGTCGACACTATGAGAGTCCCGACTCCTACCGCGGGGAGGTATCTGTGCTCCCAGGCGACGAGCTCGTCCTTCTTCAAGGGGAACCTAGGTGATATGACCCCCGTCTTGTTGATGCGGCCGAGGAGCTGGATCCTCAATTTCCCCCCGACGCCGTCGTCGATGAATTCGAACTCCCCCACGTACCTCCTCTTCTGGAGGACGCGAAGGACCTCGCTTGCGAGCTTAGACGCCGGGATCACCATACACTCCTTCTTGTTCCTCAACTCGGCGTTCTGGAGGCTCGTGAAGAGGTTGGCCAAGACGTGAGTCGAAGGCATGAAGCTATCGTCTTCCCCCGTTAGTCATACTTCTTGAACCCCAGTTTCCCGGCGACTTCCCTGAAGCACTGCCTGCAATATAGGAGGTCGTAGGCCCTGATTACCGCCCCGTACTGCCCGCATCTCCTGCAGTAGTGCGTGGACTTGCCGTACTTTCTGACTTTCGTGTGCCGGACTTTCACTCGACTACGGCCCCGAATTTCGCGCGGAAGAATTCAATTGCTTCCTCCTTATTGATGATGTGCCGGTGCCCGACCTTTGCGGTCCGTCTCAGCCTCCGTGTCACCCTGTACCCCGGGCGTTCGAGGACCACCGAGACGTTCATCCCCAATATACCAATCGCCGGATCGTACCTGATCCCGGGGATCTCGATGTGTTCCTTTATCCCGAACGAGATGCTTCCCCTGCCGTCGAAGCACGAGCTCTGGAGCTTCTTCTCCCGCGCAACCAGGAGACGCGATATCAGGTCGGTCGTTTCCTTCCCCCTGACCGTTACGAGGACGCCGATCGGCTCACCTTCGTGAACTCCGAAGTCTCTGATTGCGCGCTTCGCCCTGCGTTGGCTCGCTTTTTGCTTGGTGATCTGCTCAAGAACCTTCTTCCCCCTCTCTATCGCCTCGCCCGATTTGCCGAGGCCTATGTTGATCACTACCTTGCCCACTCTGATCGTCCTCATGGCGCTCTGCTGGACTGTCTGGCTCATCTTACGCCAACTCCGACCGTTATGAGCGGCTTTGTCGTGCCGACGGGGAAGACTATCCTGGAGGGGATCTCGGCTTCTCCGCTGGGAAGGTCTACCTTCACCATCCGTTCTCTGGTGATCGTCCCTTTCTTCACGTCTACGACCTTCCCCAGTTGACCCGCACGCTCGCCCGAAAGTACCAGCGCCAATGAGTTCTTCGCGAGCTTCACCTTGTCGAGGACCTTCTGGGTCCGGACCTCTAAGAGGACCGCATCCCCGGGTGCGAGCCCGAGTGAATCTGAGAGGAGAGATCTTCCGTCGTGGAGCCCATATTGGAGATGGCCCCCTCTCACCATGACCTTCGTGTTTATCCCGCAGAGCTTCTGGTCCGCTTCCTTCTCCTCAATCTTCGAGAGGAGGAGCCCCTTGGGGGAAGGGACGATTCTGAACTTCAGCTCTTCGGAAGGGATCGAGACCGTGTCGAAGAGGCCCACGGGGAACGACAATGATTTCCTCACCTTTCCGTCCACTAGGACCTTTCCTGCGTTGACTATGTAGCTCGCCTCCCTCTCGTTCTTGGTGAGATGCGCGAGGTCCCTGATGATGACACCCAGCGGATAGGATTTCTCCGTTGCGTAAGGCCCTGGGAGGGTCTTGAAGACGAATCTCTTCCTCTTGCGCTCGAGGTCCCACATCTTGGGCGCGGCAAGCCGCTTGAGCTTGTTGCTCCCGCTCTTCTTGGCCAATCTCTACTCCCCTTCCATCCTGTTCTTCCGAATCTTGTCAGCGAGCACGAGAGAAGTCAAGACAACCTTCGACGCGTCAATCGGGACCGGGGTGGTGCCCCCAGCGATCTTCTCCTGGGTCACCCCTTCGACGTTGAGCTTACCCTTCTTCGCGATGACCTTTGTTATCTTCCCCTCGATTCCTTTGAATTCTCCTCTTACGATTCTAACCGAGTCCCCCGTCCGGGGCCTCGCGGTCCTCCTCTTGTATTTGACTCGAAGGTCGGGCGAAAGCGATGAACCAAATTTCAAATCGATAACCTCAAATTATTATCGAAGCGAGATTCGCTATCCTCGGCCACCTCTCCGCTGCTTCGGTCGCGACGGGCCCCTTGATGTCCGTCCCCTTCATCTCCCCTTCCGGCGTGACTATCACCGCGGCGTTGTCCTCAAACGAGATCCTGAGCCCACTTACTCTCCTGACCGGGTACTTCTGCCTGATTATCACTGCACCGAATGTCTGCTTCCTGAGGTCCGGTGGACCCTTCTTGACGACGCAGACAATGTGGTCTCCCACGGAAGCGGCCGGGACCCTCTTCAGCCTCCCCTTGGCGCCCGTCACCATTATCACCCTGAGGTCCTTCGCGCCGGTGTTGTCTGCGCAATGGATGACCGCGTTCAGAGGGATAGAGCGAGTGACGTAGGTCTTGTATTCCTGGACCCCCTTCGCTGAAACTGCACGGGATTTCGTTGACACTAGGCCCTGGACCTCCCGGATTCGACGACGACGAAGGAGATCGTCTTTGAGAGCGGTCTAGTCTCAGCCACCGTCACCACGTCCCCTTCCTGCGCGTTCAGGCAAGGCGGGAGGTGCGCGCTCAGCCTGCTCCGTCGCCTTTCGAATCGATTGTACTTCCGAATCTTGTGGAGATATTCCATCTGGATTACCACGAACGACTTCCCCGGACTCGAAACGACCTTCCCCGTCAGGAGCCTCCCCCTGACCTTAGCATGCCCGTGAAAGGGACATCTGTCGTCGTCGCACGAGCGCTTCGGCGGTGGGACCGCGAGGCCAGCGCTGCTCATCTCTTGACCGCCCTCGCCATCCTGTCTTCAAGCCTCCCCGGCATCTCGTCTCCGCAGACGACTTCCCTGCTCCCGCTCAGCTGGAAGACGGTCCCCTTCTTCTGAATCCGGAGCGTCTTCTTCCCGGAATCGACCAGAAATGTCCCGGCCGATTCGAGCACGACCTCTCCCTTCAGACCCAACTGGGTCGGGTCGCTTGAGGCTACGATCTTCACCCGCTCACCCACGAGCGTGTTCATTCTGTCATACCCTTCTCCGTCATAACGGTCATCACCCTCGCGACGTCTTTTCTGACTCTCCGGAGCTTCCCGGTGTCCTTCTTTATTACACCCCTCTTGGCGCTGCTACGGAGCTTCGAAAGCTCCGACCGCAGGTCGAAGAGAGTCTGTCTAAGCTTCTCGGGGTCCTGTTCCCTCAGTCCCTTCGCCTTGAGTGTTGGCATTCTCCTTTTGCTCCTTTTCGATTTCTTCGATAAGCTGCACGTCCGGCGGCACTGCGTCCTTCAGCGCTATCTTCACCTTGATCCCGTACAATCCGAGTTTCAAGAGGACATCGGTCGTCGCGTCGCTGACCATCTTCTTCGCGGTCTCTCCGCTCTTGGGCACGACGCCCGCCCTGTACTTCTCCCCGTGCGCCCTGTCGCTCCTGAGCTTCCCGGCGATCGAGACCTCCACGCCCATAGCCCCCGCTGACATAATCGTGTTCATCGACCACATGGCCGCCCTTCTGAACGCCGTCCCCCGCGTCACGATTTGAGCTATCCTCGCCGCCATTATCTTCGCGTTCAGCTCCGGGTCCTTGACCTCGGAGACCGCAATCTGAGGGTTCTGGAATCCGAACTGCGTCGCGACCTTGTCGGTGAGCTCCTTGATACCGATCCCCCTCCTTCCGATTGCGAGGCCGGGACGCGCGACGTAAACCTTTAGGGTCGTGCCGACGGCGTTCTTCTGTATCTCCAGCCCGCCGTATCCTGCATCTTTCAGCGCCTTTTCGAAGAACTCGTCCATCTCCGCGTAGGTCTTACTCATAAGAAGCAGACTCTTCACGGAACTCCTTTCGTTAGCGGACATTCGGGCTACTTTTCCTTTCCTACGACTTCGATGTGCACTAGGACGTGGAAGTTGGGTGAGCTCCTGCCCATCGCCCGGGGGACAAAGTCCTTGATCACTCTGCCCGCGAGGGCGGCTGCGTGGATAATCTTGATTCTGTCTGGGTCGAGCCCCTTGAATTCGACATTTGCTTGGAGATTCTTCAAAACTTCTAGAAAAGCGCGGGCGGGTTTTACGGGATAAGAACCGGTCGGGAAGCCTACGAGTTCGCTTCGGTGGCCGACCTTGAGCTTATGGCGCCGAAAAGCGATCGGCATTTCCTTCTTCTGGACTGATTCGAGCAGCTCTATGGCTTTGGGGAGGAGTAGCCCCCTAATAGTTTCAGAGATTTCACGGCCCGCCTTCGGCGAGATGTTGACCTCTCTAGCACTAGCCCTGACATGTACCGCTGGGTCGAAACCCTGGAAACTGTACGCAAACTGAGGCACCGAATCCTCTCGTAGTTATCCGCCGATATTCAAAGCCATTAAAAGGTTTGTGAAATGAATTCGTGATGAATGGGGTTGTAAGGCCTCGGAGGCATGGTTTTCTTGCCGAGAAAAACAGTCTTCTAGCTGGGGAGTTTCGATTTTGACCTCATCACCCTTATAATGTGCGGGAAGGCGCGTTTCAGCTGAGCCGTGACCTCGTGAATGTGGTCTCCCGAATCCACCATCCAAAGAATCGAGGTCGGAGACAAGTCGTACAAGGAAACCACCTGCGACGTTTTGATCATCGGAGCGGGGGGTGCGGGGCTGAGAGCCGCGATCGAGTCCCACGATAAGGGCGCCAAGACGCTCATTCTCTGCAAGTCCCTTCTAGGGAAGGCTCACACGGTCATGGCGGAGGGCGGAGTGGCCGCCGCGTTAGGGGACGTCGACCCCCAGGACAACTGGAAAGTCCACTTCTCGGACACAATAGTCGAGGGCCAGTACTTGAGCAACTGGAGGATGGCGGAGATCTTCTCGAAGGAGGCCATCGAAAGGGTCTACGAGCTGGAACGATACGGGGCTCTCTTCGATAGGACTGACGAGGGAAAGATAATGCAGCGCGCATTCGGGGCGCACACCTACAGGCGCCTGTGCCACATAGGGGACAGGACGGGGCTAGAGCTTATACGGACGCTGCAGGACCAGGTTTTGAATCGCGCCATCCCATTTATGGATGAGGTCGCAGTGACCCGGATATTCAAAGACCCGCAGGGAGGATTCGCTTCGGGAGCGTTCGGAATAGATATCAGGAGTGGGGGTCTTGTTCTGTTCCGGTGCAAGGCCCTAATCCTAGCGACGGGGGGCTGCGGGAAAGTCTACCAGGTAACTTCGAATTCCTACGAGAGCACAGGGGACGGGATCGCATTAGCCTATGGAGCGGGGGCGGAGCTGATGGACATGGAGATGGTGCAATTCCACCCGACAGGGATGATCTATCCGGTCGGTGTGAGGGGAATGCTTGTCACCGAGGCTGTAAGAGGGGAAGGGGGAGTCCTCACGAACGTGATGGGGGAACGTTTCATGCAGAGGTATTCGCCGAAGAGGATGGAGCTAGCCGCGAGGGACGTTGTCGCCCGCGCGACGTACGCGGAGATAACTGAAGGAAGAGGGACACCGAGCGGAGGAGTATATCTTGACATTACCCACAAGGGGGCGGATTTCATCAAGAAAAAATTGCCGAGCATGTACGATCAGTTCCTTGAATTTGCCGGCATCGACATAACAAAGGAGAAGATGGAGGTGGCGCCGACGGTTCATTACCACATGGGAGGAATTAGGGTCGACCCAGAGACGGGGGAAACGGCCGTCAGGGGGCTGTACGCGGCCGGGGAGGTCGCGTGCGGTTTGCACGGTGCGAACCGGCTCGGCGGAAACTCCCTCTCGGACATCCTCGTATTCGGTAAGCGTGCCGGGGGCGCGGCCGCGGAATATGCAAGGAAGATTGAGTTGCCCAAGATCGCCGACTCTGACATTGCTGAAGAGACTTCCAGAATCCTGACCCCTTTTGCGGTCGCGGAAGGGACGAATCCCTTCCATCTCAAGGAGGAAATCGCGGAAGCGATGTGGAAGCACGTGGGAATCGTGAGGAACGAGAGAGAGTTGACACTCGGTCTACAGGCAATCGACGAGATTGGCGAGAAGGCGACAAGAGCTCAGGCGAAGGGGGTGAGAGCGTACAACCAGTCCTGGTTGGATTCGTTGCAAGTTTGGGACATGATCCGCGCTTGCAGGGTGATAATCAGCTCAGCGCTTGAGAGGAAAGAGAGCAGAGGCGCGCACACCCGCTCCGACTACCCGGCTAAAGACGACGCTCATTGGCTCGTAAACATAATAACGAAGGACAAGCAAGGAAGCATGAGTCATGAGTTCATCCCGGTGCCCAGACCGCCCCCGGAGCTCGCGGCGCTGATAAAGCCGGAGTAGAAAGGGTGAGTCAGAAGACGACACAAGAGCCGAAGACTGTCAGGTTGCGGGTCTCGCGAGGAAACGGCACCGACCCTAGCAGCCGACGATTCGATTCATTTGAAGTCCCGCACGAGAACGGGATGGTCGTATTGAACGCGATACACTATATTCAGGCGAACCTGGACCCGTCTCTTTCGGCGAGGTGGAACTGCAAGGCTGGCAGATGCGGCTCATGCTCAGCTGAAATCAACGGAAAACCGAAGCTCATGTGCAAGACGCCTGTCGACACGTACGACGGGGAGATTACCGTTGAACCCATGAGAGCTTTCCCCTTGTTGAGGGACCTCGTCACCGACGTCTCAGAAAACTGGAAGGTCGCGATGATGATCCCTCCTTTCACCCCAAAAGAATCAACTGACGATCCCTGGAGGTTCTTTCAGAGGGACGTTGACAGGTCAAGGGAGTTCAGGAAGTGCATCGAATGCTTTCTTTGTCAAGACGTGTGTCACGTCGTTCGCGAGCACAAAGCGGATTACATCGGACCGCGGTGGGTCGTCAAGGCCGCGGCCCTAGACATGCACCCGATGGACGCCTTGAACCGGTCGGAGTTCATGAAGGATGAGGGGGGTTTGGGCTATTGCAACATTACTAAGTGTTGCCAAGAAATCTGCCCGGAGCACATCGTGATAACGGACAACGCCATCATCCCAGAAAAGGAGCGTGTCGTTGACTCCCATTACGACCCGATCCTCTGGCTGTACAGGAAGCTGAAAGGGAAATAATGGTTTTGGGTAGGATCACCTTGTTGCGATGGAGAGGAAAATCAAAAAGAAGCCGTCAACCCCGAGCACCTCCTCGTATTGAAGAGGCGCGTTCAGGAGCAACGCGGTGCTACCCCCCACGATCAGGATCAAGAGACCTGCGAGGAAGAGGGGGTATCGAGCCTTTTTCGGCATGCGTGCCCTTGGCTCCTTCCTCAAAGCCAATCGCTTAGAACAACCTCAGATCAACGGGTAGCCCCGCTGAAACCGCTCTGAGATAGAGGTCCGCGAAGAAGATTGTAAGCAGGCTGATCCAGGCGAGCGCCTCGTGATGGGAGTTCCACCAACTCTGCGCGTCAAATAGAGATTTCCTCGCGGCTCCCGCGGTGACGCAGCTGTAGCAATCGATGTTCCCGCCAACCAAATGCCTGAAGGCGTGGCACGAAAATGTCCATGACGTGAGCGCCACGGCGTTCGCGAGCAAGACCAGGCTACCGATCCTGAACGTGAGACCTCCTGCAAAAGTGAGCGAATGCAGGAAGTCGAAATAGAAGAATGGAAGTATCAAGATGCCCGCATAGAGAAAATACCTGTGCAGATTTTCAAGCTGGAAGAGCCCGTTCACCTCCCCCGTGTACGGCTGGGAGTGGACTTCCCCCCTCTCGACGTTCACGCATCCCAGCGGGTGATGGAAGATGTGCCTGTGGTAGTCCTTCCTATACGCGTAGCACGTCAGACGGAAGAGACCAGGGAGGGGGACGATCAGGACAGTTGGGCTATAGAATGGATCGATGTAACCCGAGATTTCCGCCACAGGAAACGTAATCAGTGCCCCGAAGCCTGCGGTGAGGATCGCGATGAAAGACCAGAGCCTCCAATTGACCTCAAGGAATTCGTAGGGGAAGAGAAACTTCTTGCTCAACTTGTCACGCGCGTCCGTTCTTCGGGCAGGGAACCCTAAAATCCCTTCTCTTCCCCGAGGATCTGTCGCCCTATGAGTCCGAACCGTTGTTCTCTTCGAACTTGGAGCCGAGATACCCGTAGGCGGCAACCTTCAGCGCCTTCATCCCGAGCAACGCGCACTTCACCCTCGCGGGGCCGAGTTCGGGGTTCCCGAGCATCTTGAAGACGTCCTCCTTCGAGAGTTCTTTCACCCACTCGACCTGCTTCCCCTTGGCGAGTTCTGTCAGCATCGATGTCGAAGCCTGGCTGATCGCGCACCCCTTTCCGGAATACCGAATTTCACCAAACTTCCCGTCGGCCACACTGAACTGGATCTCGACGTCGTCTCCGCAGAGGGGGTTGGTCTCACGGGCGGAACCGTCGGTCTTCTCGAGCTTCCCGTAGTTCCTTGGGTGCCGGTAGTAGTCGAGGATTATCTCCTTGTATATTTCAGCGCTGCTCATGCTCCAAACATCTCGTTGGCCTTTTCGAGTCCTTCCTTCAGAGAGTCCACGTCGTCAAAAGAATTGTAGACGTAGAAGCTGGCCCTGCTCGTGGCCGGGACTTCGAGCCACTCCATCAATGGTTGTGCGCAGTGATGCCCTGAGCGAATCGCTATCCCCCGTTCGTCCAGTATCGTCGCCAAATCGTGGGGGTGGACATCGGACAGATTGAAAGACAGCACGCCTCCACGCTGATCTGCGTCCTCTGGGCCGTAGATTGTCATCCCCTTCACTTTGGAGAGGTTTTCTAGCGCGTACTCGAGCAATTCCACCTCGTGCCTCCTGACCTTATCCATTCCTATCTCTGAAAGGTAGTTCGCCGCCGAACCGAAGCCTATCGCCCCCGCGATATTGGAGGTACCCGCCTCGAATTTGTAAGGCAGATCGTTCCATGTCGCACCGGAGGTGTGAACTTCTTTGATCATGTCACCGCCGCCTTCGAATGGGTCCATCCCTTCAAGCAGGGACTTTCTTCCGTAGAGTGCGCCTATACCAGTCGGACCCATCATCTTATGCGCAGAAAATGCGAAAAAGTCCGTACCGAGTTTCGAGATGTCGACTGGCATGTGGGGAGCGGATTGGGCCCCGTCGACGAGGCTTACGGCTCCAGCTTCGTGAGCAAGTCTGCAGATTCGCGCGACGTCATTGATAGTACCCAGGACGTTGGAACATTGCGTAACTGCGACTAGCGCTGGGCTCTCCCTAATCGCGTCCTCGAACTCGTCCATCTTGAGCGTGCCGTCCTTATTGAGGCCCACGTACTTCACCTCGGCACCCTTCTTCTTCGCGACGAGCTGCCAGGGAACGATGTTGCTGTGGTGCTCCATCAATGTTGTCACGATCGTGTCGCCCCGCTTGACGTTCTTCTCCGCCCATGCGAATCTTACGAGGTTCGTGGCGTCTGTGGTTCCCTTCACAAAAATCAGTTCCTCCGGGGACGACGCTCCCACGAATCTGGAGACTGTCTTGCGAGCTCCCTCGAAGGCGGCTGTCGCCTCCTCGCCGAGCGTGTGGACGGAACGGTGGGCGTTCGCGTTGTATCTGGAGTAGTAATCAACGAGAGTGTCAATGACGACGTTGGGCTTTTGCGTAGTGGCCGCGTTATCCAGGTAGACGAGCCTCTTGCCGTGAACCTTCCTGTTGAGGATCGGAAAGTCTGCTCTGACTTTCTCTACGTTCAGGGCTTCTGATTTCAACAAAGTGAACCGACCATCCCGGGACTAAACCTCAACAAAAATGGTCTCATCCTCTATTTTAACATTGAACTTCTCAAGAGGCACCGTGGCTGGCGGGTTTGTGACCGCTCCGGTCTTCAACTCGAACTGAGACAGATGGAGGGGACACACTACCCTGTCCTCAATCAGAAAGCCGTTTCCGAGGTCGGTCTCTTCGTGGGTGCAATAGCCCGAAACAGCGTAGACACCCCCCTCGATGTTGGCGAGTAGAACGTGTTTCCCACCCACGTCAAAGGACGCGATCGTACCCGGTGGGACCTGGGAAAGCGGAGCCACCTTGAGGAACTGCCCCAACGAGACGAGTCACTTCCTGTATTTGTAGTGCCTTTCGAAGATGTCCTCGGTCTGCTTGACCTCTGGAACCGCCTCGCCGGTTAGGGCGATCAGGGTCTCCCTGTCGGGCATCTTCCTTCGCTCGCCCCGCCACTTACCCTCGATTATGAAGCGGGCTCCCTCGCGGGTCTGCACAATGGGAATCCTTGAGAGGACCGGCTCGAAGAACCCGAGGACTATCATCCTCTTCGCATCATCCTCGTCGAGACCCCTGGCCATCAAGTAGAAGACCTGCTCCTCGTCGACCTGGGCGACGGAAGCGGAGTGGGTCGCCTTGACCTCGTTCGTCTCAATTTCCAAGCTGGGGACACCGTCCGATTTGGCTCTCCTGTCCATGATCATGGCATGATGGGCGAGATAAGAACGGGAGTTCTTCGCCGCGTTGACGATCTTGATCATCCCCTTGAAAATCGATTGGGACTCGTCCTTCAAGGTTCCTCTTGCATGGATCGACCCTGTCGAGTCTGGGGCGTTGTGCAGCAGGTTAGATTCGAAATCGTATCTCTGCTTGGACCCAGTGAAGAAGATTTCCAGGCCTTCAGTGAAGGACCCTCTCCCCGCCATGTCGAGATTCATCCTCGACCTTGTGATCTTCGAACCCAGGAATAGGGCGCTGGCAGTCACCCTTGAATCGTTGGAGGCGCGCACCCCCTTGTTCGTGACGTAGACCGCGTTGTCGTCGAGGAGCTGTAGCGAACTGAAATCTACGTTCGCCGTAGGTTGCGCGTCAATCTCCACTACGGAAGCGAGAAGAGACTCGCTCTTGTTTTCCCGTGAATAGAGCTCTTCGAGGAATACGAGCTTCGAGCCCTCCTCGCAGACGATCAGTGTCTGGTCGATGATGCTGTTCTTGGGCTCGCTCGTCAAGAGCATCTTCCTGAGCGGTTGGTCGAGGACGACGTTCTTGGGGACGTATACGAACGTCCCTGAGTTGAAGAACGCGTTGGTGAATGCCGCGTACTTGTCACTGGATGAGGTCACGACCTTATGTTCCATCGCGCCCCTGACGAGAGATTCGTGCTTGGAGATCGCCTCGTGGAGGCTCATCAGGATCACCCCTCTAGCAGCTAGTGATTCCTCAAGGTCAGTGTGAATCTCCTGGTCGTTCCCTTGGAGGAGGATGTTCTTCTCCTTCCCCGTCAGGTAATCCTTGAAGAACGTGCGGAAGTCAATCTTCTCCTTCTCGGCCTTAAGCGGAAACTGATTCGGGTCGAACTGCGAGATGAAGGTGTACTTCGTGTAGAGGCTCGACTTCTCAAGGGGCAGTGAGCCGAATTGGCGGAAAGAGTCCAGGCGGAACGAGGTCAGCCAGTCGGGTTCTCTGAAGAATTTCGATAACGATTCAGCCGTTTGTTCCGTGAATGGGCCGACGACTTGCTGTGCCATCCTCCAATCCCGCTCCTGAGCTTTGATTGGCCGTGAGGGCTAGCCCACGGAGTTCGTCATTTCGAGCGCAAGAAGACGGTTAAGCTCGACCGCGTAGGTCATCGGAAGTTCCTTCGCGAAAGGTTCCATGAACCCGTTTACGACCATGCTCAGAGCGTCACCCTCCGATAGGCCCCTGGACATCAGATAGAATAGCTGGTCTTCGCCGACTTTCCCGACGCTGGCCTCGTGCGTCACGGTCGCGTCGTCTTCCTGGATCTCCATGTATGGGTAAGTTGCGGTGGTGCTCCTGTCGTCAAGAAGCAAAGCATCGCATCTCACTGTCGACTTCGCGTTTCTCGCGCCTTTGGCGATGTGCAATAGCCCACGGTACGCGGTGTGCCCGCCGTCCTTGGAGACTGACCTTGAGATTATCTTTGAGGTCGTATCCGGAGCGAGGTGAATCGCCTTCCCACCCGTGTCCTGCGTCTGTCCGCTCCCGGCGTAGGCGACCGATATGATGTCTGCCTTCGCCCTGGGCCCCAGAAGGTAAACGGATGGGTATTTTCTAGTGAGCTTCGAGCCTCCGTTGAAGTCCACCCAAGAGACGGTCGCGTCTTCATGAGCGTGTGCCCTCTTGGTGACCAAGTTCAGAACGTCCTTCGACCAGTTCTGAAGGGTCGTGTATTTTATCAGCGACCCCTTCTTCGCAATCATCTCGACTATCGCAGAATGAAGCGATTGACTCGAATATACGGGAGCCGTGCAATTGTGAACCGCGAACCCCTTTACGAGGTAGGAGTTCTCTCTCTCAACCTCGAGGTTGTAGACCAAGTCCTTGAAGTCTTGACGGTCAATCCGCTTGATGGGGACGAAGAAATGGTTCCCACGGCTCCGTACCTCACTCCATCTTGGCGACTCTGTGTACTGGATGATGTACTGATCCTTCCTGGTGATTTCCCTCCCCTTGATCTTGTCCTTTGAGCCCTTGCGGACAGAGAAATTCGCGAATATCCGGCTCCTTGCCAGCACTTCCTGAATCTGGAACGCGAGAGTCCGACTCGCTGTCGAAGCCCTCACCATGAGGGAGTCGTGTGTCTTGAGATAGCGGTTGCCGTCTCCCTTGAGATAATTGACTAGTAAGACCATCTGCTTCTCGGTGGGCAATTGCATGAAGACTTCCGAAAGCGCCTTCGTCGCTGCACCGATACCGCAGTGTGTCGCGCAGAGATCAATGAGCTTCTTCGAGTACGTGACGACCGTGTAGTAGGTTCCTCTCGATCTGCTGACGCTCGCCTTCTCTCCAAGCGACCTAATCAAGTCTCTCAGTTCGTATGCGAGTTCCTTCTCCTTTCTACTCTTTCCGAAGCTGAACGCGAGAACGTCAAGGTTGAGCCTCTTGTTGAACGAGATTGAACCCTCGGCGAGATAGAGGCCGAGTATCCTCAGTGTCGTTTCGGTGAAACTGGAGTTGTCACTCACTTCGGTCGGGACGACATACACAAGGAAGTCCCCGACTGCAAGTTGACCTGCGTCAACATATTCGGGAATGGCGGCCAATAACTTCGCAGTTGAGGCCTCGGGGAGCCAGCCGTTCCGACTCTTTCTGATTGCGACGGTACTCCTCTTGATAGCAAGCACTGGGTGTTCCGGTGTGAGTCGGAACGAATTGCCTCGCGATTGAGGCACGATGGTTAGCATCACGCCTTCGTAAGGATGAATGAACTTCTTTGTTACTGAAGCAATCTTCCCTGACTCGGCGACTACGTCTTCGCGAGTGTCTATGGCGAGGATGGGTTCGAGCGTGTAGCCCTTGCTCACCAGTTCGTCCGCCGGGAGGCAACCCTCGATATAGTTCACCTCGCTGTGGGGCTCGGCGATAATCAAGGTCCTCTCGAACTGTCCCATGTTCTTCGCGTTTATCCTGAAGTACGCCTGCAAAGGCATCTGGACCTTGACCCCTTCTGGGACTAAGACGAAGCTCCCTGCGCTCCATACAGCGGTCTGCAGCGCTGCAATGAAATTGTCGTTATACGGGACCACGGTGCCGAAATACTTCTTCATGATGTCTGGGTATTCTTTCATCGCAGTCACGGTGTCGGTGAAGACGACCCCCTGCTTCTCGAGTTCCTTCTGAATGCTGTGGTAAACGCTGTCGCTCTCGTAGATCGCGCCCACGCCTGAGAGGAACTTCTGCTCAGCCTCTGTTACGCCGAGCTTGTCGTAGGTCTTCTTGATGTATTCGGGGACCTGATCCCAGGAATCGGCGGACTTCGCCGTGGACCTTGCATAATAGTAGAAGCTCTGATAGTCAATCAGACCGAGTTCGGGGGCCCAGCTGGGAGTCCTCATCGAGAGGAAGTGCCTCAGCGCTTTCAGCCTGAGTTCCTCCATCCAGACTGGCTCGTCGCGGAGCCTCGAGATCTCTTTCACTACGTCTTCGTTGAGCCCTCGGGTCCCCCTTACGACGTAGTCTGCGGTCGAATCGCTGAAACCGTACTTTTCCTTGTAATCGTCAGCAACTGTCTCTGTTTTGGTAGCCATAATCTCACGCGGATTTTATAACATACGTTATTTCTTGCTATTAAGGGTTCTGGGGAGTGGCATCCAGACGAACCTGAGCCCAAATGATTTTTCTAGATTGATTGCGCTGGCTTTTGGGCAAGTTCCTCGGTATCTGTGGGCTCAGGCGTGTAGCCCTTGATCCAACCATACCCCTGCTCTTCGAGCTTTCTGGAGAGTTCTTCCCCGCCCGATGCCAGGACCTTTCCCTCGTAAAGTACGTGCACGAACTGTGGCTTGACGTACTTGAGGATCCTCTGGTAGTGGGTTATCAGGAGGACCCCCAGATTCGGGCCGGAGAGTTTTGTGACCCCTTCAGCGACTATTCTGAGGGCGTCAATGTCGAGTCCGGAGTCGGTTTCGTCGAGTACCGCGAACTTGGGATCCATGATCGCCATCTGGAGTATCTCGGCTCTCTTCTTCTCTCCACCGGAGAAGCCTTCGTTCAGGTAACGGTTCAAGAACGATTCGTCCATCTGAAGGAGTTTGAGCTTCTCGGCCACGGCCTCCCTGAAGTCGAAGATCGTCGGTGGTTCCTTGGGGTTTGTCGTGTGCGACGCGTTGTACGCAGCCCTGAGGAACGAGAACATTGTAACCCCTTGGACGGCGACGGGATACTGGAAAGCCAGGAACAGCCCCTTTCGAGCCCTTTTGTCCGGAGCCACTTTCAATATGCTCTCCCCGTCCAGCAAGATGTCCCCCTTGGTCACCTGGTATTTCGGGTGCCCGAGGAGAGTGTAGGCGAGGGTGCTCTTTCCCGAGCCGTTCGGACCCATCAGTGCGTGTATCTCTCCCTGGTTGACCGTGAGGTCAACCCCCTTGAGAATCTCTTTCCCATCGATAGAAACGTGAAGATCCTTGATTTCTAATTTCATGTAACGTCAGGAATATTTGAAACTCGGCAGATTCTATTTAAGGGTGGCGAAAATCTCAGCGCAATTGCGGTGGAGACTGGATCGGCCAGTGCGCGCTGATCTTCCTGGCGACCGCCTCGAGGAATTCCTTGTCGGTTGTCGAGAAGGCTCCGAGGACGTCGCCGTCTATGTCCAGTTCCCCGACCACTTTACCACCGGCGAAAATCGGGACGACAATCTCGGACTTTGTGGAAAGGAAGCATTCGAGATATCTTGGATCCTTGCTGACGTCTGAAACAATCTCCGTCCTGCCGGCCTTCGCTGCATATCCGCACACTCCCTTGCCAAGCGGAATCGTGTCATGAACCGTCGGTGCGGGGCCTGACCACGCGGCAAGATGGAGTGCTCCGTCGTTCATTGTGTACACCCCCACCCAGGTGTAGGAAGGGACGTTCCCGTTTAGGAGCTTTACGACCTCATCGAGGGTGGCTTTTGTATCGAGGCTCGAGAGCGCCTGGTCTATCCTTCCCAGCAATTCTTTCGCCTCCTCCCTGCCTAGGTGATATTCGACCGTCTTCAAAGGGGCTACCGCACGCGCATCCGTCTATATAACTCGGCCGCGAGCAACGCTCCGAGTAGCGGACCAACAACATAAATCCAATACGAGTTCAGTGAAGTGCTGTCGAATACGAGAGACGCCACCGCCGGCCCAAGGCTCCTGGCGGGATTGAGTGACGCCCCCGACACGGCACCTACCGACCATATGAGTGCAGCGAGCGACAAGCCTATGGCTGAAGATCCCCATGGGAGCTTCGAATCTGGGTCTGTGGAACCCATTATCGTCACGACCAGCACCATCGTCCCCACTATCTCTGCGAGCAGAGCGGAGAATATGGGTAGCGGGAGGGCGGCGTTCGGGACGGTTATTCCCAGGTCCTTCACCTTGCCAGCTTCTATTCCCACCATCCCGAGTTGAACGAAACCCGCTATCACTGCCCCTATCGCTTGGGCGATTATGTAGGGGACGACGTTCTTGCGAGGGAAGCTCCCCGAATAGGCTAACGCCACCGTGACCACGGGATTGAAGTGCGCGCCAGAAATATGGGAGACGGAAGCAATCCCAGCTAGCAGGGCGAGCCCCGTAGCAAGGCCGATGAAGCCTAGTCCAAGTGAAGCAGCGGCGGGGAAGGTTGCGGGGTCGTTAGCTAGTGTGATCGTGATGGTTGCGACAAATGTGAGGAGAAACGTTCCGTAGATCTCGGCGAGCAGCGCCGAAGACATGCTTCGTTCCAAGTTGGGTCGTGTGAGGAATGGCTCAGGACCCGCGCGTATTAAACGAAGCTGGACGCGAGACAGCCCACTTTTGCCGAAAGCCGTCCCACGCGACGGATTCGTGAGGGAATAAAATTTTATATACAACACGAAGTTGTATACCGCCCAGTGATTATACAGTAATGTCAAGTTTCGGAGGACAACCGATCTACATTCTGAAGGAAGGTACCGGCGAGACGAAGGGACGGGACGCCCAGAGAAACAACCTCGCAGCCGCGAAACTCATCGCGGAAATCGTGAGGACTTCCCTTGGGCCTAGAGGTATGGACAAGATGCTCGTAGACTCGCTCGGCGACGTCACGATTACAAACGACGGCGCGACGATGCTCAAAGAGATAGACGTGCAGCACCCCGCCGCCAAGATGATGGTCGAGATCAGCAAAGCGACCGACAATGAAGTAGGAGACGGGACCACCTCCGCGGTCGTGGTGGCTGGCGCTCTGCTGGAGCGGGCCGAAGAGCTGATCGACAAAGAGGTTCATCCTATCATCATAGTCGACGGCTACACCAAGGCGGTCGAGAAAGCTCAGGACATCCTGGAGAAGATTGCGGAGAAGGTTGACCCCATGAGCAGGCCAGACCTTTTGAAGGTTGCAACAACGAGCATGCTGACGAAGCTCGTCACCGAAGACGCTCCTTATCTCGCCGGCGTCGTGGTAGACGCCTCTCTGCAGGTGGCGGAGAAGGTCGATAGGGAGTACAAGGCCGACCTCGACAACATCAAAGTCGAAAAGAAACCCGGCGGAGCATTGAAGGACACGAAGCTGATCAAAGGAATGGTGCTAGACAAAGAAGTGGTCCATTCAGGGATGCCGAAGAGGATTGATGAGGCGAAGATAGCGCTCGTCAATTCCCCACTGGAGATCGAGAAGACAGAGTTCAGCGCGGAGATAAGAATCGACGACCCCGCCCAGATGCAGAAGTTCCTCGACGAGGAGAACAACATCCTCAAGGGGATGGTGGACAGCATTGTGGATGCCGGCGCGAACGTGCTGATAACCCAGAAGGGGATCGACGACCTGGCTCAACACTTCCTCGCGAAGCGGGGAGTATTGTGCGTGAGAAGGGTCAAGGAGAGCGACATGTCGAAGCTCGCCAAGGCCACGGGAGCCCGGATGGTCACAAACCTCGAGGACCTTTCACCTAAGGACCTCGGCTACGCGAAGCTCGTGGAAGAGAGAAAGGTGGAGGAGGACAAGTGGGTCTTCGTAGAAGGATGCAAGAACCCGAAGGCGGTGACGATCCTCGTCAGGGGCGGCACGCAGAGAATCGTGGACGAGGCTGAAAGAGCCTTGCACGACGCCCTCATGGTCACGAAGGACGTGATTGAAAAGCCGTACGTTGTTGGAGGCGGAGGCGCGCCGGAGGCGGAAGTCTCATCTCAAATACGGGAATGGGCCCAGAAGCTCAGCGGCAGAGAGCAGTTGGCCGCACTGAAGTTCGCGGACGCAGTTGAGTCTATCCCTCTCACACTGGCGGAGAACGCGGGGATGGACCCGATCGACACCCAGGTGGAGCTCCGCTCGAAGCATGGCAAGCCAGCGGGTGTTTGGTTCGGAGTCGACGCGATGAATGGCAAGGTCGCTGACATGTACGCGAAGTCGATCATTGAACCGCTCGCGGTCAAGCTTCAGGTGCTGCGCAGCGCCACTGAGGCAGCATCGATGATTCTCCGCATCGACGACGTGATTGCCGCGACCAAGATGAAGGGTCCCTCAGGACCGCCGGGAGGCGGTGGAGGAATGGGTGGCATGGGCGGAATGGGCGGTATGCCCCCGATGGACTAGCAGGGCATCCTTCCCGCTGAAAAATCGCGCAGCTTCATTCAGTGAAGTCGAACGTATTATGTTCCGCGCCTGATTTCAGTGCCTTCTCGTAGACCAAGCTCGCTACGGCAACGTCCTCAATCGCGACCCCGTTAGACTTGAAGAGAGTCTTTGGTGCCGGGTTGACCCGTCCCCCAACTACGTCCTTGAGCTCGAACGCTTTGTCCCACGAAAAATCTCCCGATTTCATCGCCATGATCAGGTCTCCTGACTCTATCTTCGACTCGGCGAGGTCGTCGACGCACACGCTCCTGAACTTCGCGACGGCGGATGGGGTGAGCTCAGCGTGGTCGGGCTCGTTGGAGCCGCAGACGTTCATGTGACGCACGTCAGCAATCGCTCCCTCCGTGACGAACGGCTCTACCGCAGAAGTGATGGTCGTGGCAACCTGCGAGCCTCTGAAGGCGTCGCCAACTTCTTGCACAGGAGAGGCCTCTAGCCCGTATTCCTTTGAGAGGAGCTTCGCGAGACGCTCCCTCCTCTCCTTGTTCCTGCTCCAGACCGACACTCTGCTCAACTCCGCTACCTCGCGGAGGGCGAGCACCTGAGTGAGGGCCTGCCCTCCCGCCCCGGCGACACCGAATCGGAACTCGCGCAGTCCGCTCAGGAACTTCGTCGCGACCGCGGACGCCGCCCCTGTTCGGTACTTTCCCAGATACCCCGCGCCCATGACCGCCAGGGGAGCATTCGTTGAGGCATCAAAGAGAGTGAAAAGGAATGCTGTTCCGTTCCTCGTGCTGATGTAACTCTTGACCCCTGCGCGTCCCAGATAGGTGAGCGTGCCGGGCATCGTGCTGAGTCTAGAGCCTCTCGCATAGTTCTTGGTTCGCGGGGTGTTGATGGAATTACCGAGAGCCTGTTGCCTGAAGGATTCTTCGATCGCGGGGACGACCTCCTTCATTGAGAGGAGCGACGCCGTTTCTGACTCTGAGAGCAGGAGAGTCATCTAGCCGGCCTTTTCGCCAGTGGCGCCTTCGCCCTCAGGCTTCCCCCAACGGCCCACCTTCGGAATCCCTTTGGTCCTGAAGAGCGACATGCTTTGTTCATATCGCTGGAGCTCAACTTCTAGGAAACGGATATCCGACTTCAGTGAAACGACCTCCTTCTTCTTACCCCTTATTCCCTTCAATTCGGCCAGCTTCGCCTTCTTCTCCTCGATCATCTTGGCGATCATCGCCTCGTATTCCGTCACCAAATGTCGAAACGTCCCTGCCCGAGCATTCGAAACTATAAAGGGATTGACGCGTAGCGGCTGCCATGCGAACCCCCCTGTTCTTCGCGGGTCTCATGACGACCGCACTGGGGGCGCTTTTCTTCCTTCTGGGCGCCCTCCTCCCGACTTCAGGCGGCGCAGTACCCTTCCTGTGGAGCGTACCTTTCGTCGCGGGAGGGCTGCTGATGGCGGGAATCGCTCCGTTCCTGAAAGAGAGCGAGGGACCGGTCGAAGCGCCCGCCGGATTCGGCTTCTGCGCCTTTTGTTCTTCCTACGTGAAGCTCGACGCGGAGAGATGCGATCATTGTGGGGGCCTCCAACCTTGGGCACGACAAAAGGTTGCAAGGTAGAACCCGAATGACATTGGTTCAGGGAGAAGCCCCTCGAGTGATAGCAAAGGCAAGAGTCAACTTCTACGGCCACCCGATGATTCTCGCTCTGCACCCCACCACGATCGAGATCACCAAAGACCGACAATTGACAAGGAGGGGTGATTGCATCATAGGCGTCTTGGCCGATAAGGCGGTCTCTGACCTCTCTCCCGAGATGAGGGAAGCCCTGGCGTCGGATCGGTCCCAGGTCAAGGTGAAGATTTTCGTGGACGATGCGATTTTCGTAGCCAAAGCGAGCGGGGACAGCAGACTCACCCTCTCAAACTCGAGGGACATCGTCCTTCGCACGAGCGAATTCGTCAACGAAAGGACCCTGGCAGTGAGGGCCGACCTCGCCGCCATCGACATCCCGAGAGGAGTTGTCGCGAAACTCCAGCGGCTCGGGGCACACGGCGTAATGGAAATCGAGGCATCCAACCGTTGAGGAGGTACAGCGCGTCGGCTAACACGATGCAAGCCCTCGTCAAGTACCATGGACTCAGAGACTGGAAACTTCGGATCCCGTACCATGACAGCATCTCAGTCAACACGACCTCTCTCTCGACTCAAGCCACCTTGACCGATGAACCAACTCAGGATCGGGGAGTATTCATCGGCGGGCGTAAGAGTGACGGAGCGGACTCCAGATTGGGGCCGGTCCTCGACCGTCTCTTGGGCCCTCGCGCTGACAAGGTGAGCTACAGGATTGACAGTGCCAATCTCCCTAAGATCAGGGCGAAGGGGCTCGGTTATTCATCTTCAGCCGGGGCAGCGCTCACCCTCTTGTGCCACAGGGCCTATGTGGGGGGAAAGCCGAAACTGGAAGAGTTGTCGCGGGCCGCCAGGCTGTTCGCGGCATCGGCATCCCGATCGCTGGTGGGCGGGTTCTCGAGATTGTATGCCGGGAAGGACGACGAGGGGACGTACGCAAAGAGGTTCGCGGACCAACAAACGATGGACCTGAGGATGGTGATAGTTCCACTCCCCTCCAAAGTCCACACGGAAGACGCCCACAGAGAGGTGGAGACCTCGCCCTTCTTCCAAGCGAGGATCCGATCCGCGCAGGAGCGGTGCGATGAGATGGAGGAAGCCGTCCTGAAGAACGAACTGGAGAAACTTGGTGTCCTCGCAGAAAGGGACACCCTTGAACTGCACGCAATAACCATGACCGGTTCCCGGGGGATGCTCGTCATGTCGGAGGATTCGATAAGGGTGATAAGCAAGGTCAGGGAACTGAGGTCTGACGGCATGGACGCGTTCTTCTCGCTGCAGACCGGTCCGTCAGTTTTCATCAACACCTCGGAGAGGCATCAGAAGAAGGTCATGGAAGCGGTGAAGCGGCTGGGATATCGAGCCTATTACTCGAGCGTCGGAAGAGAAGCGAGGCTCGAGGACGAAACGTGAACGGTTGTCATCGGAGGCGTGGTCTTGGAGTCACGGAAAGGAGGCGCGAAGGCGAAGAACGTTGATGAGTACCTGAGGGACCTGGAAGAAGCAAAGAAGGAGAAGCCGGAGCAGGTAAAGGAGGCCCTCGAGCTGTACATCGACCTCTGGCGCAAGACGATTGAAAAGGGCATAATCGAGGACACGGACGAAATAGACGTGGCACTCTCAAAGATTGACAAGGAGGGAGGATTGTACAAAGCTGCCGAGTGAGTAATGCGGGGAGACTAACTCAATAGGTAACTTCGCCGCCGTCCAAAACGACCCCCTGCCCTGTGATGTAGCTGGACTCGTCGCTCGCGAGAAACAGCGCCAGGTTGGCGACCTCCTCCGGCTTCCCGAATCGCTTGAGCGGGATCGAGCTTTTGAGATCCTTCAGTCGGGATGGGCTGAGCCAGTTCACCCAGGAGGTCTCGATGGACCCGAGTATCATGCAATTGACCCTGATCTTGGGGGCGAGCATCCTCGACAACATCTTTGTCATTCCGTATACCGCAGATTTTCCCGTAGCGTAAACGATCCCCTCGGTGTCCCCTGCGAGAGCGGGCGTCGACGAAACGTTCACCATGGCGCCTCCCCGCCTCATGAGGGGGACAGCCTCCTGGGAACAGAAGAAGGTTCCGTACACGTCAACATTGAAGACCCGATTCCACATCACCTCGGTGATCTCCTTCAGAGGAGCGTTCCATATAGTGCCGTCAGCGAGCCCGGCGTTGTTCACCAAGACCTCCAGGCCACCCAGCTTCCTCTTTATTCTAGCGAACATTTCCGAGATTTCTTTGCGCCTTGAAAGGTCGGCCTGGATGGCGAAGCCTTTCCCGCCCGCCCTCTTGATCGAATCGAGGACAGACGCTGCCTCCTCCTCCGATTTCCTGTAGTGTATGACGACCTCCGCACCCTCCATAGCGAACCGTTTCGCGATTGCCGCTCCGTTCCCCGTTGATGAGCCGGTAATGAGTGCCCGTTTCCCCGTCAGCCTCTGCTTTTTCCCCGTCACTTGCGTCGGACGGGAACTCCAGTTTTCCCTACTTAATCCTGTTGTCCCGTTGCCCGGTATTCAACGGGATTCGAGGGGTAGTAGGCCTTGTAGTTGATGAACATCTCTTCTCCGGCGTGAATTTCTTTTTCCACATACAAGGATGCCTCGACGGGTCCAAGGCCCTTCGGGGAGAACTCGAACCTGACGTTGGGGACCGGGTCGTGGTCGATGAAATTCGTCCAGCGGAACGGACTCCCCTGCGGCTCTTCGTCCCAAAACAACGATTCATCCAGTCGCAACGCGTAGCCATTCGAAGCTGTTGCTCGTACGAGGGTCGTGTGGAACGACAGCAGCCTCTCCCCTTTCGCATGGTCTTGAAGGAAAAAGACACCCGTTCCGTGGGGACACGCCTTCAATTCGACCAAGCCTTTGACTTCCTCCATGGTGAAATCAGGTAGTCTTCGCGATGTTTCGCACGTCTTATTTCTTCCGTCAAGATCGAGGAGAAGCGATTATATTCGCGTGGATGTCTCCGAAGAATTGAAGGTTCCTGCTTCCTCTCTATGATCTGAATCGCCCGAGCAGAACCCCTTACGTCAACTGGGGCTTGATAGTGTTCAATGTCTTGGTGTTCCTGGGTGAACTAGCCGCGACGAACAACTTTGACATTCAGCCTACGGAAAATCTGTTCGCCCAGTATGGAGCCGTGCCTTACTACATCCACTTCGCATTGAACGGGATAGGCGTGCTGCGCCTGGGGACGCTGGTTACCTCGATGTTCCTCCACGCGGGACTCTGGCACGTCGGTGGAAACATGCTGTTCCTGTTCGTGTTCGGTGACAACGTCGAGGACGCGCTCGGGCACGGGAAGTACCTCGGCTTCTACCTCCTCTCTGGCGTTGCGGGGGGTCTCACCCAAGTGTTCCTGGCTTTGTTGAATGGACCTCCTGACATCTACATCCCAAGCGTCGGAGCCTCAGGGGCCATCTCCGGTGTCCTTGCGGCGTATCTTGTTTTCTTCCCGAAGGCCAGGGTCCTTTCTATTCTTGGGTACTTCATCGTGCCGATCAGGGCGTTCTGGTTCATCGGGGTTTGGTTCCTCATACAGCTCCTCTTTTCGTACGTCGGAGCTGACACCGGAGTGGCGTACGGGGCGCACGTGGGTGGGTTCGTCTTCGGGCTGGTCCTCGCTGGAATCGCCAGATTGTTCATTCGTGTGAGGGAGCTGGAACCGTGAAGCGTTCCATCGGAGAAAGATTCAGGGCTAGGTTCGAAAAACCGTACGAGTGGCTCGGCAAGATGGGTGTCTCGAGCGGGGGGACGGCCGCCGACATCGGGGCAGGAGGCGGATTCTACACGATTACGGCAGCCGAAACGGTAGGCAGTGCAGGTCGGGTCTACGCCGTGGAACCGGACGCGGAGAAGTCAGAAAAACTTGGAAAGAGAGTCGCGGTCGAAAAGTTGGAGAACGTCATCCTTGTCCCGTCGGGGGCGGAAGACCTACGCCAGATCCCCTCTGACACGGTTGATGTCGCGTTCTCAGTCCGTTCGTTCCATCACTTTTCGGACAAACACGCTGCGCTCAACGAGATAAAGCGCGTTCTCAAGCCCGGCGGAGTGTTCTACCTTAGGGACATCTTCTGGGGTCAGATCTTCAGGCACGGGACGCGAAGGGAGGAGGTGCCGATCCTCTCGAACGCGGGGTTCCAAAAGGTAGAATTGCTCGACGCAGGTAGGTCCTTAAGAGCTAGACTCACAAAGTAATCCTAAGGCCTGGGCGCTCTTTCTCTTGCGCTCGCGCCAACTGAGTATTTCCTCAGGAACTCCAGGTTGAAGAGGGAAGTCAGCGCCGAGTTTTTCACGATGTCGGCCCTGTCGTTGACCGCGAGCCTCAATGTTTTTTCCGCGTCAGCGCTACCTATGGAGCCGAGAGCAGCGGCTGCCTCGTGCCTCACGATAGCGTCGGGGTCAGCCACGACGGCCTTCTCGAGGGCCTTGTTCCCTTCTGAGAGACCAATCTGTCCTAGCGAAAACGCGGCTTCGTGCCGAACGAGCGGGTCCGGGTCCTTTTGAAGGACATCGGAGAGGACTGGTACGGACTTCTCGCCCCCTATTTCGGCGAGGATGCAGACCGCGTGCACTCTGAGGACGAGGCTGGATTCCCCCTTTAGGACGTTGACGATATAGAGTTCATCCTTCTTTTGGAAAGCCTCCTCCATCCCCTTCATGATTTCCATGCAGTGGGCTTCGTCCCTCATCACCTCACGAGTGTACATCGTTCCGTCCTCCTCGCTCGACCAGCTATAAACTGAATGAAAAAGCGGTAGGAATAGCTCATCCCAGCGCGACTGCCAGGTCGTGAATCAAGTCATCCGCGTCCTCTATCCCAACTGAGAGTCGGACAAGATTGTCGGTTATCCCCAACTTCACCCGCTCTCCCCTCGGGACGCTCGCGTGAGTCATGGACGCCGGGTGTTCGACCAGCGATTCGACGCCGCCGAGGCTCTCGGCAAGCGCGAAGATCTTCACCCTGCCAAGGAATCTTCTGACTTCGGGGAGGCCACCATCAACGTCGAAAGAGAGCATCCCGCCGAACCCCTTCATCTGACGTTTCGCGAGGTTGAACTGAGGATGAATTTTGAGCCCCGGATAACGGACATTCTTCGCCTTTGGGTGGGACAGGAGGAACTTGGCGATTTTCATTGCGTTCTCCTGATGTCTTTCCATGCGCAGGGGGAGCGTCTTAGAACCCCGGAGCGCGAGGAAGGAGTCGAAGGGGGAGAGGATCGCTCCAAGAGCGTTCTGGTTGAATCTAAGCTCTTCGTAGAGTTTCTTGTCTGAGAGCATCAGGGCGCCCCCGACCGAATCGCTGTGCCCGCTGATGAATTTCGTCACGCTGTGCACCGCGACGTCTGCCCCCAGCTTCAAAGGGTTCTGAAAATAAGGGCTCATGAAAGTGTTGTCGACGACCGTAATCGCGCCCCTCCGCTTCGCGACCCTCGATAAGGCCCTGATATCGCTCAGAGTCAGGAGCGGGTTCGTGGGAGTCTCCAGCCATACCATCTTGGTGTTCTTCCGGAACCCGTCCATCACTCTTGAAGTCAGTCGCGCATCTACGAAGGAGATGGACACTCCGAACCGCGACAGGGTGTGGACGAAGAGCCTGCGGGTGCCTCCGTAGAGATCGTCCGAGGCGACGACGTGATCCCCCTTTCTCAGAACCGTAAGCGCGAGGGTTGTTTCCGCAGCGAGTCCCGACGCGAAGGCGAGGGCATACTTAGAATCTTCAAGCGCGGCAAGCCTAACCTCTAGAGCGTGTCTGGTGGGGTTCCCAGTCCGGGAATATTCGTAACCTCGGGTAGGCTTGTCTACATCTTTTCGCGCGAAGGTCGCGGACAGATGAATCGGTATGACGACGTCGCCGCTCCCCGAATCAAGATCAGGTTCTTCCCCGGCATGAACCGCCTTAGTGGCGAACTTCAACCGATCATCTCTTTGTCAGGTAGTTTATCACGTCGATGGTCGTTATTATCCCTGCAATCTTCTTCTTCTCGATTACCAGTGCGGCGTTCTTGTCTTTCAAGAGATTGAATACGTCGAGGATCTTGTCCCCTTTCCTCACGAACGGCAGCGGATCATCCATTACCTGCTCTATGCTCTGGGTCTGCGAGACCTTCCCGGAACTCAACTTTTTCATCACGCTCATCTCCCTGATGCTCCCGACGGCCGCGCCATCCTTGACGACGGGAAGGTGAGAGATCCCGTACCTTTTCATCAAACTGATGGCGTCCTCCAAACTGTCTTTCGGAGAGACCGAGATAACCTCCCCAATCTTCTTGGGCTTGGCCCTCAATATGTCCTTTACCGCGATTCGCTCTTCCTTCGACGCTATGTAGCCGTACTCGGTCATCCAGTCGTCGGAATAGAATTTGTTCAAGTAATTACGACCCGTATCGGGAAGGATGACCACTATCACTTTCCTCTTAGGGTACTTCTTTGCGATTTTCAGCGCTCCGAATACGGCAGCACCCGAGGATCCCCCAGCGAGAATCCCCTCCTCTCTGGCGAGACGCCGGGCAGTGAGGAACGCGTCGGCGTCGGATACTGGAATCATCTCGTCGATTACCTTGAAATCGAGTGTTGTCGGCCTGAAGTCTTCTCCGATGCCTTCCGTCCTGTAGCTGTGGTACGCCCCCTTGGTTCCCTCGAACCAGTGATGGAGGAGGGAGCCTTCCGGGTCGACCCCGACGACCTTCACCTTGGGATTCTTCTTCTTGAGAAATCTACCGGTCCCAGATATGGTGCCGCCGGTCCCGACCCCGCAGACCAGGACGTCAATCTTGCCCCCAGTCTGGTCCCAGATCTCCGGACCCGTGGTCCTGTGATGCGCATCGGGATTCGCTTTGTTCGCGTACTGGTTCGGCATGAACGAGTGAGGTGTTTCCTTGACGATCCTCTCCGCGACCCTCACGTAGCTCGCAGGGTGGTCGGGGGAAACGGTTGACGGAGTAACGATCACCTTGGCGCCGTAGGCCTTCAGGAGATCGATCTTCTCCCTGCTCATCTTGTCAGGGACGGTGAAGATTACTTGATACCCCCTCAATACTCCGACGAGGGCTAGCCCCGCCCCCGTGTTCCCAGAGGTGGGTTCTACGATGACATCGCCCGGCTTGATTATCCCGCGTTTTTCTGCGTCAAGAATCATCGACAGGCCGACTCTGTCCTTAACACTCCCACCAGGGTTCATGAACTCCAGTTTCGCGAAGATTGACGGCTTGACTCCTCTCCCGACCTTGCTCAACCTTACCAGAGGAGTGTGCCCGATGAGATCTACGATGCTGTCATATGGGTGGTCGCTCATCCTCTCTCGAGCACACACCAAAGCTTCAGTAGATTAAGCTAATCGTGCGCGCCAGCGGTCAGAATGTCACTGAGCCGCCCCCCGCGATTCGAAGAGTCTTGCTATTTTCACCCTTCGCATGAGCAAACGAGCGCCGAAGCCGATGGCGACGAGTCCCGAGACTTCGAGGGTGGTCGACGCCACGAAAAGTCCCTGGAGGTACTGTTGCAGGGAAGGGGCACACCCATCAAGACAACGTGGTCCGATGTCTTGCAGATTAGCCAAGTAAACAAACACTGCAAAGAGAATCGCCAAGACCCCCGCCGACAACAGCGCTGAGCCCAGGAAGGGTCGCCCTGGCTTGGCAGTTCTCCCGCTGATAATTGCAAGTGATAGGGTGACACCAAAGAACAAGAAGCCGAGGGCAGCCAGGGCCGCGAGGACAGAGACTCCAGAATAGGGATACAAAATTTCTGGAAGCCCGTTCGACTGCGTCGTCTCTACCCTGATGTTGCCTGAGAATATCGCCAACAAGTACAATAGTGCGGAGTCGATGTAAGAAGAGATCGCGACCAGTGATTCGCTTTTTTTCGGAACGGCCACCATTAATTCAGAGACCGCCGACGTATTTGAAGATGGTTTTCATTGTGGCGAACGGCATTGGGTGGGATTCGAACCCATCTAGTCAGACCGAGGACTTCATGAGGCATAAAAGGAGTAATGGCGGGCCTGGTGGGATTCGAACCCACGACTTACTGGTTAAGAGCCAGCCGTTTTAGGTCATACTCTCTAACCTGGCTACCCGCAGAGTAATCTGCTCTGAGCCACAGGCCCTATTGAGTCAGGGCGCGGTGCGAGCGATTAAAGCCTTGCTGGGGGCAAGCAAGACTTGTACTTCGGTCTAATCAATTCGAGAAACCTGATAATCTTCTTCTGGGCTGTGATGCGAATTGTAAAGACACCGTTCTTCTCGGTCAGCCTGATCGGAGTAAGGTCCAACTTAACGAGCTCTTTGTGAACCTGGTTCATCAACGTTCTCAACTTCGTTCTGAGTGAATCACTCCAAGATTGTCATAGATCTTAACATGCCGATTGTATGCCTTGGAATATCTTCTGTAAAGCGACCCTTCAGCATGGTAGAACCCTCTGATGAATGGGATTGTGAGTCCATGCTCCAGTATTGTTGCCGGGATAGCAGCATCCTTCTTCTTTCCAACCGGAATCCCCAGTCCGGCGAGATAGGAAACGAGCTCTTTGCAGTAGACATGATACCTCGTTGTGTTATCTTTTCGAAGATAGAGGTGACCCCTTATTCCGAATTCCGATTCTAGGGTCGGCTTTACGAAATTCTCGTAATATTGGAACTCTTTCGTGCTCGCAGTAAATGCCACCGCATAGATGGCGTGGCGAGGAGATATGGATACAGAGAGACATCCGTCACCCAGAAGAACTCCAACGAGCTCGGCAAGTTCCGAGTTCAGACCGATTGGCTTATGCAATTGGCTCACTGGAATCATCAATCCTATTTGAACGGGCAGCCAAACTCACTGTCTCTTTGGGGGAGATATTCGAAACTAATCCGCCACAGCCCAGTTAGGCCGCTTTAGCCGCTTACGCTCTAACCTGGCTGAGCCACAGGCCCGCATTTCCTCGCCCGAAGGAATCCACGATATTTACTTTTGGCCGAACTACCATGCCAGTTGAAATACTCCGATGAAAAAAGACGCGTAAGGTCGGAATTGAGATGGGTGAGCTGATCTTCGTCGGGTTGGGACTGGGCTCGATGGGCGTAAGTTTGGAGGGCGTCGCAGCCATCAAGAGAGCCGATGTCTGCTACCTCGAATACTACACGACACCGCACGAGCCTGCTCTGTTGCACGACTTGGAATCAGCGACGGGGAAGCAGTTCACGATTGTCGACAGGGCGTTCCTTGAAGACGGACGGAAGCCGCTCGAAGAGGCCGATAAGAGCGTGGTTGTGGTGGCGGTGCCTGGCGACCCGATGATAGCGACGACCCATAACGACCTGCGGGTGAGGGCCATTTCAAGGGGAATCAACACTTCGGTCGTCCACGCCGCGACCATAGCTTCGGCGGCGGCGAGCGCTTCCGGACTTCACTATTACAAGTTCGGGAAAACCATCACGGTAACCCGCGATGCCGTTGACTTGCTCGAACAGGTCTACCACGTTGTTCACGAGAACCTGAAGGATGGGTTGCACACCCTCCTCCTACTCGAAGTCGACGTGGATTCGGGACGGGGAGTGAGCCCCGAGGGCACGATACGAGGCCTTCTGAAGGCCGAAGCTAACTTCAAGCGAGATGTCGTGTCAGACGAGACCTTCGCTATTGTCTTGAACAGGATCGGGCGCCCCAACTTCAAAGGCGATGCCGGACCTTTCTCCAAACTGAAGGGGCT
Organism: Nitrososphaerota archaeon; assembly: GCA_027887045.1. Taxonomy (GTDB): domain Archaea; phylum Thermoproteota; class Nitrososphaeria; order Nitrososphaerales; family Gagatemarchaeaceae; genus JAPCJH01. The sequence goes on from JAPCJH010000001.1 coordinate 125,402, forward strand.
TGAGCATGGAGAACCACCTAGCGTAGTTGTAATACCCGGAACCTTGCACTTCACGGAAACCGAGGCTATCGCAGCAATCTTTTCGCAAACACCGAGGGATGTTCATGGGAATTCTGACGTGAAGAGAACAGCGCAGGTGTTGATCCCGAGATATCTGGAAAAGACGCGGAAAGCATTCGCTTCGGCTAGGCCCCAACTCGGGAAGGAGTACGATTCGCTCCTCGAAAACGTGGAACTCTACATGAGAGACGCGGAAGAGTTTCTCGGAAAGGGGGAGGACGAATTGGCTATGCTGAACATCGGCTACGCCGAAGGTCTTTTAGACTCTGTCGGATTCACAGGCAAGGCAAAGATTGAGTGGTAGAGATTGAGTGAACGCGAGGTTATGAAAAGAATCTACGCAAACAACTTGCAGAGCGGGGGCGCATCTTTGAGGGGAGTTGCTGCTGACCTTGACGTACCCGAGGCGGAAGTGGGTGGAACCGTGTCAATTTTGAAAGACTCGGGCCTAGTGAAGGGAACAGAATCACGCCTCGAAATCACGGAAGAGGGCAGGCAATCCTTGAAGGTAGTTTTCATTGGCGGCGCTTTTGAGGTGATTCACGCTGGACACCTCTATACGATAGAGAAAGCGAAGGGTCTTGGCGATTTTCTGGTCGTCGTCGTGGCGAGGGACATCACCGTCCGGAAAAGGAAGAAGAGGGACCCCGTCGCCCCGGAGACCGAAAGGGTTCGGGTGGTGGCGGGGTTGAAGAAAGTGGACGCGGCTATCCTGGGGAGCGAGACGAACATCTACGAGACCCTCGAGAAAGTGAAACCGGACATCGTGGCCCTCGGGTACGACCAGTATCACGGCGAGGAGGAGATTTCGAGGGAGGCAAAGAAGCGTGGCCTGACCCTGACTGTCGTTAGACTCGATTCGCCCTTCCCCGGGATAAAGACCTCCAAGATTATCGCGGAGCTTTGAATGCGTGACGCTTCGGAAGGGTCACTCCAACTTCTTGTATAGTCGGTCCATTGAAGAGACGAGCCTGTCTCTTCTCGTTTCCTCTGTGAGCACGCCCCGGGTGTCTTCGACGAGCATCCTTGCAACGTCTATCTTGCGTCGAGCCCCGTTTACGACGTGGTCGTAGACCGCGAACGGTGACACGAGCGAATAGAGTTCCTCCATCGACGCGAAGTGGCGTTTCGCTTTTCTTACGTTCCCCGCCATTATCGAATCCAGGACCTGCCGCTTCAGTTCGCCGACCGAGTCCAGAAGGCCCAAGACGTACGCCTCGGGACTTGTGCCGAGCGAAGCCCTAGAGGGTGCGGCTTTTCCCCGGACGAGCGCGCTGACGACCGAGGCTTCTACGAATTCTGCTTCCGGGGAAATGAGATATCGCTCAACTGATCCGGACCCGACCTTCCGCAGGTCGGCCAGGAGCCTGCGAGCGCTCGACAACTCCTTGTCAGCCTCCGAGAATTTCCGGTTGTGCAGGTTGACGATGGCCCTTGAACTGGAAGATATGACATCCCGCCCCTCTTTGAGAAGCCTTTCTCGCCTGTCCACCTGGTTCTGGAGGACTTTCTCGACCTCGTGCAAGGAGGCTCTAACTCTGTCCAAGGTGCCTTTCGACCGGCGGTGGTTCGGGGCCCGTCATAAGCTTAAGGTTCTGGTGACTCTTCGGATGATGAAGGTCTACCTTCAGGGCATCAACTCAGAGGATTACCGTCCGCGTCGGATTCCTAATCACGGCCTCACTACCCCGCACTCCTGAGCGAACCACTCAGACATCCTATTTCTATGAGACGTCACCCAAAGGGCATAGGCGCTTATGACTTCTGTTGTTCATTACATAATTAAGCACCAACACCGGATAACTACCCAGAATCAAGTTTACCAGGGTACCTCAAATCCTTAACTCACAAAAAAAGAGGCCAGCGTTGGTTGAAGAGGTATGCAGCGGTGGCGTTGGCAGAAACCGCGGCCACCGGGGTGCTCTGGGGGACCTCCTTCCCGGTAATTGACTTCGGAATAAAGAGCGGGATACCACCGCTTGTGTTCGCCTCGTTGAGGTTCGGAATTGCGGGGCTTATCATGCTCATGCTTGCGGTCGCGTTCCGAAGGCAGATCCTGGGGACGCTTCGGTCCGCTCCCGTCTGGATACTCACAGCACTGAATGCTGTAGGGTTCCTCGCTCAGTTCGTCGGGCAGGCCTACACGCCGGCTTCGGTCGCCGCGATTCTCGTGAACCTTTCCATCATCATTGCGGCAGTCGGGAGCGTTATCGTTTTGCGGGAGAGGTTCACCAGTTCCAAGGTCGCGGGGACCGTGCTAGCCCTGCTCGGCATACTGCTGCTTACGACGAAGGGGAACCTCTCCGCGTTGCAGAACGCACAAGCCTTTGGAGAAGCTCTGTATCTCATATCAGCCGTCAGCTGGGGTGCATACATCATCTACAACAAGAGGTCGACCGACGCCCTGCAGTGGGATCCCGTGGCGGTCACGGCCTCAATAGTGCTACTGACGGGTGTCTTCATGGCTCCGGTCATGGTCGTCTATTCGTCGGACGTCACGTCCCTGGGGACTCAGTCCTGGTCGATAATACTCTACACCGCCGTCGTTAACACCGCGATTCCTTACGTCCTCTACCAGAGAGGGCTGAGGTATCTTACCGCTACGGTCTCATCCGTCGTCCTTATGCTTGAAGTCGTGACAGCGGTGGTTATCTCTGCGGTCTTTCTTGGAGAGACGTTGGACAGCTTTTCACTGATTGGTGCCGGCGCCATTCTCGTTTCCATCTATTTGGTGTCCGCCGCCGCGGAAACCACCAAGAACTTATCCGCACTAGAATCGAACATCACAGGCCAAGGAACAGCCAGCGATTGAACAAGCTCTATCAAAAGGGGCGGGAGAGGGAGTATAAGGTGATGGAACTGCTGCGGAAGGAAGGTTACCGAGTCTCTCGAAGCGCGGGCTCACACGGCGCGGCGGACGTCATAGCGGCGAAGGACGGACACGTCTTGCTCGTCCAGGTCAAGAGCGGCCGCGCGAGGATGAAGAAGGAGGAGCTCGAGGAGTTGATCCTATGGGGAAGAAGCTTTAACGGGGATGCCGAAGTGTGGCACTTCAAGGGAAGGGGAGTGCTCGAGAAGAGAACTGTCCACAGGGCGAGGAAGGTGGGGCCCCCCCATTGAAATCCAGATGTTATTTTTGCGACCAAGAGCTGGAGAAGAGCGTGCATACCTTCAAGTTCGGGCTGAAGGAAGAGCTGGTCTGCGAAGAATGCTACGTCAAGACTCTGAACCGACGAGAGGCTCTCGGAAAAGAAGAATCAGACAACCAATAGCATGCTCGTGGCGAACATGAGCAGCATCCCGCAGATTATCCCGATGAACGTCGTCTCGATCTTCGGATAGACGTTCGCGATTCTCAGGAGCTCGACTATGACGTAGAGAAGGGCACCGGCAGCCACCGCGAAGAAGAAAGTCCCCAACAAATCCGAATAGGCGATGAAGCCGATTCCGCTCCCAATCACCGTCGGAAACCCAGCAATCAAGCCGAGGACCAGCGGATCTTTGAGCTGCATCTTGACTGCCGAGAGAGGTGCTGCGATCCCGAAACCCTCCGTCCCATTATGGAGCGCGAAGCCGATTACGAGGACGGACGTCAGGACGAATTTGTCCGCCGAGTACGCAGAGCCTATGGCGAGCCCCTCGCCGAGGTTGTGCAGACCTATCCCCATGGCCATCATGTAAGCGGTGAGGAAACCGAGTTTGCGGCGGTCTGGTTCACCAGGAGTCCTCTCCCGGAGAGCGATGTAATCCGACCTTCGTTTCCTCGCGATGAACACGGGACCGAACACGCCCAAGGCGAGCCCGAATGGGAAAAGAAAGCTGTTGACGCTCGGGACGTTCGCGAGTTTGAGACCTTCGTTCGTGACGTCCACGAACAGGAAGAGTAGGATTCCCAGAGAAAGGCTGACCATGAAGCCTCTCCAGCCCTCCGAAATCCTGCGCAGAAACAGGAGTGGAACCAGACCGAGATAGACCGGGAACAGCCCAGCGACTAGGCCCAGGAGGAGCGCGTATGGTAGAGAAGTCAACGCCGATTATCGGGGCGGTTATAACATATGTTATATAAAGACGGGTTGACGCGCAGGTATTTTTCGATCAGAGCGGGCAGTTTCGGAATTTCTAAGCCGAGGCGCAGGCCTTCCTTATTTCATTCAGCATAGAAGAGCACTCCGTCACCGCGTCCTCGTCGCTCGCGTTACGGTAGCATTCGAGCGCCTTCTCATATTCTACGACGGCGTTCAGGGCCTTGAGTTGTAGGGGGGTGCTCGGCTCGCCGAGCAGCAGCTGTCCGGCAGTCTCGTACCAGGTCCCCGCCTCATCGAATTGCTCCAGCTGGTAGAAGCAATGGGCGATCCATTCGCACAGGTCAACCCGTTGCGGCGACGACCTCATGATTTCGAACTCCTCCTTTAGCAACGTCGCGGCCGTGAAGGTGTTTCCGCTCCTCGCGAGCGAGAACGCATCCGAAGTATTCCCCATCTGCCCTTTCCAGGCCGTGAATTCAGTAAGAGGGAGAGACTGTAGAAAATTTGATTTCTTGATTAAGCCCGCTGCCTCTCGGAAGGAAATGTGACGAGCTAGTCGTCCCTCTTCTCCGATTCAACTTCTGCCTTCCTCGTGCGACGTCTCGCCTCCGCCTGCCCGTATCGCTTTTTCTCTTCGGGGGTCTCGGGTATGACCTTCGGAATCGGGGTCGGTTTGCCATCGGCGTCCAGTGCGACATAGGTCAGGTAGCACGAACCTGTGTGACTCACCTCTCCCGTCTTAGGATTCTGTGCTTCGATCCTCACTCCGACCTCCATCGAAGTTTTCCCGACGTAATTCACGGCCGCTTTCATTATGAGGAGGTCACCGATGTAAACGGGCCTGTAGAAGTTCATGCGGTCAATCGATGCGGTCACAACCTTCTTTCCTGAGTGTCTGAAAGCGACTATGCTTGCGATTTCGTCCATGTACCTCATGATCGCCCCGCCGAAGACGTTCCCGGAGACGTTCGCGTCAGTGGGCATCATCAAACGAACCGTCGAAATCTCGGATTCTGAGACCTTCTTCGCGCCAACTCCAGCCTGCATTCGAGGAGGGGCGAGCGCGAAGAGATGTTCATAAACGTAACATGGTCGTGAGGAACGGTTGCGATTCATTACACCGCACGAGATGGCTGAGATCGAGCGAGCCGCGATGGCCCGAGGTACTACAATTGACGCGATGATGGAGAACGCCGGTCGGCAGGTCGCGTTGGCGATCCTGGAAAGATATCCCGCGTCCCAGAGAATCACGTTCGTGTGCGGGAAAGGCAACAACGGAGGAGACGGGTTCGTCGCGGCAAGGCATTTGCAAGAACGGGGAAAGACGGTGCGAGTCGTGCTCCTCGGGACACCAGAATCGATTCGAACTCAGGAAGCGCGCGCTAACTGGCGCAGATTGGAAGAAGCAGGCGTGAGGCGGACCGTCGTGGGGACGAACAATTATCCAAGAGAGTTGGCTACCGCCATTAGCGGCGCTGACATCATAGTGGACGGCATCTTCGGGGCGGGTGTAAAGGGAGAGATAAGAGAGCCGTTCGCGACGGCCATCAACATGATCAATCGATCTCCCTCAGTGAAGGTAGCGATAGATCTGCCTTCGGGCCTTGACCCCGCGACGGGTGATGCCAAGAACCCCACGATCAGGGCTGACCTCACCTTGGCAATACACGCGGCAAAGACCGGTCTGAAGGATGGTGCCGAATACGCAGGAGAAATCGTCGTAGTTCCGATCGGACTTGACTGAGTTGATCGTCAGACAGCTGAAAGTAGGGACGATGGACAACTTCGTTTACATAATCGGGGACGAAAAAACCAAGGAGGCGGCCGTGATCGATTCAGGCTGGGAGATAGATCCCATCATGGATGCCGCGGTTAAGGATGGGCTGAAAATCAAGTACGCAATCGCAACCCATGAGCACTTCGACCACACCAAGACGTTGCGGGAGCTCGCGGAGCGCTCCGGGGCAAAGGTCGTTGTCCACGAGAACTCTCCCCTGAACGGAGATGTCAGAGTGGGGGACGGCGAGACGCTCGAGTTGGGAGGGGAGAAATTGAAGGTCCTGCACACGCCTGGGCACACGGAGGATGGCATCTGCATCAGCGCGGGAATGAAGCTCTTCACAGGGGACACTCTGTTCATAGGGACCTGCGGCCGTACGGATCTCCCCGGAGGCTCGGCCAGGAAACTCTTCGAGAGCCTCCACGGAGTGATAATGAAGCTTCCCGCTCAAACGTTGATCTATCCTGGGCACGATTACGGGGATGTTTGGTTTCGAGCGCTGGAAGAAGAATCGAAGAGAAATCCCGCGTTGATGGCGCGAAACGTCGAAGAATTCTTGGCGCTTTTCGGCTAGCCGGGGGGCGGGTTCAACCGAACCACCGCTCCAACGTCTCGGTCTGGGCTGATTCGACGTTTTTGAGCCGGTTGAGCGCAGCTTGGACGCGGTCGCGAGAGAACGAGTGCTCCTCGACTAAGAAGGAGTATATCCTCTGCTTATCGACGGGTTTCCATTCAGGCTTGATCCCCTTGATGCACGGAGGCTCAAGAAACAGGTGCCTGATCGCGTTGTAGTTGATCTTCGAGAGCTCTTCCGTCATGTCGGGAATGTCCTCGAGTCTCCCGTACTTCCTTATGTGCTTCAGAGCTGTCGCGGGCCCGATCCCCTCAAACCCATCCGGATTGAAGTCCGTCCCGAGCAGGATTGCGAGGTCGACCAACTGCTCTCTCGTCAGCTGAAGCTCCCCGTAGACGTCGGCGAGCGTAATCCGCTCCGGCTGCACGTTCACGACGATCCCCTTGCTCGGCAGCCTTCTCTTCCCAGAAATTGTGACGTTCCTTACAAGAATTGGGGCTCCGAAAATCAGAGAGTCGTGATCCTGCGAGGCTACGGCGTTCACCGTTCCCTCCGCTGCCATCACCGACGCCTGAGCCTCCCCCTCTGAGGGAGCGTCTACCCACGGGATCCCCATGGTCTCCAACAGGGCTTTGGATTCCTTCACCATGTCACCGCGTAGGGATGTCGAGGCTTCGGCGTACTTTCTCGCCGCGACGATGTCGCCTACCTCGATCGCCTTTGTGTACTGCACCTGTGCCTCCCGCCGTTGGGCCGACCTCCTCTGGATTTCCTGTGTCTTGAGCTCGGGGGGCTTACCATCGAAGACGAAGACGAGCTTTATCCCGAGCTCCATCAGGTTGATGTTCCTGTAGAACAGGCCGCTGAGATGGGAAGTCACTCTTCCGTGTGAATCCTTGAGATGCTCGCCGCTGGCGCCCCGGATTATCGCTAGGAACTGGTAGAGCGTGTTGTAAGCGTCCACGGCGAGCTTCCAGCCGGTAAGTTGCTGCAGCTCGATCTTCTCGCGCGTGACTATGTTGCCGAGGTCTAGGCCCAATTTCGCTCAGGGAGGATACTGTCCGATTAATAGATTAGCCCGAATGCGCTTTTGTCTCTTCGGTCACGACCGCCTCGATGACCTCTATTCTCCGCTTGTCCTTGCCTATCCAGCGCACGCTGATCAGTCCGAGGATTTCGAGCTGCATGAGCGCCTTGTTGATCTCGTTCATCGAGGACTTGTTCCCGTTCTTGTTCATAGCCGTAAGTAGCTCATCGTCCGTGGCGCTCTTCTCCTCCTTCAACCACTCAAATGCAGCGAACTTCAAAGGAAATTTCATATAGGTTCACGTTAGAAAAAATAACGCGTGTATCGCGGAGGACACCGGACGGGTATAAAAGGTATTGGCGGCCGAGTTCTTGTTACTTGTCGAGCGACGTCCTGGTCATCCTTAGGCCTGTAAAAGCTGGCGGCGCCTCACGTACTCATTGTGGGGGTAGCTTACTGGACATCCTGCTGACGCCCATCATCTCGATCTGCCCTACCATCGGCGCGGTCGAGACGAGTCTCTCCACGTCCTCGATGCTTCCCTCCTCTTCAGGCGCGACGATGTCGAGAATAATCGCGGATAGCCCGAAGGCAATCGGTTCAATCTTTTTTCCCCTGATGTGCATGTCCTTGAGAAGTTTGGCTCTCACAGACTCGACGATCTTCTCAAGGTCATCGTTTACGTCGGCAGGGAGTACCTTAACCCTGATAACGTAGGAGCCCAACCCGATGTCCACCTACGGTCCTTCGAAAGCGCAGTTAACGCAGGCATAGGCGCGCGAGAACTTCCTGCACTTCTGGCACCTCCAGAGGAGGACCTCGTGGCAGTTCGGGCAATCAAACTTGGCTGCTCTCTCCCCCGGCATGATGGGTCTATTGCAAGAAACGCATGACGGGAGCGAGATGCTCTGCTGAGACATTATCGTGCGACCCCGTCTGCGACTGGGAGATATGTCTTACGAAAAACCTCGGAGCAGTTGTTTCGCTTCAGCAGATGCCACGACCCTCGCGAGCTTCATCACCCCGACAATCCCCAGAGACGACAGTAGCGCAGTCGCGTGAAAATCAAAGTCGGTTGAGCTGAGCTTAGAGAGGAGCTTAGGGGTGGAAAGAGTGGCGACGATGCTATCAAGCTCCTTGTTGTTGAGCTTCTCGAATACGCCTCGCAGCCTTTTCATCGACTGCATCTCCCTACCAAATCTCGATGTCCAGTCCCGCTGATAGTTGGTCAAAAGCGCAGGGTCGTCGGACCTGATAGCTTCAGCGACCCACCTCGCCGCTATCACGCTTCCGGCGATGGACGACATTATGCCACCTGCCGTGGTCGGTTTGACCTGACCCGCGGATTCTCCTGCGAAAATTGTCCGCCCTTCGACGAACCTCTCAGATGGACCCCCAACGTATATCGGCGCCGCAATCTTCCTGATGATCTTGTGTCTTCGACCAGCCAAAAATTCATCGAGCGCCTTGAACGCGTTGATACCGAACCCTGAAGCTCCAACTTTCGCCTTCGTCCCTCCGTACGGAATGACCCACGCGAAGAACCCTGGATATTTCTCCTGGTTCAGGAATACCTCCACCTTCCCCTCTTCGACCCATTCGCCCTCGATTTCGTACTTGGCAGCGGGGATTATCCCCTCTCTCGGACTCGATGCTGGCCCGGTCGCATCCACGAAGTAGCGACCCTCGTAAACCTCCTTTCCCTCGACCTTAACACCGTCCTTCTCTGTTACGACGTGTTTGACTCGCTCCCCGGCGCGGAGATTTGCGCCCCTCTCGTAAGCCCTTTGCGCGATCTGCTTGTCGTACATGCTCCTGTCGAGGACGACGACCTCGAGCGCGGTCGCGTTAACCGTCAGGCTGGACCCCATCGGCGAGTGGATCACGCCCTTGTTCACGAGAGCCTGTATCGATTTCCCAATCGGGCCGTAGCCATACATCCTGAGCCCTCTCAGGCTCACCAGTCCGTCGCACTTTTCTGGTTCCCCGAATTCCTCGTGTTCCTCTAAGAGCAGGACGTTGAGCCCCCTCTTCGCTGCCTCTGAAGCGAACGTGAGGCCAGCGACGCTCCCCCCGCCCACTATTGCATCGTAACGGGACGCCAAGACGACCGGACTTGCGCAAGCCGGCACTGTTAAGTTTGCTGACGCAACAACAGGGGCGCTTTTATCTCCAGTTACGATTCATACTCAGGCAATCGCCGGATGAAGATGGGTCAACAGGCGACATGGGTTTACACCCGAACGCCGATCCATCCGATGTTGGATAAGAGGTTGCTTGACAAGCGTAAAATCCGAGCTGGCCATGGTCAAGCTCGCCAGTGAATAGCTGGCTCAGGACCGCTGAGGTTCGGCGGTGACGGGCTCTCAGGTGAAGCGATGGTACGGGAACCCGACGGCGACGGCAATCCCGAAAGTTGATGGGGGCAAGTTCAGAGCCTGGAGCGATGTCCGGGTAGCTTGACAGAACCCGCAAGCCTTAACCCCGCCTCTCTAAACGGTTTAGTCAAAGGAAGCTGAATGAAACAGGTCATCGCTGTCAGAACCGACCTGAAGATTGGTAAGGGGAAAATTGCAGCACAAGTCGCGCACGCCTCGCTTGCGGCTGCCGAGGAGGCGATGAGGAGCAAGCCAGGTTGGTTCGAATCATGGAAAGACGGTGGCCAGGCCAAGATAGTGGTTAAGGCAAGTGATGAGGGGCAATTGAGGGACCTGTTCAAGAAAGCCCGGAGCGCTCATCTCCCGTGCGCGATAATAGAAGATGCTGGGCTTACTCAACTTGAGCCGGGGACACCAACTTGCGTTGGCATAGGACCGGCTTCGGACGATTCGATAGACAAGATTACGGGGAATCTCAAGCTGTTATGACCGTAATGCCCCCCGATGTCGACCTTCAGGTCGGCATGAGGACGTATGGCACCCAGACCGCTCCCTGCCCCGCTCGAATCAGGGTCAAGGAAGACGATTTCAGGGTCGAGGAGATCCTGAGAGACGGTTTCACCGCGGAAGTCGGCGAGGGCGCTTTTCCCCTCTACAGGGTGGAGAAAAGAGGCATAGACTCATTCCACATGGCAAGAATTGTGTCGTCGGCGCTCAAGAGCCGCGTGAGCATCGCAGGGATCAAAGACAAGAAAGCGGCAACCTTGCAATACCTGACCCCCACGAGTATTCACTCTGCCCACCCTCCGCGAATTGTCGACAGGACGTTTACCGCGGAACTCGTCGGGCACCTTTCTACACCCTTCACCAGAGACATGATCATAGGGAATAGATTCGTCATCTTTCTTCGTGACCCGTGCGGGAGCATCGAAGAGACTCTTCAGGCCGTCTTCGAAACCTGTAAGGAGAGGAGGCTGCCGAACTTCTTCGGTCTCCAGAGATTTGGCGCCAGAAATCCGTTGACCCACAGGGTCGGTAGGGCCCTAATCCACGGGGACTTCAAGCGCGCGATAGAGATCCTCGTCTTCGAACCAAGGAGGAGTGAGGAGAGCTCGGCTAAGCGCGCACGGGAGCTCGCTGCGGCGGGGAAGTTCAAGGAGGCGTATGATTCTTTCAGCGGGAGGCAGGACCTCGAGCGGATAGCGCTCAGGCAAATGATCAAAGACCCCACGGATTTCAAGAAGACGTTCAGGCGCCTACCCATCGAAATCAGAAGGTTCTTCGTTCAGGCCTACCAGTCCTACATCTTCAACCTCACCTTGAGCAGGGCCCTCGAATCTGGGCTCGACATTTCCACGGCGGAAAGCGGAGACAACTGGAACGAAATCGGTGCGGACGGACTCTCGATGGGGAAGGTCCGCGGGGTCAAAGAACCTGCAGAAGGTGGCGCGGTGCCACTAATCCAGCTCGTCGGCTACGCCTATCGAGACTATGGCTCCAGGTTCGACCATCTGCTTGCCCAGGTCATGAAAGAGGAGGATGTCACGGGGAAAAGCTTCTTCGACAAAAACGCCCAGGAGATCAGCTCGGAGGGCGGGTTTCGTCGCGCGCCTCTGATAGCAAAAGACCTGGAATCAAATATTGATGAAGGTGGTGTTAGGGTTTCGTTCTCCCTTGGAAAGGGAGGATACGCGACCACCCTAATGCGCGAAGTAATCAAGCCTCGGGACCTCGAAATTTCGGGTTTTGGGAATTAATGCTTTAAAGCCGCTCGGGGTCGGGCAGTCTTGACCCCTAATGGAGGTATACGACATGACCATTATCGGAGCGGGGCCCTCTGGACTTTTTGCAACGTTCTATTCGGGGCTAAGGAAGATGACGACTAAGCTGATCGACGCGCTGGAGCAGCCCGGAGGACAGGTCGCGGTGCTCTATCCAGAGAAGTATGTTTACGATGTCCCTGGTTTCAGGAAGATCTTGGCGAAGGAACTGGTGAAGGACATGGTCGAACAAGCCTTCCAGTTCAACCCGACCGTGGTGCTGGGCGAGCGCGTGACGCAGATAAGGCGACTGGATGACGGCAGTTTCGAACTGATGACGGATAAGGCCACAAAGCATATTTCGAAAACGGTGTTGATTACGGCAGGGGTAGGAGCGTTTTCACCGAACAAGCTTGACTCGCCTGGGGTCGCTGAATACGAAGGGAAGGGAGTGTTTTATTTTGTGAGGGACAAGAACATGTTCAAGGACAAGAGACTCCTGATCGTGGGGGGCGGAGACTCGGCCGTCGATTGGGCTCTAAACCTCAACGGCTGGGCAAAGAAGATCACGATGGTGCACCGGCGTGACGTTTTCAGGGCCCACGAGGAAAGCGTGGCTGAGCTGATGAAATCGGGCGTGGACATCAAGCTCTTCTACGAAGTCAAGGAAGTTCAGGGAGATGGAAGCTGGATTAACCGGGCCGTGGTCTTCGACAACCGAACGAAGGCGGAGACGACCTTGGACGTCGACATGATGCTGGTCAACATAGGGTTCCGGGCCGATCTGGGGCCGATAAGGGAGTGGCCGATTGAAATCGTCGGACGTGAAATCAAGACGAACGGGAAGATGGAGACAAACGTGCCTGGCATCTACGTCGCGGGAGACATCGCTGGCCCCGTGGACAGCGTAAAGTTGAACCTGATCGCCACCGGGTTCGCACAGGCCGCATTGGCCGTCAACGTGGCGAAGAACTTTATCGACCCGAACTCGAAGGTCTTCCCCGGCCACAGCAGCGAAATGAAAATGTGATCTCAGTGATTTAGACCGAGAACCCGGCTGTAGTTGTAATCGCTCCTTATTGATGGATTAATTGGGTCGACAAGAATGCACTCGTACCACGCGAAGCGGCCGTCCCTCCACACTATATACGAACCCAGGACTTTCATGTTCCGGTATTTCTCGCCGACGCGCCTCTCGGCAACCTGCTTGGAAGACACCGCCGATTTCATCTTGAGGACACCCATGTGCTTCGGCCTCCTCCCGGAGGTGGGTCTCTTCCTTCTCATGCCTCCCCGGGATACACGAATTCTTACAACTGCTACTCCATCCTTGGCCTTGTAGCCTAGCATCCTCGCCCTGTCGAGCCTCGAAGGCCTCTCGATTCTGATGACCGTCGGCTCTTTCCTGAATTGAACCGCTCGGGCCAAGATGTCGCCTCCCTTCTCGCTGAAGATCGCCTGCCACGATTTTCCGATCTGGCTTGACAGCGTCATCGTTTGGCTCGTCTGAAATAAGCAGATAAACGTTCGCTACGGAGTGGCCTACTTCCGTCCGACTTCCTCGGAAAAAAGCGCTTCGATCTTCCCAGATATGACGTCCATTGCCCCTGCTTGAGCTTCGACCGTCTGTCCGCCGATGTGGGGGGTTACGATGATGTTTGGCAGGCTCAGTATTTCTCCCGAAGCTGGCTCTGTTTCGAAAACGTCCAGCGCAGCCCCACCCAGCCTTCCCTCCTTCAGCGAGGCAATGAGGGCCTTTTCGTCAATAACACCACCCCTCGATGTGTTGATCAGGTACGAACCTGGCATCATCTTCCGAAGTTTTTCTGCGTCAACGAGGTGCCTCGTTTCCTTCGTGAGGGGGACGTGAAGCGTTATGAAAATGGATGAACTGAAAAGTTCATCCATGCTCACCATCCTTATGCCCAACTTACGCGTCACTTCTCCCGGAATCTCAATCGCGTCGTACCCCTTGATGGACATGCCTAGTACCCCCGCCACTTCGGCGACCCTCCTGCCTATTCTCCCGAGACCGAGGATTCCGAGAGACTTACCCTTCAACTCCACGCCCACGAGACCGTCCTTCAACCAGCGGCCCGCCCTTAGTTCGCCGTCGGCAAGAGTCAGCCTCCTGCTCAAAGCCAGCATTAGGAGCACCACGTGCTCGGCAACTGCCTCAATCAGTGCCTCGGGGCTGTTCAGCACCGCGACTCCCCGTTGAGTCGCCGCCTCCAGGTCTAAGTTGTCCAGCCCGGTTCCCGGCCTGGCGATCACCTTTAGGCGGGTCCCCCTTTCAAGGACCGTCCTGTCAACCTGGGTGCGACCTCTGACGATCAGGACGTCGTATCCACCGACGGCAGCGAGAAGCTCTTCCCTACTGATTCTGGGGCGATAATCCAATGCGAAGCGCGCGCCGAGTTTCAGGTGATCCAACTCGACTGGGTCGCAGACGAGAACTTTGATCGGCTCCAGTCGGCTCACTTATCGAGTCCCTCGCGGGCCGCTGCGGATATTGGTGATATATCGCTTGGTTCCAGAGCGAACAAGGGATTATCCTGGAAGGCCAGGTCGACGATCCTAAGGCGATTCGACACGATCGTAGCGGACAGCTCCCCATACGAAGGTGCCCGAGTTCCCACGATCTGCATCCCCAAAACCAGCCCGGTCTGACGCTCGAAGACTAGGGTGCAAAGCAATTCACCTTCCGGCCCTTCCGATACCTCCTCGGATCCGGTGCTAGTCTCCGCCGCATCCAATCCATATCCTCTCGCATCGGCGAGAGTGATCCCCGCCGTGCAGACCCCTGTTCCGTAGAAGGCGTGGACGCTCGCCCCCGAGAGGCGTGCTTCGGCGCTCGACCCGGCCGCGTTCCGACCCGCGAGCTCCCCCATGAGTTCGGCGCTTGAGCGATACATCATCTGGAGAGACCCGGATCTGTACGAAATTTCGGCGCAATCTCCCGCACCGAATATCCCCATGACGCTGCACCGCATTCGCGAGTCGATGAGGATTCCTCCGGCGCTCCCCTTCCTTACTTCGATGGTGGGGGGATTGGGCCCCCAGGCAGGGAAAGAGATGAGCGCGTCGGCCGCTTGAACTGAACCCGAGGCGACGATTGCCTCTACCCTGCGAACCCCCACTACCGAATCTATCGGCGAACGGACAACCTTCAATCCCCCCATTTCGAGTTTCCTCTCAAGAAAAGCCCTTGCGGTGGTGCCGAGGGATGATGCGAGGACTCCCGCTGGGTGGACCAAGGTCACCTCAATCCCTTTCTGCCTCAGAGCGTCTCCCGTCGCCAAGGCGAGGGCCGTGCTTCCTGAAACAACGACCCGACCCAAATCCCCCAAGACCTCCGCCAAACGTTGAAAAGAAGCCAGGTCCTGCATCCGGAAGAGTCCCGCCTTTCTTTGAAAAGGGAAAGAATCTTGGACAACGCTCGAGCCGGTCGATACGACGAGAGAATCGAAGACTGTGGTTCTGCTCCCGACCGCGACCGATTTCTTGGTCGTGTCCACGGCTGAGACTCCCTCTCCGAACCTTGCATCGACCTCCGATTCGATTCGGTGGGATGTCCCAAGGCCTTCGGGACTCGTATCTCTACATAGCGTCAGCGGCCAGAGGCACTTCTCGATAGGGAACTTCTCTGACTTCTCGAACAGGGTGACTCGGGCACCAAGTCTTGAGGCGGCGTTGGCAGCACTGACACCAGCCGGCCCCGCCCCGACTACCACGACCCTCAATCCGGGGGCAACGCGAGCTCAAGACGTTTAAGCCTGATACGTTTTGGCGGCGTTCATGCTAGTGGGAGTCGTCGGTAAACCTAACACAGGGAAATCGACTTTCTTCAGCGCCGCGACGCTGCGCGACGTCCCCATAGCAGACTACCCGTTTACAACGATCCAGCCTAACGTGGGTGTCGCGTACTTGAGGACAGAGTGCGTGCACATGGAGATGGGGGTAACGGACAACCCAAGGAACTCCGTCTGCAAGGACGGAAACAGGTTAATCCCGGTAAAGCTCGTGGACGTCGCCGGGTTGGTAGAGGGCGCCTCGAAGGGAAGGGGGCTGGGTAATCAGTTCCTCGACGAAATCAGGCAGGCCGACGCTCTGATCCAAGTTGTGGACGCCTCAGGTTCAACCGACTCCGAAGGGAGGAAGGTGCAACCGGGGACCCACGACCCGGTGGCGGACATAGAGATGGTCGAGAGGGAATTCGACCTCTGGGTCTACGGCATCATCAAAAGGGACTGGGAGAAGTCGGCGCGGAACGCCGAACAGACGGGCTCGAGGATAACTCAGCACCTCGCAAACCGGTTGACGGGTCTAACGGTAGGGGAGGGCGAGATTGAGAATGTTCTGCTCCACCTGAGGCTCAAGACGGATACGCCTACCGAGTGGGCCGAGGAGCAGCTCATGCTGTTCGTGAAGACCCTTCGGGAGCAGACGAAGCCCAGCCTCATCGCAGCGAACAAGGCTGACCTTCCGACCTCCCTTTCGAATATCGACAGACTGAAGGAAACGGGCAGGAAGGTGATCCCGTGCGCGTCAGAAGCGGAACTGCTGCTGAGGAGGGCCGCGGAACACGGTTTGGTCGATTATACCCCTGGCGACTCTGCCTTCAAACTAGTTTCGGAGCAGAGGCTGACTCCCGCGCAGATGAGGGCGGTTTCCATGGTCGAAGAGAAAGTCATGAAGGTCTTTCACGGAACGGGAGTACAGGCCGCGATCAATGAAGCCTACTTCTCGCTGCTGAAAGCCATCGTGGTTTTTCCCGTGGAGGACGAGCACAAGCTGGCGGACAAGAAGGGGATGGTCCTCCCTGATGCCTACGTCATGAAGGGCGGGTCCACCGCGTTGGACCTCGCCCGGACGGTCCACTCGGAGCTCGCCGAAGGGTTCCTCTACGCGATTGACGTCAGATCCGGGATGCGACTGGGAGCGAACCACGTCCTGAAAAATCGGGATATAGTGAAAATCGTGTCGAGCAAATCCGTTAGGTAATGCGCCAGTGAAGGATGTAAATATTCTGGGCGAAATTTCCGTTAGTTGCGAACGATCACTTTGATCGTGAAGACTTTGACGGATAATCACGCGGCGAGCGGGGCCAGCGGCTTGGGAGCTTCGGCCTGTTCCGGCCTCGAGATCAACTTGCTCTTCCTGATCCCGACGTGCCTAAGATGGGTCACCTTCTTGGCCTCGTTGTACACGTCGGACGCCACCTTCTGGAGGACCATCTCCTGCGCGAACTGATCGTACGTGAGACTCGCGGCCCTCTCGGCGATGACCCTGTCCATCACGACTCTGAGGTCGTGCTTCTTAGATGTGTTCATCCTTCCTTGTGAGAAGGCTATCGTATAGACCCTAACCATGTAACCGTCCTTCGTCTTGTATACGTGGATGAAGTCTGCCATCGACGATCCCCGCCTGACGAGGCTCCTAAGGTACTCGCGTGAATATTCGTGCCCCTTGAGCACGGTATGCGCCGTGTCCCCATCCACCTTGTCGACCTGGAAGTAGAGCTTGAAACTGTAATGCTGCGGGTCCTGCTTCAGTATGTCGTAGAGAGTGGTCTCCACCACTCGTCCGCCCGGCTTTTCCAAGTCGGTAAGTGGGATCTTGGCGACCGGCGCGTTGCCGAAGGACGGCGAAGCCAGTACAGTCACCCACGACTTCAGCTTCCACTTGTCCCTTACCTTCCCGGCTACCTTCTTGGCCAATAATTTGCGCCTCGTCGGCGCTGCTTTAAAACTTCACCGACTTGTGATTCGCTCGAGTCCACCCATGTAGGGAACGAGCACGTCGGGAACCGCGACGGAACCGTCCTCCTGCTGATAATTCTCGATTATCGCGACGAGGGCTCTAGTAGTCACCGCGGTTGAGTTTAGAGTGTGGAGCAACCTGGTCGGGTCGTTCGTCTTGTCCCTGTATCTGATGAGGAGCCTTCGCGCCTGGAAGTCTGTGACGTTGCTCGCTGAGACCATCTCCCTGAACTTCTCCTGCGCGGGCAACCACGCCTCCAGGTCATAGGTCTTGGCGGAGACCATCCCGGTATCGCCGCTGCAGAGGGTCACCACCCTGTGTGGAAGTCCCAGGTTCTGGAAGATCTCCCGGGCGTTCGCGATCAGCTCTTCGTGTAGACTCCAGCTGTCTTCGGGGCGGCTGAAGACCACCTGCTCGACCTTGTAAAACTGGTGCGTCCTGAAGATTCCTTTGGTATCTTTCCCGTGCGCCCCCGCTTCCACCCTGAAGCACGGACTGAACCCACAGTACTTTATCGGAAGCGCGCTCCCCTCGATTATCTCGTCCGAATGCATCGCGACGAGAGGGTGCTCGGAGGTGGCTATGAGATACAGGTCTTCGCCTTCTATCTTGTAAATCACGGGTCCGAAGGACGCGATGTCGGTCACCCCCTCGTAGGACTTCCGGTTCATCAAGAAGGGAGGCTCGACGGGGGTGAACCCCTTTGCGCTAACGGAATCAATCGCGTACCGCATGATCGAATGCTCGAGCTTCACCATGTCTCCCTTCAGGAAGAACATCCTCGCGCCGGCGACCTTGGCAGCCCTTTCGACGTCCACCATGCCGAGGGCTTCGAGGATGTCGATGTGATGCTTCGGGGTGAATCCGAACTTCGGGATCTTCCCCCACGTCGCCACTACGATGTTATCCTTCTCGTCCGTTCCCTTCGGGACGCTGTCGTGCAGGATGTTAGGGAGGCTCATCATGATATACTGAAGCTTCGCGTACTTTTCGACCGCTTCCGATTCGATTCTCTTGATGCGCTCTGGAAGATCTTTGATCTCCTTCAGCTTTCCTTCAATCGGTTTCCCGGCTTTCTTTAGGGTGGCCACCTCTACGGTGAGTTGGTTCTGTTTGTGTCTGAGTTCCTCGACCTCGGTCTTCTGCTTCCTCCAGGTCCTGTCCAGTTCAGCGGCTTCGTCTACGAGAGGGAGCTTTTCTGCAAGGTTCCGCTTCTCCAGGTTCTGTTTGATTGCCGCCGGTTCTTCTCTTAGCAGCTTGATGTCGAGCAGGGCCTTACTACCTCGCCCCTCGGAGGAATTCACGCATCTGTTAAAAGTGATACCTCTTGGAAGAGTCTGACGTCGGATAGAATGCTCTGCACCGAGGTGAGTGCGGACGTGAGTCTATCCGAATCAATCACGAAGTCCAGGGTGTTCGACCTACGAGCCATGGAAAATCTCTGAGCCTTCGGGATTCCTTTGTTGTCGGGCTTCAGTACTGACTCAAGGTTCCCCGCGGTCTTCCCGTCCCGGCAAACTACTCTTAGCTCGAACCGGAGTCTCAAACCGCTGTCTTCTCGAGAACGATCTTGAGGAAGTCATCGCCGCGTCCGAAGGGGATCTTTGCCCCCGCTGCCATGGTGTGACCACCCCCGACCCCGCCCATCAAGGTCGCCGCTTCTCTCATGATGACTCCCAGGTTCACATCCCTGCCGAAGCTGTCACCGACCCTGCAGGAGAATTTCAGCTGTTCTTCCCCCGACCTTGTTCGCGCTATGATGACCTTATCCTTCATGCTTTCGGTAGACGCGAGGATAGACGCGACGGGGCCCAGGATTCGCTCGTCAACCAGCCCGTCCCCTTTCACCATAGCCGCTCCGTCTCTGACCTCCACTCTCCCCACTTCGTTGAGGACCCCCTGAAGAGATTTGTTGATGTTCTGCCTGTATTCTTGCAACACGCCCATTGCCTCCTTCAGAGAATCTCCGCGGTCCCCGATGCACACCGAGATCCCCACGCCCGCCTGGTCCATTCTGCCACATGCGTTGAGCATGGTGGCGAACTCCCTTGCATCTCTCATGGGCGTGAAAGAGTCCTCCTGTTCGAGCGTGTATACCTCGCCGATCAGCTGCGAGATCACCTCATCGCCGCTCCCCGAGGGTGCGAGAAACGACACCAGGACGTCCATGACCCTCTTCTTCTCGTCGCCGGAGAGCTCCGAGAGCGTCCTCCATCTCCCCCCCTCCTTGAGGCTGACGCCCGCATTTACCAGCGCTGCGAGAGTGGCGTCCCTGCTCCCCGAGAGCCCCTTGATGTGCGGTGTCGAGGTGAGGGCGATCGCCTCGTGGACTGGTCTTGTCTCCCTCCCGTGGAACATCAGATCATTCGTGACCGTCACGAGTCCCGCCGACTGGGCGTCCTCTAGAGCCCGCTTGTTGAGACCGATGAGGGACCTCCCCGGGCCGGTGTCCTGTCGGTCCGCGACTGCGCCAACGACGGCGAGGGGGGAGAGGTCCCGGTTCCGCCCGTCGAGCGCGGAGGCCAGGAAGTAAGCCATCGTCCCCGAACATGCCTCCGTTCCGCCGTTGTAACCGAACTGCCAAGCGTTGACCGTGAACGGGCTCTTCGCGTCCTCATCGGGGATTTGATGGTGGTCTACCGCCAGAAACTTCCCGTCGAAAGCGGTGGAGAGCTCGTTGAGGAGCGTTGAACCGAGGTCCGTGAACAGGTAGAAGTCGTATTTTTCGTCGGCGAGCTCGCCTATCCTCTTCGGGTCCAGGTCGGGCACGGTGCGCACGAGGACGTTCGCCCCCCTCCGCTTGAGTGCCTTGAAGACTATTGAACCGCTCGTCAGGCCGTCGGCGTCGATATGAGTGACTACGGCGATCTTCTTGCCCTGTAGAATTATCCCCTTTAGTAGCCTCGCGACACCGTCGTACCTTGCGAGGAGCTCGTCATGGCTTTCCATGGGCGGAGAGCACTCCGAACTCGATTAGGAGAGCTGTGCCACCAGCGCCGTGTACTTGAAATCGCTCGGGAGGACTCCGATTCTCTTGTAGTATTTCGAGAGTCGGTAGATACTCGCCTCAATGAGCTCCAGCGCCCGTACATTCTTCCTGTCGCTCTTGTTTTCGTTCAGATGCTTCTGGACTCTCTGGGCCTTGTCAAGCATATTCTGAAGGTCTTCAGGAATCTTGGGGGACAGCTTGTTCTCCCTGAGCACGTCGTCAACAGACTCGCCGATCAGCTGCTTTGTGAGGGGGATGCCGTAGTCATCGCGAAGATTGATACCTATCAGACTTCGGGTCATTCCCTCCTTCGCAAGTTTTATGATAATCGCCTTGACCTCCTCGGGGCTATACGTTACCCAGCTTGGGGCGCGTTTGCTTGTGGGTCTCGTCTGGTGGGACTTCCCATGCCGATGGGAATGGATTCTTGCCAAGCTAAATCGGTCAAGCGGTGTTTCCCGTTGGGCTCATAAAGGTTGCCCGCTCAACGGGCGAGGTACCATTTTGCAAACAACCCGAGAGCCTTCCCTCGATGAGACAAACTGCATTTCTCATCCAGAGACAACTCTGCGAGCGTCTTGTCGGACCCTTCGGGGATGAAGATAGGGTCGAACCCGAATCCACCGACCCCTGCAGGGGTTTTCGCGATCGAGCCCTCCAGCGACCCGACGAAGATCTTGGCCTCCTTCTCGGGCTCGCAGAACGCGACACCGCTCTCGAACCGGGCCCCCCGGTTCGACTCATTCTTCAGAAGCAAGAGGACGCCGCCCAACCCCATCTTCTTGTAGACGGGGGAAGCGTACGGACCGGGGAAACCGTCAAGCGAATCGATGAAGAGCCCCGTGTCCTCGACGACGAGCGGGAGACCGAGAGCGGAGGAGGTTTGTCTTGCGGCGAACGCGGCGATTGCGCCGACGTTATCGGACTGGATCTCCGTGCCCTTCTCCGCGATTCGCGTGACGCTTAAGCCGAAATCTGAGAGGATGAGAGCCGCCTCCCTGAACTTGTGCTCGTTCGAGGTGGCGAAGGAGACCGTCCTAGTCGGCACGGGCGTATCTACCTCTCCTTTCGATCTCGGAGAGCTGCCTCTTGACCTGCTTCAGCCGTGCTCCCCCCACCACTTTTCTGTACGCCGCGAAGATTGAGTCGAGCGCAAGGTCCGCGATCATCGGGTGAGCCCCCGTGAGGGTCTCCTTGATGAGACGAAGGTCGACCGCGTGGTCTTCGATGCGCTGAGTGTGAGTCGAGAGTCCGAAGTCAATCATCGCGAGTCCACTGGAGGTTTCCAGCAGGTTCGAGGTCGTGACGTCTCCGTGCATGATTCCCGATGAGTGGAGCGTGCCGACCATTGTCCCCACTTCGCCGAAGACCGCACTTACCCCGGCTCGGCTCATCCCTGAGGCTCGGTCCTTCAAGCGAGCGCCCTTGAGGTACTCCATAATGATCACGGCCCCCTTAGTGTCCACGTGGTACAGGTATGGGGTCCGGACTCCAACCCTCTTTGCCTCTCTCAGCATCAGCGCCTCGTGGGCAGTACGCCTCGTCCTCACCGCATCGTCGAGGACCTTTAATCTGTAGGTGAGGGGTTTCCTAGACTTGTAAATTGACTCGAGCCCGCACCAACGCCCGAGAAGCAGGTCGGCTTCCGCTCCGCGATGAATCAGCTTCGTCTGGCATCCCTCCATTTCGCATCGACACTATCCAGGCGCCAGGACTGGCGGGTGGTCGCGTCCACAATCGCTATTGAGTTGCCAGTATTGTACTCGAGCCATCCGGCCCACGCTATCTGAGCCCCGCAGTCCCCGCTGTACCTAGGCGGAACCGCTCTGAAGGATGCCGAATGTCTCCTCACCATCGTCTTCAGCATTTCGGACAGGCGCAAGTTCGCGGCTACCCCGCCGACGACCATCACTTCCTTCTTCTCGGTGAACGCGAGCGCCCTCTCGGTGACTTCCACGATCATCGCGAAGGCGGTTTCCTGGAGAGAGAAGCAGACATCTTCGAACGCGACCCCCCTGTCAAGAAGGTTCTTTGCGGCCGTCAGGATCCCCGAGTAGGAGACGTCGTTCCCTTTCACAGTATACGGGAGCTCGATGTATTTCGCTGACTTCGAGGCTGCTTCCTCGACTTTCGTCCCGCACGGCGATGCAAGTCCAGCGTGCCTCCCGAACTGGTCAATGAGTTGACCGAGCGTCAGGTCGAGCGATTCGCCGAGGATCCTCCACCTGTTCCCAGAAAATGCGACCACCATCGAGTGACCTCCGGAGACGAGAAGGACCAAGGGATCTTTCGTGCGTGTAAGGAGACACCCGAGTTCGATGTGGCCGATTGCATGGTTGACGGGGACGATTCGCTTCACCAACGTGGCAGCAAGGGATCGCGCCGCCACCGCACCTACCC
This sequence comes from Nitrososphaerota archaeon, assembly GCA_027887045.1. Classification (GTDB taxonomy): domain Archaea; phylum Thermoproteota; class Nitrososphaeria; order Nitrososphaerales; family Gagatemarchaeaceae; genus JAPCJH01. The sequence goes on from JAPCJH010000001.1 coordinate 148,158, forward strand.
GAAGACAGGGGCCGAGCCCCGGCCCCATTGAGTAGGAGACGGCACGGATGCTCTTAATCGGGATGCCCGCTTCTAAGAGCGCCTCCCGGAGCACACCGGGGGCGTTGGCCATGTGCTGTGAAGAAGCCTCGATAGGGTGGATTCCCCCTCCCGCGGGAGCCCGGTAAACGTCCCTCACATCGGAAAGGATTCTTCCAGAAGAGGTGACGACTGAGGCCGAAAAGGTGTGGGCGGTGCTCTCTATCCCGATTAGGCTATCGACCATCGGGAGACTTCACGGCTTTCTGGACTCTCTGTAAAGATCGCCCAGGAGATTGATGTAGGGCTTCGCCTCGATCAAGAAGTCGTCGAACTTCCCCCTCTCCAGGGCGAGGGTGTGCTTCTTCCCCTCGGTCACTATCTTCGCGGCGAGGACGATTCCCGGGCTCCTTTCAGGTTGGGCCTTCAGCTTCGGGAAATGAATCAACGCTCCGTAACCGATTTTCTTTTTCCCCTTTGTGAAGATCAGGTTATAGTACATGCTCATCGTCTTCCGGAATTGCTCGAGCTGCTTCTTACGGCTCTCGCTCCGTTTCACGTTGTCGAAGTCCGTCGAGGCAAGGGAGTCCACCATCTCTCTGATCAGCTTCATGTCGCCAACTTTGTTCGTGTAACCCGCGTATTCGATCGGCATCTGGTAAACGGAATGCATCACAGAGTCCCAGTCGTCGAGCACAACGAAGGTCTTGGTGTCGAGGTTCATCTCTCTCTTCAGTTCGTCGGCGAGGACGTCCTCAACTGTAAGATTCCTCTTGGTCATGGGGACGGTACGTTCCGACCATATAGTTATCACTTGCGCCCCGAGGTGCGGCTTAGGAGAAAGCGGACTGAAGAGCGAAATACAGTCGGTCGAAGTCAGCTTCTTTGTCCAGGCGACGGAGGATAGACCGAGGCTGGTCGACTCAGTCAAGGCTAGACTGTCGTTGGGTACAGACCCCTCCTCAGAGGAGTTGCAGGGGCACTTTGGAAACAGGATCCTGCGCGTGACGTTCCGCTTGGTGGGGGAGGAAGCGCAGCGGGTCTTCGTCTCGCTTGCCTCGTCGCTTCGGAAGGACCATCGGTCGGATATCGAGGGTAATCTCGGAGCGTTCATGGACGAGCACAAGGCGCTCTACATCAGGCTGGACAAGCAGGAACTACTTGATGGTAGGTACGTGCTCGCTACGAAAGATCCGGTGAGGATCAAGGTGAAGCCCCGAGCCTTCCTGATGAAGGGGGACGCGACCGCCTTTTACCACAGGGTCATGGGGCCGTCCGAAAGATGACCCACGTTGGAAGGACGAGGAAGAGGTACCTACTGGTGTCCAGCGAATCGCCTCTGTCTGAGGCCACGCGTGCGGAGCTGATGGGCCGTCTTGACAAGAGATTTCCCCTCGCCAAAAAGCGGCTGACGGTCTGGTTCGACCTGGGGTTCATCGTCAAGAGTGACCCGAAAGAAGTGGACGACCTGAAGAGGTGGCTGGAAGACTACTCAACCCCGGACGGGAAGCTTCGACCCGTTAGAACCTCGGGTGCCATCGGTAAACTCAAAAAGCTCGTCAAAAAAGCGTGAGTGACGGGATTGGTCAAATTTTTCAGCGACGACTTCTTCAAGGAGGTGGAGACTACGCTCACAGCAGACCCCAAGTGGCAGGAGGGGACAAAGGGCATGAAATCTACGATCCTTTTGAGCGCCACTGACCTCCCAGCGAGCTACCTGCTTACCGTGGAATCTGGAAATACGAGCATACAGAAGACAGAGACCCCGACCCCCGCCGAGTTCTCTTTTGAGGGGACCTACGAAGTCTGGTCCAGGGTTGGGAAGGGGGACCTCGATCTGCAGTCCGCCGTCCTCAAGGGTTCCCTTAGGTTCAAGGGGTCGATAACCAAGATTCTCTTCTACAAGGACAGATTCTTGAGAATCGCCGACGCGATAAAGGGGATTCAGAAGGAGTACTAGCTTCTTACGAAGACGTAGTACGGATTTCCTTCTTCGCTGGCCCTCGCTTCAAGATGCATCCTCTCTCCGATTTTCACGTTTTCCACCTTCCCTCCTTCGAGCCACGCGAGAACTTTGAGGCCACTTGACAGCTTTCCTATGGCTATCATGTAGGGGTCATTTTTCACGAAGCTGGCCGGAGTTATCTGGACGAACGTGTATGTTACGAGCGTCGCATCGGTACCCAAGTCGACCCACTCGTGATCGCTGCTCATGCAATTTGGGCAATCACCCTGGGGCGGAAAGCTCACGTTCCCGCACGCCTTGCACTTGGTGGTGACGAACTTCCCGACCCTCAGCGCGTCCCAGAACTGGTGGGTCCTCGCGATAGGGATGTCGAAGCGGAGGGACAACGACCTACGCGAATGCAGGGTGGGTTGCTCTGACATTGCGGTCTAATTCCTAGACAAGATGCTCACGTAAGCGTAGTGCCCGGTCCCCCCGACGTTGTGAACAAGCCCTACTCCGTTCCTTATTGGTGCCTGGTGGTTCCCTGCCTCGCCCCTGAGCTGCTTTGATATCTCCACCATCATCGAGACGCCCGTGGCGCCTATGGGGTGCCCCTTCGCCTTCAATCCGCCGTCAAGGTTGACCGGTATCCTGCCCCCAACTTCGGTCTGGCCCTCCCTTATCATAGCGGCCGCTTCTCCTTTCTTGCAAAAGCCGAGGTCTTCATACGCCATCAACTCTGCTATCGTGAAACAATCATGGCAAGTGGCGACGTCGATATCGCGCGGAGTGACCTTTGCAGCTTCATACGCACGTCTCGCCGCTTCGACCGACGCTGCCAGACCCACGTAATCGTCACGTTTGCTGAGGTTGGCCGAGTCCGACGAGTACCCGACGCCGCGGATCCAGATGGGCGTGTCGGTGAGTTTCTTCGCCACCTCCTCGCTGGCGAGGACCACCGTCGCGGAGCCGTCCGTCAGAGGACATGCATCGTAGAGTTTCAACGGCCATGAAACAACCTGAGAGGAGAGGACCTTCTCGAGAGTAACCTCCTTCTGGAACTGCGCGAGCGGATTCATCGCCCCGTAGTGATGGGCTTTCACGGCCACCCTCCCCATGTCCTCCTCCGTCGTCCCGAACTTGTCCATGTGCGCCACCGCGTAAAGCGCGTAGTACGCTGGGAACGTCATCCCGTAGTTTTCGAACTCCCACATGTAGGAACCCGCCCGCCCTATCAGCTCGACAGACGTCAGGGTGTCGACTTCGGTCATCTTCTCCACACCGACCGCCATCGCGATGTCTCCCTCGCCGCTGACTATGCTGTTGTACGCGGTCTTCACGGCCGCGCTCCCGCTTGCGCACGCAGCCTCCACCCTCATCGTGCCAACAGACGTCAGGCCCGCATACTCGTTGACTATGACGGCCGGCAGGGATTCCTCGTACCATCCTCCAGCGCTCCCGACGACGACGTTCTTGATGTCCTTCTTGTCTACCCCGGCGTCATCGATAGCTTGCTTAATCGATTCGAAGGCCAGCTCGGCGACATCGACGTCTGTCCTCCTTCCGAACTTCGAATGTCCTAACCCCACTATTGCGACCCTGCTCAAGGTACTCTCTACTTTTGTGAGATACGCACTTCCCTGTATTTCAAGGATGCTGCGATCCGCATGCTTTGTAAGATCAGACGATCTGAGGCTTACTGGTGATGCCCATCTCTTTCGCGACCTCCTTCATTATGGTCAGTCGCTGGATGTCGTTCGTCCCTTCGTAGGTCTTTATGATCTGAGAATCTCGCAGAATCCTCTCGACCTGCATGTCCACGGAGACCCCGTAAGCACCCATTATCATCATGGCCGCGTGGGCATTCTTCTCGGCTGCTTCGGTGGAGACTATCTTGGCTATGGACGATGCTTTTATGAAATCCTTTCCGGTCTTCGTCAGGGTGGCTCCCCAGTATGTGAGGAGCCTCGCGGTGTGAACGGCGATTGTCATCTCCGCTATCTTGAACTGCACCTGCTGGTAGCTGAGAAGATAGTTCCCGAAGGTCTGGCGTTGAGTCGCGTACTTCAGGGCGGCCTCGAGGGCGGCCTGGGCAAGTCCCGTCCCCTGCGCTGCAACGCCTATTCGACCGTGGTCGTACGTCGTGAGGGCAACATTGACGCCCCGTCCTACCTCCCCGACTATGTTCTCTTCCGGTACCTCCAAGTTGTCGAGAACGATTTCTACGGGTTGGTCCCCCCGGAGGCCGATCACGTCTATCACGTTCCCGACATTCAGCCCGGGGGTCCCCTTCTCCACAAGGAACGCGGTGACACCTCGGTGCCTCTTCTCCGTTTCTGCAGCGCTCGTGCGAGCGAAGACGAGGAATATGTCCGCCTTGTCGCCGTTGGTGATGAACATCTTCTTGCCATTGATGACGTATTTGCCACCCTTCTTCTCGGCGGTCGTGCTTATCCCGGCAACGTCGGACCCCGCCCCGGGCTCGGTCATAGCATGGGCCGCCAGTTTTTCTCCCCTCGCTATAGGGGTCAAGTACCTCCGCTTCTGTTCCTCGTTGCCGAAGAGCGCGATAGGAGTGGACACGAGGTAGTTTGCGCCGACCACCGAGGAAAAAGCGGCCGAGAACCTGGCTATCTCTTCCGTGGCCAACACGAGCGATAGGTCGTCGCCGCCCCCGCCGCCGTATTCTTCTGGGAAGGGGACGCCGAATAGACCGAGCTTCGCCGCTTTGCGGACGAGGTCCATGTCCATGCGGTTCTCCTTGTCGATCTTCTGGGCCTTCGGAGCGAGCTCCTTCTCGGCGAATTCACGCACGATCTTTCTGAAGGCTTCGTGCTCATCGGAAATCTTGATGTTGTATTCCGTTGAGTTTGGCGAGAGAGTACTCATGACGGGGATTCTTCTCTATCATTCGAGCCTGAGGGGCGCGCTGCCAAGGAAGCTGTGCTCCATGCGGGCGATCGTAGAACTGATAACGCTTTCCTCACTCCCCCTTGAATTCCGGCTCCTTCTTCGACAGGAACGCGGCGATGCCTTCGGAGAAGTCTTGAGTTGACGTAAGAAGTCCGAAGCTGCTCGCCTCGAAGAGCTGCCCTATGTCGGTCGGGACCTGCGTCGAAAGCGTTGTGGCGTATTTTGCGAACTTGAGCGCGATCGGCGGCTGCTTGGCAAGCTTCAGGGCGAATTCGGTAACCCCCTGCATGAGCTGATCCTTAGTGAAGACTCTGTTCACGAGGCCGACCTTGAGCGCATCCTGGGCGGAGAGTTTCTCGGCGAGAAAAATCATCTCCTTCGCTTTCGTGAGGCCGACGATGCGTACCAATCGCTGCGTCCCCCCCGCTCCCGGGAGCAGTCCGAGCCCGGTTTCAGTTAGCCCGATTTGACTGTCATCGGACGCGAGTCGAAAGTCGCAGGCGAGCGCAAGCTCGCAACCTCCACCAAACGCGTATCCTGATATCCCCGCGATCACCGGCTTTGAGAGCCTCTCGATTGAGCTGAAGACCTCGAACCATCTACGCGCTTGGTCGAATATCTTGGATGGAGATGGAGACTCGAACGTCGTCAGGTCCGCTCCAGCGCTGAACGCGCGTCCCCCTTCTCCGACGATTACGACTACCCTCACGCTAGTGTCAGATTCGAGCACGCGGAGGACGGAAGCGAGCTCCTCTATCATCTTGGATGTCAGGGTGTTCAGCCGGTGCGGCCTGTTGAGCGTAATCCAAGCGAGAGGTGGGCTATTCTTCAGGATGATTTCGTCGAACTTGTTCTCGGTCAAGGCGTATTCGTAGAAACCTCGTCCCGATTTGGTCCCCAGCTTGCCCTTCGAAACCATCTCGAGGAGAAGCGGGTCGGGTTCGTACATCTGACCGCCATCTTTCTCTTTTGATCTGAGCACTTCCACGATCTGGTCTATCCCCCACCGGTCAGCAAGCCTGAAAATCCCTTCTGGGAAGCCAAGCCCGAGCTTGACAGATTTGTCGACCTCTTCAAAAGAACAGACCTCGTTTCGCACGAGCCAGGCAGCCGCGTTGACTGCTGGCGCGAATACCTGGACCGGGTCGAAGCCTTCGCCGCTGTTACGCGACAGGCTGGGTCGCTCCCACTTGCTACCCGAGTACTTGTAAAATCCTTCACCGCTCTTCCTCCCGAACTTTCCATCGTCGAACTTCTGCTTGATGAGCGGGGCGACCATGACATTCAAGGGGTCCCTCTCTCTGACCGCTTCGGATGCTTTGTAAATCGTATCGATGCCGCTGTAGTCAGCGAGTTCGAAGAGGCCCATCGGGAGCCCGACCTGATAGGTCGCCGACGAATCAATTTGCTCGATGGTCGCCTCACCCCGGCCGACGACCCACGCCGCTTCGTTGAGGAGAGGTCCGAGAATCCGGTTCACTATGAAACCCGGGACGTCCTTCCTGCACACGACCACTTCCTTACCGAACCTCTTCCCGATCTCGATTCCGAAAGTGAGAGTCTCATCGCTCGTCTTCTCGCCCTTGATTACCTCGACGAGAGGCATCAGGGGTGGAGGATTGAAGAAGTGCATCCCGAGGAACCTCTCGGGATTCTTCGTAGCGGAAGCGAGCTCGGTTATCGGGAGCGTGCTTGTGTTGGATGCGAAAACGGCGCGCTTCGGCGCCGCCCTGTCAACCCTGGAGAAGACCTCGCGCTTTGTCTTGATATCCTCGGGTACCGCTTCGATCACTAGATCGGCGTCGGTGACCGCGTCTTCAAGGTCGACCGTCCCCCTGGTCCTGGAGAAGATTTCGGCTGCGCCTATTTCAGTAATCACCTTCTTCTCTGCGAACTTCGACAGGCTCCACTTCATCTTTTCCAGTCCTGATTCCACCAACTCCTTCTTGATGTCGTAGAGATTGACCTTGCAGCCGGCCAGAGCAGCGACTTCAGCAATGCCGTGTCCCATGACGCCAGCGCCGAGCACCGCGACGGTCTTCACGTCTCCCGACTTCATCGCCTTTCTTTCCTTCGGAACCCGTTACACGTTAAAAGCCTTCAGACGATTACTGCAAGACGCCTTGTGATTTCAGCTCCCTGATCTCTCGGGGAGAGCGTCCGAGGCGCTTCATGATGACGGATGTGTGTTCCCCGAGGGCGGGCGCTCTCTCGTAACGAGCCCTCAGTTCCGGGACGAAGTGAAGCGGCAAAGACAGGACACTCGATGATTTTCCGATGGAACGCTCGAGAATCCCTGACGCCTTTGCCCAACGCGAACTCAGTACCTCCTCGATATCCAAGACGGGGGTAGCGCAAGTCTCCTTGCCCATGAGAATCCCTGCCCATTCGTCACGGGTCTTCGTGGCAAATTTCTTTGCTAGACTTTTTCTGAGCGCCTCTTTTTCCCTGTAGGTCTCCGATCTCGCTCCTTCCAGCTCCGGCAGACCGAGTATAACGAGGAGGTTGTGCCAGAATTCGTTCTCGATCGCGGCGACCGCGACGAGCTTTTTGTCCCCGGTCCTGAAAAGGTTGTAGCGTGCGTCCGAACCAAACACAAGACTGTGGCCGTGCGTTGGCGGCGTCTTGGTGACGGTGAACGCGGCCACGGGAATCACGAGCCACGAGATGAGCGACTGCACTATTGGAACGTCGACGAAGATTGCGGACTTCCTCCTGCTGGCAAGTGCTCCTAGAATCCCGACGGCGGCGTACATCGCGGAGCTGAGGTCTCCCAGCTGGACGAGGGGAACGTGGGGCTCTTTGAGGTCTCGGAGGACGCCGCTCATTGCCTGGAAATTGAGGTCATGCCCTGGCATCGAGCTCAGCGGGTTTGCGCTCCCGTAAGATGAGATTGAACAGTAGATGATCCTAGGATTGACCCTCTTTACATCAGCGAAGGAGAACCCGAGGCGCGACATCGCGCCGGGTCTGAAGCCCTCGATGAAGACATCGGATTTGCGGAGAAGTTCCCGCAAGATCGCTTTCCCCTCTCGACTTTTGAGGTTGAGACCGATGCTCATCTTGTTCCTGTTCACCATCGCGTGAACGGGACTTCGCCCTCGCTGGAGCGGCGGAGTCAGCCGCATGTAATCGCCGAGCCCGGGCTCCTCCACCTTGATTACTTCCGCGCCCATGTCTGCCAAGAGCATTGTGCAGAAGCCTCCCGGCAGGAGCCTCGTGGCGTCTAACACGCGAACCCCGTCCAGCAATTGCACGACCGGAGCCCTTCATTCCCAGATTAAAGCCTAAAAGGAGAGTCATTCATCGTCACCACGACGATGAGGTGAAGCCGTCCCAGTCATAGCCCCGATTAAGCTCCGTGGGCAGATGATGAACTCGCGACGATACCGAGTCAAAAAATTACATTAACAGGAATACGGTTCAAACAACTCGCCGACAAGCTGATAAAGCCAGACACGGCTCGAGGTTCGAGAACTTGGAGGTCCGGAAGGAGATTTCCGAAGAGGAGTTGGCCCGCGAGGCAGTGCAGAAATACAAGACGATTGCAGTCGTGGGTCTATCGAAGGACCCCACCAAGGACAGTTACACGGTCTCGGAATATCTCCAACAACATGGGTTCAAGGTCATTCCGGTGAATCCGACTGCAACCGAACTCCTCGGAGAGAAGGTCTACCCAAGCTTGCTTGACATCCCAGACGAGATTGCTCGCACGATCGAGATCATTGATATCTTCCGCCCGTCCGAGGCTGTCCCACCAATCGTAGAACAGGCGATAACTTTGAAGAACAAATACAGGACCAATCCTAAGATGATCTGGATGCAGCTAGGAATCCGGCACGATGGCGCTGCAGAGGCGGCGAGAAAGGCTGGACTGGAGGTCATCCAGGACATGTGCATGCGGGTGGAGCATCGAAGGGCCTCCCGGGCCCATTAGGGGAGGGGCCTGTTGGGGAAGAGCGTTTGGGTTCACGACGACACGCACAAGGTTCTGAAGGAAATCAAGAGCAAGACAAGGAGCAAGAGCATCGACGAAATCATCAGGCAGATGGTCAAGGACACTACAGGTGTCCCGGTCGAACGGCACACCGGAAAGGGAAAGTCGGCCGACATCAGGAAGTTCATCGACTAGCCGAAGCGAGCAAAAGCAAAAATACATTTGACGTGAGCTCAGCGCCAGAGCCAATGGTAAAGTTTGACGGGATAGTCGGGAAAGCTCTATTGACCGTCACGGAGAAAGAGAATGAGGTCACCTTGGTCTTTGCCGACAATAGATTCTTGTTTCTGACGCTGGAGAACGGAAAGCTAAAGGCCGTCAGCGTTCCTGAATAGAAGCTTATTCCTGTTCGAGGATCTCTACGGTCATTGTTGAACCGAGGAGCTCCTTGAACCTCTCGGCGTCCGCGCGGCTTCCAACGATTCGCGAAATGTGCATGGGTATGGCGACCTTCGTCTTCACCAATTTGGCGGCCTCGACCGCTTCGTCGGCTGTCATCACGTAGGTCCCCGAGACCGGAAGGAACGCGACATCGACGTTCACCGAGCTCATTTCAGGTATCACGTCCGTGTCCCCCGCGTGATAGAATCTGACGCCGTCGAGGGTGACCACATAACCGACTCGCCCGTCTTCCTTCGGATGGAAGACGTGCCCAGGTGAGCGGAACTTGTTTGTGTTGTAGGCGGGGACCGCCTCTACGACGACCTCTCCAATCGTAATCTTAGATCCGGGAGCGATGAACGTCTTCTCCTGTTTGAAATCTTTGAGCCCCTCCTGGCAGACCTTCGGGGCGACTATCTTCGTCGTGGCTGTGGAGAATCTCTTGATGTCGTCCGGGCTCAGGTGGTCAGAATGCTCGTGCGAGATGAGTATGAGATCTGCCTTGAAGTCCCCCTTGGATTTGAAGGGATCAATGAGCACCGACTTCGAACCCTGAAGGAGGAACGAGTCGTGACCTAGCCAGCGAACGTTGACGCCCTTGTACGTCCACACGATCAGGTCGCTCCTAGAGATTCATTGATTCTTCTTTCAGTCCGGAGGCGTCGACCGTTAGAAGATCGATCCCGTTTCCGCTCATCGCGTCCCTCTGGATGGCGGCCTTGATCGAAGTAATCATGAGGTCCCTCGCGTCCTTGTGGCTCATCCCTGGCGAGTAATCCGACTCGACGACTCCTATCGCCATCTCGGCGCCCGTTCCAACCGCAGCGTACTCGTCTGGGATCACGCTGCCGAGCGGATCGAGGACGAAGACCTTCGGTTGGCCATTAAGCCCACCAAGGATGACCTGGGTCAACAGGGGCGCGTACCTCTGCTCGAAGAGAATAACCGACATCAGTTTCGCCACGGAATTGGGTTTGAGTGGCCGCCGCGATTCGAGCTCCTTGAGTTTTGCGTATGTCGAGACTTGCCGAATCAGGTTCTGCATGTCCGCCACCATCCCCGCGCAGACCGCGCCGACGGTGTCCGTAACTCGGAAGACCTTCTTCCCCGTCTTGCTTATGACATAGTTTCCCAGCGTTAGACGCTTCTCAGCCCCGAGGATGACGCCGTCCTTGTAGGTGATCCCGACGGCGGTCGCGCCAGGCATAAACTGCTCATAAGACACTGAAAATCACTCGAAACGACGGCTTCAGGGCGCATTATTAGACATTATGGTTTCGACGAAGAAATTTCCGCCAACCAGACACCCTTGGTCTCCTCGAATTCGTATTCACAGTTCGTGAAGAGCGCCGCGATGTGCAGGCTGGTCCTAAGGTGTTCCGTCACTTCGGAAACAAGCAACCGGGAGGTGCCTTTTGCCAGCGCGAGCAGAGGGAGGAGCGTGTCCGCAAGATGAGGGTCGACAGCCACACTTCCGCGGGAGGCCCCCAGGAACTCCCGGGCCGCCTCCGTGCCCACGGACTCGGCGGTCTTCCCCCGTGCCCCGATGGAATCGCTTCCGATGTAGCATCCGGAGCCCACCGTGGAGATGAGTATCGAAGAACCTGGGGAACTCGAATCTTCAACGGAAACGCTCACGGCGTCAGCTTTCACCCCGCCGCTTCGGAGGAAATCCTCCGCAGCCTTCGCCTGCCTCTCCGCGACGTGACGGAGAAGACCGCCGCACCTGCTGTATATCGAAACGGGGGTCGATTCGGTCCTCCCCTGAAGATCTAGAGGCTGAAGTGTCTTGCACTCCTTGATCTTTGCCCTGACTCTTCCTCCCCCTCTCGGATAGTATCCCCTCCTCTGGGCTTCGACTTCGAAGTCGATCCCAACCTTCTCGAGCACAGGTTTTGTAACGTAAGCAAGATAATCAAACGTGGGGCTCCAGGGCACATCGGTCCCTCCGACCAGCGTGAGGTCGAGAGAGGCCCGCGAAATGGAGACCGTGGGGACCACCGCCTGTAGGAGGAGCGTGATACTCGCCGCAGTCTTCAGATCAACAACCATCTCTCCTGATTGAATTTTGCCGGGCGCGAATCTAATCTCGGTCGAGCCGACCTCGACTCCCTCAATCAGGCCGCCGGAGATGTCCCTCAGAATGTGTACGGTTGCTGCGTGTTGCGGCCGGAGTCCCGGTGGGTCCCTCCCAGCCCTAATTTTTGAGACGTGTATCGGTCTGCTCATGACGATGGAAAAGGTGAGGGCGGTTCGGAGGATCTGACCGCCTCCCTCGCCGTATGAACCATCTACTTCCAGCTCTTCCACGACGCGCATGCAAAATTAGGACAGGGAATAAGCATGTCCCATTCTTTTATAACCCAAGAGTCGGCGACGAGTCAGGACAAGCTTTGCTGGTGGGGCTCTTCATTGGACGCTTCCAGCCTTTCCACAACGGCCATCTTGCCGCCGTGAAGTACGCCTTGAAACAGGTCGACTACCTTTACGTTGTGGTCGGAAGCGCCCAGAGGAGCCACGAGCGGGACAACCCATTCACCGCGGGGGAGAGGATCACTATGATCAAGGCTGCCCTCGACGCGGGCAGGGTCGATCCTTCGAAGTGGATGGCGTTGCCAATACCGGACGCAGACTCCCATTCGGTGTGGGTTTCGATGGTTGAGTCGATGGTTCCGAGGTTCGACGTTGTCTTCACAAACAATTCTCTGACCTTCCTCCTCTTCAAGGAAGAAGGTATCAGGGTGAAGGCCGTCCCCTACTTCAAAAGATCCGAGTACTCAGCTACGAACGTGCGCAACAGGATTCTCGAAAGGAAAGATTGGGAGAACCTTGTGCCCAAACAAGTCTCCGCTCTCGTAAGGAAGTTCGGGGGCGTCGAGCGCGTGAGGTCGCTCTTGAAGAAAGACTTGTCAGGTGACTAGGATGTCCGCGCAGAAGAAACTAATCATGCTCCCTGGGCCGACGAACGTTTCCGAAAGAGTGATGCGAGCCATGCAGAAACCCATAATCAACCACCGAGGCAAGGATTTCGCTTCGCTCCTCCGCGGCATTCAGGAAAAATCCAAGCACATTTTCCAGACGGAGGGTGAAGTCGTCGTGCTCTCATCGTCCGGGACGGGCGGAATGGAGGCGGCGGTCTGGAACCTTATCCGACCCGGGGACGTGGCGGTCGTACCCGTCTTCGGTGAATTCAGCCAGCGACTAGCCGAGACGGTTGAGCTGGCCGGGGGAACGGCCGTCCGCGTCGTGTCAGATTTCGGGAGCGCCCCGTCGTTCGATGACTTGGAGGGCGCGGTAATGAAGCAGGGGAAGTTCAAGGCTTTGTACCTTGTCCATAACGAGACGAGCACGGGGGTGGCCCTACAATACGTCCAGGACGCCGCAAGAATCGCGAGGGACCACGGGGCATTCGTGGTCGTGGACGCGATCTCGAGCCTTGGGGGCTACTCGATTCCGTGTGACAAGTGGGGGGTCGACGTCTGCGTCGTAGGGAGTCAAAAGTGCATCGCTGCCCCTCCGGGGGTGGCGCTCCTCTCCGTTAGCAAGCGGATCGAGGAGTTTGTCAAGGGTTCGCCGCCGAAGACGAGGTACTTCGACCTCGCTCGATATCTCGAATACGGAACCCGCGGAGAGACGCCCTTCACGCCCGCTCTCCCCATCTTTTACGCGCTCGACGAGGCGCTGACCGAACTGGCTGAAGAGGGCCTTGCGACGAGGGTGAAGAGGCACCTGGAATGCGCCGCGGCTCTTTACGATGGAGTAGAAAAGCTCGGTCTGAAACCCGTCGCTGATAGCAAGATCCGTTCTCGGACCGTGGTGGCGGTCGCCTACCCCGAGGGGACCGACGACGGAGAATTCAGAAAGAAGCTGGACAGCGATCACGGGATAGTCGTGGCGGGGGGGTTCGGGCCTTTCAAGGGAAAGGTGTTTCGGGTCGGGTGCATGGGGCTTGTCACAGAGGATATGGTCAAGCGGACCCTTGCTGCGGTGTCCGAGTGTATCTAATCGAGGCCCGCCCGAAATTAAGAACCGATTCCAGGACCTGTTGATTTTGTCGTTTTCGTCGAATCTTTTTTAACCTATGAGGGACGGCCGTATGCTTCACTCGCAATGCCCTTAGAGAAAGGTACTCTGATTTACGCGAACTATACAGCGAAAGTAAAAGACACGGGAGAGGCGATAGAAACCACCCTCGAGGCGGAAGCGAAGAAACTCAAGATCTACGACGCCGAGAAGAAATACGAGCCCAGGCTCGTCTCCGTCGGCGAGGGGTGGATCCTCGCTGGACTCGACGAGGAGATCAAGAAGATGGACGTGGGCCAGAAGAAGGAGATCGAACTCCTTCCGTCCAAGGCGTTCGGAGAGAGAGACCCGGCTCAGCTGCGGATGGTCCCGCTGAGGAAGTTCGGCGAGAAAGCCCACGAACTCGAGGTCGGGGACCAGGTCGAGATCGACAACAGGGTCGCCACGGTCCGGTTCATCGGTTCGGGACGGGCGCAGGTGGACTTCAATCACAGGCTGGCCGGGAAGACGGTCGTCTATGATTTTGAAGTCGTAAAGAAGGTTGAGACGCAGGACGACAAGATCAAGGCGCTGATCAAACGGAGATTCGGGGCGGAGGGGGAGAAGGTGAAGTACACGGTGAAGGCGGGAGAGTTGCAGGTCGAGATCCCGGAAGATCTCTTCCTGGCGGAAGGGCTCCAGATCATAAAGCGAGGAATCTCCACCGACGTATTCCACTTCACAGAACCGATCAGGGAGGTGACATTCGTCGAGAAGTTCGCCTCTAAGAAGGAGGAGAAGAAGCTCGAGGAAAAGAAACCCGTAGAGCTGAAGACTGAAGAGAAAGAACTTGAGCCCAAGAGGACAGCGGCGAGGAAGACCCCGAGGGCGACCAAGGTCGCCGCCAAGGCGACCGTTAGATGACCTGAGTACTCTCGGCTAGTTCTTCGGCGGCGGCCGAATCCAGCCTCACCTTCGACAAGATCGTATACCTGTCGGGGCGTATGGAGCTTGCCTTCACGAGTGCTTCCACCACCCTGCGGCGGGGCACTCCGATTTGCGATGCTGCGGTGGGAGCTCCCGAGTCCCTGAGAGCGCGCCTGACTCCTCTCCACTCCAGCCCGTGAAGCTTCGCCATCATTATCGTCCCGATCCCGCACTTTTCGCCGTGCATCCCCGCCCCCGGTGCGATCACGTCGAGATAATGGCTGAACAGGTGCTCCGCCCCGCTGCAGGGACGGCTGCTCCCCGCTATTCCGGCCGCGACCCCGGCGCTTATCAAAGCCTCGACCAGATCCCTCACGTATTCCTTCGTGAATGTCTTGAAGCGCGCCGAGCCTTCGATAACGACTGAGGCGCTCATGAGCGCAAGATTAGCGGCATAGCTTCCGTAGTATTCACCCATCACTTCGTGCGCGAGCTGCCAATCCTTGACGGCGGTTATCTTCGAGACGAGGTCACCGCACCCGGACGCGAAGAGGGACCTGGGAGCGGAAGCTATCACCCGGACGTCCGCCAGTATCCCGAGCGGCGGCTTGGCCATGAAGGAGTAAGGTCGGTCGAGGCCCTTTATCGACGCGAACGGGCTCGCGATCCCGTCGTGTGAAGCGCTCGTCGGCACGCTGAAGAACGGAAGCCCTCGTTTGAAGGCCGCGAGCTTCGCGACGTCCACGCTCTTCCCGCCGCCCACCCCGACGACGGCGGAGGAGTTCTTCGAGGCCTTTATCACGCGAGCGACGTTCGCCAGATCCGCCGCATCGACATCCACCCACGCTGCGGAACCCGTGAACGCCCTGCTGACCGCGGTCCTTACCTTCCTCTGCACGTTGATCCCCGCGGCGACGACGACCTTGGGGCGGACCCCCGATTCTTCGACGAAGCTCCCGAGCTTCTTCAGGACTCCGTCCCCGATGAGGATTCGAGTCGGGAGCTCCATGAGATGAAAGGGGGCCCCCATTAGAGACGTAGTCACCCCGATTGATTATTAAAAGAGAAACAAACATTAAATAAGCAACGGGAACACCCGAAATTTGCCCGTTAAGGTACCTGCGTGAATTTCAGTGGCAAAAGAGATGGGTAAGTTCGGTAAAGAGTTTCCAGGTTCCGCCGTATATCATGGAACCACCACCGTGGGTCTTGTATGCGCGGACGGGGTCGTCCTCGCGACCGACACGAGGGTCACCGCCGGCGGTTTCATCGCGCACAGACGGGGGAAGAAGCTCCTCAAGATAGACGAAAATATCGCGATGACGATTTCAGGAGGGGTGGCGGATGCTCAGAACGTCGTCGACACCCTGAAGTATTACACGGGCCTCTACAAGCTCGACAAAACTCGCCCCATCCCCGTGAAGTCGGCGGCGCGCGTCGTTTCAAACGTCCTCTTTTCGTCGCGGCTCTACCCGTTCATCGCCGATGTGCTTGTCGGTGGCTACGACAAGAGCGGAGCTTCAATCTACAACGTCGACTTCTTCGGGTCGGTGAACCAAGAGAAGATGGTTGCCACCGGGAGCGGCTCCCCAGTGGCGTACGGCGTGCTCGAGGCGGAGTTCAAGGAGGGGATGCCGGTCTCGAAGGCCTACCCCCTGGCGGCCAAGGCGGTGATATCGGCGATGCGAAGGAACGTCGCCACCGGCGACCATTTTGACCTGGCCGTGATAGACAAGGCGGGGTTCAGGGAAATCTCCGAGCAGGAGAAGGAGAAGCTCCTCGCTCAGTTCACGAGAAGCAATTAGGGTTTGGCACAGAAAGCGAATCAGATCAATCTGATGAGCACCATACTGAATAATATCCCAGCGGAAGCTGGGATAACCAGGATAGAGTACGAGGGTCCGAGGATAGCCCTCTACACGAAGAATCCCAACTACCTGCAGAAGAACAACTACATCATCTCCGAAATCGTGAACTCGCTGAAGAAGAGGGTCGTGACCCGCACGGAGAAGTCGATCAGGAAGCAGGAATCAGAGGCCCGGGCCATCCTAGAGAAGCTCCTCCCGCCCGGGACGGGGACGCCAGGCTATTTCTTCGACGACGCGCTCGGGGAGATCACCGTGGAGGTAGATGCACCGAGGCTACTTTCGCAGGAGGCTGGGTTCGACCTGGGGAGCGCGATGGAGCAGACGGGATGGAAGATCAAGGTGCGCAAGGCGCCCCACACCCAGTCCACGTCGATCCAAAACGTCTACTACGCGATGAAGGCCGGGAACGACGAGAGAGAGAGGTTTTACAGGGAACTCGGAGAATCGATCTTCAGGCCTAGGCTAACTTCGACTGAACAGATAACGATCAAGACGCTCGGCGCCTTCCAGGAGGTGGGGAGGTCCTCACTGCTCCTGGAAACGGCCGAGAGCAAGGTCCTGCTTGACGCGGGAATCCACCCCGGCGCGAGGAACAGCTGGGACGCCTATCCGAGGCTCGACTGGGCGGACATCTCGCTTGACGAGTTGGACGCCGTCGTCATAAGCCACTCCCACCTCGACCACATGGGTTTCCTCCCAGCGCTCTTCAAGTTCGGGTACGAGGGCCCCGTCTACTGCACCGAGCCGACGCTCCCACTGATGACGCTGCTGCAGAATGATTTCGTGAAGATCGCACAGATCGAAGGAGGGAGGATCATCTACGACCCGAAGGACATCAGGGACATGATCCAGCACACCATCACGCTTCCGTACGGAATGGTGACCGACATCTCCCCGGACATAAAGCTGGTCCTGAACAACGCGGGGCACATTCTCGGGTCCGCAACGGTCCACCTGCACATCGGCGAGGGGGCGCACAACGTCGTGTACACGGGGGACTACAAGTACGGCAGGACACAACTGCTGGACTCGGCAACGTGGAACTACCCGCGGGTGGAGACGCTGATCACAGAAGGCACCTACGGAGCCAAGGAGGACATCATGCCCATCCGTGAAGAAGTGGAGATGAACTTCGTCAACGCAATCAACGGAACGCTCAAGGAAGGTGGGAAGGTACTGATCCCGGTCCCCGCCGTGGGGAGGGCCCAGGAGATCCTCCTCGTCATAGACCAGTACATGAAGAGCAAGCTGCTCACGGAAGCTCCCGTTTTCATCGAAGGGATGATCTCGGAGGCGACGGCGATTCACGTGGCGTTCGCCGAATATCTGTCCAGAGACCTGAGGGCGAAGATCCTCGAAGAGGGTGTGAACCCGTTCCTGTCGGAGTACTTCAACCCCATCGAGCACGCTTCCAGCCGCGACGAGGCACTGCGCGAGGGTCCGGCGGTCATCATGGCGACATCGGGTATGCTCGAAGGAGGGCCGGTGCTCGGATACTTCGAAGACATCGCACCCGTAGAGAAGAACAAGATCCTCTTCGTCTCGTATCAGGTTCAAGGGACGCTCGGGCGGAGAGTGCTCGACGGCTCGAGTCAGGCGAGTCTGATGGGGCAGGACGGAAAGATCAAGATCGTGGACGTCAGGTGCAAGACGCAGAAGGTCGAGGGGTTCAGCGGCCACAGCGACTACAATCAGATAATCAGGTTCATCGGGAAGCTGAGGCCGAAGCTACAACAGGTAATAGTGGGACACGGGGAGAAGAGGAAGTGCGAAAACCTGGCCTATTCGATCCAACGGATATACAGGGTCCCTACTCTACATCCGGCAGTGCAAGAAGCGATAAGGCTCTATTGACCCTGGAAGGTGCGCGACCCTACTGGAGTCCGCGCCAGATCTTGACTCCTGGCGGCGTTATGACGACCCGTTCGTCGCCGAGACGGGCAATGTCTCCCCCGATCGACGTCGCGAACTCGTAGAGCTGTTCCACAGACGACTTGAGCTCGTCGACGTTCTTCTGCGCGAGTGGTGTGACCTTAAGGATGACGATGGTCTTCTTCGCAACATCCTCCTGTATCTTCTGAATGTCCTCTATGCTCCTCAGGGCGAGGGCCTTGAGGAGGATTCCGTCCCCTTTGTCATCGAGCTTTTGTTCTTCAACGACCTTGGAAGACACTGACAAACACCAATTCTAAGAACAATTTTGCCATTATTAAGCATGAGGCCCTGAGGATATTAGCGCCAACCCCCCCCCCCCCCCGAGGTCAGACTTCCTTGTACAGCGTCCAGAACCTGTCCCCTACATGATGGATGTTCCTCACGCAGGGACCCTTCGACAACAGGGCCATCTCCGCGCTCGTGATGAGGGTCTTCCCGACAGCTATTCCGCGTCCCTTCTTCTCCTCTCTCACCGCGACGGTCCTGTCAGCGTCCCCCCACTCGTCGTACGATCTTACCCCCGGGCGCATGACATCGGCCCCGTTCAGCATGAACTTTATCGCGCCCTCGTCCACCCTGACGGAGGGGAATAGAGCGAGGGCATCCTGAGAACCGAGGAACGGGATGAAATGATCCCCCTTTTGGATGAAGACGTACCTTTCGTCGAGGGTTACGAAGATGACGCCCTCGGAGGGTTCGGAGCAGCTCGCCTGCGAGGAATGACCCAGCTCAAGAGTAATCGAGAGTGAGGATTGAAGCTTCGCGATGAGTTCCTGGGAGTCGTGCCTCGACATGACCCACCGCTTCAACTGCTCTACATCACACTATGGCTTAAATAAAGGAGTCCGCGAGCGCATGAACAAGAAGGATTCTCTTTGTCAGTCGACATGGCGGTCAAGGTTCTCGACGAGAGCCTTGGAAAAATCGTTCTAATCAAGATCAAAGGCGGAAAGATGATTCGTGGAGCCCTGCAGGGTTTCGACCAGCACATGAACCTCTCGCTCGACAATGCGGAGGAAGTGAGCGAGGACGGAAAATCGAGCACCCTCGGGACCCTGATAGTGCGCGGAGACAACATCATAATGATCTCCCCGCCCTCGTCCTGACATACCTCAAGGCTAATATGCGAACTTCAACCTAGGTGTGAGCGCCGACCCTTGGTCAACGCATCCGCACCGTTACTGACGACTTTTCTATCCTTTCTTGCCTTAGGTGACTCGACGGACCCGCTCACGTGGATCGTGGCGGCGGCTGGAGGAGTCGCGGTCGGGGTCGTCGGCTCGTATTTCCTTTTCTCTCGCAGGCCGCAGCAGCGTGTGGTATCCATGCCCGTGCAGCGCAGCGAGGTGCGGGCCTCGAGGAGCGAGAGCGTCCCCGCCGAGGAGCTTGACAAGTCGAAACGGGAAATGCGCTCGATCATGCTGGAGAGGGACCTCCTCTCCGCCGCCCTGATGAAGGTCTACGAAGCGGAGACCGAGGGGAGGATCACACGCGAGGAGAGGGAAATGATCGCGAAGAAGTACAGCGACCAGATCAGGGGGATGCAGGAGAAGCTCAAGGATGTGGAACTCATAGTCGAGGTGGGCGAGCTCGAGAAGCTCAGGGAGGAGCTCGTTACGATGTTCCAGGAGAAGATACACAACATCGAGACGAGGCTCGACCAGGCCAAGGACAGACTTGGCCCCGCGGCCCCAGAGCTCGCGAAGAAGCAGGCTGCCCGTATCGAGCGCGCGTCCCGTGCGGACGACCTGGAGAGGGCGGTCGAGAAACGCGCACGACCCGAAATGTCTGATTCGGAGCGCCGTGTAAAGGAGATCCGGGACGAGGTCATGGACGCTCTGACCAAGCTAGAACAGATCGACGTAGACAAGAAACCGCAGGACAACGTCTGATGGAGAAGCTGAGGGCCGGTCTCAGAGGAGTGGCGGAGTCCATCTCCTCCGAGATAAAGGACAACATGGTCCTGGGGCTCGGGAGCGGATCCACAGTCGCGATGTTGCTAGAAGAACTTTCCCGCGTCTTGGTAGCAAAGGGCATCTCGGTCAGCGGGGTCCCCACCTCCACGCAGATCGAGATTGTCGCATCACGGAACGGAATATCCATCGTCCCCTTCTCGGGGAGCGTGGATTTCGTGGTGGACGGCGCGGACCAGGTGGACGCGAAATTGAACCTGATCAAGGGAGGGGGCGGGGCGCTCCTTAAGGAGAAGGTCTTGATGGGCAGCGGGAAGAAAATAGCGGTGGTCGCGGGGGAGGAGAAGTTCGCCCCTCGCCTCTGCTCGGGAGGTGTGAGGGTCCCCGTAGAAGTCGTCCCCTTCGCGAGGGCGACCGTGAAGGACAGGCTCTCAAGCCTCGGAGGTGACCCGCAGGAGAGGCTCCTGCCGAAAGGCTACCCGCAATACACTGAAAACGGAAACCTCCTCCTCGACACGGGATTCAAGCCGCTGGAGAACCCGCAGGAACTCGAGGTTGAGATCAAGAAAACCCCAGGGGTCGTGGAGGTCGGCATCTTCACGATCAAGCCCATCACCGTTTACAGGGTGAGAGACGACGGGGGGTACGCCGCACTAAAGTAAAGCGGGGCACTGTCAACTCTTCGGAAATTCGGGCTTGATGTTCCCCTGTTGTATCCAAATAACCTGACAAAGCCTAGGGATACTTCATCCTCGGTAACCGAGACGCCAAATGGCTCAAGGTTGGAGAGTGTCTGATGCTGAGTCGGTGACCTCGATCGCGCTTTTCACAACAGCAATCCTGTGTTCGACTTCCTGAACTCTCTTCTGTTGGTCTTTGACTCTATCTTCGACGTCTGAGTGCGCTTGCAGATAGAGGCCGTCTTCCTTTATTCTCTTCTTGTTGGATTCAATCTCGGCTTTAGCCTTGCCAATATTCTGAGCCACAAGTTCTCGTTCCCTAATCACGTTCTGAAATAATTCGCTTGAGAATTCAGTTGACGGAGGAAGAGCTGGCAAGACAACATCATTCAACTGCTCTTTAAGCTCGTTGATTCTCATGTCGTGTGAAGAAGCATCAAACGTTTCTCCTGTCAGTTCTATTTGCTTCTTCAGAGTTTGGATACCTATGTTCAATGTGTCCGCCTCTCTTCTTTCACTTTGCGCCCTTGCCGTCATTGCTTCAACGAGAGCCATAGCACCCCTAGAAATATTGAATATCGAACTGTATCTGGTAACTCCTCTACAGATAGCGAATATCTCATTTTCAATCGAAGATTTTTGAGAATTCGATTGTTCCAAGGAAGCCTCGGTAGTCTGCAGGTCTCTGTTTCTGCTGTCAAGCAAATCCGACTTTGACGCGAATCGCTCCAATGAACCAAGCTTTGATATTCCCGAAATTGCGTTAGCCAGGAATGCGGCGGAGAACGCGCCGGCGACGGCAAAAACAACTGCCAGAGTAAGAAATCCCGCCACGTACGAAATGAAGGCAAGAATGAAGGATGCGATGGTTCCTGCGGCGAAGGGTCTGACCCTATTCTTTGACCGTCGTAATCTTTGGAGCGTCTGGGCATCCAGCCCGTGGAGTTCAGTCATGAGCAGCGAGATTTCCTTGGTGAGATCCTTCTGGCGTTGCTTGGCATCAAGGATCTTTGTCTCCACGTCTCGAATAGAATCCCTTTTCCCTTTCAGCGGCTCGAGGGCGGCTTCGACAGCGACCAACTCCGCATAATTTTCAAGATCTTTGGTATAGGCACCGATTTGATTTTCCAATGACGAGACTTGCCCTTCGAAAGTCCTAACCTCTCTTTCAGCGAAATTTAGCTCGGTTTCTAGGTCAGTTTTCCTACGAAGTGCTGTGTCGTACAAGGTTAGTTGCTCATGAAGCTCTCTCAGCCTGTCGTGCTCCTTCTGAAAATCGAGAAGAGAAACATGATTTATTCTGTTAGCTTCTTCAAGCTGATCTATCTCTAGTCTTCTTCTTTCCGTTTCCTCTCTTAGAGCTTCGAGCCTCTGTCTCGCTAAACGAGCTTCATGAGCTTCTGCATTTGCGAATCGCTCAGAAAGTTTAGAGATGTCAGCTTTGATTATTTTCCCTTCCTCAGAAAGAAAGCCCTTTTTCTTACCGAGCTCGCTTAGAGCTGCTACAACTTCATCGATGATGTGCAACCTTCCCTTAGAGTGCCGCGAATTTTCTTCTTTTTCAGCCTTGGCAATTTTCTTTCGAATAGTTTTTTCTATCACCTCAAATCGTCTTTGTTCATCGTCTTTTACATCATATCCATCCAAAATGTTAAACATTCGATTCACCTATCACCAAAATCGCCCCAGCTTCTGCCCGACATCTCTCAGATTCAGTCCAAAAGCACGCTCGCCCCAGACCTCTTCGCCCATGGGGAGAGCCTTCAAACCAATTTTGGAAACATTTCGGGAGTTATATACTTCACGGAGGGTCTGGGGAGCCTCTGTTAAGTTATTGGGGACACGATAAAGAAACTTCAAGCGCGAATGTCCCGAGGAGTTAACAGTCCCCAAAGCGGGTAAATTTATAATGGGGGACATCTGGACGCGTTCTGGATACTATCGTTGACAAAAGACGTAGGGTTCAAGTCCGCACCTATCGATCCGAACTTCCTGTCGAAGCCGGACGAGTTTCCCGTAACCGGCGAGCACAACGGACACAAGGTCCGCGCAGCGGGGAAGGTCAGGATGGACGGGGACGGGAAGCCCTATCCCACCACCCAGGGGATTCACGGCACGCAGGTAGCTGTGGACTTCGACTCGTGCATCGCCGACGGGGTGTGCATGGACGTGTGCCCGGTCTTCGTGTTCGAATGGGCGCTGAACCCGGGGCAGGCGGGGACGGGGAAGGACAAGATCGTCGAAAAGGGGACCCCGGAATGGGACGTGTGGCGGTCCGACAAGTCTGACATGGTGAGGGAGATGGATTGTATATTCTGCATGGCGTGTGAAACGTCGTGTCCCACGCTCTCCATCAAAATTACTCAGCCTTAGTCGGCGTTTTCAATCTTTCGAGTAAGAAACTCCCGTTTCTCTGAGCCCTAACTTGCTTCCAGTCGTTTGAGTCCCATGACTTTTGGTTGCCTAAAACGCGCTTCGGGTGCGATTCGTTATGCTGGCTAGTCCGGCGCAGCGGTCGTCCCGTTACCTTCTCAGTGGTTTGGATGATTTTCTAGGTAGATCCTTTCTGCCTCTGCCACGTACATGTCCCGATCTTTCTTTATCTTCTGCCTGATTTCCTCCATTTTGGGTCCAACCCAACTCCACGAGTCTCTCGACGAAGGAGCCATCGCCAATTCTTTCTTGCTTACCTTCTCTGCATGCCTAAGGGGAAGTCTACGAAGCAGCTCTTGACAGCGCGCAAAACTTTGAATTCCGATCATCCAATAGTCCTTTTTCCTCTCTATTCCATATCTCTTAGTTTTCGTACCCTTGCGCTTGCTTAGTGTTGGTCCCCTTATTTGATACCCAAGCAGACCGAGTCCACGTTTTGCAGTTTCAAGGAGGAGAAGGTCAGTATTGAAGTAGGCGAGCATCAGGGTGGTGCGTCCCTTAGAACTATAGATCGATACGCTTCCGTCAGCATCCAAGAACCCCGCCGGGTACCCCAAGAGCGTGCTTTCGGTTCGAAAGACCCAGTCACGACATGCCTCGGGGCCTTCTTTCAGAAAATTGAAACTCTCGTCTAGTATGGTGTGAAAATTCCATTCATAACTCTGAGTATCTTTCTTGAAGCGAGGATGCGCATAGACATGACCATAAGGGGAGAAGAGTTTAGTGAATAGAGCTGCGAGGGCGGGATGGGTGGTACTCATCCCAACGGTGATGCTGCCGCGCCACTGGTGATATGCCGTCAAATCACCGTGAGTCAAGCCAAGGAAATAGGCCCTATCTTCGACAGTCCCGTCAAAGGGGGTCCTCGGGTATTTCCTTCTCTTCTCTTTGATCGCCTTCAGCCTGGCCTCCTCGAAGGGCCTCGGCGTAATCCCAAGCTGCCTCGTCAGCCAGGACGTGTAGCCGCTTGTCTTATTCCCTATGATCTTGGCAATGTCGCTTAGCGAAACACCCTTCTCGTGATGCAACCGGTTGATGAATTTGCGGATGACTTCCTTTTGTTCCTCGTCCATGTTTTTGATGCTGAGCCCACGAGTCCTGAGAAGCTCAACAACCGCGCGCTCATCCTCGGAAAGGTCAGCGGACACGTATCATACTCGAGGCCTCCATTTAACACCCCCCCCTCGCATCGTCGCGCCGCTCACTCGGCTTTGAGAGCAAGATTTCGAGCCAACTGATTAAAAGGGTGTCATGCTGGCATGATGCAATGAAGAGAGTAGAGCAGCATAAGTCGCTGAGTACTAGCCTAATCTCGGACGCGTCGCCCGCGCGTACAGACCTCTCGAATAACGGGATGCTCGACGCGGTCATGAGAAGAGACCGGGCGTATGATTCGCTCTTTGTCTACGGCGTCGCCTCGACCGGGATCTACTGCCGCCCTTCCTGCCCCTCGAGGCGACCGAGCAGGTCGAAGATTACGATCTTCAATGGCCCCGCCGAAGCGGAGCTCGCCGGGTTGCGGGCGTGCATGCGATGCAGGCCGCGGGATGAATATCCTCGCGACGTAACCCTGTCGCGCAAAGCTAGCGTGTTCATCGGGAACAACCTTGACAGGAAGCTCACGCTGAAAGAGCTCTCCACGGCGGTGGGTGTGAGCGAATTCCATCTCCAGAGGACCTTCAAGCGCGTGGTCGGGGTGACACCCAAGCGTTTCGCTGGGACGCTCAAGCTCGAGCGGATCAGGGGCGCGCTCAAGAGGGGGGACTCGGTGAGGAGATCGCTGTACGACGCGGGTTACGATTCTCTCGGGAGCTTCAGTTCGAAGCGGGACGAGACACTCGGGATGAGGGTGAGCGAGTACAAGAAAGGCGGGGAGGGGATGGACATCCTCTACTCGATCACGAGCTGCATGCTCGGGAGGCTCCTGGTGGGGGCGACCCGCTACGGCGTATGCTCGTTGGCAATAGGGGTCTCAGACGCCCGCTTGATTTCGATTCTGAAATCAGAATATCCCAGCGCCGTCATCCAACAAGATCGAGGATCAATCTCCGGCTGGCTCGGGATGATAGTCGAATACGTAGAGGGCGAGAGGCCTGTTTCGCTCTCCCGGATGCCGCTCGACATCCAAGCTACTGCCTTTCAAAGAAGGGTCTGGGAGGAACTTCGAGCCGTTCCGTACGGGACGACGGTGACCTACGGCGAATTGGCGAGAAGGATATCCCAGCCCCAGGCGTCTCGGGCCGTCGGCAAGGCCTGCGCGACAAATCCGGTCGCCCTCCTAATCCCGTGCCACCGGGTCGTGAGGAAGGACGGGAGCATCGGCGGATATAGGTGGGGCGTAGAGAAGAAGCGGCTCCTCCTCGAGAAAGAAAGAGAACTCTCTCGCGAAAAGTCGAACTGAAGGATGATTTTCTGGTGAAGGAAAACCTGCGAGCCGGCGAGCAGAGCAACTCTGGTCCGGTCGGACAACCCTCGGTTCCTAGAAAAGGGAAGGGGCAGGGGTACATCCTCTTGACGGTGCTCAGCATCATATGGGGCCTCGCTTTCGTCGGGATCCGTCGCGCTGATTTCGAGCTTTCCGCGGTCAACCTCACGGTCCTCCGGTGGCTGATAGCAAGCGCGGGATTTCTCGCTATCTGGCCGTTCGTGGGCAAGCCGAAGGTTCCGTTCGAGAGGAAGGACGCACCGAGGCTCATAGTCGTCGCCCTGTTCAACGTGAGTATCTATCATCTGTCGCTCAACTACGCCGAGAAGATCGTTTCATCTTCGCTAGCGGGTCTCCTGATATCCCTGGGTCCCGTCTTCGTCGTGGTCCTCTCCGTAATTTCGCTGCACGAGAAGGTCGGGGCGAAGCTCGTCTTGGCCCTCGCGCTC
Organism: Nitrososphaerota archaeon; assembly: GCA_027887045.1. Lineage (GTDB taxonomy): Archaea > Thermoproteota > Nitrososphaeria > Nitrososphaerales > Gagatemarchaeaceae > JAPCJH01. The sequence goes on from JAPCJH010000001.1 coordinate 174,047, forward strand.
GCCGTCACGGGAGCATCGGTCCTCTCCCTAGGGGACTTCAATCTCACATTCACGGACCTCAGCGGGCCGCTGGCGGTCGTCGTGACATCCTTTGCCTACGGCGTGTACGCGGTCTCTTCTAAGCCGCTCGTCAGCAAGTACGGACCCTTCCCGACGGTGATCTGGGCCTCCTGCCTCGGCACTGTCTTTCTTCTCCCGCTCGTTTCGGGGAGCCTGATTACGCAGGTCTCCTCCCTCTCGCTTTACGGGTGGCTCTCCGTCCTGTTCCTTGCGCTGCTGAGCACGGTGCTGGCGAACTCGATCTTCTACGCGCTCGTCAGCGGGCGGACGGTCTCCCGGCTTTCGATTCAGCTCTACATAATCCCGCTCGTAAGCGTGGCCGGAGGGGTGCTACTACTCCAAGAGGCGATAAGCGTCTTCACGGTCCTCGGTGGAGTCATTCTGCTCACCGGTGTCGCTCTCGCGACGACAAAGTGAGAAGAAACCGTTTTATTCACGACACCGTCGAGCAGCCGCGAAACGTCTTGGCAGAGGACAACGAACTGGATATCATCAACCGCAGGAAGCTCAAGCAGATGCAAAAAAGGGCGGAAGTCGCCGCACCCCCGCCGAGCAAAGTATCGAAATCCGACAGGGAGATCCTGTCGGCGGTCTTCTACGATAGGGCGGACGAAGTGCTGAAGTTGGCGTCCGAAGCGTATCCGGCGGAGACCGAATCGATCGTAAGGGAGCTTGCGAACCTGGTTAGAAGCCGCAGGTTCAAGGAGAAGATTTCTGGCGGGGAGCTCTACAGTCTCTTCCGCAGCGTTGGATTGAGGTTCAGCCTGAACACCACGATAAAGGTCCAGGACCGAGGGAAGTTCGTCGACCTCAGCGAGAAGCTCAAGATGAAGAAAGAGGGAGAGTAGCTGCGGGATGCCCAAGACCGAGAGCGATTCTCGCAGGGGTATACGCGCGAAAGTAATCTTCAAGCCCAGGCCGCGGAACCCGGTGCTGGTCTGCGGCTTACCAGGCAGCGGGTACGTAGGAAAGCTCGGTGCGGACCACCTGGTTTCGGTTTTCAAGTCGAAGAAGGTCGCGGAGTACGAGTGCGACAGCTTCCCTCCGCAGGTGAACATAAAGGAGGACGGGCGGGTGGAGCCCCTGAAGGCGGAGCTTTACCACGCAAAGACGGGTCAGTCAAAAGACCTCTTGATATTCACCGCCGACGCACAACCCACCACTTCCGAAGGGGAGTACGAGCTCGCGGAGGCCGTGATCAAGCTCGCGAAGGCGCTCGGCGCGGACACGGTCTACACGCTGGCCGCCTACATCACGGGATCCTTTTCGAAATCACCCAAGGTCTATGGTGCCGCGTCATCAAAGGAACTGCTCGGAACACTGACGGGGAAGGGGGTCGTGCTCATGCACGAAGGGGGCATAACGGGTATGAACGGATTGTTGGTTGGGATGGGGGCACTCCACGGGATGAAGGGGGTCTGCCTTCTTGGGGAGACATCGGGATATGTAATCGACGCTGGCGCCTCCCAAGCTGTCCTGGAATCCCTGTCGAAGCTCCTGGGGATTCAGATCGACGTGTCAAAGTTGAAGGACAAGGCTGATGAGACCCAGAAGGTGATTGACCAGCTCAAGGGGATGGGGGAGCAGACGAGAGAGCAGCCCCTCCCGCCGAAACGCGAGGAGCGGCCCGGCTACATTAGCTAAAGATTCACTCGGTAATCCTTGCATCTTATTGTCGAGACTGCCAAAAGAAACGGGAGGGGTTCACTTCTGAACCCCCGCTTTCCTCCCCGCCTTCACTGCGACATGCCATTCCAAGACCGGCGAAACCTTCGTGGTCCCGATTCTCACGAGGAGCGGCACGACGAATTCGTAGATTTGTTCGGCCGTTCTGGCTTGCACCAAGAAGTAGAAGTGATGTGATGGTGCGTCAAGGTAGCCGTTCACCCACTTTACTCCTGAACGCTTGACCGCCTTCTTAAGGTTCGCCGAGAATTTCGCGTCTGGCCTGATCGAGCCTGCGGGGCAGGTCTCCGCAGAGTGGACACTGTCCACCATGAAGAGCATGAACGGTTACGCGATAGTCTGGCTATTTATGCTCTAGAACAACCGCACGCTGGGATTGAGCACTCAGATGATTCTCCTTATTCGTTCTGGCGGCGGACCTCTCTCCCAAATGTCGGCCGACTTATTCTTACGACGTCAACCCTTGATGTTTCCGATCGGCCTCAGGGCGACCACCTTCTTCGAGATTCCCGCTCTGTCCATCGTCTCGACGACCTGCGATATGTCCTTGTAAGCCACCCCGGCCTCCTCCGCGAGACCGTCCATCGTCGCGGCTTTCACGTAGATCCCCCTCTCCTGCATCTGCCTTTGCAGGACGTCTCCTCGGATGTTCCTCTTCGCCGCGGTCCTGGACATCGTTCTCCCGGAGCCGTGGGCGGTCGAGCCGAAGGTCTCCTCCATCGCCTTTTGGGTGCCGATCAAAAGGTACGACCCCGTCTCCATCGACCCTCCTATGATCACGGGTTGTCCGACCTTCCTGTACGGAGCCGGGATGTCTGGATGCCCGGGGCCGAAGCTCCGGGTCGCGCCCTTTCTGTGAACCAACGCCTCGACATTCTTACCTTCGTAGGAGTGCTTCTCGACTTTAGCGATGTTGTGGCACACATCGTAGATGAGATGCATGTCCATTGCTTCCGGTTCCTTGTGGAAGACTTGCCCGAAGGCGTCCCTGACCCGGTGCACTATCACTTGTCTGTTCGTGAACGCCATGTTGGCCGCGCATACCATCGCCCCGTAGTAGTCCCCGCCTTCCTTCGACGAGAACGGAGCGCAAGCGAGCTCCCTGTCCCTGACTTCAATGTTGTATTTTCTCATCGCGCCGTCGAAGATCCTGAGGTAATCGGAGCCGATCTGGTGCCCGAAGCCCCTGCTCCCGCAGTGGATCATGACCAAGACCTGGTCTTCGCGCTCGATCCCGAACGCCTTCCCGAGTTTCGTGTCGAAATATCTCGAGGGGTCGACCACCTGTATCTCGAGATAGTGGTTCCCCGAACCCAGGGTACCGAGCTGTGAAATTCCCCTGCTGCTCGCCTGCCTGCTTACCTTGGTGGGGTCCGCCCCTTTAATGTAGCCTCCCTCTTCGACGTGGGAAACGTCGTCGGGCCACCCGAGGTCGTTCTCCACGCACCACTTGACCCCGTACTTCATTATTTCCTCGAACTGTGACTGGTTGACTTTAAGGAAGCCCTTCACGCCGACTCCAGCGGGAACAAGCCTGAAAAGAAGGTCTACTAGATCCTTAACCCTTGGTTTCACCTCGTCAAAGGTCAAATTCGTGCGAATCAGCCGCATTCCGCAATTAACGTCGAAACCAATTCCTCCAGGCGAAATGACCCCCGTTTCGAGGTCGAATGCTGCAACCCCCCCTATTGGGAAGCCGTATCCCCAGTGCGCGTCGGCCATCGCGTAGGAATACCTCATTATGCCGGGGAGTGATGCAACGTTCGTCACCTGCTCGAAGACCCCGTTGTCCATACCCGCGAGCAACTCCTTCGTTGCGTAGATCCTGGCCGGTACCCTCATCCCCGGTTTCGCCGATGGAGGTATCTCCCAGACGACATCGGAGATTTGCTTCGCACTCGAACTATTGATCAAAGAATCCCCACTATGGCGCGGCCCAAGTTCTGCACACTAAAGGGTTTTGGAATCAGATGTCGAGCACGACCGTCGTGGCCCACCCCTCCGGCGTTTTCTTGATCCCGAACATGTGCATTGTCACGGCCTTGACATCGTTCCTGAGTTTGTGCCTGCTTCTGGAGATCGTTTCGCCTCCGAGCTCGCATTTCAGCGAGGGCCTGGTGGGGTCAACTCTGACGGTGACGCGCTTTGCAAGAAAAGAAATCACGTCCTTCATGATGATCATCTCGGTCAGGAAGTCGTACAGGAGTGTGTCGAGGGTCTCCGAAGATAGGGAGATTTCTTTTCTGGATCGCGGCTTCAAAGTCTTCCTGTCTACCATGACCTCAGTCAAGGCTATCGCGCAGCTTTGGAAAAGACCGTTAAGCGTCCTTGAGTTCGCCTCGAACGCGATGTCGGCCAGGGCGACGTCTGGGAGGAACTCGTAGGGCACGACCATGGGCTGCGCCCCACCCCATTCAAAACTCTTAATGGCGCGGAGCCTGAAGCGCACACCATCCTTGCTGGCGCGGTTCATATCGACCGACATTTCTGACCCGCGCGAGAACTTTGCGCTGGAAGAATCGATCTTTCGTCTTTTGGAGAAACCGGTCTTCCGAGTCTGGAGTAATGGGACTTCGGTGATAATCGGGAGGGCTCAGCTAGCGCGTGTCGAAACCGATATGGAATATCTTACCAAGGAGCGCATTCCGGTGGTGAGGAGGTTCACTGCGGGGGGTGCGGTCTTCAACGGGCCGGGAAACTTGAACTGGTCCATCTTCGTCCCCGCAAGGGAAAGCGGTGGGATTAACCTCGGACATGATGCGAGAAGGGTGTTCGAAGGCACTGCCGACATCGTCACGAAAGCGCTGTCTCGCTGCGGGGTCGATTCGAGGTTTGACCCTCCGAACAGGATCTGGAACGGAGACGGCAAGATCAGCGGGATGGCAGCCTACCTCTCAAGAGACGGAGTTCTCTGTCATGGCACACTCCTCACGCACGCCGACCTTGACTTTGTCCGTAGAGTGACGACCCCCGTCGACGTTGAGCTCGACCGAAAGTACGTGAGGAGCAACCCCTCCCCCATGACCAACTGCGGGGCGCGACGGGGGGAATTCGAAGCCGCCGTCAGAACAGAATTGAGTGAATTGGGGTTCGACCTTGAGGCTTCGCAGTTGCGCGACGGGGAGGAGAAGTTGAAGCGAGAGCTTCTTTCGAATAAGTATCTGGACGACTCATGGAATCTTGGGGACCCATTTGCGCGGAATTAGCTTGCCAAAGGGCGGGGTATCTCTAGCGGAGATCCGGGAAGCCAAGAGAATCTTAAGAGGCGTGATCCGTAAAACCCCACTCGACAGGTCTAGAACATTCAGTGAAATGACGTCATCTGAGCTGTATCTTAAGCTCGAGAATCTCCAGAAGACTGGCTCGTTTAAGACCCGCGGAGCGTACGTCAAGATCCACTCTCTGAATCGCGAACAGAGGGGGAAGGGTGTCGTGGCCGCTTCCGCGGGGAACCACGCCCAGGGGGTAGCCTACTCGGCGTTGTTGCTGAAAACCAAGGCCACCATCGTCATGCCAGAGCACGCCTCACCCGCGAAAATCGATGCGACCAAGGGCTACGGCGCGAAGCTGGTCCTCGAAGGTCGGACGTTCGACGACTCGTTGCGGAGGGCAATTGAGATATCTCAAGAGGAGGGGAGCACACTTGTTCACGCGTTCGACGACCCGAAGGTGGTCGCTGGACAGGGGACGATCGGCCTCGAACTCTTGGAGACGGAGCCTGGGCTCGAGATGATCGTGGTCCCGGTCGGGGGAGGAGGACTCATCTCGGGGATAGCGGTCGCGGCGAAGTCGACTAATCCGCGCCTAAAGGTGGTAGGGGTCCAATCGAAGGCGTTCCCAGCTGTTCACGAGGCACTCAGGACGGGGAAGGTCAAGCTAATCCAGACGGGAGACACGATCGCGGACGGCATCGCGGTAAGGGGCCCCGGGAAGCTGACGTTCCAGCTAATCGAAAAATACGTCGACGATGTGGTTCTCGTTGATGACGACGAAATCGCAAAAGCGATCCTCCTGCTCCTTGAGCGGGCCAAGGTCGTCGTTGAACCCGCTGGGGCGGTCGGGCTGGCCGCGATCCTCTCCGGACGCATCAAAGTGAAGGGGATCAAGTGCGCGGTCGTCCTCAGTGGCGGGAATATCGACATGTACACCCTCGACAAGATAGTCGCGAAAGGACTAGAAAAGGAAGGAAGGCTTCTCAGGTTGCGTTTCACTTTGGCGGACCGACCTGGTGCGCTGCGCGAAATAATCGACGCCCTGGCCGAGGTGAACGCCAACGTGGTGGATGTCAGGCATGAGAGAATGGGCTCCGACGTGCCTCTAGGGAGGGCCGCGGTTGTGGTGAGCGTCGAGACGCAGAATCCTCGCCATACGCAGAAGCTGCTGACGAGGCTGGCAAGAGCGGACATTCGGTACCAAAGGCTCGGCTAGGTAGAATTCAATACCTTCATCGTGAGCGTTGATGCGACCTTCGGGTGCCCCCTGAATCGATTCGAGATTATCGCTTTCACCGCATGATCGTCCTCTCCTTCCACGACCGCCAAGAGATCGTATAGGCCATAGAGCTGGTAAACCTGTCGCACCGCCTTCTCGCTCCTTAGGTCCTTCAGAACTTCGTCCTCGCCCCCCGGTGTCGCGTTGATGAGAACGATTGCCCTTTCCATTGATTGGAAGCGCAAGACTTTGAGGATGAGTCAACTTAAAAAGTATCCGACGGTCGCGCCCCGTTCGATTTGGGGAAGTTCCACGTTGGGCGTGCGCCGCTGATGGGAATCGTGGCCGTGGTGGCCGGGACCGTCCTCGTCGCGGCCGAGATGACGTTATGGTACTTCGCGCAAGACTCCATAATCCTGACGCCCCGGGTTTTTTCAGAAGTTGGCTACTTCTTCGCGCTCGAAGTGGTTTACCTCGGGATCATCCTGGGAGGACTCCTACTGCTCAGGCGGACCGTGCGGGCGGAGGGTGACGCGGGGATGTCGAGCGTATCAGGTATCATTGGTAATGCTCTGAACTCGAGAAGGGATTTGAGGGTCGGAGCCGCGGTTGGCATCGCGTACGGAGTATTCTACGCCCTCGTTTCCAGTATCGTTGTCTATCAACCGACGGTCGACTTTGCTGCCGCCTACGGAGCCAGCTCCCCGGGGGTTTCGGCGGTCGCCTGCTGCGGGAGCTTAGGGACTACTCCCGAGTTGATAGTTTACCTCCTGCCGAACCTTCACCTGGGGCTGCAGATCATACCCCTTGATCTCCTCTTCCTGTTCCTTATCCCTGTGCTCATCGCAGTGAACGCCGCGATCGCGTACTACGCCTTGCGGAAGAGGCCGAAGACCACCGGAGGGGTTTGGCTCGGCGGCGTCGCCTCTGTGGTGGGACTGTTCACTGCCTGCCCCACTTGCGCCGGGTACTTCCTCGCTGGGGCTTTTGGTGGCCTCGGAGCTACGACCCTGGCGGTCGCGCTAGCACCGCTACAGCTCGCCTTCGTCTCGGTGAGCATCCCGCTCCTGATCCTGAGCCCGTTCGTGACCGCGTCGAGTCTGAAAAGGGCGTACATCGCGTCGTGCAAGATACAGAGTTAGGTGGGCCCTTTGATCTGAACGAGCTGCTTGATGGCCTCGGTCAGCGTATCGATGCTCGTGAGGTAATCGTCGACCAAGACGTACTCCCCACGAGTGTGGGCGAGGCTGGTTTCCCCTGGTCCGTAGGTTATGCATGTGGTTCCCCGAACGGACGCCATCGTGTTCATGTCTCCCGTCCCACTCTTTCGGATCATCACCGGCTTGCTCTTGTTTTGGAGAATGATCGCCCGCCGAAAGGCCCTTACCAGGACGGATAAGACGTCAGCCTCGTACGGCTCGGTAGGCTCGTCGAATTCGACACCGGCACTCGCTGCGCCGGTCGAGGCGGCGGATTCCCGAACGATCGAAGAGAAATCGCGCTTCACGTCTTCGCTTTTCATACCCGGGGGGACGCGAACATCAAGAGTCATCCTGCAGATGCTCGGGAGCACGTTATGGTACGTCCCGGCCCGCACCCCGGTGACGGCGATGGAGAGAGAGTGGAAACGGTCGTCCGCGACAGAGTGCTCAGACTCGTAGCCTTTCAGGCGTTCAAGCAGTTTCAGAGCAGCGTCGAACGCGCTCGGGTGCGCCCAGGGCGAACTGGCGTGGCCACCTCCGGTCCTGGTAGTTACGAGGGTGCCGATTCTCCCCCGGTACCCCACGGTGATTTTCCCCGCTCCCCCCGGTTCCCCAAAAATCGCAAAGTCATATTTCGTGCCGCTGTTGATTATGGTCTTGATGCCGAGGCTGTCTCCCTCTTCGCGGGTCGCACAGGCTACCGTGAGCGTGGCGAGCTTCATGTCTCTCAGACGGGAACCCGCGATTATCAACGCGCAAAGGGGGGCCTTTGCATCGACGGCACCTCTCCCCGAAATCCTCCCCTTCCCGACTCTTACGGGTAGATTCCCCGGCACGGTGTCCATATGTCCGCAGAGGAGTATCCGGGTTTTTCCGCTCCCGACGTGACCTAACACGTTTCCCGCTTCATCGACCCTGACCTTTGAATAGCCGAGCTGTTCCATCCGCCTAGCGAGGAGGCGCGCGAGCTTTCCTTCTTTTTTCGTCGGAGAGTAGACTTTCAGAACCTCTGTTAGGAGCGGTACGGCTTCAACGGCCAAACTTCCTCTCACCTTTTCGACGCTGAAATAAGGTAATCGACAATAAGTCCGGGGATATCGATCCCCGTGGCGGGGACCGTGTTTTTGAACTCGGTGGTGTTATTGACTTCGTGCACAACCAGCCCGCCCTCTGTCTCCATGAGGTCGACCCCGACTATCTCTCCTCCAACGGCGGCTGCCGCCTTCAGGGAAAGCTCGTCAAGCTCCTTTCCGATGGGGCACCCCTCGGCTCTCCCTCCCCTCGCAGTGTTGGTTCGCCAGTCCTTCGGGCCCGAAAGTCGGTAGATGGCCGCCACCGTAGTGTCCCCGATGACGAAGGACCTTATGTCGCGCGGAGGCCGTTTCACGAATTCCTGCAGGTAATACACCTGGTAAAGCGGAAACATGTATTGCCTGTCCTCGAGCAGGGCGGTGGCGGTATCCGAGTCTTTTATCAGGGCAGACAGGCGCCCCCAGCTCCCCACGACGGGTTTTATGACTGCCGGATAGCCCAGATCTTCAATTGCTTTCTTCGCCGACTCTTCTGTGAAGGCTAGGCGTGTCTTCGGGGTGGGGATGTTCCTCCGGACGAGCGCGAGGGTGCAGAAGAGCTTGTTTCCGCAGACAGATGCGGAGGCGAAGTTGTTGACGACGCGGTGCCCCGCTCCTTCGAGAGCCGCGGTCGAGTGGAGGTTCCTGAAGATGCTGATCGTCCTCTGCAGAACGATGTCTCTCTGGGGCGAGGCTCGGGAGTTCAGGTCCAGGTTAAGGCCCTTCGAGTCCAGGAGGTGTGCGCGCACGCCCTTTCGCCCTGCCGCGGAGACGATAGCTTTCTCCTCCCAACGTACCGTATCGTAGAGTAACGTGAAGGCGGGCGTCCGCTATTCTCCCCAGTCTTCTTCTTCGAGTTCCGCGGGCCTGATGGTGAATAGATCTGAATTTGTGACTTTAACCAGTTCGTACGACGTCCCGCAGTCCTTGCAGCCGACTATTTCCCCCTGGATCGCGTCGGAAGGGATAATCAATGGACCGTCACACTCCACACAATTCAATCTTCTCACCCCCTGCCCTTGTTTCTTCCGAATTGGCTTCCCTCGGATAGATTTAACGATATTCGTACGAAATCAGCGAATTGTGCGCAGAATCATCATCGTATTCGTGTTAATCACGCCGTCGACACGCCGAATTCCTTCAACCGATTTGTTCACCTCGACGATATTCGCTCCCTTTATCACGACGGCAATGTCGAACTGGCCCGCGGTCTCGTATACCGTTTCCACTCCCGCGACACCCCTGATCTTCCCGCTCACCTGGCTCGTCGGGACAGAAGGACTAACCGCGATCCATGTCACTGCGCTCGTCAGCTGGGGGTCGTCCACCTCGATCGTGAACTTCTTGATGATTCCGCCGAGAACGAGGTTTGCTATCCGTCTCCGCACCGCCGACTCGGATAGATTGAGCTTCTGGGCTATCTCGGTGTTCGATCTCCGAGCGTCCTCCCGCAAGATCTGGATTATCAGTTGGTCAGTTTTGTCCAAAGCGGCGGGACTCCTCCAGCCTAACCGTTTCTTCGAGCACTTCAAGTGTCTTCCGCATCTGTTCCACCGATATGACGATCGGCGGCAAGAGCCTGATCACGTCTCTCCCGGCATAGGCAAGTATGACACCCCGGTCGATAGCATCAAGGAGGACGTGATGCACGTCGACCCTAAGCTCGAGGGCCCGCATGAGACCGAGCCCCCTCGCATCGCGAACGATCTTGTGATGGTTTGCGATGCCCGCGAGCCCCGCCTTGAGCTCCTTCCCCTTGGCTTCTGCCATTTCGGGGAGCCTATTCTTCACGATGTAATCCAGGTTGGCAGAAGCGGCGGCACACGAGAGCGGATTCCCCCCGAAAGTACTCGTGTGCTCCCCCTTCTTCAACGAGTCCATTACGTCGCGACGCGTCACGGTTGCGCCAGTCGGGACGCCTCCCCCCAGCCCCTTGGAGATGGTCATTATGTCCGGGACGACCCCCCAATGCTCGCCGGCCCACATCCGACCGGTCCTCCCGAGCCCCGATTGAATCTCGTCCAGTATCAATAATGTGCCGTGCCTGTCGCAGATCTCCCTGACCTCCTTGAAGTATCCCGGCGGCGGGATGATTATCCCGGTCTCCCCCTGGATCGGCTCAGCGATGACCGCTGCGGTGTCCTGGCTGACCTTCGACTCGAGCGACCTAGGATCCCCGTATTCGGCGAAGTCGAAATCGGGGACGAGCGGTCCGAAAGGTTCCCTGTACTTCTTGTTCCACGTGGCTGAAAGGGCGCCGTACGTCTTCCCGTGGAATCCCCCCTTCATCGAGACGATGCCCCGCCTTCCGGTATGCCGTCGCGCCAGCTTGATCGCGGCTTCCACTGTCTCGGTCCCGCTATTCGTGAGGAGTGCCGCCTCCAGTCCCTTGGGGGTCACCTTCGCGAGTTTCTCGAGAAACTCGGAGCGCGCGTCGTTGTAGAACGACCCGTGGCAAGTGATCAGCTTCTCGGTCTGCTCTTTTATGGCGTCGACGACCCAAGGGTTGCAGTGCCCCGTGATTGCGACGCCGTATCCAGCCATGCAATCGACGTACTCCTTGCCCGCTTGGTCCCAGACGAGGGCGCCAGATCCGCGCACCAGTGTGACGGGGAACTTTTGGAAAGCCCCGGAGCCATACTGCTCTTCCAGAGCTCGCGCTTGCGTGGAACTCATCTTGTTATCACCGTGCAAGATTCGTGGGCGAGCGCAGACTGAACCGGAGATGGTCTCATACCTGAAGAGATTATGGCTTCCTTCACGCCACCTTCCACAGCTTCGATTCCCGCGATCACTTTCTTTTGCATGCCGAAGCCAATCTTTGGAATTTCTTGCTTAGCCTGTTCGACGCTCAGATTCCTTACGAGGACCCCGTCGAGAGTCAACCCGTCCACGTTCGTAAGGAAAATCACGCTGTATGCCCCGACACCTATCGCCACGGCAGCGGCCGCCCGATCTCCGTCGATGTTCAGGGGCTCGTTTTCCTCGCCGATCGCGACGGGCGAGACGAGTGGGACGTATCCGTTCTTCATGAGCAGCTCGGCCAGAGCTCCGTTGACCGAGTCGACTCTTCCCGTGAACCCACCATCGATCATCATCTTCCTTCCTCGTTCGTCGACTATGACGAGTTTCTGTTTGCGCTTGCCCACGAGCAAGCGCCCATCGGAGCCCGAGATCGAAACTGCGTTGACCCCATTCCTCGCGAGGGAGCGCAACAACTTCTTTGCAACCATACCGGTCATGACCATCTGATAGATTTCTGCTGTTTCCGCGTCAGTGTATCTGCTCCTGATTCCGTCCGGAGAGGTCACGAATCTCTGCTCCTTGCCCAGCCTGGTCGCGATCTCTGTCACGATGTCGCCCCCGCCGTGGACAATCACAACTTCGTGGGAGGAAGTCGCGGCCTTGACGTCAGAAAGTAGGGAATCTGGGAGTCCTTCTTTGACGAGACTCCCCCCGATCTTGATCACTAACCTCAACTGGCTACACCGGATGAAGCGGGGCGTATTCAAGCCCGACTTTTTCATCCAATCCGAGCATGAGATTCATCACCTGGACCGCGTTCCCCGCCGCTCCCTTGATCAGATTATCAGTCGCGCCGAGGGCGACGATTCGTCCCGTTCTGGATTCCAGTTCAAAGCCGACGTCGCAGAAGTTAGAGCCGATGACTATCTTAGGGTCGGGTAGCCTGAAGGGACCCGACTTGTCTCTCACAAGTCTGATGAAGTAACTCCCGGCGTACATCGCCCGGTACGCCTTCCATATTTCGAGCGGCTCCGGTTGGGTCCGCGTGAAGACGTGGCACGTCGAAAGGATCCCCCTGACCATGTTTACTGCGTGAGCGGACATTGAGATCTTTACAGGAGTGCCGGCGATCTCAGACAGCACCTGTTCGATCTCGGCAGAGTGCCGATGTCCCGCGGGCTTGTAGGGGCGCACGACGTTGTATCTCTCGGAGAAGTGCGTCGATAATGACGGCTTCCCGCCCGCTCCCGAGGAACCGATCTTCGCGTCCACTACGATATGATCACTATCGACCCCCATGGAGCTCTGTTTCAGAAGCGGCGCGAGCGCGAGAATGGATGTTATGGCCATGCAACCGGGCGAAGAGGCGTAGTGCGCGCCCTTGAGGGCGTCTCTGTTGATCTCGGGGATCGCATAGACGAACTTGTCGAGGAGGTCGGGGGACGGATGATCAAATTTGTACCATTCCTGGTATTTCGAGGGGTCTTTCAACCGGAAGTCGGCGCTGAGGTCGATGATCTTCAGCCCGGCGTCCGCTAGCTGCGGGACGTACTTTATGGACTCGCCGTGCGGGAGAGCCGTGAACACCACATCGGAACTTTCGGTGAGCTTCGACAGGTCATATTGGGAGAACTTTAGCTCTGTCACGTTCCTCAGATTTGGGTGGACCCTGAAAATGAATTCCCCCGCATATTTCCTCGACGTCGCGATCGTCAAGTCCACGTTCGGATGCTGGATCAAAAGACGGAGGAGCTCACCGCCGATGTAGCCGGATGCTGCAACTACCCCTACTCTGACCATTCTACTTCCGCGCTCTCGAAATGACGTACGCAGCGATCTTTCTTGCGATGCTCCCAGAGGTCGCAGCCTGTGCACCCGCGAACTCCACCGTGTTGTTCACCTCGTGGACCAAGTAACCCTCCTCGGACTCCATCGCGTCCACGCCGAGCACCCCTCCCCCGACCGCGTCTGCAGCCCTGAAGATTATTTCCCGGAGCTCCTTGTTAGGTTTGAGGGCTTTGGTAAGGCCGCCTCTCGCTACGTTCGTTCGCCAATCGTCCTCGGGTGCGTAGCGATATACGCACGCGGCGATTTCGTCCCCCGCCACGACCGCCCTGACGTCACGAGGGGGTCTCTTGACGAACTCCTGAAGGTAATACATGTGTTCGATTGGATTCTGGAGCTCCTCGCGCAGCTCCACGATAGAGAGCAAAGCCTCTTTGTCCCTCGCTATGCTCACCATCCTCCCCCAGCTACCTACGAAAGGCTTGAGGACGACGGGGAAGCCCATTTTTTGGGCAGATTCTGCGACCGTGTCTGACGATAGGCTGATCATCGTTCTGGGAGTCGGGATCTTGGCTTTCGCTAGGATAAGCGTCGTGAGGAGTTTGTTCCCACACGACTCGGTCACGAGATAAGGGTTGACGACAGATACCCCGAGGTTCTCCAGAATCCTTGTGAGGTAGAGTGTCCGGTAGAAACTGATGCACCTCTGCAGGACAACGTCCCCGAATTCCCTCGCGCGTCGCACCCGAGAGATTTCGAATACGAGCGGCTTGGCATCGACGAGCGCGGCATTCGCGCCCAGCGCCTGGGCCTCCTTCTGCAGCGCCTTCTCTTCCCACCTTAGCCTGTCGAAGAGGATCGTGAGCTTCATCTATTCGCCCCAGTCCTCCTCGATGGTTTCCGCGGGCTTCAGCATCGCTGTGCCGTTCTTTATTTCCGCCACCTCATACTCAACTCCACAATCCTTACAAGAAACTATTTCGCCGACAATCGCGTCGTCTGGGATACTAATCTGGGCGTCGCATTCAGCACATTTCGTATCCACTACTTCTTCACCCCCTTCAGAACTGAATTGACGTTCCTGAGAAGGAGCGCATCGGCGCGGGAGAGACCCTCCCTGATTCGACGCACGCTCGAACGATTACTTTCGAGCTGGCTCAAGCGTTTCTCTACTCCTCGTTGAAGGAATTTTGGATTGGCGCTTCCTGAGGAAGAAAGGGCGTGCAGTGAGGAAGCCGGGTCGAGTACCCCGTTGAGGACCCCCTGGGCCAGGTGGATTGGTTTCCCGGTTATCTCTCTTGAAAGCGGGGAGAGATGCTTTGAAATTGTGAGCTCAAACGGGGTCCCCGTTTCCACGGACATTCTGACCAGACCTCCTACTATCGCGTGGGCCTGCCGGAATGACACGCCGTGCGCTTTGACCAGGTAGTTCGCGAAGGCGGTGGCCGTAGAGTAGTCCCCCTTCAGCGATAGTCGTAGAGCGCGAACGTCGAACTTCAGCGTCCCCACCATTCCCGCCGTGACGATGGTTGAAGCCAGCGTGTCATCGAGCCCTCTCCACAGATGCGGAGTCAGCTCCTGTAGGTCGAGGTTGTAAGTATACGGCAAAGCTTTGAGGATCGCGCAGACGGCCACCAAGCTTCCCAGTACCGAACCGCACTTCGCCCGAACTGTCTCGGCGGCGACTGGGTTCTTCTTTTGAGGCATGATGCTGCTGGAATTGGCATATTCGTCGGAGACCTCAAGATAGCCGAATTCCTTCGAGCTCCAAAGGATAATCTCCTCTGATAGTCTGCTGAGGTCAAGCATGATCGTCTCCGAACATGCAAGAGCCTCTACGACAAAGTCTCGACTCGACACGGCGTCGATAGAATTCTCGACGATGCCGGCGAAGCCGAGGAAATCCGACACGGCCGTTCGGTCGACCGCAACGGAAGTGCCCGCCAGAGCGGCGGCTCCCATCGGCGAGACGTTCACCCTCGCGTACAATTGCACAAGTCGGTCGATCTCGCGTTGAAACGCATCAAAGTAGGCCGAAAAGTGGTGCCCCAGCGTGACGGGCATGGCGTGCTGCATGTGCGTATAGCCGGGGATTACCGCGCGCCCGAATTTCCTGACAATCTTGAGGAGGGCTGCCTGCAAATCCGCGATTGCCTCTAGGAGTCGAATCACTCGTTCCCTCAGCTCCATCCTGACCGCGGAAGCGACCTGGTCATTCCGGCTCTTCCCGAGATTGAGGAAACCCGCTATTTCGACTCCAAGCCTGTCAACGGCGTTCTGTTCGATTAGCTGGTGGATGTCCTCCGCTCCCTTCGCTCGCCTAGGGCGGGGAGTCTCTTTGGAAAGAAACCTAAGGCATTCCTCCCCGACCCCCCGTTCCACTTCGCCCGCCTTGACGAGTGAGATCATGTGAGCGGTGTTGATCTTGATGACGTGTCTCGCTATGGGTCCGTCGAAGCCTATCGAGGAGTAGAACCGGGACGCGCCGCTATCGAATCGCTTGAGCCTTCTCCCTCGGATATCCACTCTTGGTCACCTTCCTCCTCTTCATCTTGCTCGCGGCGACGCGGGACTGAAGTCCCCACAATTCGATGAAGCCAACAGCGGACTTTTGATCGAAAGTGGATCCCTTGGAATAGGTCGAGAGACCCTGTCTGTAGATCGAGTTCTCTGAGGACCTTCCAACAACCCTCATGCCGCCCTTGAAGAGTTTCAGCCTGACGTTCCCGGAAACGCGCCGTTGCGTGGTGTCGATGAACTGGTCGAGCGCAAGCCGCAGGGGTTCGAGCCACAGCCCCGAGTACACAAGCCACGCCCATTCCTGTTCAACGCCGGCCTTGAAGGTCAGCTCGTGTCTGGTCAGGACGAGCTTCTCCAAGTCCCTGTGAGCTTCTATTATGGCTACGGCGGCTGGACATTCGTATACCTCCCTCGACTTTATCCCGACCAGACGATCCTCGATCTGGTCTATGATCCCAACGCCGTGAGAGCCGACGAACTTGTTCACGAATTGGATGAGGTCCAGAGGGCTCATGTCGTTACCGTTCGCCTTTACTGGAATGCCTTCGAAGAACTCGAGGTCGAGGTAGCCCGGTGCGTCCGGAGCGTCTTCGGCGGGCGTGGTCCACTCGAACACCTGTGCGGGCGGCTCAGTGTCCGGCTGTTCCAGAGGTCCCCCCTCTATCGATCGCCCCCAGACGTTCTGGTCGACGCTGTAGATTGACCTCGAGGGCTTTATCGGAATATTGTGCGCTTGCGCGTAGAGTATTTCCTCGTCTCTCGTCATGTTCCACTCTCTTACGGGCGCGATCACCTTGAGCGCTGGATTCATCGCGCGTACCGTGATGTCCATCCGCACCTGGTCGTTTCCCTTCCCGGTGCACCCGTGCGCGACGGCGTCCGCCCCTTCCTTCTCGGCGACCTCAACGAGCTTCTCGGATATCAGCGGTCTCCCGAGGGCCGTGCTCAGTGGGTACTTTCCTTCGTATAGGGCGTTGGCCTTTATGGCGGGGTGAACATAATTGCTGACGAATTCTTCCTTTGCGTCAATCTCGTAGTGATTGCGCGCTCCGAGTAGAAGGGCGCGCTTGCCGATCTCCTTCAGGTCGTCCTGCTGCCCCAAATCGAGGGTCACCGCGATTACATCGGCGTCGTACTTTTCCTGCAGCCATCTAAGGCAGACGGATGTGTCGAGGCCCCCAGAATACGCCAAAACTACGGTACTTCGCAACGCTTGAGTTCGAGCGATGCGGAAATCCTTTTATAGATTTTGGCCACATTCGACCCTGAATTGCCAAGAAATGACCTGAAATCGGTCAACAGGCTCTCAATCTCGAGCGCGGTGAGGGACGAAATAAATTACGACCTGTCCATTCAGGATGCGCTCGCGAGGGACTACGTCAACGTCAGTGCTCTCGCAAGGATGCTGCAACCAAGGATCCAGGAGCGCATCGGGAGGAAGCCCAACGAGGAAAGCGTGATCACTTCGCTGAAGAGGTTGCGAGGTATATACTCGCCGGCTTCGAAAGAGATTGGAAAGGTCGTCGCGGGGAGCGTGGTCAACGTGCGGACGCACGTTTCCAAGATGTCTGTCGAAAAGACGAAGAAGACACTCCAGACCGTCAGCGCCATGCTGTCGAGTCATCAGGAGGATTTCCTCCAAGTCTCGGAGAGTCTTTCGTCGATCACCCTGATATTCGACCAAAGACTGCACAAGAAGGTGAAGGCAGAGCTGTCGAACGCCGACATTCTCGAAGAAGGAGACGACTATGCCGCCATAATTGTGCAGAGCCCCCGCGAAATCATCGCGACGCCCGGGTGCGTCATCACCTTCTATAACCAGCTCGCGAGGCGGCACGTCAACATGGAGGATACGGTAAGCTGCCACACCGACACAATAATCGTCGTGCGAATGAAGGACGTGGGGAGGGCGTTCGACGCGCTTACGGATTTGATAAGCGAAGAGAGCCGCAGGCTCGAAAAGTGATGACCTTCGGGTCAACGTGCGGTGGAAATGTCCCGAAAACGTTCAGACTTTCAGTTCTTGGAAGCGTCAATCTCTGCCCGGATCTTTTGCAGGGCCTGCTCCAGAGGCAGTCGTTCCTCGGTTCTTGACAGCATGTTGCGCAGAGCCACTTGGCCAGAGGCAACCTCCTTCGCGCCGACGATGATTGTCCAAGAAGCGCCCGCGTCGCTCGCGTCTTGTAGCTGCTTGCCAATTGCTTTGGGGCTCAGGGGCGCGTCCGCTCTTATCCCCGCGTTCCGGAGGAGACTCAACGCACGGGCTGCGGCTTTCGAACCCTCCTCCCCGATAGAAGCAACGTAGACCAGGGTCTCCGCGACCTCAGACCTAGTCAACGAGAGCGCCGCACGGTCGACCCCCCCGGCAGCTCCGGTCGCCGCGAGATCAGGCCTTCCGAATATCTTGGGAAGGAGGTCATACCTTCCCCCGCCGCAGAGAGCCCCCAGATCGGCATGATCACGGTCCGATATCTCGAAGACGATACCAGTGTAGTAGTCGATCCCCCTTACGATGCTCATGTCGTACTCGACGCCCCTCACGTTCCTCGCTTCGAGGGAGCTGTGCAACTCTGAGAGGCTCTCGGTGTCCGAAGTTCCCTGCTTCGTGAGCTCCGGCAGAACGGCATCGAGCGACCCCTTGGTGCCGGCAAAATCGAGGACAGCCTCTACCTGGTCCCTGGAGATACCTTTCTGAACGTATTCCTTGACGAGGTCGCTTCTGCTCTTCTTGCTCATTTTGTCAAGCGCCCTCATCAATTCGAGTACCTTCTCCTCACCGGTTACCCCCACCCGCTTTCTGATGAATCCCTCCACCGTCTTTCTGTCCCCGACCTTCACCGTCGTGTTCAGCTTCAGCTTCTTGAATATCATTTGGCTCGCGTCGATGATCTCGGCGTCCGCCTCAGCGCTACTCGCCCCGAAGATCTCCAAGTCCCACTGATGGAACCACCTGTACCTCGCGTGCTGGGGCTCGTCGTATCTCCAGACCCCGCCGAAGGACGCTAGTTTGATTGGCGGTTTCAGATCGCGTCTGGCGGCAACGTATCTTGTCATCCCGACCGTCAGATCGAAACGGAGCCCGATGTCGCGCCCCGACTTGTCCTTGAACGAATAGATCTGGGCGTCTATGTCGGAGCCGCTCTTTGCTCTCAGGACGGACAGGTGCTCGAGCGGCGCGGGTTCCATCAGCTTGAAGTTGAATAAGCGCGCGACCTCGTAGAACGCTCCCCGGATCTTCTCGTGCGCCTCGTGGTCAGCTGGGGGGACGTCGCGTATCCCCCGGGGGAGTGAAAGGTCCATCTCAGCGCTTGCCACTCTTGCGCTTCAAGGCGGCGAGTTCCGCCAACATCGCCGTGAGCTGGATCTCCGGTTGCGCCCCCTGCACCAGCCTGTAGTCGTATTCCGCAAGGATCCTTATCGCCTCCGCTGGATCTTCCAATTTCATGCTCGTGAGAACTTCGTTCGCGAACTTGAGGAAATCCCTCTCAGGGATACCGTAAACCCTTGTCAATTCGATCATCTTGATCCGAGACTCTTCGAATTCGCCGTCGAGCGCCGCCTTCATTATCTCGAACACCCTCCCCCTGATGCTCGCCCCAGTGACGGCCTTCACTTTTTCGAAAGTAACTTTCCCTGAGCCGGAGGCTGCCTGCAAGAGATTTATCGCTTGTCGCAGGTCGCCGTTTGTTCCCTCGTATATCGCTGATGGGACTTCTTCCTCGAGCTCGACCCCCTCTAAATTTGCGATTTTCCGGAGCTGATCGGCCACTGCATCTTCTCCGAGCCTTTGGAACCTGAATATCGCGCATCTACTTTGCAGGGGTTCGATTATTCCCGACGAATAGTTGCACACAAGTATGAAACGTGTGAGACGAGAGTACTCTTCCATGATTCTGCGAAGCGCGGTTTGCGAGTCATGCGTCATCTCGTCTGATTCATCCAAGATGATGATGCGGAAGGGGACTTCCTCCCTTCTGTCCGAGTAGCGGGCAAAGGTCTTGACTCGTTCTCTCACCATGTCAATCCCCCGCTCATCGCTGGCATTCAATGCAAGCGTGTAGTCCCGCCAGTGTTCACCGAGTAGCTGCTTGGCGACAATAACGGCGGTCGTTGTCTTGCCGGAACCGGGAGGGCCGGCAAAGAGAAGGTGCGGCAGCTCGTCCTTCTTCTTGATCAAGAGCCGCAACCTCTCCTTCACACTTTCCTGATTGACGAGTTCCTCCAATTTCTCGGGTCGATATTTTTCTACCCACATCATCTGTTCTAACGGCATCAAGAGCCACCCGTGGCCATCTGAAGGAAACAAAAAGCGTCTTGCATTTTGACGAAACTGACGGCGGGCTATTCCGTATTTATCCATTGAGCGGATTCACGACGTAAGAATTCTTAACCAGCTCGGGCGGACCCGCGTTGCGCTTGCAGAGATACGATGCGATAGTCGTCGGTGCCGGGGCGATGGGCTGCGCCACCGCGCTCCAGCTCGCGAAACGCGGTGTGAAAACCTTAGTCCTGGAAAAGTTCACGCTGAATCATCCCTATGGCTCTTCCCACGGTAGAACGAGAATAATCAGGACCGCGTATGCGGAGAATCCCTGCTACGTCCCCCTCGTGAAGAGGGCATTCGAGCTCTGGCGGGACGTCGAAGGACGGTCCGGACGGCAGCTTCTGGTCAAGACCGGGGGTCTGATGATTGGATCCCCGAAGTCTTGGCTCGTCACGGGTGTATTGAGGAGCGCAAAAGAACACGGGCTCCCGCACGAGCTCATGTCTCGAAGCGAGGTTGAGGCGAGATTTCCACAATTCAGGATGAGTCGATCCGAAGTAGCAGTGCACGAGGACGCCGCAGGTTTTCTTTTCGCTGAAGAATGCATCAGGGCGATGAAAGAGCTGGCGGAGAAGGACGGAGCTGAATTCCACTTTGAGGAGCCCGTCGCGGACTGGGAGATCGGTGACCACGGAATCATCGTGCGATCGAAAAGGGGCTCGTATTCCGCGGATAAGCTGATTATTGCCGCCGGGTCCTGGCTGCCTTCGCTCGTCCCCGAGCTCAAGCTCCCGCTGAAGTGCGAGAGGCAGTGTGTCTTCTGGTTCAAGCCGAGGGGGAACGCTGGAGTATTCTCCTCGGCAAGGATGCCCATTTACATCTGGGAACTTCGCGACAGGCGCATCTTCTACGGCTTTCCCGACTATGGCGAAGGCATCAAGGCGGCCCGGACCCACGGAGGCCGCGTCACCTCGCCGGACAGCGTCAGCCGATCCACCTCAAGCGAGGATTTGAGGCCCGTGCGTTCCTTCCTTCGCGGGCATCTCCCCGGCGCCAACGGGAGGATGATCTCCTCCGCGGTGTGCCTCTACACGAACACTCCGGACCAAGATTTTGTCGTCGATTTCCATCCGAGAAGCAGGAGAGTCGTCTTACTCAGTCCCTGCTCGGGGCACGGTTTCAAGTTCGCAAGCGCCATCGGGGAGCTAGCCGCAGAACTGGTGCTTGAGGGGAAGACGAGATTCGACCTTAACCCTTTCAAAGTCTCGCGGTTCCGGTCTACTGTTCGACCTTGAGACCGAGATACAACTTGGAGAGCTCTTTATGCTCGAGAAGCTCTTTCGTGCCTCCTTCGAAGACCTTCCGACCGCTCACGAGTAGGTACGCCTTGTCTCCGATTTCCAGGGCCCTGCGCGCGTTCTGCTCCACGAGGACGACGCCCAACTTCGAATCGTGTGCGAACCCGGCGACCGTCTTTAGGACCTGGGTGGCCACCTTGGGAGCGAGGTTTGCGGTGGGTTCGTCGAACATGATTATCTTCGGCTTCCGTAACATAGCCATTGTCATCGCAACCATCTGCCTCTCCCCTCCGCTCAGATTCTGGACCTTTGTTCGAAGGTAGGCTCGCAGCTGCGGAAAGATTTCCAGAGATTCTTGAAGCCTTGAAGCAACATCCTCGGTCTTGATTGTGTAACCAGCCATCTTGAAGTTCTCCGCGACGGTGAGCTGAGTGAAAACGCTCTCGGTCTGGGGCAGGTAGGCAAGACCCAGTTTAGCAATTTCGTGAGGAGGGAGTCCTGAGAGTACCTTCCCGTCCAGGCTTATCTTTCCTTTGTAAAGTGTTGTAAGCCCCGAGATGGTCTTCAACAACGTACTCTTCCCCGAGCCGTTGGGACCGACGATGACCGTTACCTCGTTCTGGTTGGCTTCTAGAGAAATATCGTTAATGATCTGGAGCTTCCCGTAGCCTGCTGAGACGCTCTCCACGCTTAGCAAACTATTCCCCCAAGTAAGACTCGATCACCTTCGCGTCGTTCATGACCATTTCAGGGTTGCCAGACGCCAGCAACTTGCCGTACGCCATCGCGATGATGTGGTCTACGTAGCTAAGGGCGATATCGAGTCTGTGTTCAACGATAAAGAAGGTTACGCCCAGCTCGTCTCTTAATTTCAGAATCTTGGAGAATATTTCATGGGCTAGCGTCGGGTTCACCCCGGAGATGGGCTCGTCAAGAAGTATCAACCTGGCTCCGCTCATGAGGGCTCTTCCCAGCTCGAGTAGCTTCATCTGACCTCCGCTCAAGCTGTCCGCCGACTTGTCCCAGACACTTGCAAGGCCTACGAGACGCAGGATCCTGACCGCCTCCTCCACCGCTCCCTTTTCAGCCGTGATCCAAGTGCTCCGAAGCAGAGATCTTGCGAATCCCTCACCGGGGTTATCTTTTTTCGCCACCAGCACATTTTCCAAGACGGTGAGTTTCCAGAAAAGGGTGGGAATCTGAAAAGTCCGCGCGAGCCCAGCCCGATATACTCTGTGGGGCGGCAGTCCTGTCAAGTCGGCCCCATTGTAAAAAATCCTGCCTGAATCGGGCTTGTACAGGCCGGAAATTACATTGATCAGGGTGGTCTTTCCCGAACCATTGGGACCGATGAGTATAGTGATTGTTTTCTCCTCTACACCGATGGAAAGATCATCAACTGCCCGCAGACTACCGAATAGCTTTGTTATGTTTCTGACTTCGAGAGCCAGACCCATGCGCAGTCACAAAAGCGAGGTGGTATGCCCCTGCTTATGGGAGGCCTGATGGTTTGGCCGTCCAGACGACCTTGTCCGTCGCTTGGTCCCAAGTTCCGCAGACGATCCATTTAGCCGAGCCTGTCGCCGTGCCCGGAACGATGCAGAAGAACACGTAAGATGCGTACAGTCTGTCTCCGGCCGTGTTTAGGATTGGAACGCCCGAGGCGCCGTTGAAGGTGGCTGCTACTGAGGGAATGACTGCATGAATGCACACACCATCCTGGCCATGGCAGTAGAGGATTGCGAGCGCTGCTAGCCATGTATCGTCGTAAGCGCCGACTGAATACCCGTCGCAAAGAGTGCTGACCGCGGCGAGTTGCCTGGCGCAGACAGACTGCGTCAATTTGCTGTCGGTGAATCCTGGGAAGCTAGCCGCCATCCTGGTCTGTATTACGGTAGAGGCAAAGGTCGAGTTAACGATCGATGCCTGATTGCCCTCCCCGTCCGTTCCAAACCAAGGCAAAGGCGTCTTGAGTAAGGCTGCGTAGTTGGTTGAGGCCTGCGCGGCTATCTTACCGAATTCGCCGAACGAGATGAAGTAGAGTGCCACGTGGGTTGCACCGTATTTGCCTACAGCTGAATTGTATGCGTCGTTTACAGTCCCAAGTATCGGGACGAAATTGGAGGTTGTGGTGTCGTACGGAATCGAAGCCTCAACGTGCCCTCCTGCTGCTTTGAATTCTGCAGCCGTTGCGTTCGCAAGTCCCGCCCCGTACCCATCGTTCCTGTATACGATGACTACATCTTGGACGCCGGACTGCACGAACTCGGCTTTGTCGGCCTTGGCCTGGAACTGGTCAGCCGGTGGCGTTCTGTACAGGTAGTCCCAAGGAATCGCGATATTCGGATTCGTAGATGATTGGCTTATCATCACAACGTGGTTGGAGTTCGCAAACGGGATTAGGGCACCCGCGGTTCCGCTGTTGAGCGGCCCCACAACCACGTGAATTCCCTGTGTTAGAAAGCTGTTCATGATCGTCGAAGCCTTCGCATTGTCCAGGGCATAGTCTTGAATGTTAGATACGAAAGTGACCTTACCGGCCAACGGAGTGGTGGCGAGCCAACTGTTTATGTCGGTAATTGCGAGCTGAGTGGTAGCCTTATCGCTTATGCCTTGACTCGCAAGGTCAGAGGTGAGGTCCTCAAGAACGCCGACAGTAAAAGTTCCGCTGATGTTCCCCGCTGCCTGCGCAGCCCCGATAAGCAAAGAACCGTTGATGCCTTGCACTGCTCCTGCCGCTGTAGTCGTCACTGTCGTCGTCCCACCGGCGACCGTGGTGGTTGCCGTGACCGTTGCCCCTGCCCCTACCGTCGTGGTGGTGATGGCTGTCGTGGTTGTGGTGGCTGTCTTGGTGGTCGTTGCACCACTTGCTGTAGATGTCGAAACGAGACCGAGCGAGGGAGCTAAAGCGTAAATTGCACCAGCACCAATCAGGAGTCCAACGATTAGCGTTCCAGCTACCGCCACCGTAGAAGCCCCCCGGGTTTTCAAGAATTGCGTAGGATAGCGGTCGTGAAGGAAACTATTTAACGCTTCTCGCGCTCGCTGACCTTGCAGCGGCACTTGATCGACCCCACGATTTCAAACGCTATCGTGTACGGGTGCCTTTACGCCATGATGTGCGTGGGTCTTACGGTGACTTACTTGACGACCAAGGTTCCGAATTTCGCCCACACCGACTTCGTGGTCATCGCAATATTCTCAAGCGCAACTACCTTCATCCTCGGGAATTTTTCCAGCCCATATCTTACGGTTCCCGTCGCGGTCCTTACAGGGGGAGTTGTGGCTGTTCTGATGTACCTTCTCGTACTCAAGCCACTGACAAAGAGGGGGGCAAACATCGTGGTCCTGATGATTTCAACTTTGGCCGTCGACATCATCCTAACGGCACTCATTGGGGCAATCTTCATCGACTACATCGGCACAACGTATGGGAGGATTCTCGCGAACAAGGGTTACTACCTTTTCGCGCTCAACCAGCTGCCAGACTTTCAGATTTTCGGGGAAAGAGGAATCCTCCTCGTCGCTCCTGCCGTTCTTGTGCTCATGACAATCTCGCTCAACTACCTTCTGAAAAGGACCCGGTTTGGAGTGGCGATGAGGGCATCGATAGAGAACCCCAACCTCGCAAAGGTCGTCGGGGTTAACGTGGAGAGGGTCTACCTTGTATCGTGGTTTATTGCTGGCGCTTTGGCCGGACTTGGCGGTGGGCTCTATTCGATCCAGTCCCCCACCCCACAGGCAACCTCTTCCTTCCTTATCGTCGACATCTTCGCAGGAAGCGTGCTTGGAGGAATATTCAGCATTTACGGCGCGATCGCGGGAGGGTTAATAGTTGGAATCAGCGAGACGTATGTGATAAGGGTCCTCACAGTACTCGTGAATAACACTTATGGTTTCGAGGCCGGTGCGCAGCTTGATGCATTCCAGAAAGGGATACCCCTTGGAATCATGATCATCACACTTCTGATCATTCCGAGGGGACTGGCCTCTGTCGACTGGCGCGGGCTGCTTCGAAGGCTGAAGTAATTGGCACTCGACGCGTCATTGCTTTCGCAGCTCGTCACCGATTTGACGCAGCCGGCTCAATTGTTTTGCCTCCTGCTCATTCTCAGTTTGACGGTGAATCTCGAGTTTGGGTACGCCGGGATACCGAATTTTGGGAAGGTGCTCTTCGTCGCTGTGGGCGCTTTTGTGGCTGGTTCCCTTTCGTACAGGCTGATGATCTATCTACTTGGGCTCAAGGGGGCCGACATCTTTGCATTTCAAGCAACTTTCGTTCCTCAGATCGACGCGCATCTGGCAAACCACCCTCTGACGGCAATCGGCCTCGCATTCTTCATGTTAGCGATCGGGGCGGTGTTGGGGGGATTGGTCGGATTCCTCTCTTCTTACCCAGCGATCCGATTGAGAGAAGACTACCTGGGGATGCTTCTTCTAGCCTCCGGGGAGTTCTTCAACTACGCCAGCCAGGCATATTATCCATTCCTGGGAGGTGCCCAGGGGATGACCTCCCCTAGCCCGATCTTCTCCCTCGCCGCTTTCACTGGTGAGCAGAATCTTGCGGTGCTCGGCGTACTTGCTGCGTTCGCGCTCGCCGTCTACGTTTACGCGGAGAAGGTCGGGAGATCCCCCTTGGGTAGAACGCTCCGGGCGGTAAGAGACAGCGAGGTCGCCTCCGAAGCCTTGGGTAAAGACAACGTCGCGATTCGGCGCAACGTTCTGATAGTAGGTTCAATGCTCGCCGGAATGGTAGGGGTCCTCTGGCTCTTCTACCAGCCATACATAGAGCCGGGAACTATAGGAAGCTTCACCAGACAGACCTTCACCTTCATCCCATTTGTAATAGTAATACTGGGAGGGGTGTCAAACAACCGCGGCGTGCTCCTCGGGACTTTTGTGTATTTGGTGATAATCGAGTCTTTTAGCCAAGGGACCACCTATATTCTCAGTCAAGGCTACAGCCTCCCTGTCGACCTCAGCAGAGTCCAGGCGGTATTGATCGGAGCGTTGCTGATATTTGTAATGCTCAGGCGACCGCAGGGTCTGGTGCCTGAGAAACCCACGCTCACGATCAAAAGGTCCAAACTCAAGGAAATGGTGGACAACCTTATGCGGGGCGGGTCTTCCGACCTCGCTGAAGTCGAGAAGGAAGCGAAAGCCGAATAGAGCCTAAGCTTTCACTGACTTCAAGCCGTCGCTTTCCGACCGCTAGGATTTGATGCGGCTTGGGTGGTTTTCCGGAGAAAAAACCTCGACGCAGAAAGGCGACTAAGAGGACAAGCCGCCCTCAAACCTTTATTATTTGCCGACCTCCAAAACAAATTCAATTTGCCAGAGGAGTCCGTCCCGTTAAACGAGGTGTTGGAGCGCCGGGAGAGAGAATTCATGTTGAGCAAAAGCAGGGTCACGATGCGTTCATCGGTGGAGAACATTGAAGTGGGCGACTTCAAGATAGAGAAGCTCAACGTGGGGGAATCTGCCGAGCTCCCGAGGTGGGTTGCGGAGGAACTCGTTCACCTGAATCTTGCGGAGATGGCCGAAGAGCCTTTTGAGACGGAGATATTCAAGGCTCTGAGCAGGGAGAAGATGCTCGGACCGTTCCAATTGTCGAACATGAATTCCGACTTTTACCTGAAGATGAAGAGAAGACTGGCCTATCTTCGATCGGCGATGGACGCCGGGAGGGTTCGAAAGGAAGACTTCGAAAGGCTCCGCGCGAGCAGCTACGACCTGATCGGGCTGAGACTGGGGAAGCTCCTATCGCTTTCGAGCTCCTCGACAAGCGTGGCGACGATCGGCGAAAAGCTCACCCCCGAAGAGAAGGCTTTCTTCACGATTTCGCAGTCCGCCTCAAAGGAGTGGAAGGACGCTCTGCTGGGGGTCGGAGGCTAGTTGGCGACGCTCACGACCGGGAAGCTCTCCGAGCTCTTTGAAGACTTCCTGAAGACGCAGACGGACAGAGCAGGCAGATACGTCTACAGGGAGAGGATATCCGAGCTGGTTGCCAACGAAGGCAAGTCGCTGAACGTCGACTTCGACGACCTTCTTAGGTACAACAACGACCTCGCGAACAGAGTCCTTTTGGAGCCGGACTCTTCCCTCGAGGCGTTCAAGAGAGCCGCATACGAGACGATGCGGAGCGAGAACGCGCTCTACGCCGACCGGATAAGGAAGAGCCTCTCCGTGCGGATTCGGGGAATCGGTGATAGAGTTCCGTTGAGGAAGGTGGACACCTCTTACCTGGATAGGATGATTGCGGTTGCGGGGATGGTGGTGAGGACCTCCGAGTTGAGGCCGCTGATGGTTGAAGGCTCCTTTGTGTGCCCGAACGGCCACGTCACAGTTGTGGAACAGGACGACCCCTTGGTGAAGAAGCCCCCGAGGTGCGTGGAGTGCGACGAAGTCAGGAACCTGGAACTGGATACGAAGCTGAGCCGGTTCATCGACTTCCAGATTCTAAGAGTGCAAGAGCTCCCTGAGGAGCTACCTCCAGGACAGCTCCCCCAATTCTTCGACGTCAACGTTGAAGGTGACATCACGAACACGGCTAGGCCGGGGGACAGGGTCGTGCTGACTGGGGTCATTAGGGCTGTGCAGGACTTCGGCCCCGGTCAGGGTAGATTCAGGCTATTCAAGTCGCAGATAGATGGCAACTACATAGAAGTGCTGGGGAAGGAGCCGGAGAACGTCCAGATTACGAAGGAAGACGAGGCCCTCATCAAGAGCATAGCAGGGAGTCCGGACGCATATGATAAACTGATTGCCTCTATATCCCCCGCGATTCTTGGTCATTTACCGCAGAGGGAGGCAATCCTCCTGGTGTTGGCCGGAGGGACTCCTAAGCAGCTCCCCGATGGGACCAAATTACGGGGGGATATCAATGTCTTGTTCGTAGGCGATCCTGGTGTCGCGAAATCTGAGATGTTGAAGTTCGCGGCGCAGGTCGCGCCGCGTGGCTTATTCGCTTCGGGGCGGGGCACAACGTCGGCTGGCCTTTCGGCGGCGGTTATCAGGGAAAAGAATGTACTCATGCTGGAAGCTGGTGTTGTGGTGTTGGCTGATCAAGGAATCGCTTGTCTACACCCTGAAAGCACGGTAATCCTGAACGGGAGAACCGTAAGCATGCGAGACCTATCTGAGAGGTTGAACTTCACGCCAGTCGAGGCTGAAAACGGCCGGAGTGAGTTGGCAGAAGTCGCGGGAGCAGTTGTCTCAGTAAACCAGGACTCCCTGCAAGTACAATCTGCAAATGCGACGATGTTGAGAAGACGATGGCATTCTGGGAAGTTGGTAACGATTCGTTTACGATCTGGAAATGTTGTCAGATCTACACCCGACCATCTCCTGCTCGATGGGAACTCTCTCGAATGGAGGGAAGCCTCACGTTACCGAAGAGGCGACTATGTTACGGCACCTCTTCGCATTCCGGCTTTCTCGAATGCGAGGGTCTTCCTGTGGGATATTCTCTCTGATGAATGCGTCGTGTCATTGACCGATGCAGACAAAGGTGAACTGAGGAGCCAAATAGTAAGCAAGTATGGCACGTTGAAAATGGCGGCCGATGCGATAGGGGTACCTCGCCTCCCGAACTACTACCGTCAAAGACTTCAACCGAATCTTCGTGAGTTGAAGAGAATCACCGCGGACCTTGGTGTGGAAGAGGAGTGGAAACAAAGGAAGCATATCTATGACAAATCTGAGATCAAGGTTTGCAATATTACACCGGAGCTTGCTTACATCTGCGGATTCATTTTTGGGGACGGAAGCGTGAAAATATCCCGAAGGCGAGCCGCGATAGTTCTTACCCAGTCGCCCAAACACAAGATGTTCATTCAACAATTCGAAAAGAACTGGCGAACAGCATTCGAAACTCTAAGGCTTAGATCAGCCCGCACTTCTAAGAGCCGCATACGGGGCAGACTAGTCGTCAGCGAACGAATCGATTGGAGCGTCAGTCGCCGAATTTTGGGCCACGTCTACGCGTTCATGACTCGAGAAAATCTGGCCAACCTCTTATCCTTCCCGGACGAGATACTCAAAGGCTTCCTTGCGGGGGTAACAGACTCAGACGGGTGCAACACCGCAAAGGTCTCACAGAAAAATGGTGTTGGATACGAGACTTGGAACGTCGTTTACGAAGCGTCAAGAAATCCAGTTGCCAATGTGAATCTTCTCATCTCGCTTCGAAGGTTCGGCGTAATTGGGTCATACAGAGGTATCGTCAGAGGCGTGGGCACCATAGTAGTGAGCAACAGGATCGATTGCGAACACCTTCAGGCCGCGTTATCGGGGCTCTCCGTTAAGATGTTACGGACGCCTTCGAAAAGGAGGCGTAACATCAGCGGGATCTCAGAGAAACTTCCGAAGGAAATAGTTGCTAAGAAGTTCAGGGAAATATTTGATGGCGCGAGTAGGACGGAGCTGATAAAGAGTGGGGTTTGGTCCACCGTCTACGCGTACACCCACGAGAAGAGGCAGCCGTCGACAGGGCAGGTGCTGAAGATCGTGGAACGAGTCCCCTCCCTCGAACAGTTCGAGCGGTTTTCGCTCGAAAGCCTTGCGGAAAAGGATTACTTCCTGGACCAAATCGTAGACATGGTCGAAACGGACTACAGCGGCTATGTGTACGATCTAATGATGAAGGAGAATCACAATTACGTAGCCGACGGCGTTTTCTCTCATAATTGCATCGACGAATTTGACAAGATGAAACCCGAGGATAGGAGCGCACTTCATGAACAAATGGAGCAGGGTTCGGTAACGATAGCCAAGGGGGGGATCTATGCGGTCTTGAATGCCAGGACCTCGATTCTTGCAGCGACAAACCCTCTCCTAGGGAAGTACAACCCGTACCAAAACCTGACTGACAACATAAATCTTCCAATCCCGCTTTTGTCCGTCGGACCTGAGGAACAAATTCTGGTAAGACGAAATGGCACAGTAGAAAGCACGAAGATCGGGAGGTTCGTTGATTCTTTCTATTCTCCTGCCGAGGAAGGGTACCCAATGCATGTCGAATCGCAGGGGATTGAAGTCGCATCGATGGACCACGATTTCAAGGTGAGATGGCAACCGTTAGCATACGTCTTCCGACACAGACCCGATGGAGATATCTACCGGGTCTCATTCAAGGGAAGAGATCTGGTACTCACCGGAGGGCACTGCGTCTACACTTTCGAGGACGGCCGTCTCACGATCAAGCCCACATCGAAGCTGAAGACGGGCGACTATCTCGCGATTTCGAAACGTTTGCCAGTAACAGGGATTACTGCTAACCGTTACAGTGTTCTCGAGCATATCTCGCTCGAAGGATCTTACCTGCACAACGTGTCAGCGACAACGTTTGGAAGGATGAGAAACGTGCCTGCATACCAAAGGAGGAAGGGAGTCCTCGTCGCAATCAGGCATCACGAACTCCTCGGAGAAGAAATCGAAAAAGCCACGATTAGCAGGAAGGGTAGCGGATCCTACATCCCCGCATTCGTGCCTCTGAACGGGGAACTTCTGAGGTTGTTGGGTTACTTCGTCGCCGAAGGCTCGATGGTTTTCAACACCGCGGAAGGAGTCTACGCTGTGGACTTCTCATTAAACAACGAGAAAGATCAAGACATTATCTCTGATCTGATGTCGATTAGCAAGACTTTGTTCAAAGTGACGCCGACATTAGCGGTTGACAACAAATCTGCAAAGGTCGACATCAGGTCCCGTGTGGTTTGCGAATTCCTGAAGAGTTGCTTCGGCTTGAAAAGCGGTGCGAAGGAGAAGCGCGTCCCAGACGTTGTCTTTAACGTCGGCCCAGAATTGAAATGGGAGTTCCTCGAAGCGTATTATGCTGGTGATGCAGGAGTGACGGCGAGCAAAGAACTCGCGGCACAGCTGCTGCAATTGTTCGCGCAGCTCGGTTATGTTGCCTCGCTCTTCAATTCCCCGCCCCAAGAGGCAAAGATCCGCGGTCGTAGTATCCGATCCAGTGAATCCCATGTGATACCGATTCCTTCTGAAACGCCAACGTCCAACAATGCGCACAGTTACCCTCCCCTGTCAGAAGTCTTGCCGATATTGAAGCCGATTCTAGGCAAGCTCGCTCCGGTCAAGACTCAGAGAAGAGCTCTCACGCCAATTTACTGGAACGAGTTGAGGAACGCAATCTGGGTTCGCAACAAGATGCAAAAGCTGACCGAAGTTCGCCACGGACCAATTACCGCAGCGGGACTTGCCAAAAAGCTAGGAATCAAAGGGGGCGGTGGTTGTCAAGGATTCGTCCGAAATATGACTAGCGAAGGAATCCTGCTTCAAGAAAGAATCGCCCACGTTGCGGGACGTCACTACATGTATACGCTGACCGACAAGGGGAGGGCCTTGCTGGACACGGTGGATTACCTCGACAAACTCGTGATCGGAGACTTATCGTTCGTTAAGGTCAAGAAAATCGAGAAGCTCGAAGAGAAGCTTGTGCCCCCCTATGTCTACGACCTCTCTGTCCCTGGCGCCGAGAATTTCATCGCGGACACTGCCGTGTGCCACAACAGTAGATTCGATTTGATATTCATCATGAAGGACAACCCCTCCCCGGCCGAAGACGACAAGCTCGCAACCCACATCCTAGCGGTGCACAGGAAGATGGGGTACAACGTTCCGCCACCCGTTGAATTCAACCTCCTGAAGAAGTACATCGCATACGCGAAGAAGCTTACCCCTATCCTGACGAAGGAAGCAGAGGACAGGATCAAGGACTACTACCTTGACTTGCGCAGGAAGGGAGGGGAGGGACAGATCGGAGCGACCCCTCGCACCCTTGAATCTCTGGTGAGGCTCGCGACCGCAAGGGCGAGGATCATGCTGAGGGAGCAGGTGCTAGAAGAGGACGCGTTGACGGCGATTTCGCTCATGAACAGGATGGTTGAGGACGTGTTGACAGACGCGACAACCAAGACCAAGGCGGACTTCGGGATTTTGCTCGGGCGTCCTGCGGGCGAGCGGGGCAAGATGGCCACTGCGCTGGAGGTGTTCAAGAAGCTCGAAGGCACAGACAAGAAACCGGTGGAAAAGAGGCTCTTCAAGGACGAGCTTATAACGACGGGCAAGATGAACGACGACGACGCCGAGAAGATGATCAGGACCCTGTTCAAGGAGGGTCTGATCTATGAATCGAAGCCTGGATTCTTCAGACGAGTCGGGTCTTAGGTCGGGGGTCGCGGGATGAGGTTCGACGAGGTCCAGCTCCCCGGCGAACTTCTCGAATTCTTGAGGTCGAAGGGGCTCTCGGACTTGTATCCCCCGCAGGAGGAGGCGTTGAAGGGGGGTCTCTTGGAGGGGAGGAGCCTCGTAATCGCAAGCCCCACGGCGTGTTACGATAAGCACACCGAAGTCCTGACAAAGAAGGGATGGAAGCTATTCGGAGACACCATACCAAATGAGGAGGTCCTATCAATGAACCCAAAGACGTTTGAGATGGAATACGTAAGGGCGAAGGACAAGGTCGAATACCAATACCGCGGGAGGATGGTCCATGTCGAAGGCAAGGAGATAGATTTCAGGGTCACGGAAAATCACAATATGTTCGTGGCGAAGGACCCGAGAACGAATGGTCTCGGTAAAAATTCTGGTCTGCGTTATGACTTCCGTCCGGCCCGAGACATCAAACCCATCTGGAAATTCAAGACAGATGGAATTTGGCGAGGGCAACGCAAAAAGTACATCGAGTTTCCACCAATGAAGGTTCGACGCGGGCGACACGCTTCCCAGGAACGAACGCTTCCGTCCATGAAAATCCCCATGCCCAAATGGTTGGAATTCTTGGGTTGGTATATCGCTGAAGGCTATACCAGATATGGGGACGGATACTACGAAGTTACTATTTGCCAAATGAAGCATATCAATCGTGCAGAAGAGGCAATCAGAGGCCTCGGCATCACGAAGGTTAGGGGCACTGGCACCAAGAATCACCGGCACTTCACCGTTAACAGCCCACAAATCGCTCGACACTTGTCCCAATTCGGTTTGGCTCATGAAAAGTTCGTTCCAGACTACGTAAAGAGATTGGCTCCAAACCAGATCAAGAGCTTTCTGGATTCGTATCAATTAGGGGATGGGAATCTGGGGAGAGATCGTGTCAGTCCAGTCTTCAACACGACTTCAAAACTTCTAGCTGATGACATCCAAGAACTTCTGCTCAAAATCGGGATCAGCAGTTCAGTCAGATTCAAGGGATTGGCCCCCTCGCACATTATGCCGGATGGGCATTTGATTCAATCAAAACATCCGAGCTATCAGGTTCCTGGGAGAAGAATCCGAGTACACGGAATAGATTACCGAAAGAGGAGTAAACCGTCATTTGAGACAACTGATGGCGAGATGGTATACTGCCTGACTCTGCCGAAGTATCACCTCTTGTATGTACGAAGAAACGGGAAGGCATTCTGGTGCGGCAATTCCGGCAAGACCCTCATTGCCATCATCGCCGCCTATCTGAAGGTCAAGCGGGACCACAGAAAGGTCGTCTACCTCTCACCTCTCCGCGCGCTCGCGTCCGAGAAGTACGGTGAGTTCGGGGAGCTTCAATCTCTCGGCGTCAGGACGGTCATCTCGACGGGTGATTTCGATTCGAGCGGGGAGTCGCTGGGGAGGGGGGACATCATAGTGCTGACGAACGAACGCTTCGATTCGGTGATGAGACACTCGGTGAGCTGGCTCCGCTCGGTGGGGCTCTTTATCGCTGACGAGGTTCACCTGGCCGGGAGCGACTCTAGGGGGCCGACGCTCGAGATGATCCTCTCCAAGGTCGTCTACCTCGGACTCGACGCACAACTGCTTTCACTCTCCGCCACAATCAGCAACGCGCAGGAGCTCTCGAAGTGGCTCGACTCGAAACTGATTTCGTTGAACTGGCGACCCGTCCCCCTTCGTGAAGCGGTGTACGACTACGGAAGGCTGATGTTCCTTGATGGAGAGGAGCGTCCGATCGTGCGGTCGGCTTACGGTGCCCCGATAGATGTCGCCGCGGATGCCGTGAAGGGGGGAGGGCAGTCGCTGATCTTCGCGAGCACACGGAGGAGGGCGGTGAGCCTGGCGACGAAGGCCGCCGAGATCACGTCAAGGATGCTGACGGGGCAGGAGAAGGACCTCTGCGCGGAGGCCGCGCGACGGATCAGGAGCACGGGCGAGGAGACGAGCCTGAGCAAGCTTCTCGCCGAAATCGTGGCGAGGGGTTCAGCTTTTCACCACGCGGGGCTCGAGCACGAGCATCGGAAGGTCGTGGAGGACTACTACAGGCTGCGCGCGATCAAGATTCTTGCGGCGACCCCGACTCTATGCTTGCCGGCGGGTGAGGAGATTTTTGGAAATCCGGGACCGGTGCCAATTGAGCAACTCAGCACGGGGGACCGAGTGTTGACGCATGCAAGACGTTTCATGCCAGTTGTTTCACCCGTCGTCAGGCCTTACAAGGGATCGTTGATCAAAGTGACTCCGTGGTGTCAACTCCCGATGAGAATGACCCCCGAACACAAGGTCCTCAAGGTGGTTCGTACTCGCCATTCAATACATACCCGAAAGGTGAACAAACATTGGTGGTCCTATTCTGAACCTTCTTGGACTCAAGCAAAGAATCTGAAACTTGGGGACCTTGTAGTCTTCCCGGTGATCAAAGAAGAAAAGGATATGGAGTCGTTGGAACTACCTGAGAATGGGCCCTTATCCAATCAATCTGGGGTAGTGGTAGTGGGAAAGCACTGGTCGAGACTGAAAGTCAGTCGCTTGCCACTTTCAGAAAAGACACTAGAAATCTTGGGGCTGTATGTAGCGGAAGGTTACACCGGCTCTGGGGGTCAAATTATGTTTGCGCTGAACCAAAACGAAATTCAGCTCATGAGGAGGGTGTGCAGCTGGTTCAAAGGTCTCGGTCTAAACTATCGGGTCATTGACTCATCAAGGCACAGGCGCGTAATTCGTGCCTGTTCAAAGCAACTTGCGGAGAAACTTGATGAGCTATTCGGAACCTCGGCAGAAACCAAAAAGATTCCTCATGATTTTCTATTTCTGCCAAACGAGAAATTGATTCCATTCATTCGTGGAATTTTGTTGGGGGATGGCAGTCCCCCCAGTAGCGCTTATCGTGTTGCTAGAGAAGGTACGACTTCTCGAGTTTTGGCAAAACAGTTCTTCGCTGCGTTGGTTAAGATAGGGTTCATGCCATCAATCAAAAGAAATAATGTGGCGGGCAAGACGACGAGAGGTGTAGAGTTGAAGATAACCCACAAACACGACATGTACAATGTCTCCGTATCGGGAAGACAACTGGGCGAATTCTGGAGAACCGTAATGCACCGGAAAGCTCGTAAAGCAACGGGTAACAGGGAGTTCAATCGAGGTCATCGCGATTCAGAATATTACTACATGCCTATACGAAGGATTGAGAAGGAAGAATTTGTTGGGAACGTCTACAACCTGGAAGTCCAAGGGCAAAGCAGCTACGTAGGCTCGTTCGTGGTCCACAACTCCTCAGGCGTCAACCTTCCCGCGAGAAGGGTGGTCATCGCGGACATCACGAGATACGACGTGGAGACGGCGGGTAACTCCGAGATTCCGGTCCTAGAGTACAGACAGATGGCGGGGAGGGCGGGGAGACCCCAGTACGACGAATACGGCGAGACGGTGATAGTGCCTCCGCCGAGCTACCCCTCGAAGCAGGTCCTGGAGCACTACGCGGGGGGAGAACCGGAGCCTATCCTCTCCAGGCTGTCCAGCGAGGGGGCCATGCGCGTCCACGTCCTCGCCACCATCGCGACGAGCACGGGACTCTCGAGGATCGACGTCGAGAGCCTCTTCTCGAAGACTCTCCTCGCGCTCCAGAGCGGGAAGGACGAGGTCATGAGGCACATTGACCAGGCGCTCGGATATCTCATAGTAGAGAAGCTCGTTGAGTCAAAGGCGGGACTCTTCTACGCCACGGACTTCGGGAAACGCGTCTCGATCCTCTACATCGACCCTGCCAGCGGGGTGCTCTTCCGGGACGGTCTCCGGGCAATCGAACCGGACCACGATTACACGGCGGGGCTCCTTCACCTCGTTGCGAGCACGCCCGATTTCGAACCGAAGTTTCCGCTTCGAAACAAAGACCTGGACCAGGCAATCGCGTTCCTCGACATCCACTCGGATGAGATGATCTGGAAGCCTCAAAAGAAATCGTTCATGGATTACGACGAGACGCTGCAGAACATGCGCTCGGTGATGGCGCTATACGGTTGGATCGACGAATGGAGGGAGGAGGAGCTACTCTCCAAACTCGGGGTGGAACCGGGGGACATGCACCGCGCAGTCGACAATGCGGATTGGCTTCTGTATAGTCTGGGGGAGCTGGGGAAGCTGTTCAAGAAGGGAGAAGTCACGAGGGGAATTGCGATCCTTAGGAAGCGGGTAACCATGGGCGTCAGTGGGGAGCTCCTGGAGTTGACAACGCTTCAGGGTGTCGGGAGGGTTAGAGCGCGTTCGCTCTACACGGCCGGTTACAGGAGGCTCGAGGACCTCAAGGAAGTCGCCGCGGACAAGCTCGCCCTCGTCCCGAAGGTAGGGACCGCGCTGGCGAGGAAGATCAAGGAACAGGTCTCGAATTATTGATTGGTGTCAACGGGTTCTGTCTCCTCGATGGTGGGGACGCAGAACGGAGGCTGATCGAGGCATCGAAAAAAGTCGACAGGTTCTCAGAACGAGTCGTGATGCGTAAGGCCCAGGAGGTGTTTCCGGACGTATCCTTTCGAGGGGGACAGGAGGCGTCGATCGCGCTCTTCGTTTTAGGTGACGACGGAAGACCCCCGCTTGTTCACGGCTTCTCATACGAGGAAAGGAGGGGATGGGAGGGTGAGTTCTCGCTCCTCGGCTCGGAGAAGAACTCCCTGGTGTGCGAAAGGGATTTTGCAGGAACGAGGCCACTATACATTCGGGAAGGCTCGGAGCTTTGCATCGCGAGCGACCACAGGTTCATGTTGGGAACAGGAGGGAGGCTTCTCAACCCTGGAGAAAGGTTCCCCCCGCGCGACGGACGCCTAGGCGCACCGAAGTCGAGGCGACCTCCTGGCCCCGAAGGGCTACATCAAGCTGCCCGAGAACTTGCGGCACTGGTCGAAGAATCAATCCGAAAGAGGTTGGCGGGACGGAAGCGGGTAGCGGTGTCTTTCTCCGGTGGTTTGGACAGTGCGCTGATCGCGAAGTGTGCATCGAAATTTTCCGAAGTCCTCCTCTGCTCGGTCTTCTCGCGAGGATCCCGTGACGAGCGATTCGCTTCAGATGCAGCCGAAGCGCTCGACCTCGAATACAAAAGCGAGCAGATGACTCGCAAGAAAGTCGAGGAAGAAATCGCGGCGATGGACCTTCCGTTCGTTCCCAGCTCGATGGATCGGGCCCTCTGGTGTATCTACTCCACAGCGGCAAGGATGGCCAAGGAAAAAGACGCTGAGTTGATCCTTCTCGGTCAGCTGGCGGACGAACTCTTCGGTGGATACAAGAAATATTCTCAGTCGCTCGAAGAGCGCGGATCAGCTGAGGCATCGCTTTTGATGGCGAATGACGTTCTAGCGTGCGGAAGAGTCGGATTCCTACGGGACGAACAGGCATGCGCGAGATTCGTCGAGCCGAGGTTCCCATACGCTGACCGAAGTATCGTGGAGTTCGCGTTGGCCGCTCCAATCGAGTTCAAGATACGAGACGGTATGAGGAAACTGGTCCTCAGGGAGGCTGCGACGATCCTGGGGCTCCCCGAGGAGCTAGCGCAATCCCCGAAGAAAGCCGCCCAATACAGCTCCGGCGTGCTGAAACTCGTAACTTAGAGCTTACCAGTTTTTAAGGAACCGAAGCGAGAGGGGGCTATGATTCCATCTCCGCAGCCGAAGGGTAAAGTTGTTGGCTTCAAGCCACTCGAAGAGACATTCTCCTACTATGCTCTGGATGATGGGACTGTTTTGGGAGTCAAGCCGGCGGTAGTAAAGGTGTTCAGGTTGCAGAATCCAGATGGGAGTCCTGCCTTCGCACCCGATGGATCCCCCGCTTACTTCTACCAGACGCAGAACATAACCCAAATCCTGAGCCCGGACGAGTACAAGTCGATGGTTTCTCACAAATTCCAAGAGTGAGCGGCCATTTTGAGGGGAGAGAGTTCAGCGGGCTCCCGCCATCCGTACCTTTCGTCTGACGATTCTCTGCTTCTGAGGCAGGCGATTGGCGGTTTCCGGGGAACAACGTGTCTCGAGATAGGGTTCGGGAACGGAGGTAACCTGCACTCGCTGGCTGGAGGTTTTTCCCTGGCAGTCGGGACCGATCTAGAAGCTGCGAGACCTCGCCCAGGCGAAAAGAACCTCGAGGTGGTGCGAGCCGACAGCGCGACTTGCTTCAGGGAATCGGTGTTCGATCTGGTGGCCTTCAACCCCCCATACGTGCCCTCGGTGGGCATAGAAGATCTTGCCGTAGACGGGGGAAGGGGTGGCGTCGAAGTTCCTCTGACTTTCCTGAGAGAAGCGCTCAGGGTCGTGAAGAAAGGCGGAAAGATTGTGATGCTCCTCTCCAGTTTGAACGACACGGACGTTATCAAAGAGTTCTGCACCGCAGAGCGTGTCACAATGCGCAAGATAGCACGCAGGAGGCTCTTCTACGAGACACTCTCGGTTTACGTCTGCGCGCCTGAATCGACATCGGCGGACGACTTGCAGAAGCTCGCACGATAGTAGAGCGCCGTAGAAGCTACGGTCTGAAAGGGAGCATATATTTCGGCATTCGGGCCTCGTAGCCTCGGATTTCCTCTTCGTAATTGTTAATCGTGAAAGCGATGTCATCGGCGCCCCGAAGCAGTCTCTCTTTGATGTGCGGCTCTATCTCGAAGGCGAACTGATTCCCGGGATAGGAAATGGTTTGTTTCTCGAGATCAACCGAAACGACCAGTTTCCCTTCCCGAACAGAATTTCGCATGGCATCCGCGGCATCGTCTCCGAGTCTTACGCAAAGGAGGCCGTTCTTGGACGCGTTGTTGTAGAAGATGTCCCCGAATGAGGAGGAGATAACGCACCTTATCCCGAATTCAGTAAGGGCCCAGACCGCGTTCTCCCGCGACGACCCTATTCCAAAATTCCGCCCTGTAAGCAGGATCTTGGAATCACGGAAACCCTCTACGTCAAGAATAAAGCTCCCGAGCGGGTTACCGGCCTCGTCGTACCTCCACCTGTAGAACAGATACTTGGACAGCCCCTTCCTTTCCGTGACCTTGAGGAATTGTGCAGGGAAGATCTGGTCCGTGTCCACATCGTCTGCGTCAAATAGAGCGACCCTACTGGTGAGCACTCGGATCGGATCAGGCAACGACTGCACCCTCCAACCCCAGTTCTTCGACGCTGGCGACGCCGTAGTCCCTGACGTCGACGAACCTTCCTTCAATTGCTGCGGCCGCGGCCGTAAGGGGACTTACCAGGTGTGTGCGTCCACCGGGACCCTGCCGGTTCTCGAAATTCCTATTCGAAGTGCTGGCGCATCTCTCGCCCGGCGAGAGCTTGTCCTCGTTCATGGCGATGCACATGCTGCAGCCCGAGTTTCTCCACTCGAACCCGGCCTCGGTGAACAAGCGATGGAGCCCAAGCGATTCCGCCCTTCTCTTCACAGACTGTGAACCAGGGACGACCATCGCTCGGATGCTGGAAGAGACCCTTCGTCCCTTCAGCACGCGCGCCGCCG
The DNA here is from genome assembly GCA_027887045.1 of Nitrososphaerota archaeon. Taxonomy (GTDB): domain Archaea; phylum Thermoproteota; class Nitrososphaeria; order Nitrososphaerales; family Gagatemarchaeaceae; genus JAPCJH01. The sequence continues at coordinate 213,819 of JAPCJH010000001.1, forward strand.
CGATTAGGTCCGAAAGTCGCGCGTTCGTGCACGACCCGATGAAGACGGCGTCGATTGGTATGTCGGAGATTCGCTGGTTAGGCAGCAAGCCCATGTACTTCAACGCCTTCTCCGCAGCGAGGCGATCGCCGGCGTCGTGAAAGTCGCCGAGGGAAGGCACGCTTTCGGTCACCCCAACCGTCATCGCGGGGTTCGTCCCCCAACTGACCTGTGGTTCAATCGGATCGACGTCGACGTCGAGCGACCGGTCATAGCGCGCTTCATGGTCGGAGCCGAGGGTCCGCCAGAATTCCATGGCTTCGTCCCAGTCCCTCCCGCGCGGTGCAAACGGCCCGTCACGGATGTAGTCGAAGACCTTCTGGTCGGGCTCGATGATGGACGTCCGGGCGCCTCCTTCGATGGTCATGTTTGTCATTGTCATTCGTTCTTCCAGAGACATCTTCGCCACCGTGGGACCCCGGAATTCTACGACGTGCCCTATCGCCCCGCCTGTCCCGATCGTCCTGATAATCGAGAGGATGACGTCCTTGCTCGTAACGCATTCGGAAAGGACCCCGCGAAGGTTCACAGCGAACTGCTTCAATCTTCTCAGCCAGATCGTCTGGGTGGCAAAGACGTGCTCCCCTTCGCTCGTCCCTATCCCCAGCGCGAGAGAGCCGAGTGCTCCGTGCGTGGAGGAATGGCTGTCACCGCAGGTGAAAGTGAGTCCTGGGAGAGTCAGCCCGAGCTCAGGACCGATCACGTGACTTATTCCCTGCATCGGGCTCTGCAGGTCGAATAGAGTGATACCGTACTCGTTGGTGTTCTTCTGGAGCGTCAGCATCTGGTTTGCGGAGAGCGCCTCGGAGACGGGAACGCTCCTGTCTCCCGTCGGAACGTTGTGGTCCATCACCGCGAAGGTGAGGTCTGGCCTTCTCACCCGCCGCCCCGAAACCCTAAGCGATTCAAACGCCATGGGAGACGTCACTTCGTGGGTCAGGTGTCGGTCGACGTAGAGTAGAGACTGCCCGTCAGTCCTTTCCGCCAGGACGTGCGCGTCCCAGATCTTCGAGAAGAGCGTGGAACCCAGATTCCATCACCTAATCCGTTACCAGGACCCGAAGGTCTAGCAAAGCGTCGGCGTATTTCTGTCTGATCATGGTTACGACGTTGGGTTTACCATATTCCGTGTGGGCCTTCACTATCATGTCCGCATCTCCGTAGACCTCGTCCACAGCTTCAATCCCGTCCCACTCGAGGAGTTCTTTGACTATCCTCGCCGCGGGGAATTGCGGATGGAGCTTGAGTAGCAAATAGAGCCTTTCGCCGCCGAAAAACCTGGTCAGCTCCTGCCGTGGTATCTCGACCCCGGTCTCCTGCCTGATTATGGTTTGAATGCTATCCAGCCTTGAGCCGGCACCGCTGACAGCGCTTGAGCTTGCGAGAAGCTCGGCTACTCGACGGGAGGTCCGTGGGTCTACGTTTGCGATGTGGGGGTTCAGAATTGCTTGGACGAGGTTATGGCTGATGTACGCGCTCACGGCGTACAACGGCTCCCCGAAATCGTTTGTCAGCTTACTCAATGGTATGTAGCCGTCGTTCTTCTTCACGGTCATCGACTGATGGACCCCGGCCCGAACCGTGCGCGCTTCTGCAGAGAGGGGATGACGCCACGGCAGAGGAATCCCCGTCACCTTGGCGAAATAGTCGTAGAGCTCTCTCAGCGACCCGCGCTTGACCCCCGTCCTAACTCCGTGCACGTCCTCCAGCGTGGCGACGACCTCGTAGAGGTCTGAGATTCCATTGCGGTCGCCAATACCCATTACAGTTGCGTGAACTTCCTCCGCTCCTTCAAGGGCGGCTTGGATTGCGTTCGCGGACGCGAGTCCGTAATCGTTATGAAAATGAGCAGCAACAGGGAGCGACGACGCTTGCTTCACTATCCTGAAAAACTCGGTCGAGAGACTGGGGCTCAGAAGACCGGAAGTGTCTGGGAGGCTGATGAGAGTCGCTCCGCTTTCGCGCAGGGCATCGATCCTCCCCCCCAGTGAATCGATGAAGCTGTCCCGGTCGTCGAGGAAGAGTCTGGAGGCGTCTTCGAGCGTGGCGCGGATGTAGTTAAATCCCCTTTCTTTTGCAGCCCTCACGCTCTTGCCGAGCCGGTCGAGCGCCTGATCCTCGCTGATCCCGTGAAGTTTGTGATCCCGATGTAACTTGCTTACGGCGATGTAGAGGCCGCAACCGTGGACAGGGTATTTCGCGATCGCCTCGACGTCTTCCTCAAGGGCACGACCGTGGAGTATGACCTCGACTCCCTGTTCGTTCAATACTGAAATGATTCCTGTTAGATCCTCGGCCGTTGTCCTAGGGGGGTAGTCTACGGTCAACTCGATGCGTTTCACCCCGGACTCCGCCAGTTTAGAAGCGATCGCGACCCTGGATTCCCGCGGGAAAATTTGGAAGAGCTCGCCTTCCCTGAGAGTGGAATCGAGGATCTGCAAGCTATCACGCATGTGACTATTTTCGTATTTAAGCGGTTTGTTCTCGGCGCGTTGTTGGCGAAATATGGGCGTTTTGAGCAGGAGTGCGCCGATATTCGTCAAGCTCGTCTATTTCGCGTTGCGAAACTAGCAAGAGACCCGACATCCTTGAGCGGGCTTTTGAAGGGAGGAGGTTCGTCTAGGTCGGCTCTTCTTCGAATCTCTTTGCGACTCGCTCGGCCGCCTTTGTCGCCGCTTCGACCGCGTTCATTATGCTCGTCCTCAGTGAACCCTTCTCTAACTCGTAGATCCCAGCGATGGTTGTGCCTGCGGGAGTGGTTACACTGTCCCTGAGCTCGGCTGGATGTATCCCGTGCTGATTGAGCATGTTTGCGGTACCTGTGAGCGTCTTGGTCGCGAGCTTCAGTGCAAGTTCTCTTGGTAAGCCCACCATGAGTCCCGCGCTGACCAAGGACTCGATGACCATCGCGATGTAGGCCGGGCCGCTGCCGCTGAGCGCCGTGACGGCGTTCATCAGGTTTTCGGGAACTTCGATGGATTCGCCGAAGCAACCCAAGATGAATTTCGTAGTTTCTACGTCCTCTGGGCGCAATTTCGAGCCAAAGGAGTACGCGGTTATCGCCTGCCCAATGGTAGCTGCGATGTTGGGCATGGTTCTCACGAGTCTTGATCCCGGAAGCGCTGACTCGAGGCGTCTTATCGAAACCGCTGCCATGAGCGAGATGACCAGCTTACCGGATGCCTGGCTCTTGACCTCCGAGAGTAGTTGTTTCGCGTCCCCTGCCTTCACCGCTAGTATGATTACATCCGATCTTCCCGCGGCCCGACGGTTGTCTGAGGTAACCTGGATCTTCTTGGATTCGAGCCTTTTGATGCTCTTTGGGTTCCTCCTTGTTACGATGACGTTAGAGACCCTTGGAGAGGCAGCAACGTTTCTCGCTACGGCTTCACCGATCTTCCCCCCTCCCAATACCGCTATCTTCATTTTCACACCGTTCGGGAATGTTTGTCACGGGGGGTATAAGAATCCGAGAACGCCGAAGTCAAAGACGGCCTTACTGTAGAGCAATCATGGGGCAATGTGTTATCCTCCGAGTCAGCAAAGGGGTATTCCGTTAACCCCTGGGGCAATTGTTTTAGATTCAGATTCTCTTCTAAGGCCATTCGGAAGTCTCAGTTTCGGAGATCATGTCCTTCGCTGTTCAAAGACGCTGGATGTACGGGCTCATCCCACAGGCGACAGCTAACGGCCTGGCGAACGTTTTGCTCCTCCTTTTCCTCGTCGTTGAACTTCGGGGAAGCCTTTTAGACCTTGGTCTCGTTGCCACGGTCTCGGCTCTCTCGATCATCCCGTCACTGATATTCTGGGGGTGGTTGGTGGACAGGACTGGAAGGTGCAAACCCTTCCTCTTGATTTCGTTCGTTGGGGTAGGGCTTGTCTTCCTGCTGATTCCGTTCGTTCGCGACGTCCCACAGCTCCTTGTCTTGAGCGCGATAAGATCCGTAGCTTATTCTGCCAGCCTGCCCGCCCGCCAGATCCTCACCGTCGAATCTGAGAGCCGGGAAGGGTGGCAGGGAGGGATGGCCCGAATGCAGTTCCTGACGGGCCTCGGTGAAACACTCGGGATGGGTATGGGAGCAGCGACGTTCGGCAGCCTGGGGTTTGGAACACTCTTCGTTCTTTGTGGTTTTTTCTGCATCATTTCCGCGTTGGCGTCCGCCCTGATGGTTCAGGACCCCTGGCTGATGATTGAGAGAAGGCTGGTTGTTCTCGAGCGGTTCACAAATACGTTGGTTTCGGCTTCAACCCTCATCGGGAATGCCGATACGTTCGGTCAGACGATGACCCCACACAAAGTGTCAAGGATGTTCCATCACAGTGCGAGGTTTTTCTTCTTCGGCGTGTTCAGTTTCTCCCTCGGTGGTGTTGCGCTTTATTCTCCTCTTCCGGCGTATTTCCTAAGCTTCTTCTCCACGTCGACGGTTTTCATCGTGTTCCTCGCGGGGTCCATGGCGAATGCCCTTTGTTACCTTTTGGTTAATCGAATGGGCGGGAACGTGCAGAGGAATCTGATCCTTACCGCAGTATCGAGGATGCTTCTTATTCCGCTCCTCATCATTCCCGTGATGGGCCTGAACTCGGGCCTCTTCCTGGCGGTGGGAGTGCTCGCTTCCCTTGGTGCGGCCTGGGCTCTTTTCGACGTGGCTAGCACTTGCATGTTCCTCGAGATATCGCAGAGGGGAAGGGCGGGATTCTACGGCGCTTCGATCGGACTCGGTTCAGCAGTTGGAGGGATTCTCGGCGGTTACATTTCCATGGAGTACGGCTTTGGTCTACTCTTCACATTCTGCAGCCTAATCTACGCGGGTTCGCTGATTGCTTTCGTTCTGCAATTCAAGAGGTGAGCGGTTGATGCCTCCTTGACGGGATGACATCAAACCTAGTTGGCGTAGCCTGGCGCCTCGATCAATTCATTTCCGCTTTTGATGTGCCTGACCCCAAGCCTTTTCGTCGACAGGAAGCGGTTCCTAATTTCAAGAAACGGGGTCTCCAGATGCCGGAAGGACCAAGTCGAGATCGATATCGCCAAAGCAACGGAGACTAAGCTCCATGCCATGGTAGGCATCCCGAGTCGATACAAACCCGCTTCGATCGGGAGGTGCCAAGTATAGGTACTGTAGCTTATTTTTCCGGCGAAGCCGCCACTTTTCGTTCGATAATGAGCGGGCCCGGCAGGATTTGAACCCGCGATCTTCAGCTTACTCCGCGGAGCGCCGAAGGCCTGCGCGACCGTGTCTTGACGCCTTATCCGTGTTAGAGGTGTGTTCGCAAACACCTTGATTTCCCCAACGGATGTCTAGGCTACGGGCCCGAAATCATGACAATCGCGGCGTGTAGATAAGCGATTACTGCGGGACGTGCCAAAGGCAACTGCAGGGAAGAATGTACCAGCGGCCTGAAGCGGTTAAATACCATCAACCGCGACTATGTCGAGTCGATGCTCATGGCCAAGACCGCCGTAAGTACTGCCGCAGCAATAATTGTCGTCGTGGTCATCGTCGTGGCAGCCGCAGCCGCGTATGTTTTTGTTCTGTCTCCCTCCGGAACTTCATCTGGCTCTTCGTCGAGTTCATCCCATAGTGCGTCGTCATCTTCCACGTCAAGGGCCGCATCCTCAACCTCTTCTAGTTCGACCAGCACACAGACCTCCACCTCGACGAGCTCTTCGAGCTCAACGAGCTCCCAGAGCACCACATCTACGGCTTCGACCTACTCTTGCACTTCGACTTTCGCATCGACAACAGGAACTCCGAAAGACTACACTCCACAGTACATCAACCTGGTGGCAAAATTCAGCTCAATCACCTTCAAGGTCTCCGGCGTTACCAACGGGACCACATCCCAGAATTCAACCATCAGCTATCATACCACTACAGTCTCCTCGGGGATCTACGACGTCAACATCACATTTGCAACTAACTCAGGAACTCAATCAGGTATAGCTCGAGTCGACTCGAACAACGAATCCGTGATTTCTGTTACCTTCTCCTCGTACACGTTTTATGGGGCTCAAGCGAAGTCGTTCTTCGACAGCTTCATGGGCCTCTTCGGGCTTGAGTATTCCTATGGAGCTTACCTTGGTGTCTTGACTTCCTCTAACTACTTCCACTCAACTGGTACCGCGTCGATGACCTACGGCTCCGCGACCTTCGCCGTCACGACTTGGGTTGCCAACTCGCTGCCACTTTCGGTGAACGAGTGCGGATACACGGCCACAATCACAGCATTCACGCTTGAGGTTGGGACTCCGACTGGAACCTCGCTGACGTTCATCACCTACCTACACTTCGCGAGCAGTGCACCCCAAAACGCGGACTTTACCTTCCAGCTAGTATCGATGACAGCAGCCTGAGCTAGACAGGGCCCATACCTCCTCCCGAAGACCAACCCTTTACATCCGCTCCCCTTGCTACTCCCTGAGACGCTGACCACCTGCGACTCAAGTTTCACACTGACAGCTTACACTCTGGGGATAGGAACCCCGCCCAACACGACGGTCCAATTCCTCACCCTGCTACACCTTGCGGGAACTGTCCATCGGAACGGGACAGACACTCAGGAGAATTTCACATTCACGCTTGTGTCGATGACTGTTGCATAGCGAAGCGTATATCGCTCTCTATCACGAAGGCCTGAGTAAGACAAGAGCTGTAAGCGTGAGGAACCTTTCCCAAGGAGCGCCTTGGTTTCTCAGTATTGAAATAACAACACGATTCCCAGCATTAGCGGCTTTGTCCTGCGAGCCATCTCGCTCCCACTGCGAGGGCGAGCCCGAACCAATAAGCCAAATGTTCAGAAGTTAGGGGATACCCTTTAACCAAAAGGGAGTACAGGAAGGAGACGCCTAGGCCGAGAAACCCGGCTCCGCCCCCCAACGCAATTAACAGTCTCCCCGACCTAACATGTTCGAAGAACAAGGCGAGTGCCCCCGTTATCACAGTGAAGCCGCCTAACCCGATCAGGAGACTAAGGACGAGAATCGCAAGCGATACTGTCACGCTTGCAATCCCTGGGAGATAGACTACCGCCTCGTTCTGTATGTACGGAAAGAGTGACAAAAGGAAGCTCTGGGTCCCGAAACCACCGATTAAGATCAGGATACCGCCTAGGAAAGCCAAGACAGAGCTAGCGACTGACGCCAGTTTCTTCAATCTCGTCACTGTTAGACTGCTGTCAGACTATTTGTTTGTGCTGAATGCTTCAATCTATGTGATCCATGAGCCATGAGTAATCAACAAGAATCGCCGGGAGTAAGCCTAATTGCGCATGAGGGCTTCGATATTCTCCTGAAGGGGCTTGCCGATCACACCCCGGTCGGAAATTATAGATGTCACGAGTTCGGGGGGAGTCATGTCGAAAGCTGGGTTCGCCACCGATACTCCCTTGGGTGCGATTCTCCTCCCCTTAACCCTGACAACTTCGTCGAAACCCCTCTGTTCGATCGAAACCTGCTCGTGCGTCTTACTCAGGTCGAATGTAGAATGCGGAGCAGCTGGATAGAAAGGTACACCGTGCCTTTGGGCCATTACCGCAATCTGATATGTCCCAATCTTGTTGAATACGTAGCCGTCACGAGTTATTCGGTCAGCTCCGACGATCACTTTTTGGACGCGGCCAGCGCTCAGCATGTATCCAACAGCAGTATCGGAAATCAGGGTACAGTCAAAACCGTCGCGCTTGAGCTCGAAAGCCGTGAGCCTGGACCCCTGCAGGGCTGGCCTGGTTTCGGGCACAATCACCTTGACGAACTTGCCCGCTTCCCTCGCAGCCCTGAGGACTCCGAGAGCTGTGCCGTATCCCACGGTGGCGAGAGCACCAGCATTGCACTGGGTCATGACGGCGTCTCCGTTCTCTATCAGTTCGGCCCCAATCTTCCCAAGTTTCCGGTTGACCCGGACGTCTTCCTCCGCCATTTCTTTCACTTCGGTTACGACCGCCCACCTGATCACCTCAGCTTCGGCAGAGGCCTCTCGAGCCTTTCTCATCACGCGATCGATTCCCCAGAACAGATTCACCGCAGTTGGCCTGGTGTTTTTCAGCCCCGTCGAGGCCTTTTCCATGTCTGCCAGCAGCGCTTCTCTTCCTCTTGCTTTCGACTGTAGAGCCGCTAATGCAAGGCCCATAGCCGCCGCGACACCAATCGCGGGGGCTCCTCTGATGACCATGGTCTTGATCGCAACCGCGACGTCCTCCCAATCGGTGAAACTTCGGTAGGTCAACCGGCCGGGAAGTGCGGTTTGGTCGATCATCTTCACCGTGTCGCGCTCCCACATGACGGTTCTAAGCGTGAAGAAGTCCTCCATCGTCCGAATTTCAGGCAACGGGGTTCATCCTATAGGTTTTGTCGCCCGACGCCGCGAAACCTTAAAACCGCTTGCACGCGCCTCGGCGAACGACGCTTTTTGGAGACCTCGCCCGCACCAACACAGAAGCTAGAGGAGGCAAATTTCGAGGCCGTGCTCGAGGACGGAAAGGTCTTCGTGTCCGACAAGAGTCGCTTCGGGGAGCTGGAGGAGTCGGGGTACGGGATGAAGGAGGGGAAGCGCCTCCTCCTGAAGGACTACGAGGCTCTCTACCTCTTATACGCCCAAAAACTAAAGCTCACGGAGCCACCAGGGAAAGAGGTTTCATTCCAGGAACTTTCGGAGAGGGCAGAGAGGAAGTCAAAGGAGTCATGGACGAGGTTCATAATATACAGGGACCTGCGAAGTAGAGGTTACATCGTGAAGGAGGGGTTCGGATTTGGAACCGACCTCAGGGTCTACGAGCGGGGAGACTTCCCGAGGAAGGCCGCGAAGTACGTTGTGTTTGCGCTCGACGAAGGGATAGAGACGGGGGTTGACGACCTGCTAAAGTCGGTAAAGGAGATCGCCAAGATGGGGAAGGAAGCCATAATTGCGGTCATCGAAAGACGCGGAGAAGTAATCTACTACAAGATCAGCAAAGCTCGATTCAACAAATAGGGAATCTCCCGTTGACCCTCAAGGCTGCAACAACGTTAATCCGACCGATAAACTGCGCTATGATCGGTTTCGCTGTCATCGTCGGCGAGTTCGTTTCGAAACCCAGCCAGGTTCCTGTGCTTAACAGCGTTTTCGGCTTCCTCACGGGCTTCTTCATATGCGCCTATTCGATGGTCGTGAACGACTACTATGACATCGAAGTGGACAGGGTGAATCAGCCTGGGAGGCCCCTCCCCAGCGGTGGAATCACGTTGCAGGGCGCCTACAGGCTCTCCGTCTTGATGCTCATGGCAGGGATGGCGTTCGCCGTCCTCACGGTCAACATCGTCGCTGTGGCGATCGCCGCGCTCTACGCCTTCCTGTCATGGTTGTACAACAGCAGGGCGAAGAAGGCTGGTCTCCCGGGGAATTTCATCGTCGCATCCTCGCTCGCGATTCCCTTCATATACGGCGGTGTGGTCTCCAACGGGAGCATCTTCAACTCTCTACTATTGATGATGGCGTTCACCTCCTTCTTCGCAGGGGTCGGGAGGGAGGTCGTCAAGGCGATGGCAGACACGGCCGGTGATGCCAGAAGGGGAGTGAAGTCGGTGGCGGTCGCGAGCGGGCTCAACGCGGCGTCACGGGTCGGCGCGGGGCTCTTCCTGCTGGCGGTTTTCACGAGTCTGGTCCCGCTCTTCCTTAGGCTGTCCAACCTTTTCTACGAAGTCGGGGTAGTCGTGCCCGACCTCATCTTCATCTACCTCGCGGTATCGATATTGCGGGAACCGGACAGGGAAAAAGCGCTGGCCGTGAAAAAGACCGCACTTCTGGGGATGCTCGTGGGGCTGTTCGTCTTCATCGGGGGCGCCCTTTGAGTATGTGGTCGGAGAAGTACAGGCCCAAGAACATAGCCTCGATGGTCGGCAATGAGGAAAGCCGTCTGAAGTTTGTGATCTGGTTCAGGAAGTGGAAACCCGGGAGCAAAGCCGCCCTCCTTGTGGGCCCTCCGGGGACTGGGAAGACGACTCTCGTGCACCTCGCGGCAAAGGAGTTCGCCATGAATCTCGTCGAGTTGAACGCGAGTGATACCAGGAAAAAGGACCAACTCGTCAAGCGAATAGGGGAGGTCGCCTCGAGCGAGAACCTCTACGGTGAAAGGTCGTTGATATTCCTGGACGAAGTCGATGGACTCTCTGGGAGAAAGGACTTCGGTGCGATCGACTTCATCAAGGACACAGTGAAGTCGGCGCAGAACCCCGTCGTGATGGCCGCGAACGACCCCGAATCCGAACAGGTTCGGAAGCTGTCGGACGTCTCCCTCGTCATAAGGTTCAGGCCCCCCGCCCCGAGGGAGGTAGAGCTGTACTTGAGAAGCGTCGCCGAGGAGGAAGGTTCTACCTACACCGACGAAGAATACGAAGCTGTCGTCAAGGGCGCGAACGGGGATCTGAGGTACGCGCTGAACTCCTTCCAGAGCGCGGGCTCTACAGGATACAAGGACGTCGAGATGACGACGGTCCAGGCCATTAATACCTTCTTCGACGCGAAGGACTCAGAGACGAGCCTGCGGGCGCTCCGCGCCTACCCGAAACAACCGCGAGACAAGCTGAGGGACCTACAGGCGAGCATTATCAGGTCGGGTCTCGGTGGTGACGAAAGAGCGAGGGCGCTCGACGTGCTCTCAAGGGCGGACATTATCATGGGGAAGATAATGAATGGAAAAGATTGGAGACTCCTGAGATATTTCGACAGCATGCTCGCGCACGAACTGAAGGAAGCGCTGGGAGATCATGCCGTCCAATACTCGCAAGATTCCGCTCCCTGGAACCTCCAGCTGAGGATCTGGAACGACTCCAGAAAGATCAAGGAAATCACAGCGAGCTACTCTGGGAGACTGCACCAGGGGCGGGACAGTACGGCGGTACAGGACATACCTTATCTGTTCGTCCTCTCGTCTTCGAAGAAGTTCAGGGGCGAGCTGCTTCGGAGTCTCAACCTTGACGAGACTTTCGAGAAGTTCCTCGACAAAGAGGCTGCCAGGGTCAAAGTGAAGGAATGAAGCTGGTGCTCGGCGGCTGGTTCCGGCTCCCCCGCCTGGGTTCGGACGTCTTCTCTGCGCTGATGAAACAAGGCGTCAGGTACGACAGGGAGCTGGGATTCAAGTTGGGCCACGAGAGCGACGTTGAGTCCGCGGTGAAGACCATATCAGGTGCTCTGGGTGAAGATATGGAACTGTCGCTCATGTGCCTTGTCTGCTCGAACGAAGCCTGTCCATCGTGCCCCTATGCTGTCACATGTGACAGGAGGAAGGTCTCGCCGATTTGTCTGTGCGGCGAGCACGCAAGGGGGCCGGGTGCCTTCCACACTTACGTCTCGACCTTTGCTTCGATGTTAGCTGAATGACTTCCTTACGCTCCCGGCTGCTGAGAGCGAATTCCAATCCGATACGAAACGGTTCAGTGTTTCTATGAAAGGATTCGAGTGGTCGACCCTGAAGATCCTTATCCTGTTGAACCTCTTCTCAGTGATGAGGCCAGAACCTACCAGGAACTCGAGATGCCGCGCCGCTGACGAGTGGGAAAGCCCGGACCTTCGCGCTATCTCGGTTATGTTCAGCTCGCCGCTCTCGAGAATGATTCCGAGTATCTTCACTCTTCCGTAGGAAGAGAATAGGTCTTCAACTCCTCGCGTCGGCTACCATCCCCTTTTCGAGTTCGCCGATCAGGTCCTTCGCGGAGACGAGGGAGAGGCTGATCAGCGTCGTCCTCCCCTTCAGCCCCTTCCCGGACAGCTGCGTCTCAATGATCCCCTTCCTAGAGAGTTCGTTGACGTCGTTCCAGAGCTGCGTATGATGGTTGGCGTTGAAGCCCATGGTTTCGCACTGTGCGTTGTATCCCTTCTCAACCTCCCCTATCGTGACGTAAGCGGATGAATTATTCTTGAAGAGGTTCGATATGGCCATCAGGATTATCCTCTGATGCTTGGTGAGGTATGACAGCTCCTCCTTCCTGAACTGCGGCGGGAGGGACGCCTTCGCGTGCCTGACGTACTCAGGGCTGACCCTCGGGGACCCCGACAGGTCGGCCATCTTCCCCGCCCTGTATATCAGGTCGAGGGCGTAACGCGCGTCCCCGTAGGTGCTTGCTATGCCGGCCGCCATCTCAAGACAGTCCTCGCCGACGACCCCGTCGTTGAACGCGTCGCCGGTTCTGGATTCGAGTATGTCGTACAACTGATCCTCGGAATACGGGTCGAGCGTGACAGTGTTCCACTGAATGGAGCTCAGCGTGCTCAGGTCGACCATCTTCAGGTAGTCGAGCGTCTTCGAAATCAGGAGCGACGAGAAGACCTGGCTCGACTGGGAGAGTTCCCTCAGCCTGGTTATCGTGTACAGGGAAGACGGGTCCGAGGATACGAGCGAGTCGACTTCGTCGAAGGCGATTATCAGGTGCACCCTGTCCCCCTTCAGCTCCTCCAGCAATGTCTGCAGAAGTTCCTCGGAGCTGTATCCACGTGAAGGATACTCGTGCCCGAGCGTGTTGAGCGCCTTCACGAAGATAGCCTGCAGCGTCCTGTCTATCCTGCAGTTCACGTGAAACAGCTTTACGATATTGCCGTAGAGTACAGCCTTCTTCTGAAGCGTTTCTCCGAGCTTCTTTGCCAGCATCGTCTTGCCAGAATTATGCGTTATCGTGAAATCATCCAAGAGATATCGCTGGTCAGAATCGACCCTGAAACCGAAGTACTCTTCTTCCCCTAGAGGTTTTAGGGTGAAGCCCGTCCTTAAGACGCTCTTTTTCTGCCTTCTTGTTTGTGCCTGTTTCCTACTAACCCTAGTAAGAATTTTGGAAATGTCGCCTGAAATTCCAACCCTGTAATACAATCCCTCATGGCCGAATTGGTCATGGGAGGATTTCTCCATGACAAAAGCGTAGAACCCAAGGCTTCTGGACACAAATGCCACATCTTCAGCGAGCTGTTTCGATTTGGTCATAAAATCAAAGTATCCTGCATCTAGGCTACCATCTGTGTCCAGTAATCCAGCGAGAACTTCTAGTCGTATTCTTCTTGACCCAAACTTATACTGGGATGGGATGAACTTTGATTCAGATGTTTTCTTGTAAAGTCCTAACTCGATTAAATCCTTGGCTAGCCCATTTAGTAATGTTTGTCCACCTGTCCTCCCCAGAGTCAGTACATATTCTTGGGCTTGGCCTGCTGGGTACTGGCGTACTTTCAGCAAGTATTTTCCAGATTGGTTATTTACGACATTCGATATTTCTGCGTCTGCCGAAGTGATCGCGATAGTGCCATTGGCGCTACTCCCGTCCCCTAAATACACACCAAGAAAGTAAGGATCAATCGGCCCAGCTGACATCCGAGGGAAATCGACACCAGTTCTGATTAACTTGTAAAGTCCCTTCGGACCAACCTTCCATCTTGGATGGCTCAACAGCTCGCTTACTCTGATGTCTTTGATTATCCCTTCAGTATCTTCAGATGGTTTTCGTGGGTGTTTCTTCAATCGAGTTTGTATGACTGTCAGAATGTGGTCCTCAGAAACTACAAACGGTTTTCCCTTTATCGGCAGGACTTCAATCATCTGTCCAAAACCATGTACCGTCTCAAGCACTTTTCTTGGGGCACTATCAGGACCCATCAACAAATCTCCTTGAGCCACATCTTCGACACGTTTGAGAGATCCGTCGAGCATCAAAACGAGTTGTCCTTTCCTGTGACACCCGACCGGACCGCACAGGAGAACGTTCTGACTGGCGTGCGAAGCGTTCTGCACGACGCTCTGGAAGTAGAGCTCAAGGGCCCTGAACTGGTCGACCCTGTGCGGAGTCGAGTGTGGGAGGAATTCGGGAAAGAGGACACTCTCGTCCCGGAATACAGAACGCTGAAGCGCCATGGAGAAATTGATTTTCTTGCTCCGACGATATTTAACCGTGATTGTACTCTCAAACGAATTATCTAGGGAGGGTAGACTGAAAGTGTTGGTGAGCCAGACTCCTCGGAAGTCACCTGACGGTGACTCCTAAAGCGTAAAAATGAGCGAGCACGTGTCAGGTGCGTGAAGGCCGTCAGGTTCCATCGCAATGGGGGTCCCGAGGTACTGCAATACGAGGACGCACCCGACCCTGTTCCCAGCGCGGACGAAGTCCTGGTTAGGGTGAAGGCGTGCGCGCTGAACCACCTGGACGTGTGGGCGAGGAAGGGTCTCCCCGGAGTCAAGATTCCTTTGCCGCACATTTCGGGGTCGGACATCTCCGGGGTCGTCGAAAGGGTGCCTCCGTCAGAAGGCCAAATTAGGGTCGGCGACGAGGTAATCGTGAACCCGGGAATCAGCTGCGGCAGGTGTGACAAGTGCCTCCTCGGGAAGGACAACCAGTGCCGATACTACACGATTATCGGGTATGAAGTAGACGGGGGATATGCCGAGCTCGTCAAGGTCCTGAGGGTGAACGTCGTCGAAAAGCCAGAGGGGCTGGGTTTTGTAGAGGCGGCGGCGTTTCCGCTGGTATCGGAGACCGCCTATCATATGTTGGTCACGAAAGCAGGCATCCAGGCGGGGGAGACGGTCCTCGTCCTTGGTTCCAGTTCGGGGGTGGGGTCTGCCGCTATCCAGATAGCTAAGCTGTACAACTCGACTGTCATCGCTACGGGGGGCGACGAGACCAAGCTAGCAAGGGCCAAGGAGCTCGGAGCGGACTACGTGATCAATCACTATGAGCAGGATATCGCGGAAGAGTCGAGAAGGATAACCGGGAAGCGCGGGGTGGACGTGGTGGTCGAACATGTAGGCGAAGCGACCTGGGGGAAAAGCGTCAGGGCCCTCGCCAAGGGAGGGAGGCTGGTAACTTGCGGGGCGACTAGCGGCGCCGAGGCGGTCACCGACCTCCGATATGTGTTCAACCGGGAACTAACAATCTATGGTAGTTTCATGGCGAGCAAGGGCGAATTGCTTAAGGTCGTCGAACTCGTCAAGTCGGGGAAGCTGAAGCCGATCGTGGATTCCACGTTTCCGCTGAAGGAGGCCGGGAAGGCTCAAGCGAGGATGGAGAGTAGCAAACACTTTGGAAAGATCGTAATGACCGTCTGATTCACTGGCTCTCTGTTTCGTAAGTTTAAGGGATCTTGAATCCCAGCTGAAGGTGGCACCCGATGAATGTGTCACGGGACACCCACTCGACCGTTGCGGACCAGGTCTCTTCATTCAATCTTTATCACGACCAGGCTCGACTTCCCGGACACTCCCCCTTTTTCGATGTAGCTCAACCTTCCCCATTTTGCTTCGGCTGTCCCGACCAGTTTGTGGGTCCCGGGCCCAAGCTTCCCAGCTGGAAACTCAAAACGTTTGACGATGTCGTACATCTTCGATTTCGCATCCTCCACGTTCAAGGGTAACTTCGGTGGGCCGCCATCCTCCGGGATTATCATCGCCCAGATTCTGTAAGGCAGGTCGGGGTCCCGGCTCCAGTAGAATTTCGCCTTCCTCACTACCTTCTCGACCTTACCGAGTGTTTTCGTAATCCCTGCGGGACGCAAAGCTCCGACGGATGCGTAAATCCTGAGTCGATGGAGCTTGTCAAAATCCTCCCACGCGACCGTCCACACGTCCGGGTTGAACGCTTCCCTGACCCCCCCCACAATCCTGAACTCCAGATTTGCGGCAACTACCTCGTCGCGCCCGTAGTCTTTTTTCTCGGTACTCAGATTCACGTCTGTCATTGCGCTCTTTGGCCAGGAGTATTCCTGTCGGCGATCCCTGAGGGGCATGTCGCTGCTCGCGGCTTTGTGACGATATAAGTGTGGAGCGGCCTTTCCCAGCTTACGAGAAGACCACATCGGCACGGAGCGGCGCCCGCAGAACGGCCTCAAGAGTTGAGGGAATCCCAGGTGACTATCCCCAGCAGAACGGCCCTTCTACAGGATGACACTTTCGGATAATGCATAGAAAGTACGTAAAGTTATATAATCAATTCTAACAAACAGTGGTGGCGGAGCGTGCGTGTATAATAATGTGGATTAGTGCAAAGAAAGTATGCAAATATGATATGTGTATTCGGAATCAGCATAGTTTAATAACTATACCCGCATGTATTATCATGATAGCCGGAGCACATCGAGATCTTTGACGCAACTCGAACAAGAAAGCGAATCGAAGAAGGACCTGAATATCAGAACAGCTCAACTGGTACAGCTTCTTTCCGACCTCGGGCCAGACATCCCGGAAATCGCGCGTAGACTCGGCCAGTACAAGGAGTCGGTCAGGTACAGGTACAAGGAAAAAATCCTCAATTCAGGTTTTGCGGTGCAAGCCATGCCCGACCACGAAAAGCTTGGTCTCCGAAGGGTCTTCATGATCGCAGACTTTGGGGAGGAGTATCGCGCGTACGCCCAACCAATAATGATCGCGATGAACGAGCTATGCTACGTCGTGGGTTACACGAAGACGATACCCGATGGAAGGTTCATAATTTCAGCTAGCGTTCCGGTCGAGTACATCGCCTCTTTCCAGAACTTCATGTACAAGCTCAGGGACAGGGGACTCTTCTCGCATCTGGAAATATTCTCTTTCGACTGGTTCAAGAACGTCCCCATGAAGGCGGAACACTACGACTTCAACACGGGGCGATGGGATTTCGGATGGTCGGCCCCTAGCGGGAACGAGTTTCAGGTTGCGTCGTATACCCCCGCGCAGACGGGCAAGTTCGACTATCTCGATCTCCTACTATTGAAGGAGCTGATGATGGACGCGAACAAGCCGCTTACCGAGATCGCCGAAAAGCTCAACGTGAATTACAAGAAGCTGGCGTGGCACTATGCAACGCACGTCGCCCGGGAACGACTAATCAAATTCTACAGAATAAACTGGATGGGGACTCGGTACGACTACAAAATCGAGAAGGCCCTCCACAGAAAACACAGGTACGTGTTCGTTGACCTGCTGGTGATGAATCTCGACCACGTGTCGAGAATGCGGCTGATGTCAAAGATGGCCGGGCTTCCATTCCTATGGGCGGAGGCATCGGGGATCCACTATTTCGCGGAGATCGCTTTTCCGGTGGACTTTGTCACGGAGGGTCTGCAATATCTTGAAGAGGTGATTTCACCGGTCAGGGACCAGTCAAAGTATTTCATCATGGACCAGACCAATGCGCTTGCCTTCACCATAGCATACAAGCTCTACGACCAGACTCAAAAGAAGTGGGTCTTCAACGAGCAAGAGCTTACGCTGCGGTTCGACAACCTGATAATGAAAATAAAGGGAGGGCTAGATTAGAGGGTCCGCGGTGGACTCTAACCTACTCCAGCCCCACCGATTATTTCGAGTGGTCCTATGTGGAGCCCTAAGGATGCAAAAACAAGACCTGCACCCGTCAAGGCCACCATTCCGATTCTGATTCTTTCGTCGAGGGTCATGATACCCTCCGTAGGGTAAAGTTTGCATATAAACTTAAGCATTCACACGATTGATGTCACTGTGATATAGGTGAATTCTAAATTGGAGGATTATTCTGGCTTCTAAATCCATATTTGCGGTGTTTTTCAGCCGAATCAGGCGCCATGGCCCGATTTTCGAGCCCTTTGCAAATGACCTCCGAGCGACGATTTCGCCCGCAAAACCCTTTAAGTGATAGACGAAGAAAATCCCTCCAACCAATGGGGAAGCCCGGTGACGCGCCTGCCCCGTCAAGACAAAAACCGGCACCGACGGGGACGGACAGTCTTCAATTCCTGGAGAAGCACAAACACATCCAGGCGCGCGGCCTGATCGCGTCGACGGCGCTTGGCCTGTCAGACGGCCTGATTACCAATCTGGCGTTCCTGACGGGTTTCGCCGGCGCTGTGTCGAACGTAGACCTCATCCGGTTCGCGGGAATAGCCTCCATGCTTGCGGGGTCGGTGTCCATGCTCTTCGGGGGGATCCTGAGCGCGCGGTCCGAATACGACCTCTTCAAAGCAGATTCGAACCGAGAAGCTTACGAGATAGAGCACGAGCCTGATGAAGAACGATGGGAATTGAAGAACATCTACATGCAGAAGGGGCTGAGCGCCGAAGAGGCAGCCTCCGTGGTGGATAAGGTTACGTCGGACAAACGGACATGGTTGGAGGACATGCTGACCAACGAGCTGCACCTCCACAGGTCAAATTTGGAGAATCCAGTCAAGGTGGGAGTGGCGATCGGTCTCTCCTTTCTGCTCGGCGCGGCGGTTCCCCTGATTCCATACTTCATTTTCGGGGCAAGAAGTACTTCCGTTGTGACTTCGGTCGGCTTGTCGCTGGCATTCTTGTTCGCCGCCGGCTACTGGAAAGGCTTGGTGGTAAAGAGACGCGCGTGGAAGAGCGGGCTGGAGACCCTCGGCATTGGAGCGACGGCGTCGGGGATACTCTACCTTCTTGGAACGCTCTTCGTGTTCGTCTAGTCATATTTCGGATCACCGGAATCATCCTTTTGTAAATGGTCTTCCTTGCCCAATAGAGGCGATGCAGCCTCCTAGGCCTAGAAGAATCACTCTAGTAGCGGGCCTCGAGATATTCTTGGGACTCTTTTCGCTCCTGGAAACGGTACCAGCAATTGCATACGCGTTCTACACCGGCTCCACGAATCTGATTTTCGCGGGGCCGTTAGATGTGATTTTCATCTTCTTCTTCTTGTTCCTGTCGATCGGGGCGCTCTTCGTGGGAGCCGGGATTTGGCGCCGGAAGGCCTGGGCGAGGAACTCTGGCTTGGGACTCGCGTTGGCCGGAATAATCTTTGGGCTGTTGACGTTTGGTTCTCTGACGGTTCTCGCGCTTGTCATCGACACGCTCGTTGCGTACAATCTCTGGCGAAAAGAAACGAGGGAATATTTCGAGCGACCCTCTAAGCCAAGCGATTCATCCGGATCTGATCGAGCGCCAATTGGCACCCGAAAGCGAAGGAGCGAAAAAAAGCCTTCTACCGCGGAAAGGGGAGCTGAGACTTAATGGAAACTATTAGGCAAGAGAGGCGCGCCCGAGCATTCGCGCGGCTCCAGCTCCTCCTCGCTCCGTCGAGGATGAAACTTTATGCGGTTGCCTTCTTGCTCGAACTAGCAATTTTCTTTGCTGCGACCCTGGCGCCGGTGGCTCCCTCCCAAAAGCAGATACTCCTTAACCAGGGGAGGGATCTGATCAACAACGCCACGAGCGGTACACCCCCGCAGACGATTGTTTTGATCTTCGCAAACAACTTCCGGATCGCGCTGTTCGACATTGTGCCGCTCTTCGGAGCGTTCTTTTTCGGTTACTCGATGTTCGCGACGGGTCAAGTCATACAAGTACTAGCGCAGGGGAGTAATGTCCCACCGCTCGCCCTTGGGGCTGTCTACTTTCTGTTCCCCTACACAGTTGTGGAACTGGCGGCATATGCGTTGGCAGTCAGTGAGGGAGTGATGATCATTTGGGCCGTGAAGAGACACGGGCTCAGGAGAGAGCTTTCGCTCCTACCTTACGGAATTATTCTCCTCGCGGGGGTCCTGGTCCTCGCCGCCACATTCGAGACTGTGTTCCTTGTGTCGACCAGGGCTGGGCTCACACTATGGCTCCCGCTAGGGCTCATCGTCATGGCGGCGGTGCGGCACGCAAGAAAGAAGAGCTAGATGACTAACATAAGATTCCGGTTTCTGACCTTCGACTGCTATGGCACCCTGATAGATTGGAAAGCGGGGATTCAAGAGAACCTCGGCCGTGCAATCTACGGGGACGCGAAGCCTGACGTCGACCTTCTTCCGCTCTACCTCGAGCTCGAGCCGGCGGAAGAGAAAGAGTACAAACTTTACCGCGACGTCTTGAGAAACGTCGCTATAGCAACCGCTCGGCGTGTAGGAAGACCCATATCTGAAAAGGCCGCTGATGAATTCTCGCTGTCGGTGCCCAGATGGCCCGCTTTCTCCGATACCCGCTCAGCGCTCGAAAAGATGGGGGAGCTCGGGCTCAGGAGGTTCATACTTTCGAACGTTGATACCAATTTGCTTGAACAAACGATCAAAGACAATTTTCTCGAAGTTGACGGATTCGTCACGGCGCAGCAGATTCGTTCCTACAAACCGGCCCCGAAACACTGGAAGGAATTCCTTTCAAGGACGGGGGCCACCAGAGAGGAAGTTCTCCACGTCGCCCAAAGCGTCTACCATGACATCATACCCGCGACCGGGTTGGGTTTCTCAACCGCGTGGGTCAATCGCTACTCCGAGCGACTTCCGTCTGAGGCTGAACCGACCTTCATCTCCAACACCTTGGGGAACCTGATTCCTCTGCTGTGTTGAAGAACTCGACCCTCCTATATGTAGGCCGCGGCTTATATATTCGGGACCGATTCTAGTCTTTTCGCTTGGTAGAAAGGCGTGTCGTCGCAGGGGCGGCGATATTCACCGCTTTTGTAGCGGCTGCTACGATGATGATCAACGCGAGCATCCCCGCAACCACCGGGTACTTCAACGTCGGCGAAATAATGGTCTACACGGCCGCGCTCTTGATGGGCCCGTATGTCGGGGCTTTCGCTGGAGGAGTGGGGTCAATGATTTCGGACCTCTCCTTGGGATTCCCCCAATTCGCCCCAGGAACACTCGTAATCAAGGCGGGCGAGGGTTTCATAGTTGGATATTTGGGAAACCTGGCTCTGAAAGGCTTCACTGTCACAAATTGGAGAGTGATCAGTCTACTTTTGGGAGTGGTTACCGCGTTCCTCGTAGCTTCGGTCGGTTCCACTTTTTATTCAGGGGACTTTCAATTGGCCATTGGAGCACCTCCGTACACACCGCAGGCCAACATTACGTTTTCGGTGCCCCCTTTGTTCTGGGTCGGTCTTGCGGTCGCCGTCTTCGCGGGAATTGTTCTCGTAGGGGTAAGGATTGAACAAAGGGTAGGGTGGCTCGCACTGTCGATATTGATTGGTGGTTCGGAGATGGTAATCGGTTACTTCCTGTACGAAACTCTCATCCTTGGAAATACTGCCGCCAGCGTCGAAATCCCGTTCAACGTCATGCAGGCGGTCGTCGGTCTCATTGTCGCTCTCCCTCTGGTACGCAGCGTCCAACGGATAATGTCCCACCGAGAGGAGCAGCTAGTCTCTTCATCATCTCTCGAATTGGGATCGGTAGACCATCCGAATAGACAAAGTTGAAGCTCGCGAGGGGGAAGCTCACCCCTGAAATGCTGAGTGAATTCGTCTTCTCCAAGACGGGGGAAGAATCGAGGGACCTGGTGCTCAAGCCGGGGATAGGGATAGACGTCGGGGTGGTAAAACTCGGGAGACGATTTCTGATCGTGAAATCCGATCCAGTGACTGGTGTGTTAGACGATGTCGGGCGTTACGCGGTGATCGTGAGCGCCAACGATGTCGCGACTACGGGAAACCGTCCGAAATTCATGCAATCCGTCGTCCTCTTCCCCGAGAGATCTACGACTAAAGATGTCAAAAGGGTCACATCGCAGGTCGCAAATACCGCAAAGGAGCTCGGAATCACGATCGTCGGCGGGCACACCGAATTGACCCCAGGGCTCCCTCGAGTTATAGTGGTCACGACCGCGTTCGCGGTGGCCGAGACTTTCATCTCTTCAGCGGATGCAAGGGAGGGAGACTCGTTGTTGATGACCAAGGTCTCGGGACTCGAGGGGACTGCGATTATCGCGTCAGAGCCAGAACGCTTCGGCCTGAAGGTTGAGCACTCTATCCTAACACGCGCGAAGTCCTTCGCAAAAGACCTGAGCATCGTCGAGGAAGCTGTCGCTGCCTACGGGACGGGTGCTGTTCACGCGATGCATGATTGCACTGAGGGCGGCGTCCTTGGTGCAGCGTACGAAATGTCGTTCGCTGCGCGACTGGGAGTAGAGCTCGTCGAGAAGAATATTCCGGTGGCGCAGGAGACGAACATAATCTGCAAAGCGCTGGGAATCGATCCCCTCAAACTCATAAGTTCTGGGACGTTGCTTCTCGCGGTTGAGACAGGTCGAGAGCCTCGCGTGCGAAAGGCCCTAGCGGCCCTTCGGATAGACGTCAGCCGGATCGGGGTATTCAGGAGGGGACCTAGCGTCCTGATTCGGCGCGATGGCAAAAGAGAGACAATTACGACAGCGCCGACCGACGAACTTTGGAGGCTTAGCGAGCAAGTAAGCCGCCCTTGACCTACTCGGTAGCAAGTTACTACTACCTATATAAGGCGGGCGAACCGTTGTGAGGAGCGCTGAGAAGTTGCCCAGAACTCCCTACGGTCACGAAATCGACGCCGCTCCGCTTAGCGCGCGTGATGCGGAAGTGGTGCAGGCGATAGAAGAAGAAGGTCTTACGGTTTTCTCGTTCGACGGGCTCAGGCGCATAACGGGAGCCCACCCCGAAACGCTCTCTAGGGCTCTCGACAGGCTCGAGGAACAGGGGGTCGTCACCAGAGCCCCCGAAGGTTACATCGTGACGGAAAGGGCGAAGGAAGTCCCAGCCGTCCGACCATTGGGCGTCGCGGAAGCCCGGATACCGCTGCTCCATACGCTTCTGCCTTACGATGTCAAACTGTCGGAGGTCGTCTCCCAGTTGAAGGGGAAGTGGTTCGGCGCCTTGCGCTGGGTCGGTTATTCGCTCTCGGAGGAGGGGACCGTCCTAAAGTGGGTCACAGACGATGGCGCGGTGCAGATCGACGCAAGGTTTTCTCCGGGGCAGTTGGACATTGATGCGAAGGTTGCCGGAAGGAACGATGTGAGCGAGGCGGTTAAGGCCTCTCACCAGTTGATGAGCCACGTATCGAAGCTCTACGCTCCGCGCGGCGGCAGGATCCTGCAGTTCGCCGTCCCGGCTGGATACCTCAACCCCGCGTCAATGTGACCGAGTTACCCAATACGACACTCAACAAGTAGGGCCCGTGCCCTACCCCTGTCAGTGATTCAAAAGTGAACGAAACAAACGCAATAGAGCTGCTGCAGTCACTGTCTGATGCAGTAGCCCAGCTCGCCGAGAAGGTTTCACCTTCGGTGGCGACCGTTGGAGCAGGCAGAAGGGCCGGGTCTGGAATTGTTTGGAGCAGCGACGGCCATATCCTGACAGCGAACCACGTGCTTGGAAGACTGACGAGCGTTACGGTCAGGTTGAACGACGGGAGGACGTTCGAGTCGAAGATCGTCGGCAGAGACCACTATTCGGACGTGGCCTTGCTGAAGATCGAGGCCGAAAACCTCACACCGATCCAGCAGGGGAATTCAGCCTCCCTGAGGACAGGCCAATTCGTACTCGCGATGGCGAACCCGATGGGACAGAAAGCGAGCGCAACTTCGGGAATCGTAACGAGCTACGCGAGGTCCATCCAGGGATGGTGGGGCGTGATGATGGAGAACGCCGTCGTCACAGATGCGCGACTGAATCCCGGATATTCGGGCGGACCACTCGTCGACGCCTCTGGGAAGCTGGTCGGGATGAACGTGGCGTACTTCTCGTCTCGGGGGATAGCAGTCTCCGTGGACACTCTGAAGGAGGTCCTCGGGAAGCTCTCGCGTGACGGGAAGGTGAAGAAAGGATTCCTCGGCATCGTCACGGACTCGATCGATCTTCCTGACGAGATCTCGAAGAAGCCCGAGATAGGACAAGAGGAAGGGCTACTCGTCCTCTCGGTGGAGCAGGGAAGTCCTGCTAGGAACGCCGGGGTCACTCTGGGCGACATCATCGTGAAGCTCGGTGACAAGCCGGTCGCAAGCCTATACGACCTCCACAGAGCTCTGAGGGAAACGCAGATCGGGAAGGCGACGAGCCTGTGGGTGCTCCGCGGAGAGAAACTCACAGAGCTGAAGGTGACCCCGTCTGAGACGGAGGAGTGACCACTTGGATTACGCCCCAATCAGGACGATTGCGGATCCACGCTACCCGCAACCATTGAGGCCCCTGCAGCCGTTCCCGGAGGGGCCTGAGCCTCCTCGAGGGTTTCGTCCCTCGAGACGGCATTTGCGGTAACTGGACTGAATCCACCTAGGGATGAGGACGCTCAGCTTGATTGCGGAGCAACCTGAATCGCCTCTCCCGCTTCTGGCTCCCATTTCGCCTTCGCCCTAGCGACCCACGCAAACTTCCTCTGCATCGAGGCCGTGTAGATTTTGGTCCATTCGAGCCCCACGTAGTCGCACCACGATTTGTACACCCGGGGATCGATGTAGTTCTTGAGGGAAGTGTTCAGGTTGTAGTTCCTGGTCCTCTCCTGAAGGTCTATGTCGAGCGTGAGCTTGTGCATCCGATTGTCGTCTTTCTTTCCGCTCTTCCTCAGTTCCGTCAGTCTTGCTTTCTTCTTCTCGAGCGACTCTTCCCAGTTCATGGGGACCGTGCGTTGGTGGTTACAGAACTTCGCGGCCTCGAGGTTCGCGACCCTCGCCTGGTAGAGCTTGTAGACATCGTCCTTGTTCGTCGTGACTCTTGCCTTCTTCAAGAAGTCCTCTGCGACGAAGGTCGCGTGATACGTCCTGAATACCTTTGCCGAAAGCCCGGAGACTATCCCAGAGAAGAATCGATTGACGGTGCTGGAGTTGACGTGATCGAAGACGAGGTCACCGGGCTTCTTCCCCGCCGTGAAGTCTCGCAGGTTCTTCAGTAGAGGAGGGGGAGGCGCCATAATCGTCTTGGACCATCTAACGCTGTCCTTACCGAGGAAGTCGAACTCTATCTTGTCGCCGTCTATCTTTACGTGCTCGACTCGTAGGGTCGAAGCACCGACGGTATCGGCCTCGTCCTCTTCTTTTTCGTCACCTACTCTCATCCCCAGCCAGTCTATCAGGTAGCAGACGGTGGCGGTCTGGCGAATCGTCTTGTCTCTCGAGGAAAGCTGCTTCAGGATCTTGTTCCTGATCCTCTCGAGATGAATCCCGACCTTCATCGCTGAATCATACTTCGCCTTGTTCCTAAATTGTACAATCGGCGTACTCTCGTGCAACCAGACATACTTTTCCTTGTCCGTGAGTTTGTCTATCCACTTTGCAATCCACATCGAATTATGATCGTGCACAACCTGCTTCCAGTCCCCTTCCTGCGCAGAGCTCTTCTCGCCGAGATTCAGGATGATATCCCCTCGAGTCACTCGAGGCTTCCAGTGTCCCCTGAGCGGATGTGCACCCCTCCCCATGAAGAGCCCAGGCGGCTCCACCATCCAGTTCGCAATCTCGACGCGGTTCCCGTCGAGAACCGCAAATCCGAACTCCGCTTTGAGCTGGTCTCTCAAAGCTTTCCTCCCGGCGGAGTCGGACTTCTTGCGCTCCCTGTTCATTGTCTCCCTCTCTTTCTTCTCCCGGTCGACTTGGGAGTAGAACTCGGAGAAGTCGAACTCGTCGTATCGGGCGTCCCGACACCAATCAGGAAGTTGTTTGGCAAAGTCAGTCATGAAATTCGCTACAAAGACGGGGTCCTTGACGTATGGAGTATCCTTTTTCTTTGCAAAATGATAGGCCATCTCCTCGGCGAGAGGATTCATTTCGACTTCCCTCCCCCCCAACTTCAGGCGGAGCCCCTTCGGCTGGTATACGGCGGGGACCGCCACACCCCGGTGTGACAGCGTCGTCCAGTAGGCCGTCATTGGTAGATTACGAGTAAGGTGATGCGGACGCTATTTAAGATAAATCGTGAAACGCATAATTGGCGGAATTGTGAAGGGTGTTTAACAATTTCGACTTGCAGGTGCTTCCTCTCATTCATCCAGAGAACTATATAGGCCTGGCCCCTTCTCAATCTTCGGTTTGTGGGAGCACACAGATTACGAGAAGGGCCTGAGGCTCAGGAAGCCAGTCCTCATAGTTTCTATTTCGACCTCCATCCTCCAGTATAGAACGCTCTACTCGCAGGGGAGGGAACTAGCTGATTACATGCTTCGCAAGATGAGGTTCGATCTTGTCGGCTCCACATATTCCTCCTCGCTTCCTCCCGAGGTTATCACTAGGGACGACGGGACCGTGAGCCTGCCGGCGTGCAGGATGTACCGGAACAAGGGGGACAGGGATCTCCTACTCCTTGCCGGAGATTCGTCCCCGCTCGACGATCAGTACCAATTCGCGCACAGAATCCTTGCTCTCGCTGCCGAGGTTGGCGTCGAGGAACTCTATTCTGTTGGGGCCAGGTGGACCGATGCGCCTCTTCAGCCGGCCGACAATCCCGACCTTTGGGGTTTCGCGACCGACATGGAGGGAGTGGCGGAGCTCAAGAAACAGGGGGTCAAGATCATGTCAAATGAGCCTGCGCCGTTCTTCGCATCGCTCGTGGTCGGGCTCTGCGGATCTCACGGGATCAGAGGTTTCAAGGTCTCTGTCAATCATGGCGAGCCCGCGCCTCACCCCCTCTCGGTAAGGAGCATTCTCGGGGTCCTTTCTGCGATGATCGGATTCGAGATTGACAGGGGTGACCTGGGCGCCAAGACAACGATTCCGCCGGCGTCACCCGGGGCCGACCTGAGCAGTATCTACCATTGAGTCGTGGGAAAAGACGAACTCCTGCGAGTTCTCCCTCATAGCGCGGGTTTATACGGAAGTTTCTCGGGTGGCGGGAAGCCATGTCGCGCCAGATGGACCCGGAGGACCTGATACAAGTCCTCCTAAAGGAGCACACGCAAATTAGGGCCGAGTTGCGTGAGTTCCAAGAAGCGGTCAGACATGGAGAGAACAAGAAGGCTGCGTCACTTTCTTTGAAGCTTCGAAAAATACTCACGCAACACATAGCCTACGAGGATGCGGAGCTTCTCGGGTTCCTTACCAGGGCTTATGGAACAGATGGAACCAGCGACGCGATAGAAATATTCCATCAGCACAAGCCAATCCTTGAACTCTTCGAGGAGATGGTGGCAGCTTCCTCCGCATCTCCGTCAGACGCAGTAGCGAAGGCAGCAAGGTTGACGGAGCTAATTCGTCAGCATACAATGGCGGAGGAAGGGAGAATATACCCCTGCGCTTGCAGCGCCCAGGAGACAGGGCTCCTCAAGAAGCAGGTCTAGAGTCATTACCACGAGAGTCCCCTCATTTTCAGTCTTTCGCGTCTACGGTTTATCCCGAGGGCATCGGGGCCGGCGTCTGCATGCCGGGGACCTGGTCGGGTAACGAGAAGAATGCGACTATCATCAGAATCTCAGCTACGAAAATGAGAGCGAACCCTATGATGATGATCGCCAGGGCGGCACCAATGAGGAAGAGCAAACCGGCAGTCGAGAACATCCCGACTCCAAGTCTGTTCGCAATCGTAGTGAAACTTCTTCTGAGGAACACAGAGGAGACTAGCAGAAAAACCCAGGCAACAATCAGACCCAACACAAGCGCGACGAGAAGACCCACGACGTCTGTTGGAATCGCCGTCGAGACAGAGCCAGGTCCGAAGTTCGTGTAACCGAGACCGATGAATCTGAGCACACTACCGACAACAAGCAGCCCGGCCGTCGCGACTCCTATGATGCCAAGAATCACCGCGATGAGCATGTTGTTGAAGATTGACTTATCGGTGAGTAAGTCAGAAATGTATTTCACAGCCACCAATACCATCACAAAACCGGCGATCGCGAGAGCGAAACCCACGCTCGGCGCCGCACCCAGAAGAAGTAATATCGAACCCACCCCGCCCAAAGTCTTGGCGCTGGAAAGGGTTGCCAACGGTAGGCGTTTCAAGCTCTGTTAATTAAACAGGACGGGCCCAGCACAGCATTAATTGGCGCTTGTTCGTTGTTACAGCAGGGGGAACTGTCCACCATGAAAGCCAAGAGAGGACAGGGTATGAAGTTGCATCTTGAATGGGGCGACCCGGAACTTCGGGCGCTGCTAGACTCGGTCGTGAGCCGCCTCCCAAAGGGCACCCTGCCGATTCGTTCGCTCCACAAAGTGCGGATGAAAAAACGGGCGAAAATCAAGGGCATCGTCGGGCTCACGACGGACTCACTGGGAGCGATCCCCGGATCGAAGAGCCGAGGACGCATCCGGGTAGCGCAGACGATTACATTCTACTCCGACCTTCTGACGAAACTCTCGCGTCCCTCTGCTATGGCTGTCATGGCACACGAATTGGCCCACGCCTGGTTGAACGAGAACGTTGGACCCGAGCAGTCGCGCCGACGTGAAAGGGAAGCGGACAAGCTCGCCAGGAAATGGGGGTTTGGGCGCGAGATGGGCGCGCTCAACTCCGAAGCCGAGACGCTGAACAACTAGGAATCCGTTGGGGCGCTACTTGCTCGCTACGATTATTTGCGCTTTCATCCAGCCAGGGTGCCACATGCAATAATAATTGTACACCCCGGGTACGGTCAGGGTCACTGAGTATGTCTGACCGGTCTGCAAGACTATTCCCCAGTATGTAGCGTTCGTTGGTGCCGACTCTGTCACAACCGTGTGCTGGGAGGATGTATCTTGGTTCAGCCAGGTCACGGTATTGTTGACTCCTATTATCACTTTGACCTTGCTCGGGGTGAAATTGAGCGCGCTGTTCGTCGACACCCCGTTGGGTATGATGATCAACGTGCCGTTGACCCCGAAACCCGTATAGTTCCCAGAAGCTGTCTTGGTCACCGTCACGATCTTTCCCCCGGTTCCAGGAATCAACAGCGTGGAGACCGTGGTTATTGTCGAGTTGGATGTAGTAGTGACGGTCGTGAATGAGATGGAGGTCAGTCCTTGGGTCGCAGGAGGTTGGCGCGTGAGGTAGAGGTCGAATCCACTCGCGGCGAAGAGCAGGAGGACGACCGTCGTGGCCGCGAACAGAGTGTTCGAGATGGCGTCTCTCCGCCCGTTGAAATTCAATGTGCGGAATCTCGTTTCGTTTTATTAAAACCTGCTTTTTACCCGGTTACGACCAGTTGACCGTTCTGCATGAAGCTGTGGACGAGGCAGAAGATGTTGCAGTACACCCTGAATGTGCCGTCCTGGTCGGCGATGAATTTCACATCGTAGAAGGATCGGGGCGAAATTGAGACTCCGGTGAAATAGTGCTGGATTTCGAAACCGTGCGCTTCAACGACTTCCGAGTTTATGACTCTGATGATCACGGTCTGCCCCTTCGTAGCGTGCATTACCGGCCACGCTCCCTGGTGGTCTACACTATCGTTGAACCCCCTCTCAGTCGCCATTATGGTGAAATGAGCAGTGTTGGATGAGGTCGTGCTGCCGTCGAGTACGTTAGGAGCGAGGAAGAAGAGGAAGACCCCGGCCAATCCCGTTGCGCCAATGGCCAAGACGGCTACGATCACGACGTGAGTCCTTTCCAAGGGTAGGAAGCGCTCCCTTTGACCGTTGGTCCCCCCGAGGCTTATACGCCTATCCGTGCAATCTGCGAACTTATCAGCCGAATAAGAGGACGTAGAGCCCGACAAGAGCAATAACAAATCCTACCAACGAATCATTATACTTCTCTGGTACTTTCTCAAACGCGTTCGCCAGCCCTCTCGATCCTACGATGACCAAGAGAAGAATTGTCACGAGCGACGCAACCGCGAAGACGGCGGCCGTATCGACCGCAAACGAGAGCCCCACGGGGACCGCAACCAAGAAGATCGGGAGGATACTGAGATCGGGGGAAAGCACGGCCCCCAAGACCGCGAAGTATCCGACGCCCTTCTTTAGAGTCTTGAGTTCGTCTTCGGCCTCCTTTTCGTAATCTTCGGTCTTCCGCAGGTAAAGTGATTTGATCGCGTATCCGAGCCCGACGACCAACATGAGGAAACCCACGAATTCAGTGACGTAGAAAGAGAGTATCTGGGAGAAGACGAGCCCCAATACCACCACCGCGAAGCCGAGGAGGATCGACAGGACGACGTGACCGAGCCCGGCGACGAAGGAGACCCCAACAAGCCTTCGTTCGCTCCAGCCTGCGGACCTACCCATGATGACCAGTGTGACCCAATGATCGGGAGCTGACATGTGGAGGACTCCGACCAAGGCAGAAGCTGCTAGGAGCGGGACGAGCGATATGGGCACAGTGTTAATCCGGAAAAGCCACTTTGACTCTTATCTCTTTGCGCGCCAGAGGCAGATACGCAAGTGGTCAGCTGCGGCCTTGCCGCTTAGAAGATCTCCAGAATCCCCAGGCCATTAGGATTGGAATCGCGATTATGCTGAACAGAACAACCAGATCCAATGCATAAAAAATTTGGGCCTCCCCTCCGAGAGATAGCAACGTCGATGCGATGAGATGCATTTAGCGGTTCGCTGGACTCCTGTATCCATTGTTTGTACTTTATAAATTTCTCAGCGACAAGACGAGCCACGCCACCCTACCCTCGGTATCCTGATTTCTGACCCAAACTGCACATGCACTTGCGGAGTCATCCCGACGGAAACCGAGGCACGCGCGACCTGGTGCCCGAAAACTCTTCGAAGTCGCCGTAATAGATTGATGCTAGCTTCCTCACCCGTTGTTCGTCGTTCGGATATTTCAGGTGGAGCAATTCATGGAAGAGCGTCTCAATCGACACATGAGTCAGCTCCGCCTTTGTAGAGGGGTCAGAGATCTCTCCCTCCCACATGCGGAGGTCACGGTTCGGTGCTCGGCTGAATCCTCCGTACTGGGGCAGCACCGGGTAAAGGCTGACCTGTTTGGCCTCAAGGTGCAGCGTTCCGTGGAGAATACCCCGAACGCGATACTGTGGAGGGAGGACCATCACTCGGACGTCACGAACAGCGTCGGGAGGGATCCCCTCTTTGATGAGCATGAGTTCCACAAACTCTTGCACGTCAGCCTTGTTCAGCACCGAGACCGTCCAGTCAGCGCAGCCGACCAGGAAGGCCTGTTTCTTCTTGGTGTACCTGTCCATCTTTTCAAGAGGAGGATTTGCTCGCCTTACTGAAATCACACGGGATACCCGCTGAGCCTAGGTTGGTGGCCCTACTTGACAAGTTCGACGGCGATTGGGCGAATTTCGGTGGTCGCGTTCAGACGGACGAGTTTGTCAGAAACGCCTGCCATCCTTGCCCAGCTGATTCTTCACGGTTACCTCGAATATTCACACGCCTCTGTGAACTTTCAATTCAATACTTAAATCGAAACCCAAGCTCAAGCCAGCGCGGGTTCATTTCAGGACCAGCAACGAAGTAGAAAGTCCCGAAACCCGGGACCAGAACTTTTCTGAACTTCTGAAGAAAACATTCGATCGTTTCCGTTCCTTCGGGGATCCGCGACTCCAGGCAATCGCAAGAGTTGAGGCATCGCTGCTCGCGGGGGGAAGGAAGTATTTCGAGTCAAAGGGATTCACCGAAGTTGTCATCCCGCATATCACGCGGGCGACGGGGGCGTGCGAAAACATAGCCACGATGTTTGAGGTCGATTTCTTCGGGGAGCGCAGGTATCTCGCGCAGACCGGACAACTCTACCTCGAGGTCCTGACACCGTACCTCGAGAAGGTATGGGCCGCAGGCCCTAGCTTCAGAGCCGAGCCGGACGTTGACAACAGACATCTCGTCGAGTTCATGCTACTCGAGATGGAGTTCAAGGGAGGTTTCCACGAGCTCCTCGAACACATCGAAGGAACAATCGCGTCGATGGTCGGTGAGGTTCTGAAGGAGAGATTGGAGGACCTGAAACTCCTCGGCGCTGACGTCGAAAGGCTCGAAGCGGTGAAGCCGCCGTTCAAGAGAATCACTTACACCGATGCGGTCGATCTCCTAGCCGCCACCGGGGTCAGGTGGGGGGACGACCTGAAGAGCGCCCATGAGAAGTATCTTGCACAGTACCTTGGTGGAAACCCCATCTTCGTGACGCACTACCCGAAGGCCATCAAGTTCTTCAACATGAAAGAGAATTCCATCAATCCAGACGTCGTCGACAGCGCGGACCTGATCCTACCGTTCAGCGGTGAAGCGGTGGGAGCAGCCGAGCGGGAATACAGCTTTGAGAAACTCACCGACAGATTGCTGAACTCGACTATGTTCAGATTGCTCAAGGAGAAGGGCGGCAGCTTGGAGGATTTCTCTTGGTACCTGAACTTCTACAGAGAATTCGGCGGATGCGTCCACTCAGGGTGCGGTATCGGAATGAACAGAGTGACCCAGTTTGTCCTGGGGACGGACGACATAAGAGCGACCACAACCTGGCCGATGAACAGGGAGTCGAATGTCTGACGATGACGAATTGTGGCACGAACTCGCAAATTCTCTCGTCGAGATAGGCGCTTTACGCTTCGGGAGCTTCACGCTCTCGAGCGGAAAGAGAAGCTCTTACTACCTTGACCTCAGAACCGTTCCCAGCTACCCCGAGGTCTACGCCCTCGTTTTGAAGGCCTATGAGATCATGATTGGGCGGCTCGGCATCGAAGGTTTTGATGCGATCGGCGGAATCGCCACGGCGGGTCTTACGATTTCGTCCCCCCTGGCCGTTTCCCTCAAGAAACCGATGGTGTATGTCAGGAGCGAAGAGAAATCACATGGGTTGGGGAAGAGGGTCGAGGGGAGGATTCAGAACGGGTGGCGAGTCGTCCTAGTCGACGACGTAGCCACGACGGGAGGGAGCATCACCGATGCTGTTGAATCTCTCCGCGCGGAGGGGTTCACTGTTAAGGACGCTCTTGTGCTCGTGGACAGGCTCGAAGGGGGAACGCGCAACCTTGAAGCAAGAGGAGTAAGACTGAACTCGTTCGTGACCGTCCGAGGGCTCGTGGACATGCTTCACAGTGACAAAGCGTTGACGGTCGCCGAGAGGGACGCCATACTTGAACAGATGACGCGAGAAGTCGGAAGCGGAGTAGAGCGGACGATTTGAGCGTCGCCCAGCTTCGTGCGGTCATGGGAAAAGTGAATCTCCCGAACCCACTGCTCCTTGCGTCTGGGGTCCGTGGTGCCTCACTCTCTGAAGTGACAAAGGCTCCTGGATTCGGAGCAGGAGCGGCCGTCACAAAATCAATCGGGCCAGAGAAGAGGGAAGGGTATCCCGAGCCGACTCTCGCTTCGGAAGATTCTGGCCTGGTGAACGCGGCAGGGCTTCCAAATCCGGGCGCGGAGGCTTTTTCCAGAGAGCTCGAGTCAGTGAACGGTTTGCATCTTCCAATCCTTGTGTCAATCTTCGGTGGGAGTGATGAAGAATTCGTCCGGGTAACCGATATATTGGATGACCGGGACTTCATCGCTTTCGAACTGAACCTGAGCTGTCCCCACGTAGCGGGGGTGGGAACCGAGATAGGACACGACCCTGCGGCGGTCGCGGCGGTTGTGAGGACGGTAAAGTCGAAGACTTCGAAGCCGGTGTTTGCCAAGCTCTCTCCCAATACCGAAAATCTCATCGAGGTAGCGCAGAGCGCCACCGGGGCCGGTGTCGACGAGCTAACCGCGGTGAATACGGTTAGGGCGATTTCGATCGACGTCGCTTCGGGGAGACCTTCGCTCTCGAACGTGTACGGCGGGCTTTCAGGCGGCGCAATCAGGCCCATCGCGCTCCGGTGCGTTTACGAACTAAGAGACAACTTTGACGTCCCCATCTTGGGATGCGGCGGAGTCTCCACCTGGGAGCACGCTGTCCAGTTCTTGCTCGCGGGCGCGAACGCCGTCCAGCTAGGAACCGCTGCAATAGCGGACCCCGCGATCTACAACGACATCAACCTGGGGATTCTTTCCTAGATGGAAAGGAAGGGATTTGAAAGCCTGCACGACATGATCGGAGCGGCGCATGAGGACCACGGAACACTCACGCACCCCGAAGCGTTGAGGCCAGGATCGTGACGAGCTTCAGAGAAAGGATTCGCAACTCCTCCCGTGAAAAGCAGAGCAAGATTGTTCTCGCGCTCGACTTCTCGGGGCCGGTCGATTCCAGGATTATTCGAGCAAAGCGAGTGCTCCAAATTACGAAGGGGTCGATTGCCGCGGTGAAAGTCAACCATCACCTAATCCTTCCGTTTGGTCTCGAGGGGTTGACCGAGATTATCGATACTTGCAGGAATGAAGATCTCCCGCTGATCGCAGATCTCAAGCTCAACGACATTGAAGCGACGAACCTGAATGTTGTTGAGTCGTTATTCGAGCGAGGTTTCGATGCGGTCATCGCGAATCCGTTCGTTGGGTATGAAGACGGGTTGGGAAAGGCGATCGAAAGAATTCATGCTCTCGCCGGTGGAATCCTCTTGCTCGTATACATGAGCCACCGAGGGGCGATGGAGGGGTACGGCCTCAGACTCGAGGGAGGGGAATATCTCTATACTTTGTTTGCCAAACGAGCTAGGGACTGGGGAGCGGACGGCGTGATAGTCTCAGCAAAGTCCCGCGACATGATGGAGAATACGAGAGCCATCGTCGGGAAGGAGTGCCTCATCTTCTCACCAGGCGTGGGAGCACAGGGGGGCGCTCCTGTTGATGTGTCCGCATCTATCGCGGACTTCCTTATCGTCGGGCGCACTATCGTTGACTCGCCTGAGCCCAGAGATGTCGTGAAGGGTCTGAACAGCAACTAAACACCCTCTAGGTCGGTTGTGGACAGGCTCTTCGCGAGTTGCCAGAAAGTCCATATTTAGGGGAGGGGCCAAGACAAAATGGAGAGCGTTTGAGAGACTGGCACGTCCTACTCGGGGCGCTGAGCGTTGCCGGCCTAATCGACTCGGTGTATCTTCTTTCTGATGTCTTCTTCCCGACTGTCGGTCTGATTTGTCCGACAATAGGAATCGTCAACTGTGGGGAGGTGACGTCAACCCCGTTCAGCAGGGTATTTGGCGTTCCGGTCGCCCTCCTCGCTACTCTTTGGTTCGCGGTGTTCCTGATTTTCGCTATTCGCAGGACGGGCTTCCCGGAGTACTTACTCTTGCCGCTTTGGATCGTCGGGGTTGTCTTCGCGATCTATCTCATCGGAGTCGAGGTCCTAGTCATCCACGCCATCTGTCCCTTCTGCACGGTCGCCCACGCGCTCGGGGTTGCAATGGGGGTCCCGGTCGTCAAGCTCGCTATGCCCGCAACCTGAGTATTTGGGAACATGCCCGCTATGGAGGGGTCGGAGCATACGTTCGTCGGCTGGCCCCCGTCGACAGCACAGATCGCAGAAGTGAAAGCGTTGGCTCCCTCCCTGATTTGGATTCCGAGTGGGGTTCCGGTCTGAATCGCGGTGATGACTTGGGTCCAGTTCAGCCCCACCATCTTGTCGGGGATGAACAAGGTTCCAGAGACGACCCACCTCCCCCCAATGTCAATGAAGGGTATGCCTCCCCCATATTGGTCCCAGATTCCGGTGTAGTTCGCGGGAATTGTTTGCAGTGGGTTGCGATTTCGGTCCTGATATTCGTAGCTTTGGAATACGAGATACTTGCTATTGTACGCAGCGTGCACGAACGTGAATGTAGCTGTGTTGGCGTAGACGTCCGTTGAAGAGGATTCGCTGTACTCCAATCCTGTGAACGTTCCGAACCGCAGCAGGGCAAGGACGAGTGGCCATCGCTGCTGCGCGCAGTACGGGCAGTACTCCGCGCCAGTGTAGAGTAGAATCGGGGAGTTACCGGACGCGAATATAGTTGAGTTGTCCAATTTGAAGAGAGATCTGAATGGCGAACCAGAGGGACCGTAAGGAGCGGCGGCCAAACTTGAAAGCGAGGAACCGAACGAGGGTGATATCAGCGTCCCGATCAGCCCAGCGTTGGGGGCCTGTCCGAATGAGTAAAGGTAAGACCCAATAACGAGGACAGAGACAGCAACGATGACCAGAGAAAGGATTAACATGCTTCGCCTTCTTCGCCTGTTCGCTCTTCTCACTGGCATCTTTGGTCTTGCTCAGGTCTTGTGAGAGCTCACCATTCTCGCCAGTAATAATCTTACGGCTTCGGGTGGGGTAAAAGGCTCATGCAAAGAGGATTCCCATGTGGGGTAATCGAGGCCTCCGCGGTTTTGGCTGGAAACCTGAGCAGATCAGATGTTTCTGGATCAGCCTACGTTCAAGGCATACCTGCCCGGCGCTAAGATCCCGAGGGTCCTCGCGACTTTGGATTTGGCTGGTTCGAGGACCACGATTAGTCCCGACCACTGCTCGCTCAGGTTCTTCGAACCGTCATTGGGGCAGGTCCTTGAAGAGGTAAGCATCTTGCAGCGCCTACACGCTAGTTCTTTCACTCTTCCTCCCCCTCCTTACCGTCGCGGTTCAGATGCCGAGGGCCACTTTGAGACCCTTGTACCTGTTCCGGATGGTTACTTCGGTCACCTCGGCAGCCTTAGCAATATCCTTTTGACGCTTCTTCTCGCCCTCGAGAACGCTTGCGATGTATATCGCGGCGGCCGCAAGCCCCATGGGATCCTTTCCCGAGGAGATTCCCGCCTCCTTCGCACGAGCAAGAATCTCGAAGGCCGTTCTTCGCGCCTTCTCGCTGACACCCGCTTTGGAAGCAATCTTCGGGACCGAACGGGCTGGGTCGGCGATCGGCATCTTGAGGTCCAGTTCCCTCACGAGTAGGCGATAGTCCCTCGCGAGGTCCTTTCTCTTCAGTGCGCTCACTGATGCAACTTCCTTCAGACTGCGCGGTATGCTCAAGTCCCTTACGGAGGCGTAAAGTGATGCGGCGATAATCGTGGTTATCGATCTTCCGCGCACAAGGCCGCGCTCCATGGCTTTTCTGTAGATGTACGCGGCTCTCTCCACCGCCTCTTCTGAAAGTGAGAGCTTCTCGGCGAACGTCCTCAACTCGCTGAATGCCCGGCGCATATTCCTGTCAGTGCTATGGGCCTGACTTCGCCGGTCCCACGTCCTCATCCTCTCCACCGTTGTGCGCATGTTGCCGCTCACTGTCTTCCCCGATGGTCCGATGACCGTCGACAGACCCATGTCATACTGGGCCACCGACGTCGGAAGCCCCGTGCGGCTTCTGTCGGCCTTCTGATCATCGGAGAAGGACCGCCACTCGGGGCCAGTTTCCTCTATCCTGTCCTTGACCACAAAGCCACAGTTGCTGCAAATGAGCTCACCACTCACCGCGTCCAGCACCAAGGCTGCTTTCCCACATCTGGGACATTTCCCTGAGGCTTTTTGTATCTGCCTCTGGGCTGACGGACTACCCTCTAACGATTGCAATTTCTATTCACCAATAGTAAAGGGCGGGAACTGCTATTTATGGTTAGTAGTAATCGTGGACTAACTAGGTTGCGGTTACCTAACCATCAATATGCATTTTGGTAGTGCATGAGGCCAGATTTCTCACTTCTTGGGAACCCAGCCACCGATTGAGAGGACGTGGCCGTCGGGGTCGTGGAAATAAGTTGCGTAAAGGTCGGATTGGAGGTGCTTGTGACATCCTTCGGGTGCTGAGTGAATCGGACCTCCTGCATATCAGGTCTTCCTAGGTGGATGAACCTCAGCCCCACGTTGCCGACTCTGAACGTGACCCGCAGACTCTTTATCTAGTTCAAGGGGTCTTGATTGAATATGCTATCCGCATGCGTTCTAATCAGAACCGAGAAGGGAAAATTCGATGACGTTGCAAAGAATCTGAAACAAATCCACGAGGTCAAAGACGTTTTCACGGCCCTCGGACGTTTCGACATTGTCGCCGACCTGGAAGCGGAGGACGGCAAACAACTCGCCAGGGCGGTCCTGAACGCAAACCGCCTGGCTGGAGTGGTCTTCACCGAGACGCTTCCTGAGGTCGAGGCGTAGGACAGGAGTGATATGTATGGCGCTCAAGGCCTGCATCTTGATCAAGACGACCCCGCCACAGACCGACGAAGTGATGAAGAAGGCCCGACAACTCAATGGCGTTAGGAAGGCCTTCGTCGCTTACGGAAGGTTCGACTTGGTGGCGTTCGCGGAGGGAACTACTTACGACGAGATCAGAAAGCTGACCTGGGATCTCAATTCTATTGGCGGAGTTCGCAGCACGGAAACGCTAGTGGAAGCATAGACTCGGCTTCCAATAGATTCCACGACGGCCCGACCCGGGCTACGTTCGCTATGCCCGATCGCCAGTTACCTGCGAAACTCAGCCGTGCAGCAAGCCAGCAGAATACATTAGGAAGAACCCCACCAAGAAGAGGACCACCGTTGTCCACAAGTATTTCCGCAATTGAAGGGCAGGGACTAGCTTCATCTCGACGTAAACCGCCGCCGCGCCCCCGAGCGCAAAGAAATATGTTGATTCGAATGGGCTCTGGAGGCCGATGAAAAACCCGAGGACTGTTGGAACCCCTGAGATGAGCCCAAGAACGCCGAGCTTCTTGTAGCTCAACCCCCCTAATACCGCAAAAGCTCCCACGACGAATCCTTCCAAGATCTTGTGAATGACGTAGGCAGTTCCCGGAAGGACCCCGCCGATAGCGTCGATTATTGAGGACACGTTTGGAGTTATCGAACCTATGTCCATCCCTTCGCCCAAAGCGTGGAACCCGATCCCGAGCGCGACGATGGCTGCGACTCGGTACGTGAAGGCATTTGGCAAGCCCTCTGCCCCGTCACGCCGCCCTTCCAGGCCGAACAGGAAGACGAATCCTAGCGCGAAGGCGAGAATCAGCAGAACGTGGGCATAGTCGAAGTTCAGCCCCTGGTTCACGCCGAGAAGAGTCGAATCCCCCATTACGTCAAGGAAGAACCAGAAGATTATGCCAACTGAAACGGCCGTCAGAGCCAGTGCCTTTCTTTCGGTCTGCGCACCAATCGCCTTCGGGATAGCCAAGCCAAAGTACAATGGCACGAAAGTCGCGACAGTGCCGAGCGCTATAGTGGTCGCCACGTCAGCCAAGTCTCAGTCAACCCTCACTCGGCCTGCAACCGCTTTAGACCTTGTGGCTCAACCTCCGAATTTTGACAAGCCTTAAATTCGCAAGCGGAGTTCGCGGAATCTCGTCCTGCATTAGACTTGTCTCTTACAATCGGAGAAGAGCTGATTCATCCGCTTCTGGTCATGCTCTCACTAATCGTTCTGGCGATTTCGGGGGTCGCGTATTACCGGCGCAAGAGCCCTAGGTACCTGCTCCTCTTCTTCGCGTTTGTCTTTTTGTTTGCGAGCCAAGTGGTCACGTATGCCCAAGAGCTCTACGTCGGGTCCATAGACCTTCAGATACTCGGCCTGCACCCGGCCCACGTGTTTGACCTGGGCGCGCTCTTCAGCTTTGCTGGCGCTCTACTGGAGAACTGACCTTGGGAGACAATCTCAATCGCGTCCGCATCGTGCAGGTAGTGTCTCTAATACCGGGGGTCCACCTTCGTCAGCTTCAGCGAATCCTCGATGTGTCGTTCAGCACCGTCCGTTATCACGTCACCAGACTCTCTCGGACAGGGGAGCTCGTTTGCAACACCGAGGGTGGGTTCTCAAGGCTCTACCCCGTGGGCATGGAACAGGATGCTCGACCTCACTCTCACGTGCGGCTCAACAGAGCGAGCAGGAAGATTCTATCCGCGCTACTTCAGAGAGGAGCTATCTCGAACAAGGACCTCGCGGAAGCGACTCGGTTGGCAAAGTCGACTGTCAGTGCGAACGTACACAACCTCATCAACAGGGGGGTCGTGAGGCGGACCGTATACGATGAAGGTAGGATGGGTTACGTCCTTACAGACTCGGTGGCCACGGGCGAACTCCTCGAGAGCAGTGACGCTGGAGCTCTGGAGAGCGTGGTGACGAACTATATCGATCTCTGGGACTTTTAGGGCAGTCCGAAAACCAGGCAGAGCCACGCGCAACGCGATCCTCCTCGCGCTCGCCATCGGCTGCGTGATCGTCTCTGCACAACTGAGCTCGATCATGGGCTTCCGCCAAGAGTATCCAACTCAGTTGATTTCGTCTCCCTCGACGGGGGGTCCAATACAGGAGTATCCAGTCCCGACCGCTAACGCGGGTCCGCTTGCGATTGTTCCGGGGGCACTAGGCTCGTACTGGTTCACGGAATTCTCCGCGGGAAAGATAGGTGAATTCTTTCAGAACAACCAGACTCTCCGGGAATTTCCGGTCCCAGAAGCAGGGGCGAAACCAACTTCACTCACGGTCGATCGTGGAGGAAACGTTTGGTTCTCCGACCAGAATCGATCGGGGAGCATATGGAAGCTCAATTCGTCTGATGGCAAATTTATTCAATTCCCGCTTGCCACTCCTAACGCCACACCCGTGTCTGTCGTAATCGACCAAACCGGTGACGTGTGGTTCACGGAGATTACGGGGAACAAACTCGGTGAGCTTCGTTCCCCCACGTTCGTCTTGAAAGAGTTCGACGTCCCGACATCTAGCTCGGGGCCCGCAGGGCTTTCGCTGCAACCTGGGACTTCAACTCTTTGGTTCACGGAAAACTATGCGAACAAAATCGCAAAATTCGACATTTCGACATCGGCCTTTCAAGAATTCACCCCTATACGACCGATAATGTCTCCGGTGGGCATAGTGGCGCTCGCCTCGGGAACTATCTGGTTCGCAGAGCATGGAGGCAGCTCCATTGACGTGTTCAACCCCACAAACGGGTCGCTGATTAAGTACCCCACCTCGACGCCCCCAGTCTCCTCAGGCTTTTCTGTCTCTGCGCCCGCGACAATCGCGCTCGACGCAAGAGGGCGGCTTTGGTTCGTGGAACATTTCTCCAATAAAGTAGGGAGACTCGACCCGTCGTCAGGGCAGATGCAGGAGTTCGAGATTCCCACCCAAGGGGCATACTCAGTGCTCAACGCGGTGGATGCCGAGGGAAATTTCTGGTTCACGGAATTCTCCGGGAACAAATTAGGAATGATAGCTCATGATGCGAGCACGAACGTCATGGTTTCGACGCCCCACACGATAATTCCCCTGGGCGCGGGAAATCAGGGGTTTACAAATCTGACTCTCGTCAATCAATCACCTTCGCCGGTCCGTTTGACACTAAACGCTTCGGGCTCTTACACGTCCACGGGGCAGCTCCCGCCAGCCTGGTACACCTTCGATTCGTCATCGTTCAGCCTTTCGCCTGGCATGAGCAGGGCCGTCAAACTATCTTTCACCGCGAACAGCTCTCTCCCTGCGGGTGAATACTCACTCGCTGTCGCCGCGACCTACGGGAATTTCACGACCCTCGGCTACGTCAGCTTCCAATCGACGGGCGGTAGTGGGGCAAGCTTTCCCTCTCTCCTGGTCGTTGCAATTCTAGCGGTCGCAGTTCTGATAGGTGCCGGGTACGGGTTGATGAGAAGGCGGAGAAGCGGGGCAACCTTGGTTCCGGCTTTGGTACTGCTATTCGCACTGGGTTTCTCTGGGTTCACGGTGATAACGTCGATAGTGAGTCCCGTGATCGCGAAATGCCCCGGACTCCCACCGGGTCAGGCGCAGGCAGCTGACTACACGATCACGTATGTCTTCATCGCACTCCTTACCGCGCTCGCGATAGCGTACTTCTACATCAAATTCCTGTGGAAGCGGAAGGGAGACTCGTTGGATGCCGGGGCAACTTGATAATGCAACATCTGGCCTGAAGCGTGAATTATTAACAATCACCCAAGGATATATATTTCTGTTAATAGCTGCAGCTTAGCCATGACCATAGTCAGTCTCTCGTTCCCAGAACATATGATTGAGGAAATGGATGCGATACAGGAATCGATGGGTTTCACGGGCAGATCGGAGCTCGTAAGGGCGGGCATCAGGTTACTACTGCAAGACGTGAAGGAAAAGAACGCGCTTTCCGGGAAGATCAGTGGTGTCGTTGTGGTGACTCACGACCAGGAGGACGAAGGAACGGTCACGAAGATCAAACACAATTTCGACGACATCATTCGGACACACCTTCACAACAAGGTAACAAAAGCAAACTGCATCGAGCTCTTTCTCGTCGAAGGGGACGCAAAGGAGGTCTCCTCCATGGCAAAGGCTTTCGAGAAGGAGGATGCGATTCGCAGCGTCAAGCTTGTCACGATCTGACGGAATTGAGTCTCTCGGTAACAAGGACCTTGTTCGGTAATATCGCCGTTTTGGACTCGTTCGCATAATCCAAGCTCACCCTCTTTTGCGGCAGCATGTGAAACGTTCTCAATATCAGATACCCCAGGGCTGCGCCGAGAAGACCATCGCCAACCGCGCTTCCCAGGATTCGGATGACAAGGTCCCCGGCCACGAAGGAAATCGGGTATAGGTACAGCACCGCGTGATAGGCGTATGTGACTGGAATCCAGAATGCCTGGCTCGCGGCTCCGGCGAGCGCGCAGGTTCGGAAGTCGTACCTCTCGAACCGGTAGATTGCAAAAGTTACGTCTGCGCCCAGACCAGTAATCCCGTAAAGGAAATGATGAGGAGCATGCGTGCCATCGACGAGCACCTGGAGAAAGCCGTTGATCGTCATCGCTATCGTAGCCGCGCCCGGCTTCCTGACCAGGTAGGCGGTTAGAATTGCTCCGTATTCCAGCCAGACTAGAATCAGGTCGCTGTTGAGGGGTCCCCCGGTGTAGTCGAAAATGTTAACGGAATTCCGAATGTCGGCAAAGAATTGAACGAGGCCATGTTCGATCCGGTCGTCAATGAGGGGAGTGATGACCCCGACGGCAACGATGATAGTCCAGTCCCGTTTTGTGAAGCCCGGGAGCCATGACAAGCCGGGGTGAGGACGTCAATCTCCTCCTAAAATGAGTTCGTCGTCATTTTGACCGATGGTCGAACTCGAGTGCTGTCGCCGAAGGGGCGCTTAAGTAGCGTTCGGGGCTTTCTGATCCGACTTCAAGAATTTCCTGCCGACTGGTACGGCCAGGGCAATGACCAGTGCTATCGGGATTATGATGACAGCGACCTCTATGATTCCCTCGACGACTCGGACCAGCAGGCCCCCCGCGACCCCAAGAAACTGGACCAATCCCTCTGCCGCCCCTGGGCCGGACACCCGAATCATTACGGACCGCTCGACGGTATTCCCAGCCGAATCAGTGATGGTTACAGTGGTGTTGTAGTCTCCTCCCTGGGGAAACTCGTGTATTAGCAGCTCGCCCTGGGCGGTAGTGCCGTCAGCAAAGTTGTAATCAATGAGGTATGGATATGAGCCCCCTCTTACAATTGCGTGGAAGGTGACGTCGAGGGGGACGCTCCCCGACTTGGGAGTCGCGGTCACCGTAACACTAAGGGGTGCCTTGGTGGTCGACCGCGTCAGGAAGACCGTGATCGTTGAGTAAGCGACCAACCTGCTGGTGTTTAGAAGCTGGCTCTCAATGGAGTTTATCTGGGCATCAATCGCCTGAATCTGGGCTTCCACCTGCAGGGTCGAGTTGACCGATGTGCTCTGATTTACCAACCTGAGAAGGGAAGATTTCTCACTCAAAAGAGATTGAAGGGTCGCGTTCAGGTCTGTCACCCTTACGCTCACGTCGTTGCTCGTCGTGACTAGGCTCGACACGTTCCCTATGCCCTGCACCTCGTTCAGTGTCGCCTGATAATCTGAGGCGGGTACGCGCATGATGGCGTACGCGGAATTGTTGGTCACCGTGGAATATGCCAGATACCCTCCGTGCTCAAGAGCGATTGCCTCAATTTTCCCCACGGCCGTCTGAGGAGATGCTACGCCGATGGTGAGATTGGC
This sequence comes from Nitrososphaerota archaeon, assembly GCA_027887045.1. Classification (GTDB taxonomy): domain Archaea; phylum Thermoproteota; class Nitrososphaeria; order Nitrososphaerales; family Gagatemarchaeaceae; genus JAPCJH01. Next base: position 257,199 of record JAPCJH010000001.1, read on the forward strand.
GAAGAATTCTACCCCGGACCCCGGGAGCGCGCTCGACTTCGACGTCTGAGAATTCGGGCCGACGGCCCCTGCCGGTGTTCCCCCGTTATTTAGCACGAGTGTGCTAGGGGGGACGAGTCCATGATCCTGACCTCCCGGCGTAAGCGAGACGCCAAAGATGGAGCTCGGGGCCGACCCCTGGGGAACGGCCAGGGTAGTTGTTGCGGACAGAGTCACTGTCGAGACGACACCAGTATTGGGGGAGAAGGACGCCGGGGCCGAGGTGAAGGAGCCGAAAGTGCCAAATTCGAATGAGCCGAGGACACCGACACCCGCCCCCAAAGCGACAATTGATAGTAATACTACAAGGACAATTCTCGAGGCAAGAGAGCGTGCGCGCGGCATGTCGACAATCCCTTAGCACCCAGAGGATATTATTCTAGGGAGTAGAACAGAATTTCAGAACTACAGAACGGTCTTGCTATGCTAGCCTTCCCTCGGGGATAACAAGATGTAGGCCTCGATTGCAACGAGGAAGGCCAAGAGTAGTGGCAGGACCGTCCTGAGAGAGTCTATACCCGGTGGGCTCGAGTTTGTTGGCCCAAATTGGATTGCGGTGGAATTCTGTACTTGAGACATTGTGTGACACACATCGCAGGATGTCGTCGAACTAAGAGCCTTCGTCGTCGTGAGGGAGTTGGAATTCCCAGCGACCTGTGCCGGAGGGGCCGCGGTTGAGGAGGCGGTGCTTGTTACGGTGGTTGTTACGGCGCTTGCTACAACGCTCGTCGAAGTGGCGTTAGTCGTTGAGCTAGTCACTATAGCACCGGCCGAGGTAAATGAGCCGAAGGAGCCCATGGCGAAGGTTGATCCCGCCAGAACCCCTACGACCGCTAGCGCCAGAACAAAGCCACCAAAGGCGCCCTTCAGGAATCCCCTGCTGCTCAAGCTACAGAGCAAGCTCCTGCTGGATAGTTAATTCTACTCACTAGAACGGCTTTCTCCTCCAGATTCGCCACGCTTCGTACCAGAATGCAATCGCTCCACCGAAGGTTCCGACGATGGCGTACAGGTCGATCCGGGTCAGAAAGTAGGCGAGGGCGATGGTAGTGAAGAACGCCCCGTAGAACCCCACTCTTGGGAGTGTAAACTTGCCGATCGTGACGAAAGCGTTTAGGACGCCAACGTCGACCTTCCTGGCCAGGACGTATCTTGCGTGCTCGTCTCTTTCCACTATGCCGAGGGCAATGAGCTTCTCCATGTGATAAACGACAACGCTGGGGCTCGAGAAACCGAGATCACGCTGGATTTCTCTGATTCCGAGTGGCCCACCCGTTTTCAGGAAATATCCGTACACTTCAAGGGTCTTGCCGCGCAGCTGGGATTCAATTTCGCTCGGCCGGGGGGCTTCGGCGGCCATCTGCGATTTCGCACTCAGGACTGCAATAATAAGACTTGGGAGTACGCGGAGCCCATCTCGGGGAATCGCCGACCCCTATCTCATGGCACGCTTGCTTATGAAGACCGGGATGTATTTTTCGGCGAGCAGCGCGAGGAGCTCCTCAGCGTGGTTCTGGACGGTGTGGTTCAGGAATTCCGTCGCAAGTTCGTTGAGTTCGTTTGGACGCGCTTCGAAACCTCGATCGGCGATGTCGGCGCACGTCTCGCATTGCGGGATGCTCTTGCCCATTCGGCTCTCAGCGACCCTCTGGGAATCAGGATATATCCTTGAGGGTTGCCTTGGCTTGTGTCGTCGACTTGTGGTATAGGTCATCCAGACCGCACGCCCGCAAGTGAGAGCGCACAACTTACAGGTTTAAATTGGCGGTCTCGCGATTCGCGAGACCTATAGTTCTGAGTGAATGAAAGATGAAGCAACCTGATTGGAAGCGTGAGCTTGATGAATTCAGGAAGGAGAAGGATTCATTCTATGCCTCGGGGCACGAGTCTCCGATAACGGAACAAGAAAGAGGCAGCTTCAAAGGTCTGAAGTACTTCCCTCCAGACCCGGGCTACGCCATCAAGACAAAACTCCATCGATACCTGGAACAAGAGACAGTTGTCATGACTACCAGCAAGGGAACGAAGCAAAGGTTCCACAAAGTGGGGTACTTCGAACTAGAATTCAACGGGCAGAAAGTGTGGCTTCAGGCCTACAAAACCGCCGAGAGAGAGGATAATCACCTCTTCATTCCATTCAGAGATGAGACTTCGGGCAAGGAGAGCTATAGCGCGGCCAGATATCTCGACCTGGAAATATCAACCACCGACGAGTACACCATAGACTTCAACCTCGCTTACAATCCGTATTGCGCGTACAACGACGGATACGTCTGTCCCCTTCCCCCGAGGGAGAACTGGCTTGGGGTCGAAATCCGAGCAGGAGAGAAAAGCTACCACTGAAAATACAATAAGAGAAATAGAGATGGGAAGCGGGAGGGCAGACACCTGTGTTCAGACCGCTGCACCATACTACGAAGAAGCACTGGGTGCTTCTCAAGCTCATCCTGTTTTCAGTCTTGTACGGATTTCTCAACATCAATTGGATCGACCTTTTCGCGACAACCGTGCCTTACTATCACATATGGCTCATCCTCTCTTATTTCGCGCCTTTCGCCGTATTGATCGTCTTCCAGGGGGTGAGGGATTGGCAGCTGGCGCTGAGCTTGGCGCTTCTAGTGTCTTTGATAAACGACCTGGGATACTTCTTCACCAGCGACCTGCTCTTCGGCTTCCAAGTCCCGTTGATATCCTGGCTCGGGGGGCAACTCGGATTCGCAGGGTTCAATGTTCTCTTCACATTCCAAGGAGGACCAATCACCTTCCCCGTGACCTCGGCGTTAATGGGATTGTCGATCTACGTGAGGATTGCGGTCGTTGCCGTAATCCTATTGCATTGGTGGAGATTCCCGAGGCTGAAGATCTGAACCTTGCCCGCCTTATCTCATCGTGCGTCCGTTACAAGACTTCATCGGCATTTCGGAGCACGGGACCAAGGCATACACAGAATCGCGTCAAGATCGAATCGTTTGACCGTCGCTCTCTTTGTTTTTGCAATATTTTTGGCTGCCTTCCATGCTACCGCCGCGGATCAGCTTAACAGCAAGTCGTTGACGGTGAACGTGTACTCCGACGGGTCCGCGACGATTTTACAAACCCTCTCTGCAAACGCGACCACGCCTCAGGTTACTGTTCAGTTACTTTCTTCGATACTCTCCGATGTCGTCGTGACTGACCAGAACGGGTCGCCTCTGTCGTTCCAGATTTCGCGTTCGAACATCACGATATACACGATCGGTTCGACCGGTATCACCCTCCGTTACGACACGCTCAACCTCACGAGCAAGCAGGGGACCGTATGGAGGGTAGATTTCACGACGGCTTACAACACCACCTTGGTTCTCCCGCGTCTTGCGACCCTGAGCTACATCTCTGGGACCCCGAATTCGGTCTCGGTGCAGGACCAGTCTCCCGTGGCGACGGTATCCCCAGGGAAGTGGGAATTCAGCTACGGGGTCGCCATAGGGGTGACGACCGCCACTACAAGAAACACTTCGACATCTCAGAGTTCTGGCTCCACTAGTAACACATCCAGCTCGACCGGGTCAACCATCTCAACGACGAACACCCTAGGACTTCTCGCGGTCTCGCTCGCCGTCGTCGCGGCGCTTGTCATCCTCATACTCTGGAGGAGGAGGCGGGTAGACCTTGGACCTCAGGGTGCAAATCTGAGGCCCGACGACGTCCAGGTCCTCAATTTCATCTCGGAGAAGGGAGGGAAGGTCCTCGAACCGGAGATAAGGATGCGTTTTGCCCTGCCGAAGACGAGCGCTTGGAGACAGATAAAGCGACTCGAAAGACTCGGATACGTCAAGATCACGAAGATAGGGTCGCAGAACCAGATAGAGTTGATCAAAAACAGGGAGAGCGGGTCTTCCTAGGCTCGGGCTGAGAGCGTAGAAGCGGCTTGAAGTTCTGCGCAAGCTTGGACCATCGCGGAAGTCCCCGCCGTTACGTCTTGCTTTGCAAACAGTTGCAGTGCCTGGTTCACTAGCACGTTGGCTGACGCCACTGCGTCGATTCTGAGTTGCAGATCGCTCCTAACGTACGCCGAAGCGCTTGCGATCGCGCTTACTGCCGCTGTGGCTTTAGCCTTGAGGGATTCGCCTTGGTTCGCCAAAGTGGTTGCTGTGGAACTGAAGCTCCCGATTGTACCCTGTGCAACGACTTGCGCTGACGCAACGAAGCTCGTTGCGAGTTGTGCCGTCGTTTGAACTGATGTCAACGCGTGTTTGAGCTCCGCGCTTGCGGTGGCGTTGAGATAGGCTGCCTCGGAGGCAGAGATTGAAGTTAGTGTGGTGATTGTGTTGGTGCTCACTTGAACCTGGGCAGACGCCGACGCGACTACGCTCGACAGGGTCTGTATTGCGGACGACACCGACGCACAAGCGTCTGTTGCAGCTTGCAATGAGGTGCTGATGTTAGTGCTCGTCGAGGTCACACTCTGTCCCAGCGTGTCGAGGGTCGTCTGCCACGTGAGGAGGAAGGGGAGCGAGCCTGCGACACCAATGAGGGCAACCAAGTCAGCCTGGACCTTCCCATATGCAGCGACATAGGCCTGCCCCGCTGCTGTGGAGCTCCCTGCGTCGGCCTGCAGAGTGTTCAGATAACTCGCGAACCCGCTTATGCTGGCCTGCGAGAAGGCTGAGCTCCGGGCCTGCACGGCTACGAGAGCGGTGTTGTAGGTCCTCGCGCTCGACTCGGCTGTGAGTATGTCCGTTTGGATTGTCGTGATTGTGGCGTTGGGCAGGACCGTTAGTGCCACGGACAGTTGTCCCAAGTCTGTATTGACCTGAGTCGCTGTACTCTCCGCTGCGGTAGCGCTGGAGTCGACCGACGCCGTGTTCACGGATGTGATCGCGTTGGTTACTGCAGACGCCGACCCGGTGATGCTGGTTGTCGCCGATGCTTGTGTGTTGGTGGAGCTTTGGAAACTGGATGCGAATGCCTCGAAGTCTGAAACGAGTTTCTGTTGGGCGCTGATCGTTGCGTTCGCCTGAGCTGATAGCTTGGCGACCGCCCCGGCTACGAACGCCTTCCCCTTCACGGAATAGGTGAAGGCCGCGAGGACGTTCAATGTGGCGCTCGCCCGTTGGCAGTCTGTTCTCGCTTGTGTGACGACGTTCATGGCTTCTTGAAGGCTGACCGATGCTGAAGCCCCAGTCTTGACTTGTGCGACTAGGCTTGCGGCGTGCGCGAGCTTCACGGTCGCGTTGTCGACCTCCGCCTTGGCCTGGGCGCAGTTGTTCTGGAACGCAGAGGCGAATGTCGAATTCACGGAAGTTGTCTCGCAGACCCGAGCGACGACTTGGGCAGTGACCGTTGCCGTTTCATTTACGGCGGCGATCGCGCTTTCCGTGGCGCTGACTTCGACGGACGCAATCAATCCTGCGTTTTGCAGGGCGATTGAGGCGCTCGCGGCCGCGCTGGTGAAGTCTTGCATTGCGACATTGGCTGCTTGGATCCCGCTGGCGAGGTTTGTATTTGAGTCGAGGTCAGCCTTGGCGGTGGCGAGCGATGTCTCTCCGGCACTCAACAGGGATTCTGCCGAGGCAGTGTTAAGACCCGCCGCTGAAGCAGAGGCGATGGTACTTGACGCGTACGCATGGCCGGAGGCTGCAGTTTGTATCAAGGTCTGGAGTTGCGTGGTGCTGGTCTGGGGCGAGCCGTTCTGGGCCGTGACCAATTGGGGTGCGAAAATGCCGGTTAGGACTAGGCATGCTATGGCTGTTGAAAGCAATGTCTTCGAACTGATTTTCTTCATAGGAGTTGGTTAGGAAGGCAGGCATCATAAGGAACCCCGCGGAACGACCGTTCCAAGCTTGATGTACCTCATATCATCGGATTAGCATACTTGTCGAGGAGGGTGGGCCCGCCCGCTCAACCATAGAAAACCATCCAATATCCTCGAAGCAATTCTTCTAATCCTGAAAAGTCGTCAGAGGTCTGTGGCGCCCCTTTTCTTCCGCCGTCCAAGAGTGGGGTGTAGGGGTCGGCCGCGTCACCTACCCCGACAGTTGAAGTACTCTTCCAGTGTCCTTATCCTTGAGTCCATTTCTTCCATCTTGTCGAGCAGGAGAGATCGGTATGACACCAGGAGATCCAATTCGAACTCCTTCAGAAGGTCCAATCCCCTTCGTTTTGTCTCGAGAGAGCCCATGTTTTCTGTTTCACCTCCTTGGAACTTGACTTAGTTTCATCGCCGCAGATCCTATACCCTTACCGCCTCGTCCGAAACCAAGAGGCGGTCGGTGACGACAAACTGATGAGAGATTGTCGACTTGATCATTTCGAAAGTTAGGCCGAGGTGCTCTTCTTTGAGGATGACGCTCTCGACCTTCGAAATTACCATCTTTAGCTCTATGATTTCCTTCATTTTTCGTTTGAAGAGATAGAGAAAAACAGAGGGCGTGGGGCCTATGAGGCCACCACGACGGTGCTGGCGTACGTGTTCGCGCCGATCACAGTAACTAGGTACTGCTGGCCCGAAACGATTCCAGAGAGATGCAGTGAGCCGAGTCCAAAGTCCAGCGATATGATGCCGTTGAAGCTGAGGGATATGGTCGAGCCCGCGCTCACCCGAGAACCTCCGGTGGTCAGGAGCGCCGCGGCTTGGAATGAGTTGGATGCCTGTAATGAACCTGCGCTATCGACCGTGAAGACGGCCGATCCTGACAGGTACGCTGGAAGGGTCGCTGTTGTCGTGGTCGTTGCTGATGCTGAGACAGGAGTGACGATTACCGTCTGCATGTCCGCTGTGTCATTGCCAGAGTTTTGTGCGTGGAAGCCGAGCTGGCCGTTCATCAACACCACGCTCGAGAGTTCCAGTTTGGTTGAAGTCTGCTGCTCGAAGGTGTTGAACCAGGCCTTGCCCTGCAAGCTCGTCTGGGCTCCGACTTGGAGCCAGGCAGATGTCACTTCGCTCGGGGGGACCGTTGTCGCCTTTGCAGTAGCGCTGAAGACGAAGAGCGGGCTTGATGCGTTCCCAGTATTGACGATGAATGTCTTGAAGTCAATCAGGGCCGTGGTTGTCGCGGAGCTGTTGACTTTGACGTTGTTCTGGGCTTTGAAAGTGAGTGTTGAGGAGGCCACAGCACAATTGTAATCGTGCTGCTTGTAAGTCACTTTTGCTGACGTTACGTCCAGGCGTATCTTGTCGTAAGAACCGGCCTGGACTTTGTCTGATGCGATGGTCTGGCCGACGCTGGTCGAGCTCATCAGGTTCATGGAACCTGACCCGCTCACCTGGGTCCAGCCGCTAGAGTCGTTAGCATCTGCTCTGTGGACTGCCACCGCATTGTAGTTGATGCTTGCGCTGGTGACGCCTTGGGCTGTTATTGGAGGGTCGGTCGCTACCAGAGCGAACTGGCCCGTTCCGGCCTGTTGGCCCGTGGTGCTTGTGCTCCCGTGAGTTGTTGTGCTAGTGTTCTGTCCGAGTTGCGGGACTTGGAGCAGGGCCACCGTTGTCGCTCCGACAACGACGAGCACTGCGATCGCGATGTATGCCGTTATCATTTTCTTCATGGCCCCTGTTTGCACCGGAGGGAAGATTAGGAACCCCGTGGAACATCCGTCCCGCAACGGCTTGGAACGGTCGTTCCAGGTTGGCGTGGAATGAGCTTAAAAGGCAGTAGCACGGCCGGGAGATAACGCGGGCGAGAGAGCCGAAAACGTGGAACTTTCCAGGTCGCCCCAATTCCCCAGTTCATCAAGGGGCATTTTCCTCCGCTTGTAGGGTCGTCTTCCGGAGTACTACATCCTCAGCCGCGGCTCCGTTTCACTCAATCTTAATCTATTGCGACTCCTCGCCCAGGAGTTACAAGTGCATGAAGATTCCTCATCCCACCAAAGAATCGTCGGCTCTGTTCAAATCAATGGTTCCAAAAGATCCGAGGGTGACCACCAGACCGATGTTCGGAAACGTATCGGCATTCGTGAACGGGAACATGTTCATGGGCGTGTATGGCGATGACCTCTTCGTTCGTCTGTCGGGTGAAGATCGCGATGAGCTCCTGGGGGAAGCGGGCGCTTCTGTCTTCGAGCCGATGAAAGGCAAACAGATGAAGGAATATATCCTCGTCCCGAGAGTTTGGAGAACCCAACCTAAGATCGTGACTTCCTGGGTTTCACGCTCAATGGACTGGGCAAGCAAGCTGCCGAAGAAAGGCGGCAAGAAGAAATGAGTGATCGGTGTTGACCAAGTGCCTTTGAAATGGAAAGTTCTTACGCTCCGGCTGGTCAGTGCATTCCCATGATGGAGGAGTTTGAGAGGATAGCTGACGTTTCGGAGATCGAACCGGGGAAAATCAGGATAGCTAAAGTCGGCGGGACCGAAATCTTCGTCGCAAACGTCGAAGGTTCATTCTTTGCACTACCCAACAAATGCACCCACGCAGGGGGTCCGCTCGGTCGAGGTAAGCTGACGGGCAACGTTATCCCGTGCCCTTGGCACGGTTCGAAGTTCGATGTGAAAACAGGCCAAGTTGTCGGTGGCCCCGCGCAGAAGCCCGAGATTCCGCTCGAGGTCAAGGTTGAGAACTCGAGCGTCTGGGTCAGGAAACCCTAACGGTATAACAACTCAAGGCAGGGCCAACCCCGGGTGTGCCTAGGCAGTCCTTCATGAGACCTCGCGCAATTGGAATGGTAAGCAGGATGCTAAGAATCAAATTTCGAGTGTCTTTTCGTGCTCGGGGCCACCAAATCCTTAGAGAAGGACCGACCCTCAGGAGATTAATCTTAGGTTGTCGGATGTCAATCGATACAATTGCCACTCGTCCAATCGTCGAGCGCCTATCTTTTCGTAAAACTTGACCGCCTTTTCATTCCAGGTCAGAACCGCCCACTCCATCCTGCCGCATCCCTGCTTCGACGCCTCCTTCGCGCATAACATGAACAGAGACTTTCCGATTCCTTTTCTTCGAAATTCCTCCAAGACGAAAATGTCTTCTAGGTACAGAGTTCGCTTCGCCAAGAAGGAAGAATATGTGAAGTAGTAGAGAGCGTAACCAACGAAGACCTTACCCACGACAGCGACAAAGAGCTCTGCCCTCTTCTTTTCGAAGATATCCGAGATGAGTCTGCGCCTGCCCGCGAGGGTTGGTGGAGGAAGGCGCTCGAAGTTCGCGAGCGCTACCACAAGATCCAGGAACCCCTTCGAATCACTCCTCGATGCTTTTCGTAGTCTGACCTTCTCCGTCTTTCCACCAGACCGGAAGTTCCCTCGTCTCTTAGGCTGCATGGGCACTCTGAACGAGAACCTCAGATCGATTCGAATTGGCGGACGATCGGAGGAGCCGAACGGAGCTGTTCGATGGGTTCAGGGGGCGGAGGAGGCTTAACAGCCTTCATCGCGTTGTCGAACGCTTCCCTGTCACGCCAGATTGAGACGCCCACAAGAGTGTTCGAGCCTACCTCGGCCAGCACGAAGGTGTCTAAGAGCCCTGGCATTCCTTCGAGCGCCTTTCCAAACGCCCGCATCGATTCGCTCATTGTTTTCTCCTTTCCAGCCCGCGGAGAGGCAAATCCCAAATTCACGAACATGTCCAGTCCTCCGCGTCCCCGGATTTCATTCTTAAGTCAGCTGGTGACCGAACGCATGAGAAGAACATCGGAATCGTGACCGCGCCACACTCCGAGGGTCAGAATTTGAAGTGCAAGGGATTATGGCAATGGCTACCAACGATCAACTCAATTTCTTGATCACGGCTTCGACCCGTCTCCTTTTCGAGTCCTTCTCAATCTCACTGAGTCGAGTGGTGAGCGTTCTTATGAAAACTGACTTGTTTCCATCGTTTATGATTCCTGCCGCCTTCTCGGCGTACATGGGGAGTTGGTTCGTGGGGGAAAGTTTCAATTGCTTCAAGAGAAGAGGGAATGCTTCCTCTGAATACAATTTGAGCGAGTAGAGTTTGATCAAGATACTCACTGCGTGGTCTCGGGTGATTACACTACCTCCGTCAGCCCCCCGGATGATCTTTCCGAGCGCAGAGTGGACAGACTTCGGCGACAGGAGAGTGATGCTGTCGAGCGCGGTCATCGCGCCCCAAACCATTCGGTTGTCTCCGCTGTCGAGCAACGCAAGAAAGTCGGAATCGTAGTCCGCTATCAACGCAGGTTTTCGTTCGCCAATCTCGTAGAGGACCTTGATGCAGTCGCTTTGGATTGCTTTGTTAGAGCTCTTTAACCCGTCTACCAATTCCTTTACGGCTTTTCCGTCGCCCCTCGCCGCAATCTGCTTTGCCAGCTCCGTATTGGGTACCTCATCTTTTCGACCCAGCGAAGTTGCCAGCCGGCCGATTACGCCCATGCTTTTTCCTTATCCAATCCCCAGAATTCTTGGTTCGTCCCGCTGCTTCTTCATAGTGAGCGCGCATTTCTTCATGGGAGGCTTGCGCTGAGGCACCAATCTGGATTCTTGCTTCATAAATCTGTTAAGGCGAGCGCCTAGAAAAGTCTGCTGTGCTCAAAGAACAAGAAATCCCGTGCAAATCGTGCAAGGAAGGACGACATCGTGTGTGCGAAAATGCAAAGCCTATGCTGACTCTACTCTCTTTTCAAAAGAGAAGCAGCCGGAACAAGTCTGAGACTGTTATGTGCTGCGACGGGAAAGCATTCTGGACTCAGTTCGCCTATCAGTAGTCAATGACTGAAGCGGTCGCCGAGTCTTCCAAATCGACCGGTGTCGCAAGATTCCGAGCCGGCGACATGGATTATTAGTCCATAAGTTCTATAAGCAAAATCTGAAATCCCAGTGTTGTCATCTCGAGTGAACGAAGAAATCTTAGACCGAATACAGCGGAACTTCGCAGAGGGGGTAGAAACCTATCTTGACGAGGATGATGCTGCGGCACTGCATCTGCTCTGGGCGTGGGGTCAATTCGTGAGAGAGAAGAAGTTGAAGATACTCACGGCGAAAGACCAGATGAAAAAGTCTCTCATGTCGAGATGAATTAGCGCGAGGCTATTCTGGATCAGTGCTAGCCTTAAGGAGCCTCTATCATCGAGGCTGATCTCGTCTTGAGGCTAAGAGGGGTCCTGGTCGGGCTTCGCCTGTTAACGATTCGGGGACGTGAGTCGAGCCCTGTTGAATCGATCGTGATTGGATCAACCCACACTTCTGCGGGATGCGACTTGATGTAGTGTTTCGGGAAGTAATAACTGAACCCGCGCCAATCGCATTGAGGACAACTGACTAGACTTCCCATACTGGCGGAACGGTGTCGCCTAAAGATAACTCAACTTTCCCTTTGAGTAATTTTGGCGGGCGGATTTTCGGAAAACGGCAAACTAACGGGGTTCGATGGGAGCTTAGAATTGTCTGTTGTTATGAAGGGAGGACGATACGTCCTCCAGAGCCCCCTGAAGAACAAAATGAAGCCGAAATCCACTAGGAGGACGACGGGAAGTTGGATCTCTGCGAGGAACCCGAAGACGGATATGGGCAAAAGGATGCCGATCGCAAAACCTACCTTGGTCCGCTCGTTGCGCGACCGTCCGATCTTCTTCAACACGTAGAAGAGCAACAATCCTTGGACGAGTATCACCAGACCGAACACAATCGCCGGGGGAAGGCCCACACCCATGCCAATGAATTGGCTGAAGAGAAGCCCCGGAAAGAAAAGAATCCCCACCATTGTCATTGCCCGTGGGCCCCTTCGCGGTAGATCGGTGCTCGCCGTCAGAACATCGCTTGGTAACCGCCGCGAGATGTATACGAGGGCGCCGATTAAGATGAAGGCCCCCGCGAATATGGGCCAGCCCATCCAGAAATGTTCGGCGAAGACAACGAAAAGGAGGAGGAGGGTCACGTCGAGTCCGAGGATCATGAACGCGGCGATGGTCCGTCTGCCGGAGAGCAAACTCCTCCCCTGGGTTGTGGGTACGGCCAGCCCGAGAAGAAGGATTGGCAGAGATATGCTGAGGACCATGTGGACGGGGACGACCCCCGCCGCCCAGACCCAACTTACACCCAGCCAGTGGCCGAAGGTGCCTAGCTGTCCGACGGGGCCGGCGCCGCTGTAGAATAACGTGCTGAGGGCGATACCCTCTTCCAAAATCCCGTACGCAGCGCCGAGCAGAAGCACGGACGCCCATCCCTTTTTCCATCGCACCATTGCCTCGCGGATCAGCAGTACACCTGGACCGTATAGCCCAAGGTTAGCCGCTATCTGGAAGAGGAAGCCTCCTGGGTTGAGGATGATTGCGTTGAGCGGGCTTGAGCTTGAAAGGTACTCAGGGATTCCGGGGCTCAGGAGGAGAAGGAGGATGACGGGGTGGGATCGCAGGTAGCTGGCTACCCTCCCCAGAATACCGAGATTTCCTGCCCTCTGAGCCAAGGGGGTGCTTGCTTCAGAAGTTTCGCCTACTATGCGTGAAATGTTAATTCTGTGGATTTCCAAAACGCCTCATTGCGTTGGCTCTTGTCCTTTCGATGTTCGACAGGCCTCCGACTTTGAATATATTCGCGATTTGTGTTTGCGCAGACAATCCTTCCAAACGCAAAGATACGGCTATCTTCTCCAGAAATATCCGCAGTTCTTGCACTTGTATTCCCCGCGGTACCCAGCTCTCCTGTCGACCAGTTCTGACAGGCAATGGGGACAACTAAGGGTATCTTCCGATTCTTGGAGCGGATCAGTCATGTATTTCGTGTAAACTTCCTCGTATGGGTCGCTCACGGACATCACTAGACTGTCGGTCGTGAGGTCTATTACGCGTTCGGTATCCTGAATAAGGATTCAGCCGCGTCAGATTGTCGGGGAAAACGGGCCAGATGCGAACAACCGGAAAATGCTCAAATACGTAAGTTGGTCACATGGCCAGTTCAATAAGCAGGGACCGATGGGGCCTTTCTGTCAGAGTTGCGGGATGCCGCTTTCCCGAGACGAAGGGCATGGGGGAACGGAGAACGACGGAACAAAGAGCACCGAGTTCTGTTCACATTGTTACCAGAACGGGGAGTTCACCCAACCAGATCTGACCGTGGACCAGATGGTGGAGAACTCGAAGAGAAGGATGCTTTCTTTCGGAGTGCCTGAACCTATTGCAGAAAAGAACAGTCAAGGCGTGCATCTTCTGAAGCGTTGGGCGAAGTAATCGAGAAAAGCAGCGGCAGATTCGTGAACTGAAGGGCTCCCCTGCTTAAGTAAGCGGACAGACTGCACTCTAAAACCTGATGAAGGGCAAGGCCGAGATAAGCGATAGAGAACGCGAAGATTGGAAGCTCTCTGCAGTCGGCTGGAAAAAGTGGGACCATTACCTGATGCAATGGTTGCAACCGGTGGGAGAGAAGATTCTAGACCTAGTAGGACTCAGAGACGGTGACATAGTGCTGGACGTTGCGACTGGATCGGGAGAGCCCGGTCTCTCCGCTGCAACAAGAGTGGGAGGTGGGAGGGTTATCGGGCTCGATATCTCCCAAGAGATGGTCAAGATCGCGTTGAACAAAGCTAGAAGTCAAGGGATCAAGAATTACGAAGCGCGAGTGTATTCATCTTCAGCGTTTCCGTTCGACGCTGACGGGTTTGACGCGGTAGTGTCGCGCTTTGGGGTAATGTTCCTCCCAGACGTTCTGGCAGGCTTGAGGGAAATGGCACGAGTCCTCAAACCGAGCAGGAGGGCGTGCGTCGCGGTTTGGGGGCCACAGAATGAAGGAATGAAGTCGGTGATGGGAATCTTGACCGACGAGCTTGGTATTCCCGAATCTCCTCCGGACGCTCCCGACCCCTTTAGATGTTCTGAAACGGGGAAGATCGGTTCCCTAATTCGCCAAGCCGGATTTCACAATGTCGAAGAAGTTGAAGTGATAACACTGAGGACCTACAGTTCTGTAGGACAATATTGGGAATATCTCCTTGACATGAACGCAGCTGTAGACGAAGCATTCAAAAAAGCTGATGAAAAAAACAAGAAAGAGACGAAACGCATGGTTGATGAAGCGCTGGGGTCGTTCGCTAAGAATGACGGCCAAGTCGCGTTCGAGTCGGTCGCCAGGGTTTGTTGTGGCGTGAAGTAACTCTCTTTTCCCTCGATATGATTATAATCCGGGAGGTAAGTGCGGCGTGGAACCTTTGCGAATGAACCTCCTGCGCACTGTGAAAATCACAAAAGCTATTGCGCTCAACGGGACCCACCCCAATAGTCCGTACGCTCCTAAAACGACCAACGACACTTCTAAGACAGCCGCCACGAGGAGTATCAATGCAAGGAGAACCACGGCGACGACAACCTCGGCTCCCAAGAACCGCAAAGTGACGGGTCTCTTCCTACCCCTCCGAGGCACGATCGCGTAGACGATGTACGCTCCTTCAAAGACTGCTAACGCGTAGGCGGACAACTCTATCCACGTGTGGGGGAGAAGTGCCAGCGTGACCGACAGATCCGCGGGTTGAAGCCCCCTTGAGAAGGCTGTAGCTTCGAGTAATCTCGAAGTGTTGTAAATCGCTCCTCCGAAGACGAGGTCCCCAAGACCAGGAATCATCATTCTCAACGCCACGTCCAGGTTGTTGGTGAAGATGCCTGTGAACTCTCCGAAGAGAGAAAGAGAGGAGAACTGTGCGCTTTCCTGTTGCACCCATTGCGAGTAGAAGGCCTGCTCTCCGCTGAAGTAGGGAAGACTCGAGATGACTATGAGAGAGATAACTTGTGCGACGAGGAGTATCAGAATGACTTTGAACCCTCTAACCAGGAAAACATCGCCAAGCTGTGTGAAAAATGGCTTGGGGGTTGCAGTCAGCGAACGTGCTTGTAGATTGAACCCGCAGTTTCGGCAGAAATTCGTTTGTCTCTCGAACTGCTGGCCGCAGTTAGGACAATAGTTCATTATCAGGCTGAGTTCGCTCTGTGGTAGCCATCATAGGCGAGACCTATTGGGAGGAGGTAGATGAGAATGATAAGGCCTGCATAAGGACTTGTAGGCGCGCGAGTCACGCCAGTGGTCGTGAGAGCGATCGCCGATATCGCAACCTCGAAACCGATGAAAAAAGAGATGAATACGAAGACGCCGAAAATCATCTGTCCTGTGTCGCGGTCCACCCCATTGTAGACGTATCCCAAGCCTGGAAAGAATAGGTTCAGTAGCGCTGATGCCCAGGCGTTCTTCTTTCCCTCGCCTAAGGGTGGTGGAGTTTGGAGCGGTGAGCTAGTCGCAGGCGTATTCGCCATTGATTGTGACTGCTGGGACTCGGCGGTGAAAATCCGTGGGATGCTGAAACCACAATTTGGGCAGAACTTGTCGGTGGCAAGCACCTCTTTTCCGCAGTTATGGCAGAAGGGCAAAATCAGGATCCGGAATAGTCCTAGCACCTTTTATTACTTTGTAGACGAGGAAAGTTCCGCTAAGTCGGCATCACAGTTCCTAAGCCTTAGCGTGGCAGTTGGGCGTGGAGTTGTCTGCGAATACCCTTGTGGATTCGGAATCGGTGGGCTGTTCGAATTCGGCTTGTGTTAGACTTCGTTCAAGAGGAGGACGGCCAAGTGACTGGGGTTTCTGGCCCTTCTTTTCCCGTCTGTGCTCTGGCCTTGTCTACTGGAATATTAACGTACAATTTCTTCAGATTCCTCTGCGGATAGATTTCATTCATCTCGCGCGGAACCCCATCTGCGAACACAGTTGTCGAGTACCATTTCGAACCAAAGGCGACGTAGCTCATCAGTATCGGTAGGGCATCCCACCCCATCTCGGTGAGGTTCCACCTGACCATCTTAGGGGAATTGCGAGTCTGCACTTTCTTGATGATTCCGGCCTCTTCCAGCTCCTTCAATCTCATCGACAGAACTCGTGGAGTTATTCCGTTGATCGATTTCAACAGCCCGCTAAAGCGCTCAATCTTTCGCATCGAGATGTCTCGCAGGACGAGCATAGCCCATTTCTTCCCGAGAACCCCCAAGCTGGTGTGGATTGGGCAACTGGTTATTTGGGCGGCAGGAACAATCGGTTCGCCCTTTTTCCAGTATAGGAGGGGAGATTCGGAACCCTTAGATCCCACGACAACCATCTTGAATAAGCGTATTTTAACTTGTATACTTAGTATAGTAGCTCCCGTGTCCATATTCTAATTCTAATGCTCAAACGGTCGCTGGTTGGGAGGTTCCGGCGTGCCCATTCGACTACGCTGAGGCGCTTCGTTCCAGCGTTTGTTGGCTCCCAAACATCTTCGTGATGTATCTGAGCAACAGTGGAGTCTGTATTGCGATGGAAAGGAAGGCGACACCGAGCACCAGGGTGGTTATGGTATGGACGTCCGAGCCAGAAAGAAATGAAGATACAGTCAGGGATGCCGCGAGCGCGATGGAGAGCGCACCTCTGACCCCGCCCAGCATCGCGACGTTGCTCCAGGCAAGAGGTATCTCCTCCCCGATCTGATTGAAAAACGCCAAGATCGGATAGACCGAAGCAGCCCGTGCTATTGTCACAGCGAGATAGGCTCCCACTATTACGATGATCGACTGGGAAAGGGCGACCAAATCGGTGACGAATCCAATCAGCAGAAATGCGACCGAGTTACCCAAGAACGCAGCGAACTGCCAGAATGACAAAACAGCCTCCTTCACCTCGGGCCTGGTGGAGCTCATCGTGACGTTCCCGAAGTAGAGTCCCACGATCGCCACGGCGATAAGTCCAGACATACCCAAACCCGTCGCAAAGACGTATGAGCCGTAGACGGCCGCGATCGTGAGGGTGATCTCAGCTATTCTGTCTTCGAAGGTCCCACTTATCCTCTTGGCCCAGAGAGCGGTCAGCAACCCAACCGCTGCGCCTCCAAGAGTCGTGTAGCCGAAAAGAAGGATACTGGAGAGTATCGGCACGCTTCCGAGGCTCAACGACGATAGGATGATGGAGAAAACTACTATCGCTGTGGCATCGTTGAAAGCCGCCTCGGTATCCATCAGCGTAGCCAACTTCGAAGGGACGGGTGCGCGACGGAACACTTCCAGCACGGTAACAACGTCGGTGGGCGCAATCAAAGCCGCGAAGAGAACGGAGACGACCAGCGACATCCCCGCGAGCTGAATCAGGATCACGGACGCGACCAAGGTTGCAATCACCACGCCACCCGTCGCGAGAATAATCGCTGGTCTGATTACCGCCCTGAGATCAGGGGCACGAATGTTCATCATGGCTTCGAAGATGAGCGGAGGGACAACAATCCCGACGAAGAGCCCTCCCTGAACTAACCCGGAATAGGCTGAGCTCGCGAGGGTTATGACATCGCGCATGCCTGTGGAGACCGGATTCGAGCCGAGCAGCGGGAGTGTCGAGAGCGCGGTGATGCCGATCCCCAGGAACACGAGAATCATTGTGTAAGGAAGCTTGAGCTTGAGCGAAATTAGCTGGGCCACCAACATGACCACGACGAAACCGGTGAGGGCGAATTCCGTCGTTGAAACGGTCATCCTGCGAACGGCGATTCTTGCTGCAATTAAGGGTTGGGCGCGCGAGCGACGTTTCTCGTCAGCAATCTCTCAATGATGCTTTCCACTAGGCGAGACTTCTTAGAGTCGCCCGAGAGATCATTTTCGAGGTCGGGTAAGTGCCAGAAATAGCCGCACGATTACCCTAGTAGAGCCTTCCGCAACTCGCCCGCGCACTTCCCCACCTGAGACCTTCCGAAGTCCCAGGGAAGCCCCGCAGCTCCGAATAGCTCTGGGAGAGACCTCGAAGCTCCGAGCGAAAGAGCGCTCTTGTACGCTGAAATTGCTTCATGTGGATCCGACCTGTACCTGACCCAAATCCCCAGTGCACCCAACGTCGCGATCCCGTATTCGATGTAGTAGAAGGGGGCTTCGAAGAGGTGGATCTGCCTCTGCCATCTATTCCGCTGCGCGGCTTCGTAGCCCTCCCAACTTTCGAGCCCAGAGTATCGCCTGAAGATGTTGAGCCACTCCTTCTCCCTCTCTTCTCGCGTGTGTTCGGGATGCGTGTAGACCCAGTGCTGGAATGCGTCTATCGTCGTTACCCAGCAGAACAGCTTGACCATGCTGAGGAGTTCATCTCTGTTCGATCTTCTTGCTCCCTCTTTGTCGTAGATCGTCCCCTCAATGTGTTCTCCGCTAACAAGCTCCATCGTCGTCGAGGCCACTTCGGCAAACTCCGTTGGCACGTCCTGACCCCGATAGGTTGGGAACCCGCTGTCCCTAGAGAGGAACGTGTGGAAGCTGTGTCCCGACTCGTGCAGGAGAACGCGGACGTCAGTGTCCCTACCCACCGCGTTCATGAATATGAATGGAAGCCTGAGACTTGACAGGTCCTCCATGTAACCGCCCGGGGCCTTCCCCTTCCTGCTTTCAAGGTCCAGAAGCCTCAGCTCTGACATTGCCGTGAAGTATTCTGCAAGACGCCTGTCAACGTCGACGAGAACCTTGGAGCAACCTGTCACGAGCTCACCAGCTCCGTTGAATGGCCGTAGCGGAGAACGGCCGTCCGGATCGACGAATAGGTCCCAGGGCCGCAGGTCCTCAATCCCCATCCTGCGCTTCCTGTCCTCGTCCATCTCGCGACTAAGCGGGACGAAATAGGTTTCGACCGCGTCGTGGAAGCGGAAGCAGTCTTCAGGAGTGTAATCGAACCTCTCGTGCTTCCTGAATGAGTAGTCCCTGAAGTTCTCGAAGCCCGCGTTCTTCGCTATCTCCGCGCGGGTGCGGATCATCTCATCGAAGATGTGATTGAGCTTGTCCGCCTCCTTCGCGCGCCTTTGTTCGGCGAGCTCCCAAGCCTCTTGACGGACTCCCCTATCGGTCTCCTCGAGGAATCGTCCCATCTGCTGGAGCGTTCTCTCTTCGCCCTTGTACTGAACAGTCATTGCACCCATGATCTTCTCGTACTTCTGCACGAGCTCGGAATCTGCTTTCTCCAGCTCAACGTTTTTCGGCCTGAAGAGTGAGACGCGATTCTCCCTCTTTTTGTCAAATGTCGAGTAGACCTCATGCGGCAATCCGCTCCTGAACGGGGATGACACGTACTTCTTGTCTAGCTCGAACCCCCTGTGCTTGATCTTTGGTTCCAATTCGGTGATGAAATTGAGGTGCGCTTTTTCGTACTCGGGATTGTCCGTTTGTGTCGTATACCGGATGGACCTAATCGCCCGTTCTTCGCTTATCGCCGCCGTAAACTCCCATTCGGAGGAGAGCCACCGCTCCATCTCTTCCACTGAGCGTATCTCCCTCGTTTGCAGTTCATCGAAGATTTGAGCAAGGCGATCCCAATCGAAACTCAGATCATTAGGTAGGAAACTCCTGGGAAACTCACGAGGCAGGCTGGAATAGTCGAACAACAAACTTCTGATGCCCTTCTGCGAGACATCTTTGTGCGTTGCGTTTCCGCATATCGCGGGAGCCATCGACCTTTAAGCAAAAACGCCCTTATTCTTCTCCGATTGTCGAGCAACAGGTCGTCAGTTGTGGAATTCCTCTCGCTGGAGTGCCTTCAACGGGGCTCGGCTAACTTAAATACACAATTTTGGCATTTTGACGCCCTTCGAACCATGCCAGACAACATCTTCTCCGAGGTAGAGAAGCAAGCCGATAGCGCTGCTACCGCAAGAGCTTCTTGGCGTGGAATCCTGAGCTTGGACATCCCGACCCTCGGTCTCGGAGCGGTTCAGTACCACCTGAGGGCAGCGAAAGCTCATGGGGACCTGAAACCTGTTAACTTCGTGAAGATTGATAGGGAGACGGGGAAGGAAGTCGTAAGCCGCGAAGTGCCTCGGATGTACCGCTACAAGCTTGGCCCGAATGGGGAGAGGCTAGACATGCAGGAGATTTCTCAAGAGGACGCCAAGGAGAAGGTAAGATACGACGGAGAATTCCTCGTCTCCGTCAGAAACGAAAAAAGGTACTTCCTGAAGTACGAACTTGAAATCTCGGGGCAGTGGATTGAGGTCCCCACCTCCCAGATAATCGATAGACAGGACGGTGAGGAAATCGAGCCGTTCGATCGAACCACGCAGATAGAGGTTGACCCCGACGGATTCGTGCCTCTCGAGAGGCTGTCCGAGTACAAGTTCAAAGAAGTGTACCAGCTCGCACCCGACACGGACAAGAAAGTCAAGGAGACGTCGTCGAGGGTGAAACAGCTCGCAAGATATCTGCTCGAGAAGCACACCGCGCTGGTGTCGTTCTTTTCCTGGGGGCGAGGTTACGTCTTCTATACGAGCGTGATATACCCGTACGAGAGGAAAGATGGGAAGCTCTGGCTTCTCATGGGGCTCAGTGAGGGGGTCCTGAAGCTAGATGACGCGTGGACGTTGGAGGATGAGCAAGAGAGAGAGGGGCTTCCGCCGGTACCCGTCGCAAAGAAGAAGCCGAAGGTTACGATTTCCAAGTAAGCTTCGAGGTCCGCCTTGTTTGCCATCCATTTGCAATCCCCACGGACGCTCAGTGGTAAATGATGAGTGACCTCCTCCCGAACTATGTCCTCGAAAACTACGCAAAGGCGGTGAAGCTCGACCTGGGGGCTTGGCTCCTAGGAAACCCGCTTCCGTCAATCTGCGAGCCTAAGCTCGACGGGATCAGGGTCTTTCTTTTCAAGAGCGGTGACAAGCTGGTCTTGTCGAGCAAGCACGGGGGGATCTATACCCCCAAGGGGAACCCGAAGGTGTTTGCAAAGGTGCCGGAATTCGTGCACGCGCCCCACAGGGCGATACTCGACGGAGAGTATGTCGCTGACGAGGGTCTCTTTCTATTCGACGTCCTCCAAGTCGATGACCGGGACGTGAGATCCCTTATCCTTGACGACAGGAAGAAGATACTGAAGGAGATAATTGAAGGGACCAACCTCGAAGTCCGTTTCACGCGGGCGAAGTCGTTTGAGGAAATCACCGATCTAAGAAAGGACCTGGTTGCGAAGGGTGGAGAGGGGCTCGTGGTCAAGAACCCTGCTTCGAGTTACGGCCAGCCCAATTCCTGGCTTAAGCTAAAGCGATTCGACACGATAGACTGCTTCGTGATGGACTACGAGGAGACACCTGACATGAAAAGGACCGGGACCCCTCGATCTTGGTTCGTAGGAGTGTACGACGACGCCGGCCAGCGCGTAAATCTGGGGAAGGTCGGGTCCTTTGTCGAAAGGGTAGACCCGCGTCAGGTAACGATCGGTTCCGTGATCGAGGTGAGGTTCCAGGAGGTGACGAACGACACGAAACTTCGAGCTCCTTTCATCCTGAGGGTAAGGCACGACAAGACTCCAAGCGAGTGCCTGCTCTCCCAGTTGAAGTAGAGGCTCGAGTCTTCCTTGAAGAAAGACCTGGACCCGAGGTTCGCCGAGGAAATCGCCAAGGATTTTCTGTCAAAGACCAAGGACCTATACAAGCGGTGCGAGCTGGCCGGGAGCCTCAGGAGAGCCGAGCCGGTTGTCCACGATGTCGACTTCGCCGTGGTCCCAAACAACGAGGACTTCGGGGCTTGGCGAGAAGAGGTCAAGAATCGGGTCGTCAAAATTGGTGGGACGGTGGGTCCGTTCGGAGACGTCATTTCCAATTTTCAATACCGAGGAGTTCAAATCAACCTGTTCCTGTGCCGAAACGAGGACGCCTGGGGGGTCACATTGTTGTGGGCCACGGGGCCGAAAGGACACACTATCGGGATGACGATCAAGGCGCGGAACAAGGGCCTCCTCATCAATTCTAGAGGCATATGGACCCGAGACGAGCCCCCCCGACTAATACCCGCGAGGACCGAGCAAGAGGTCGCGTCGATTTTGAACTGGAAATATAAGCCACCCGAAACCAGAGGGAAACCCACTAAGAAGGACGACATCTTGTCCTGAGAAAGGCTCAAGTGCCTCGGCCCGGAACAATCCGTTGAAGCAATCGTGATAGGACTCGCCGTCATTGTTTGACGAAGATCTTCTTAGACCGTCTGGACAACACAACCCCGATCCCCACGAGCGCCACGACTACCACGACCACGGCAACGAGGAGAATAGTTTGCAGGGAACCTCCAGTGAAGGAGCTCGTCGTAGTCGTCGAGCTGGTCGTAGATCCAGCCGAGCTGGTTGTAGTTCTACTTGAACTGGTTGTAGAGGTAGTGGTAGAGGTAGTTGTCTTCGACGATTGAGTTAAGCTGGACGTACTCGAAGTGGCGCCGGTTTGGACAAATACGATTTCGACGTTTTCGACGCTGAAATGGACGGCGAAGGTGACGTAGAAGTTGTCAAAGTCCTGGGAGAAAGATTGCTTCTGCGCCAAAGTGCCGTTCACTGACACCCTTGGCACGAGTCCGGCAGGGACCGCACTCTTTGGTATCGTTATCGCGGAGGTTCCCTGAGTTCCCGGCTTTCCTGTGAGAAGGAGCGAGACCGTGGTCGTTACTCCGGCTGGGCTGGGCTCGAAGGTGGCCTTGAGAACCTGGGACGAAGTAATATTCCCCGACATCAGCAGAGGGAGGATTTGCCCTGAAGTGCTTGTGGCGAAAACGGAGGTGGGGATCTTGACGGCGAAGATCTGGTAGAAGTTTTCCCCGCTGGGTTTGACGTCCAGGAACATCCATCCGTTTGTAGCGATATTGTCGCGCAGGTTCTGGCCAGCGCCCGCCGTCCCGGCCAAGGCGGACAGGTCAACCCTGCCAGAAGCCGGCTTGCCCTCGAACGCAAGAGTCGCATTGTACCAGTTCAGTCTCGGGAGACATGCGCTGCACCCGGTCTGTGCGTTTGCGTCAAGGCTGATCCAGGTAGCTGTTCCGTTCTGAACGGACAAGGAACCAGGTAATTCGCCGGGGACTTTTACGCTGTAGATGCGAGGATGCGCCAGGTAAGCTACCGTAGCGTTGTACACATCGTAGAAGTTGATGAAGTTACTCTGATTTGCCCACGCCGCCCAACGCCCATCAACCCAGAGCCCGTGCGGTGGGCCGCTTGTCGCGCCATTGTCCCCGGTCAATTTCAATTGGACCCCCACATGTCCGTTCAAGAGGAACACCCCGTTTGTGCTCTGACCCTGCGGCGCGACATGGTTGTACCAAATCGCGCTGCTTCCGTCCGTAAACTTCCCCGTCTCAGTCAGCGGGGAAAGTAGAGACCAGACTGATTTCCCGAGCGAATAGGTCGTGCCGTGCAAAGCGTCGAGGAGCCAATAGTCGTCGGTGCCAGTCGTCGAATTGGTCGTTGAGTACACGGCCAGGTTCCCCCACATCCCTACCAAGTTATGGAAACACGGGGGAACGTCTACGCAGGTAGCGAAACCCTGCGGCTGGGCAGGGTCCTGTGGAGGAGCGAACGCTTTCACCACGTGCGCCACGTTAGCGACGTTCAGGTCGTTGATCACGAGCTCCACGCCGGTCGGGTAGCTCGAGATTGAAACCAGGTAAGGCGGATTCGGGTTGATGCCACAGAGATTAGACTCACTTACGTTCGAACTTACGCGCACGTAGGCGAATCCTGCATATCCGCCGCTGGCGACCTGCGTTGGCGCGGCGTCCTGCTCGAGAACGTCGAACGTCGTGCCTTGAGGAGCGGCCGCGGTTGGGGGGCACGTAAGCGTCTTGACAACATGATCGCTAGGAGAAGGTCCAGTGACGGGAGAGTACTGGTGCCATTCCAAATTGGAGAGTTTTGCTAGGTCTGTCGATAATTGCTCGGGGATGGTGAACACCACGGCGCCGTTCGTGTCGGTTATGTTCTGAGCTGCGACCCTGACGGTGTGAGTCAATCCGACGAGAGCGCTTGAGCCTGACTTGGTGGGGTGGGAGCCCGAGATTGTGATCAGGCTGGTGATGCATAAGGACGGGTCATTGACCGCACACACAAAGTTTGTCGCCCCGACCGCTAGCTTTGGATCCGTGCTGGGATTTGAAGTTGGGATGGGGATCTTGAGACTCGTACCTGTCGTCGTGTCAAAAGCGTAAAGGAAGGTCCCGATTGTATTCAGACTCCCACTGCTAGAGGGTACGACGACTTCTCCACGGTAAGACCAGATAAAAGGGAGCGAGAACGGGGTGGACGCTTCGCCGAGCGCCGTTTCCCTGACCGCCGGAGTGAACACCTTTGGGAGCCCGCTGTTGGTCATCCGTCCCGCCTGTATTTCACCTGTGACGGTGTTGAGGAAACTGTAGGACAACCCGCTGCTGCTGTTCAGGTACCCGCTCTTGCATGCGCCCCACGTGGTTTCGAGGCCCCAAGCCCTAGGGTTTCCGAAGAGCGGACTTGCGGCGGAGGGTGCGGGTAGGAAGCAATTATCGTAACTTGTCTGGGATAGTCTAGTGAGTAGGTATCCCGATGGGTCTGTGCCGGCTTGCGTTGCAACGGCAGACATCGCGGAAAAGGATGGGGTGGTCGCCGTAGAGATGAAAAGAAGAAGGACGAGACAGGAGTAGACTGCAATTGCAATTCTGCCTTTTGCCACAGACATCAATTTGCGGGGGCCGTAATTTAAGCGCGAGTGCTTCCAATTTGGATTTGAAATCTGCATTCGTCTATCGGAACGTTCCTTCTTCTTGCGATTTTCTGGAACCTTCCCTGATGGACGCTAGATGCGTGTTCCGAAGGGAAAGCCGTCCGGGGACTCAATCGATTCTTTGCGGTCTCTTGAGAGCCGTAGATGCGCGAAGAGAGACTGAATCGCGAGCCCCTGCCGTTCGGGACCGAGATGACCGCCGGAGTAAGAAATCAAGAGAAACCAAGAATGCGACAGTACCTGCAATAATCAACCCGTAGAATACGAAAGACAGTGAACTTAGACCGGTTGGAACGACGGGTGCGGCGGAGGCGATAAAGGTCCGTGTGAGAGCGTTGTTCAAATCGTTTGATTCACTGATTGTCCCCAAATCATTGGCGACGACGGTGACATTCTGAGCTCCTGCCTTTGCTATGAGTGATTTGGAGAACGAACCGCCATAAGACTGCCCCGACCTCAAAGATAGGTTCCCCACAAAGTCTACACGCACGTAGTTACCAGTCGTATCGTTCGCGTACAGGCCTACCTCGAAGCCCTGAGCGCTGGCGGGACCACGGTTCGCAATGACGAAGTTCACCTTCACCGGATCTCCAACTCTCGGATTCGGTGGGGTCATCCAGACCTTAGTCGTCGTCAGGGCAGGCAGAGCGACGCCGAGGACTGATCCCAAACCGAGAGTGACGTTTGGCCGAAGAGCCAGCGGATATTTGTCAGAGATGTACAAGCCTGGCAACAATAGTGGAGGAGCCGGACTTGCGGTGAAGTCGAACCCCTCGGTCAAGTCGTTCGCTGCAGCGTCCCTTTGGGTCAGCGCGGGGAGGTGATGGATCGTCTCGATGAACTTGAGAATCGACGTAAAGTCTGCCTGCGTGTGGTCGATGACACCGTGCTTTGCGTAGGGTGAGATAATCAGGCATGGGACTCTGAATCCATAACCGACTGAGTCAACCTGAGGAGGCGCGACGTGGTCGTACCACCCGCCGTAGTCGTCCCAGGTCACGAATATGGCGCTGGAGCTCCAGTACTCGCTCATCATGACTCTGTTTATCATCGAGACGACGGCTCTCTCTCCAGAAACGACGTCGTAGGGGGGATGCTCACTGATGGCATCCGTCGAAGGCATCACGTACACGACATCTGCGAGCTTATGGCTCTTCACGTCGACCGCGAACTGTTCTGTCGAAGCGAGGTGAGATAGCCGGCTCTGGTTACCAGCGAAGGAAGAAAAAGCAGGGAGTGGATTCCACCCGTTCGCGATTTCGTATCCCCCGGCGTAATACCTCCACGAGACGTGCTGCCGATCGAGCTCATCGAAGATTGTCTTGAAACTGAACGTCAGACCGGCGATGCCAGCTCTCGCGTTTCCAGACTGACCCGCAATCAAGAAGAGATGATTCGGAACGCTTGGGGCCATCACGGACGAGAAGAAGTTGTCGAAGAGAACGAATTTGGAAGCGTAGCTCCAGTAGTACGGAATCTGATGGTAATCGAAGTAGCCCATCGTCAGGTTCGATTTTGAGACCGCGACGAAGCGGTCCATGCTCCCATTGTTGTACGCCATATGCGCGCATTCCCAGCTATGGCAGAGGTCGTGGGTGATTGTCGTCCCCTCTATGTGGAAAGGCTTCACGCTCTTTCCAGTGGTCCCTCCTTCCGGCAAAGAGGTAGAGAGGTTAAGGCCGCGGGCGCCCGGATATGTTCCAAAATAGTTGTCGAAAGTATGGTTTTCTTCGACGATGACTATGATATGTTTGATCTGCTGAACTTGTGCTGGTGCTTGGGCTGCAACTGGCGGCAACTGGAAGAGCAAAATCGCCGCTAACACGACGACCGAGAGCCTCAACTGGATTCGCTTTCGTTCCGTGGCCTCCCTGGGTGCGCCTTAAGCGTTGATAATACCCCCGGCGTACCTCAGGGGCTTCCTAGCCCTCTTGTCCGACCTGAGCACTCCAATTTGAATACGATCCCAACGAAAAGGAGTTCGCTATGTCGAATCATGAAGAGCGAGGAGGGAGGAACTAGTTCTATCTCAGAATCTTTACAATTAGTACGTCTTCAATCTTTTCGGGCACTTCTACTTTATCATCTGTCACGTAGACGATGATGTGGTCCTTTCCGATTCCGACACCGGTCACTCCAGGAAGGTCAGAAAGCTCGTCGCCGTGGGCATATCTGACAAGAGCAACGTGATTGAGATGCGGGTCTGTCTGCCAGAAATAGTTCTCTTTCACAGGATAACAGGCTTCCGAGTTTGTGGGCCCTTGGCGCCCTATTAAGGGTTGGGACTCTGAACTACTAAATGGGAATCGTTACCCCTTTATCCCTTAATCCGCTTCCCTATCTCCGCTTCCTGCGCCCTGATTTCCTTTATTTGCTTGGAGATTCTGGTCATGAAGAAGTAGTCACGAAGACCGACGAATAGCCAGAGAATCGTAAAGACGATTAGGACGACCTCGAAGATTACCAATGTTGGATCGACCAGATTTACTGTTACAGTTGTTGTCCCCAGGGCGAACGGTAGGACGAGTTGAATAACGTAGGAGAGCAATAGGAACGAAGCCACCGCAGTCGTTACCAACGCCATTGTCCTTACCTTCCGGCCTCCCACTTCGATGTGTTCGACGAAGGCTTCGTTCAGCCTGCTGGCTTCCAAGGCGAGCGACTTGTCTTCGGCCATCTCGCGAATTAAGCGCGAATCGAAGATAAAAGGAATGCTCACGTCAAGTGAGTTAGAGCCGAAGCTTCATCTGCACCTTCCGCCAGTCCTGGCAAAGGACGTAGCCATCAGGCAAAAGTCGAAAGACATTCTGCCCGTCTACAACTTCCTTCCTCAAGAGTCCTCGTCCCTCGAGGAAGCTCGTGTAGTCTACCATGCGGTCGTAAGGGACATTGACGATGCGCGCGAGCCTTGTAGGCACAACCGGACCCGCCTCTAGCGCCATGAGGATGTCGAGGTAAATCGCGTCCGCCGTCCGCTTCTTCAATCGAACGAAACTGAGTTCGGACGGTAGATAAATTGAGGGTACTCACGTCAAGAGACCTCCTAACGTGAGTCGGCTATTTTAGCAAAAACCTCCAGCAGCGGTCATGAACTCGATCTTGACTTCAGTGTGGCTCGGTTACACTGAGAGAGGGTCAAGATTGAAGATTGGATACGAAGACCTTCTCCCCGCTTCCTCGATACTCGGTTCCGGCGCCAATGGCATCGCCGCGGTCTTCGCTTATGCAGCTGTTGAGGCGGGGCTGAGAACTCTTGTCGTAGACCTGAACGGGAAGCTCTCCGCGCGTCTCTCCGGTCACATCCCATCGTTCGGAGCCGGTTACGTCCTCCAGGACGCGATGACAATCAGCGAGAACGAGATCACCCTCGGATCGTTGATAGGTTCCGCTTACGCGACAGTGTTCAACCTCACGGGATCACAGGAGGACATCCTCAATCTGGCTCTTAGGCATCTGCTGGTGGAGGGAGGAGGAGAAGCTTCGGCAAGCCCGGCGGCGTTGAGCGGCGCTCTGGGGACCATCACTGGGTTCCGTTCGACGGACAAACAGGAAGTCGAGGGGAAGATCTCGACTTTGAGCCAGATGGAGGCGACGGGGAATCCGGGTGCTGTCGGGGAAGTACTCTCATTTAGTTCGCTGGTTGACTTTTCTGACCAATCGCCCCTCGAACTCGGGAACGCCTCGGCCGCCATTTTTCTCGCGAAGGTGCTCGCGCTTGGCGAAACACGTGAAAACCAAGGACCAGACCTGATCGTCATCAGCGACGCCCACAGGATATTCAAGGCGCACAAGCTCCTCAATCATAGTGGAACCCTAGGGGACGCTGTCATCGCTAGCCCGTTCGGCAAAGTGTTTGCTTCAGAACTCGGCCACGCGCTTGATGAGCAGCTCGTCAGCGCCTGTCCCGTTCGGATCTTCTCAAGCTCGCTATGGAACGAGTTGAGCAAGACAGACCACGTCCTTCCTGGTGTCTTTGTGCTCGAGAACACATCGCTCGACAAGCGGCAGGCCCTCTTTCCGCGCCTCTTCGAAGGGAAGAGAGGTGAGAAGAAGCTCGGGCCCGGTTTGCCACTCGCCTCTCGAGAACTCACGATTCTCATCCTGGAGATGGTCGCGAGTTCTGCCCTCGCGACGAAGTCCTCCCTGATGGACTTTCTATCCGACTACGACAGAGGATCGGTGGGCCGGGAGGTAGAGAGACTCTGCGGCGAGAGCCTTTTGCGAGTAATCCGCCCACAGAAAGACGAAGGAGGCCCGGCTGGCATTTTGATCGTCACTCCGTACGGGAAACTGGAGCTCGAAAAGATGAGGAAGGATGGATAGGCTTCCCACTCAATGCAAGGCGGTCGACTCCTTGACCGATGGCGGACTAGCTACGGGTACTATCACCCAGATATTTGGAGAGAAGGCTCTCGGCAAGAGCATACTTTCCCTTCAGGCCGCGTACAGCACGGCCGCTGCCGGAAACAGCTCGATAATCCTGGACACCGAGCAATCATACTCCGGCTACCTGCTTCCCTATTGGATGGAGCGAATGGAGAAGCGCTTCGAGAAGAAAGTCCCTGTAGTGTACGCGGACGCGAGGCGGGAGCCTAAAGCTTCCAAGAAGAAGCCCGTATCGAAGAGCCAGCTCATCACGGCGATATCGACGACGTTGAACCAGCTAGGGGTAGGTTACATCGACTCGCAGCTCGGCGTCATGGCCGACGTCCTCTCCCCCGACCTGCAACTGGACGTCGACGTCCAAGAACCGTCGGTAATCGTGATTCAGGTCCCCGAGATCACAGACCTGCTCGGTCTGCACGGCGTGAGCGCGGGAATCGATGTTTCGGAGGGTGGTCGGGTCGAGCTTCACCTGAGGCAAACACCCGTCTACCATTCGATACTCCATGGCCTGGTCAGCCAGACCAAGGCCAAGCTACTCGTCTACGACTCGATATCCGCGCCTTTGAAGGCGATGTTCACCAACACCCAGGACCTCCCCGCAAGGAGTTCCAGCATGGCGATGCTGTTGATGCACGCGCAGAGGCTCTGCATCGAATTTCAGATCGCAGTGATGGCCACCAGTCACGTCTCCATCGACCCGATTCACGGATGGAACAGGAGCCCGTACGGCGGAGTGATCCTGGGGCACGAAGCAAAGTTCAGTCTGGAACTGACCAAGCAGGGAGCAAAAAGGAACGGAGAAGCTATGCCGCTGAACCCCGAAGATAGAGTCGAGAAATCGAGGCAGGTGTGGGTCCAGAGACATCCCGCCCTGGAGGACTACTCGAGGTTCGGGTACTTCACCATCGGCGAGGACGGGATCAGGTGATGGGCTGGGGCATTAAGATCCTACTCTTCTTCTTACTTCTCGTCACCATCGGGTACAGGGCGTGGATTCTTTCGTTCCTGATACTGCTTTGTTTCGTCGTGCCGCGTCTCTTCAGGAGAAGGCCGAGGATGGCAGTCGTGGTAGACAGGCCTCAAAAGTCGGGGGTTCTATTGCGGGGGTCAAAGCGCACGCTGGTCGGGTGTTTCCTGGTCCTCCTTTCCGTTGCAGCAGTCGTGGCGGGAGGGCGGTGGTCCCCCGTAGCGATCGCGTGCGCCGGGATTCTTCTAATTTTTTCGAGAAGAATCGCCAACTCGCGATGGCTCGCCGGACTCGAGCCAGTCTCCGAGTCGATCTTGCTCAGCCGGAGCAGTGTTCCTCTGCACTGGGTGTCGGTGTCCGAGGTGAAGCTCTCCACTAAGAACGTGGCGAAGGCCCTAGCGATGCTGGACGACGAGCTGGTCATCGCTGCAAGAGGAGAAACCCATCTCTTCCTCATCCTGAAGGAATTCGCCTTTAGCCGGAGCGCAGCGGAAGAGGGGATCCTGAAACGGCTCCGTCGGATCAATGCACTGACCGCACCGCGCGGGGCGTTCCTGCTCCCTCTAGACAGCGACCAGGCCGCCAGGCTTCTGAAGCTTTCTCTGGCTCGCGTGGATATCGAAGACTCGGATTGGCCCGTTTCCCTGGAATCCGCACCCCTGAATTTCTTGATTCTGAAGCCCAAAGGAGGATTCGTGGAATCAATCGGGGGTTACCTGATTGATGACGAGGGCGACAAACCCCTCCTCCCACTGGCCTGGAAACGTTTGAAGGTGGAACCATTGCTCCTTGAGACTTTTGAATCACTCGAAAAGATGATTGACTGGCCGGCCGGGGATGCGGTTTCATCGATGCTCGCAGGCCTCTTCGCGGCGAAGGGAGATGTTGGCGATGCGCTCCAGATCGTCGGCAAAAACTCCCATACGACCCTCACGGTTAGGGTGCTCTCATCCCCCGGGATCGAACTCTCTAGGGTCCAGCTAAGAGCCCTAGCCAGGGTGTACCCCGATGTCAATCGATGACCGCAGTGCCCCGGTACTCTTCGGGAATTTTTTTCGGTTACACGGAGGAATTCGTTAGGGAACTCGAAGCCATGGCGTACGGCAAGACTCTCCATTACAGGACGCTCGGACTCTTAGCGCAGGATGAAGAGCCTCTCTCACTCGAAACCCTGCGGGAGGACCTCGCACTCGGCAGGCGCGCCATACTCTATCACGAAACAGGGAGGGCGGGGATCCTGAGAGAGATCATCGAGCAATTCGTAATTAACGGGCTGGTCGAACGGGTCGGCAACCCTTACAGGACGAAGTACAAGCTGAATCTCGACAACGGGTACAGGTGGGCGCTCTTCCGACTCCAGCGAGACAATCCTAGACTAGACCGTCGGTAAGCGAGTGAAACTTTCAAACTCCCCTCTCTGGCTCCTCCTCTTCGAAAATCGCTCAGTCGTTATATTCAGACTTACAACAGTGGCCCAGCATGAATAGGTGGACATGCTACTCACGACTGGAAGGAAGCGAACACGACCACGAATGTTCGATGCAGGTAAGCCACAGGTTGCCGCACGTGTGCAAGTGCGGCTTCAATTGGGGAGAGTCTTCCCGTGGCAGATGAACTGAGCTGACTGTCGATGGTTTACACTTCGGTATACTGCAAGAAGCATAACTTCTGGTACTGGCCGTCCGAGGGGTGCGAGGTCTGCAGGTCGGAGGCGGACGCCCCGGCAATCAAGAAGTCCCTCCTCGATTTTTTCCCATGATTAGGCTTGCCCTGGGCAGATCTCACATCGCACAATTCGCTTTCTGAAGGGCTCAGCTCAAACAACCGCGGTCGCGAGTATCCATATAGACGGATTCTCTCATCTCCCATTTACTGTGAGCGCATAAATATCTCGGTCCCCAGGAATATTCGGATAGGAATAAATGACGTTTGCGCTCGTGGACCCCAGACAACTGAAGAGGATCAGGGTCCAGCTTTCCATGACGCAGGCCAGTCTGGCTCGCGAAGCGGGGGTGAGCCAGTCCTTGATAGCGAAGATAGAAGCCGGGAAAGCGGACCCGGCTTTCAGCGCCCTCAAGGCCATATCGGAGGCGCTCCGCTCGAAGCGCGCAACAGAAGAAAGGCGGGCCGCGGACGTCATGTCGCACCCCGTGATCTCCGTCAAGCCGACTGCAAAGTTAGCGGAGTGCATCTCATTGATGAAACATCATGGGATTTCACAGCTCCCTGTAATCGAGGGGGGACTCGCTGTCGGATCCGTTACCGAGAATAGCATCTTGGTGATAATGTCTGAGAAAGAAGACCCGAAGAAGATTTTGTCCGAGCCGGTCAGGAAATTCATGAGACCCCCCTTCCCCGTGGTGAGTCAGGATACTCCGACAGAAGCTCTTTTGTCACTGTTCAACTTTGTACCAGTCGTCCTCGTGTCGGCAGGAGAGAAGATTACGGGCCTGATTGCTAAGATAGACCTTCTCGAGTCGGAGGCCAATACCCGGCGGACACAGTCAACCTGATGACGGACCGGCGAGCCGCCATCTACTTCTCCAAATTATTCCTATCGGAATAATTCTGTCAAGACATCTAATATAGCGGGCACCTCAACTGAGCTTCATCTTGCAATTCGCCGTCGTCGCAACCACGAACGAGGGGTACATGAAAAAATATCCTCTACAATCCTTACCTGAAGCCAGGAACACACGCGATTTTCTCGAGGAGACGGGAGAATACAGGGGAATTGCAATATATCAGCTCCAAGGACAAACCGGCCCCCTGAAGGAATGGGTAGAATTAGAAGAGATCAGCGCGTAGCTCAAGTCCTCCATTGGTGCGATACTTGCAGACACGTTTAAGTGCGTACATTTGTGTACCGTCCATCATGGGACAAATGATGTCATGCGACTGCGGATGGACCCTAGTCTCTCCTCAAGGCGAAAGCGACGTCAAGAAACATGCCATGATGCACGTGAAAGATGCGCATCCGGGCATGATGATGTCTGACGCCGAATTGACGAAGATGATAAAGACCGTTTAGGGTTTCCGTCCCGTCCTTTTCTTTCAGATGTGGCAAGACTCGGCTCTGCCCCGGCCGATGCCTTTCGAACTCTTCGTTCAGCGCTAGTGTCGTGTTGCGCACCTCCATCGTCTGTGAATTTCACTGATTCTGCGGTTGAGACGGGATGCGCAGTTGGGTCCCGTCAGCGCTGTCTTGGGAGGGGCACAACATCAAGGCTTTAATCTCAACGACAATTCGGGGCCAACAAACTTGAGCGGGGGTCAAAGAAGACTGGCGGCAATCGTTTTCACCGATATGGTCGGTTACTCTGCCATCGCTCAGAGGGACGAGCCTCTGGCTCTCAAGCTACTCGACACCCAGAATGAGCTTGTCAGGTCCGTACTCAAGAATCACCAGGGACGCGAGGTCAAGACAATAGGTGACGCGTTTCTACTCGAATTCGAAAGCGCCCTCGACGCCGTTCTGTGCTCGCTAGAGATTCAGAATGCGGTCAGCGAAAGGAACCAACGGTCCCCCGATACCGAAAGGATACTCCTGCGGATTGGAATCCATGCTGGCGATGTCATACATCGGGACGGGGACGTCTTTGGCGACGCCGTGAACATCGCGTCGAGGGTGGTTTCCTACTCTGAAGCTGGGAGCATTTGTGTCTCCGAGCAGGTGTACTATCAGATCAGGAACAAAGTTCAGTATGCGATGACGCGAATCCCGGAGCAATCGCTCAAGAACGTCGAGGAGAAAATCGATCTCTATCAGATTGGTCTGCAGAGTAAGGAGCCGTCGGGCACGACGGTCGCCGGAGACAGAAGGAGGAGGATCGCTGTCCTACCCTTCGCCAACATTAGTCCCGACCCCAATGATGGATACTTTGCGGATGGCTTGACCGACGAACTCATCTCGACTCTCTCAGGGGTGCACGGGCTGAGAGTGATAGCGAGGACATCAGTGGCCAGGTACAAGGAGACCGACAGGAGCGTGCCCCAGATAGGAAATGAGTTGCAGGCCGCCTTTCTTCTCGAGGGTAGCGTCAGGAAGGCCGGGAACAAGGTGCGGGTGAATGCTCAGCTCGTCGACGTTGAAAGCCAGGAAGACATCTGGTCTAACCACTACGACAGAGAATTGGACGACGTCTTTTCAATCCAGAATGACATCGCGAGGCGGGTCTCGGACTCGCTGCAGGTGACAATCCATGAAAGAGAGCAAGCCCGCGTCGGAAGGAAGGAAACTCAAAATTCCGCCGCGTACATAGCCTATCTGAAGGGGAGGACCTTCCTTCACGAGGGGACAGAAAAGGCTGTCATGGCCGCCAAGCGGCAATTCGAGGCAGCGATACAAGAAGACCCTCGATATGCAAAGGCGCACTCGGGACTGGCCGATTGTTACATGCTGCTAAGCGATTACTTGTTCGCTCCGGTCCCGAATGCACTGGCCGACGCGAGAGCAAGTATTGAGAGAGCCCTCTCGCTCGATCCCGACCTTCCCGAAGCTTTGGCTTCGCAGGCCAACCTATGCGTCTATGATTACAAATTCGCCGAGGCGGAGATGGGGTTCAGGAGAGCTATCGCGCTGAATCCCAGTTACGCTTCTGCCCATCACTGGTATTCTATTTGTCTGGCGCAATTCGGCCGGTACGACGACGCCTGGAGGGAGGTCACCATCGCCCAGGAGCTCGACCCTCTATCTTCGGCCATCGCCATTTCTGTCTTTTACAGGGCAATCATGTCAGGAAGGCTCGACGAGGCCCAGCGAAGGATAAGGAAGCTTGAGGAGATTGACCCAGCAAGTCCTCTTGTTCTCGAAGCCCGGATGGCGTACAGTTTTGCCAGGAAGGAGTGGGGAGATGCGCTCGTCAATCTTCGGAAGATGATTGAGGCTGACCCCTCAGACCCGTTCCTTGAAATGGACTTGGGTTACATCTATGGTGTTACCGGGAAAAAGCAGGAGGCCCTGGAGCTGACGGAGAAGCTGAAGAAGGTGGACGAAGGCTTGCGCATCAAAGGACAGGCCCTTGCTTTTGTTTACGCTGGGCTGGGGGACCTCGACGAGAGCTTCAGATGGCTGGACTTCGCTATCGAAAAACGGGAGATTTTCGTGGGATGGTTCAGAGGATATCCCTTGCTGGAAAACGTGAAGAGGGACCCAAGATTCGCGGACGTCCTTAGAAGAACGCATTTGAATTAGGACCCCGAAATTGTGTTGCGACCATCCTAGGCTTTGGGGGATGATGGACGATACGATAGGAGCAAACCGATGATCACGATTAACGCATCGACAACGGCTAGGGCCCAGGTAGTTCCGCCTATGCTCAAGTTGGAAGCCGCGTAAGCGAGAAACGCAATCGGCCCGAGCCAAAGCAGATTCCATGCCCAACGGTCTCCCTTCCTCAACCCGGTTGCAGAGAGGCCCATGATCAGGAGGCCGAGGAACGTCTCTTGAACGCCAAACGCTCCAATGAAGTAGCTCGTTAGCTTGGCTGCAGCGGGGCTCTGTGATTGTATCGTCAGCCAGCTCAGTCCGGTGAGACTTACCACCCCTGGGTTGTCAAGAGGCGCCGGGGAGACCACCAATATCAGGGACGTTATGACGTCGATCATGCCGGCGATGAAGACCAGCAGCCAACCGTACTTCCGGTAGGATTTCCCCTTCGATGGAACAGCCATACGTTTCGAGAGAAACAAAGCTAGATATTTAATCATCAACCATCAAATCGACCGTGCTACTAAGGTATGGACCCTGGACCGGAGCCCCATCGTGAACCGTCCGCTTGTGGATAGAACTAAAGTGAGACACTCCTAGGGGATCTCGAATGAAATTGCGGAAAGTTCCTTCTGCAGGCCTCCTCGTGTTCCTATCAGCACTCGTCGTTTACACGATGTCCCTGAACGGCGTTTGGTCCACTGACCACGCAACCAGTTTCATGCAGCTCGACTATTCGCTCTGGACCAATCACACAGTCGCGCTCGGGAGGGCGGGAAACTTTGATCCTCAATCCGTCGACGACTTTGTGTACAATGGGAACTACTACAGTGCGTTTGCCCCCGGCGCTGCAGTGCTCGCTCTCCCGTTCGTGGGCCTGGGCTTCATGCTAGACGGCCACTTCACACTCTATGGAAACGCCATGCTCCTGTCCGAGTTCTTCGTGGCTCTGACCAACTCGATTGCGACTTACATCTTGTACAAGCTTGCGTCACTCTATTTCAACAAGAAGACGTCGACGTTCATTGCTTTCGCGTACGCGTTCTCGACCATCAGCTGGCCCTTCGCTACCTACTTTTTCCAGAGCGACGTTTCGGCAATGTTGGATCTACTTGCCGCATACATCGTCATCAGGATGGCTCGGAGCCACGCGGGTAGGATTCGAGAGGCTATCGCCTGCGGAGCTGCGGTGGGTGCTGCGCTGACGGTTGATTATGTCAACGCGATATTCGTTCCAATAATCTTTCTATTCCTGGTGTACACGTTCAAGAAAGAGAAAGCTACGGTCTTGAAAACCTCCCTCGGATTCCTTCTAACTTCTTCGATGGGGCTCCTTTCGCTGGCGCTCTACAACCTGGCGGCATTCGGAAACATGTTCGTCAGTTCGGAGCAGGTCTACTCGAACTCCTCACTGCTTCGAGATTTTTCATTCCCGCTGCCCTTGGGGCTGTACCTTAACCTCTTTTCCCCGTTCCGGGGACTCTTTGTTTACTGTCCCATCCTCATACTCGGCGCGTTGGGATTCTACATTATGGTCAGGCGTTCGGGGAAAGTGGACGAAGGTCTTCTTCTCTTGGCCTGTTTTTTGGGCATCCTGATCCCATACTCTATGTGGCACGACGCAGCGGGGGGCGTCTCGTTCGGTCCGCGGTTCCTTGTTCCAGCGATACCCTTCCTTCTTCTGCCCGCGGGTTTCTTGCTGGAACAGAGGAGTCGGGGCTCGTCCTTCTTTGCTTATGCGCTCTACTTCGCTGGGGTACTCTTCAACGGAGTGGCCGCCGTTACTTCGGCCATCCCACCCGTGGAGGCGATTTCGAATTTCCCGTTCCTGACCCACACTCTTCCTTCGTTTCTTGGCGACCAGCTAGACACTTGGTGGTGGGGATCGACGGGCCAGCTCTGGTGGATTCCTGCTTCCTTTCTGATCATAGCGGCAGGCTCATTGCCCCTCGTAGCGAATCGCGTTTTCAGCCGCAGAGAAAGCGCCCGGGTGAGGTAGATGGAGATCTCTTACTTTGCTCCGCATGACTGCTAGTAATCCTGACCAAGTTTAATAATCGTTGACCGTCAATTGGGCGTGTCATAAAGAGGGAACAAGCGTTGAAACAGCCAAAAAAAATCGCTTTACGAGCGGCTGGGTGGATACGATTCAATTGCGGCGTTTGTTACTGATTACATAATTCGAATACGTGCGGACCCACAATTCGCCCGATTTTCGACCTCGCGCGGGACTGATAAGAAAAGGAGAGACCTCCAGCTGAATATCGACTATATGTGCAAGGTCACGGGCGGCTCCAATTACTACATGGGGCGTGAGATTAAGACCGCACACGCCGGGCTGAACATCTCCGGCGGAGATTGGAAAAAGAACATGAGGTACTTGGCCCAGGCGCTCGACAGATGCAAGGTGCCCCAAAAGGAAAAGGAAGAAGTGCTTGCAATAGTCGAGAACATGAAACGAGATATCGTGGAAAATTAGTCGCCTTCGAAAATAGTTGAATTCATCGAAAAAAAGCAAGAATCAGACCGAGGGGAAGGTTCGAATCCCACCGAGCCCGTTATGAAATAGCTCAGAATGAACTCTTTTTGTTTGATGGAGCCCCATTCTGGTTAGTCTGGCTATCCGTGACTTGTGGTCGCCGGGGGCTATCGAACCATATGTGGGTCAGCATAGACGCAGGAGTATTCACTTCCACTTTGTGAGTATCTCTTCCCTGCGGAACGTAGCCCTAGCGACGTAAAGGAGAAGGAGGTCGGCTAGCAAGAGTATACCTGAAATGATGAGAAGGTTGCTGGTATCGCCGAGCGATACTATGTTGAGTTCACCGCCGACGTAGATCCCCGCGAATGGGGCGACCATGAAGGCTCCCAGCTGCTGTCCTGTACGCACATCGGTCACCCTCGACGAGATGATCACGTTCGCCCCCACGCTCATTGCGACCGCGAGGGGGACCATGAGGAGGAGGACGATGCCGGTGTTCCAGTTGGGGAAATAGTAGTAACCCAGCGTGCCATGCGATACCAGATCCATGAGGATCATGAAGACCACAGCCCCCCCGAACACCCCACCGAGTGGTGGCAGGAACGCCGAGATTCCCTTCCCGAGGAGGATCTCGCTGTCCGTCGTTGGCGTGGCGAGGAGCGGCTCGAGGCTCTTCTCGACCTTCTCGCCGACTATGGTGTAGGAGGCGATGGGTGTCGGAAGGTACGCCGCGAGTATGAGGTAGAAGAAGAGGAACGATGGCAGAAGCACGACGAGTCGCGCTTCAGGTATGCCTGCGGCGCCGTTCCTTTGGCCAGCGAAGTCTATCACGAGGGGAATCAAGACCGCGACGATGAAGGGGACTGCAGCGATCGAGTAGATTATGTTCTTCTTCTTACTGAACGTCTTGAAGTCCTTTGCAGCTATTACCCACGATTTGGAGAGTCTCATCTACTTCTCCTCCCTCACCAGTTTCAGATATGCGTCCTCCAGCGATGAGCCGACCACGGTAACAGACTGGATTCGTCCGCCAGCTCGAGTTATCGCGTCCACGATGGTGGCGTTCTCCTTCTCTGGATTGGTCACATCAATCGTCAATTTGTTCCCGTCGACGGTCATGTTCCCCAGGGGCAGTTTCTTCAAGGCCGCCAGTATCGCGTCGTTCACCTGCTCCAGCTGAACCACGGTCTTCCTCCCGCGCGTCGACCCCTCGAGTTCTGCGGGGGTGCCTATCGCCATCAGCTTGGTGTTCAATATGCCGATCCTGTCGCAGATCCTCTGCGCCTCGTCGAGGTTGTGGGTGTTAAGGAAGATGGTCCTCTTCTCCTTCTTGAGGTCCAGTATAAAGTCCCTGACGGTCTTCGCTGACTCAGGGTCCAGGTTCGCTGTGGGCTCGTCCATGAACAGCACCTTGGGGTCGTGGATGAGCGAGCGCGCTACCGCGAGCTTCTGCTTCATCCCCTTCGAGAAGGTTCCCGCCGCGACGTCCTTCTTCTCCCAGAGCCCGAGAAGCTTCAGGAAGCGCTCGATATTCTCTTTTCTCTGGGCCTCGGTGCAGTCATAGAGCTTCCCGTAGAAATCGAGGTTGTCGTAGGCGCTCAGTTCGTCGTAGAGGCCCACGCTGTCGGGGACGAACCCTATGAGCTTCCTGATCTTCAACGAATCGGGTCCGTTTCCCACCTCGTATCCTCCTATGCTTGCCGTCCCGCTGGTCTTGGATATCAGGCAGCAGAGCATCCTGACTGTGGTCGTCTTTCCGGCTCCGTTCGGGCCCAGGAACCCGAAGACCTCTCCCTCCTCTATGCGGAGCGTGACCCCGTCGACAGCGGTGAGGTCGCCGAATTTCCTGGTAAGGTTCTCAGTCTCGATCAAACGGAATCCCCGATGACATCAACCCGAGCCTGAGAAACTAGAAAAGGATACCGTCCAAAACCACGGCCATAACATTTCAGGTTCACTGCTTAGCCATGCTTGTCTAGAGTAATGGCTGAGCTTTTTCGCCATCAACCATTAGTTCGATCGGATGAAGTAGTCCGACGATTATTTTGACGTGATGTGGTTCGGAACTTCCGACATCAAACTGGAATTTCTTTGCGAGCGGGTTATAATGGAATTCATTTGCAACAATCACATCGTCCTGCTCGATCTTGATATGCTTCATAATCATATCCCACTCGACACTGAAGAAGTGCTTTTTCTTCTCTCCGATTTCAAATTTTTCTTTCGGCATTTTCTTTCACCTCTATCCCTAGTCTCTCACATTAGAGCCTTTCGGCTTGAAGTCTGTCGGACTTTGCTCGATAGAATTCGGAGCCTTGATATCCAACGAGGGTTTGCAGTCGGGATCTGCCCACGACCTTTCCCTATCGAAATTTAGAATTTCGTTCCCTTTGGGCTTGTCGCGACTCCATGAGAGACCCCCTCACACCACAGGGGTGATGCAATTCCTAAATTCCTCAAACCCGGTTTCTAACCCCATTCCAAACGGGGATAGAAATGGGCTCCAAACCTAATACAAACCTCATTTCGAGCTAGTTAGTATGGTGCGGGGGGTGGGAATTTATGGGTTCGCGTTCAAATCTGTGACGATGGGAAGGCCAGGGTTCGAATCTGAGGCGCCCATCTTAGGCACACGCCGATTTTTTCCGAATACGGACCCTCGGCACATGAAGGCAGGAATCGGCTTGGACTAGAAGTCTTGTCACTGGGGTGCGGTCGCAGGGACCACCGACTACAGGTGTAGTCGAAATCCGGGTCAGGGTTTTCTAAGATAATTGGCGGCCTGATTCAGCTGCAGTCCCATTTTGGCGGGGTTCTTGAAATTGCGCACCTCCATGATTACTTGGATTCTCTTCAATGATGGCTTCATCCTGAATCTGATGCTCGGGAAGTTTTCCATCGCTCTTTCGACTGCTTTCCTGGCTTGCTGGGTCTTTGGGAGGGAGACACGCTTGATACCGATGGCGTATTGATACGACGATTCAATCAGCTCTTTTGCTTTGTCCATGTCGGCAGGAGAATTGATCCTTAGCCTTACCCAGCCATAGGCGCCATACTGAGGGTGGGGAATCACTCCCGGGATCTTGTCGACGACCTCAGTGACCTTATCCCAGACGAGGGTTTCCAGCAAAAGTGTGCCTCCCCGGTGGAAATGGCAGAAGAACCTCTTACCGACGAAGAACGCTTCTCCTCCAAACCTGGAGCCCAATTTGACCCCTGGAAGTCCTAGTAGGATGCTCCGCAGGTTGGCGTACTCCCTCTCCATGGGCATCGACTCGGAAGCACGGGTTGTGACTAATAGGATTTGAATCCAGCATCTCGTTCGACGTTGGGGATTCCCTCATGTGGTGATGAGCGAAAGTAATGTGCGGTCGCCGGGATTTCAGCACAATAAATTGTGCTCAAAGCAGCTACATCTTAGACTTGACAGGTTGTGCTGTCGCAGGGACGACCGAACTACATGTAGGTCGGAAATCCACAAAAAATGCTATTAAGGTATGTCCAAGATTGGTCTCGGCAAAATCGACGTGACAACATTTGTTCTTGTGCCTGGAGCTTGGTTAGGAGGGTGGGCCTGGAGGAAGGTCGCTCCACTGCTTGAGAAGGAGGGACATGAAGTCTACTCTATCACTCTCACCGGGATGGGAGATAGAGTCCATCTCGCTTCCGAGGGAGTCGGTATCGAAACCGCGGTCCAAGACGTCATGAACGTGATAAAGTACAACGACCTCGACGACTTCATACTGGTGGGGCACAGCTTCGCCGGCAAAGTGGCGGCTGTGGTGGCGGACCACGCGAACGATAAGGTACGGAAAATCGTCTACGTTGATGCGTTCCGGCCAGAAATCGCGAGGGAACCTCAGGGTGGATTCGACCCAACCCGCGAGTTTGGCCCTCCGCCGCATGGCGGCAATGCAATCCCCCTCACCGAGGAGGTTATCAACCGCATCGGAAAAGACGTTGTAGGTCCGAACCGGAAGTGGATGATGTCCATGGCGACGCCCTGGCCGATCAAACTTGCGAAAGACCCGATCATGCTGTCAAAGAACTACGACGAGACGAAGGAAACGTATGTTTTTTGCAGTCTCAGTGGGGACCCGGTTGACGAGATTATCGCCGGGAAGTGGGGGAAGCTGAACGGTCCCTACAAGGTCATAGAGACGGGCCATTGGCCGATGATAACGAAACCTGAAGAGTTGGCCGAGGACCTGGTTTCTCTGGCCAAGTGACGTGCGGTCGAAGCGGGCCTCCGAGGAGGCTATCGATAACGGGAGAGAGTCCCCCGGATCAGCACCAGCCGCTGAGTTCGGTTCGCTTACTGTCGGGACCGCGCCGGGAGAATCCTTCGGGCTACGACCCACCGACGCATCGCAATCTTGCGCGTCTTACGGAACCCCATCTTCTCGAACATGCCCAAGGTCCCGCTGCATAGGAAAGAGGAGGAGACCTTCTCATTCGTGTAGTCCTCGGGGTACGCCTCGACGACTCCGCCGCCAAGATGAGCGATGTATCGAAGCGCCTCACGGAGGGCGAGGGTGGCGATGCCCTGCCCCCGGCGTTCTCGGTCGATGAAGAAGCAGGTGATCCGCCAGTCTGGAAGCTTGCGCAATCCCTCTTCGTAGGTCTTCTTGCTCCGTATGTTCGGGAGTTCCGCGATAGGGCCAAACTGGCACCACCCGACCGCGTTCGCGCCGTCGAAGACGAGCGCGGCGTGCGCCTGCCCTCCCCGCACTCGCTCCTCTTTCATTGCTCGGTATGCCACCGCACCGTGTCTCCCTTCCCCGGGCTCGAGATGAAAGGAGATGCACCAACACCCGCCAAAGATCCCGTTGTGCTTCTCCACCAAGCGAGCGAACGCAGGCCAGGTCTCGTGCGTAAGCTGCTTCGACGTGAGAGGCACGTCCCGCCAACCGCATTGGTTGTACATTAGTTGTAAGCGCCACTCGACATTATGCTCATAGTGTCAAATGGTCAGTCGAAGTCCATTAGATTGTACAGCAAATGAGGGTAAAATGAAAGTAATCTGCGGTCGCCGGGATTTCCACCTGCGATGACCTTGGCGTGTTGGGACGCCTACGCAGGATGACAATTCCCGGCCAGGGCGCCTCTTGCCACATTGAGGAGATTCGAGCCCAGATTCCACTATGGCTGGTTTGGGCACAGGACTCGATGGTCCCACGGTGATCCCACGGTAGCGGGCATTGCCTTGGACCATGCCTAAACTCGAAAGAATCCCCATGTCCAAGTGCCTCTTTCGGGGTTTCAGAGTTGGGGCAGACCTTACCTAACAACGGGCTTAAGCAAGTTTATCACATCTGGCCGCACTTCTTTGACAGAGCATGGGTCCTGGCCATGGTCAGGGATAACCCCAGGGACAGAGCGAGCCAGGTCCGGCAGGAGACCGACCTAGAATACTACGACGCTTGGACCGTCCTGAAAAACTGTCGGCTCTAGATCCAAGAAAAGGAGAGGGGGCCTCGAGCTCTACGCTGAGATTGGTGTTAATCCCTTCCGGCCGTCATGAGTTCGAATCCCTCCGGGCCCGAACCAGGCTCTCCCCTCTTTGATGGATTTGCACCGTAAACTGGTCGAATCCGGGCGGCCCCGTAATAACAGATGATCAGGATTCGCTTAATTATCTAAGCGCATCCCACCGGGCCCGCAGACAAATACCCCAATTCAGGACCCTGTTCATCAAAAGAAGCTCAATGTGAGCTCCTGCAAATGGTCATCGGTAACCCGGATAGAAATCCCGGCGACCGCACATTGATCTGACCTTAGCTCAGTCTATACTTGTCACCGAGAAGAGGTGTCTCTTATCCTCTATTCCCTTGAGTTCGTGCTCTCCACGATCATTGAAGGAGATTCTAGACCCATAGACCAGGTCCCTCACAGTGCTTGAGACCAAGACTTCTCCTGGCAAGGCTTCATCCAGAATCCTGGACGCCATGTGAATCGCGATTCCACTGATATCTGTGGAGCCAAGGATGCATTCGCCCGTGTGAATCCCTGCTCTGACCTCAATATCTAGCTCCCCCGCAGACCTCGTTACACTCCAAGCACATCCAATGGCTCGGCTTGGTCCCTCGAATGTGGCAAGAAATCCATCGCCTGTGCTCTTTATCACAGACCCGCTGAATCTCTCGACATTGTTTCTCACCATCGAATCATGTTGTGCGAGGAGGGCTTGCCACTTGCTGTCCCCGAGCTCCGCGGCCCTCCTGGTGGAGCCAACGATGTCGGTGAACAGCACCGTGGCCAGCATCCTGTCTGAGCGTGTCGGAGGAGGCTCTACACCCGTCGCAAACTTCTGTATCTCCCCGAGAATCCTGTCAGTGAGTTGCGCGTCGACGCAGAACATGTGATCCCTGCCAGGCAGCTCCAGCATCCGCGCCCCAGGGATGTGGGCTGCGATGTAGCGACCCTCTTCGACGCTGCAAACCTTGTCGTCGGTCAGGTGGATGACGAGAGTCGGTACGTGGATTGTTGGAAGAATACT
Source organism: Nitrososphaerota archaeon (assembly GCA_027887045.1). Taxonomy (GTDB): domain Archaea; phylum Thermoproteota; class Nitrososphaeria; order Nitrososphaerales; family Gagatemarchaeaceae; genus JAPCJH01. The sequence continues at coordinate 301,167 of JAPCJH010000001.1, forward strand.
TCGCACATCTATGTTCATCTCGGCCTTCGCCAGCGCGATTGCCGCCCCGGGGCTCCCGCCCATCCGTCTGTTTTCACCCATCCAGTGGATGTAGGCTGCGTCGCCCAGGCGGCTTGGAGCCAAGATGGAGACCCTTCGCTCTGCCGCCTCCTTTGTCCCCCAGGTCCGTTCGGTCCTTTCGAAGCTCTGTTCCATTTGTTCCTTGGTTGCCGCCCAGGGATAATCCGGAGCCCATGATCCTTTTGCAAATCCCCCATAAAGCACAAGGCACCTAGTGCGTGAAGGATAGCTGGCAGCGAATAGGATACTCATCGGCACACCGTCAGAAAACCCCACGAGTACTGCCTCGTCGAAGCCCGCGGCGTCCATCACGGCGCGAATGTCCTCCATTCTCTCCTCGTATGTGGGGATTCCACCTTCACGGTCCGAGAGGCCTGTCCCGCGCTTGTCGAAGCGGGCTACCCTTGCGAATCTACCAAGGCCTTCGAGCCACCTCCTCGTACTGGCTTCCTTCCAGTAGTAGTTCAGATGGGAGATGGACCCGGGCGTCAAGACCAAGTTCACTGGTCCGTTGCCATAGACTTCGTAGGCGATGTGGATATCGCCGCTCTTGGCGTACCTGACCTCTGGTTCGTCCGAGTATTCCAACTCCGCAACTGAACCTAGTTCGTCTTATATCCTGTAGGTGGCTTCTTGACTGCAAGAGAGCATCGTTAGGAAATCATCAAGAGAATTTCCGACTAATTTTTTGGTCTGAAGTCCCGGCGACCGCGGTCTATCAAACCAACTTGCTGGGCGGAAATCCGTCCGGCCGCCCAGCATGCTGGGTTCATATCCGGCGATCGCAAGTAGCTAGACAGGAGGCAGGCGGATTCGAACCCATAATGGGTCTGAGCCCCACCGGGCCCATTCAACATCCCACCATCACGCCGAGAGGTGTGGAATGATCGACCTGCCAAGAACGCCTAGCTATTACTCTGGGGCTATTAGGTTTGGGCTGGTATGCAATCAGCGTGCCTGGTTTCAGAGGCCTCACCCGGCAAGGAAACTAGAGATTGCTTCAGTTACTTGTTGCGGCCTTTCTTCCAATATGAAGTGTCCGGTGTCTTCGAGAACAATGAGCTTCGATCCGGGAATGTCTTGGTTCAGACGCTTACCATGTTCAGGCGGGACGTACGGGTCGTTTTCGCTCCAAATCAGGAGGGTCGGGACGTCGAACCCGCGAAGTATGAGGGCGAAAACCAACAGGCCGACCTTCGCCCAAAACCAACGCTTCTTCTTGCTCAGCCTCAGATTCTTCAGCGGTAAACGCCCGCCAAAGAGAGTTAAGGATTGTGCGCTGACCGAAAGCGGGACAGAGGGAGAGGCTAACGGAAGGCCCGTCTGACCCAAACGATAGCAATCAGCGTTTCGGACGCAAGGAACAGATAGCCGAAAGGCGATGCATAGTAAAACGAGATGAGGCCAGCGATGGCAGAAGCTGGTCTCTAGGCTGAAGTTGAAGAGTCCGCTGGACTATTCTGCCATGGGCCGCAGGATTGAAGAGAGAAAGACGGTCAACGCGATGGTCCAGGCTGCGCTCGGAGAGCTTGCAACCTCACAGGTCCTGTCCCTTTTGGGAACGGACGTCCCGTGCGCAAGAGTTAGCACGCTGACAGACTCGCACGGCGATGAGGAGCTGAAGGCCAGAGGGGTCGTCAGGAAGGTCAGGTCAGTCGCGCGGACCCTCACGATAGCGCTTCCGCCGCTACCTCACAGAATGGGCGCGGGCATGGCAAGCACCCCCGAGCTCGGGGCTTATGATTCGAAGACATTGCGGCGTCGAAGGGGCAAAGCGTCCTAGATTTTTCGTTCTCTCGCTTGAATCGCAACACGTATAAGTCGCACACCAGCAACTCAGAAATGTTGGCTTTCGGTGAATCGAAGGCCCGAAGGGCGATTAGTCGGACTGCTGGCATCGGCATCGTGGTTCTTTTGTTGATTGTTGCCTTAGGTGGAGCATACTACTACACCACAACCCTAGGATCGGCCACCACTTCCAGCTCCTCGGGCCAAACCACGACAACTACGACGACAACGACACCGTACACTGGGCCCACAAAGATAACAATCGGGATGACGATGCCCCTTTCAGGTTCTCTCGCTTCCGACGGTGTGATGAGCCTGGATGGCCTCAAGATGTGGGCGGCGAGCGTGAACGCATCAGGCGGGATTTACGTGAAGAGCCTCAACCACAGGCTTCCTGTTCAGCTAATCTACTACGACGACACCTCGACCGCCTCTGTCGTAGCGACGGATTATCAGCAGCTAGTCGCACAGGGGGTAAACTTCTTGGTGGCGCCCTACTCAAGCGGCCTGACGCTCGCCGCAGCACCGATTGCCGAGACCAACCACCTGCTGTTGATTAGCCACGGCGGCGCCTCGGACTCGATCTGGTCCAAGGGATACAAGTACGTCGTCGGGGTGCTAAGCCCCGGAAGCCAGTACGCAATCCCGGTGCTCCAGATGCTGGAGAACCAGAACAGTTCAACGCCCCTGAAGGTGGCCTTCTTCTTTGGCAACGACGCGTTCTCAATCTCTGTAAAGACGGGAGCGTTAGCGTTCATCAACTCGACGAGCGGCAAGTTCAGCGTGGTCTACAACCAGCTTTATGACGAGTCCGCGACAAGCTACACGGCCCAGCTGAGCCAGATTCAGGCGGCCAGCCCCGACGTGGTGATCGGCGGGGCGCACTTCGCGGACGGCGAGACGATCGTGAAGAACATCCAGTCTCTCGGGCTGCACTTCAAGATGGTCTCTCTCCTGGTAGCGCCTGACGACCCTCACTTCCTGTCGGACTTGGGATCTCTGGCCAACAACGTTGCTGCGCCCTCGCAGTGGGAGTCCAACCTGGACTTCACTCACTTCTCTCCGTACTACGGGAACATCACGGGCGCCCAGTTCCTGAGCCAGTTCCAGTCCAGCTTCAACATGCCCCCCAACTATGAAGCCGCAGAGGCGTACAACACTGGCCTCGTCCTCCAGAGGGCAATCAGCGACAGCGGCTCTCTGAACTCCACCATAGTCAGGAACCAACTGAGCTCCGAGAACATCTGGACCTTCTACGGGAACTTCCAGATTGGACCAACGGGGATTCAGAGCGGGCATACGATGGTCGTCATGCAGTGGCAGAACGGGGCCAAGCAAACCGTCTGGCCCAGAGCGGTCGCGACCTCTCCTTTCGTCTACCCGGCGCCGTGATGACTGCGGACGAAGCCTTTAATCACAATCGAGCGTAGCTGAATCCAAAGACTTGCTACTAGCCGAACTGGTAGTGCTCGGCCTGGCCTACGGGCTACTATTCGGAGTCTTGGCACTTGGTCTGACTTTGATTTGGGGTGTGATGAAAGTCGTAAACATCGCCCACGGGGACTTCGTCATTGTTGGCGCCTATTCCAGCTACTGGCTCTTCGTCTTGGCCGGGGTCCACCCAATCCTTTCAATATTGTTCACAGCCCCCTTCGGCTTCGGACTTGGGATAATTGTGTACCTAGGTCTAGTCAGGAGGGTCGTGCACGCCCCCGAGCTGATGTCCCTCTTCCTCACGTTTGGCATCTCCACGCTGATTAGCAGCCTGCTTCTCTACATCTACTCGCCGAATCAACGCGCGATATCGGTAACATTCCCGAGCATCAACGGACTCGGGGTCGTCCTGCCCGGAAACGTGGCGATAGCCGCAGCCTACGCGGTGGTCGTCGCGACCCTACTCCGAATTTTCCTTACCAAGACGTACTGGGGGAAGGCCATCAGGGCGGTGACCGAAGACAGCAGCTCAGCCCTACTCATGGGAATCAACCCGGAGGCGGTCAGCATGTTGGCCTTCGGGATTGGGGTGGCGATTGCTTCGTCGGTGGGCTCGGTGGTGATGCTCCTCCAGGCAGTTTATCCGACGGGGGGTAGCGAGTTCACACTTCTCGCGTTTGTGATTGTGGTCCTTGGAGGATTGGGGAGTCCGTTCGGGGCTCTCCTGGGTGGAATCGTAATCGGAGTGGTAGACAATGTCGCATCGCTGTACCTCCCTGCCGCGGCGACGCCCGCTATCGGATTCATCATACTCGTGATTGTGCTGATCGTAAGACCATCCGGGATAATGGGCGCGAAGGGCCGTTGAGTCCCCTGAAGCTGACTGGATTCACTCTGACCCGCAGAAGGTCTGCGGAAATGGCCGTTATCCTGGTCCTCCTCGCATTGCTCCTCGTGGCACCAACGTTCTTCGCAAGGATTTCGGTTCTCTTCTTCATCCTCAACTGGATTGTCCTTGCCGAGAGCTTCAACATGTTCGCCGGACTGACCGGATACGTCAACTTTGGCCACGTCGTCTTCTACGGCGTCGGAGGTTACGTGAGCGCCCTCCTAATGGTGAATGCCCACGCCTCACCTTACGTGGCGGTCATTGCTGGAGGACTTGCCTCCAGCCTCCTAGCTCTGGGAATCAGCTTGCCGACCACGAGACTCAGGGGAGCCTACTTCGCCATCGCGACGCTGAGCATCAACGAAGCCTTCTTTGTGACGTTCGACAGCTGGGACGCGGTGGGATCGGCGCCTGGCCTCTCGCTCCCAATCTCATACTATCAGCCGGTGGTCGAGTATTACGTCATGGTGGTGGTCGCCATCGCCTGCGTACTGTCCATGTACGCAATCTCCAAGTCGAAGTTCGGCATTGCTCTCCAGGCAATCCGCCAGCAGGAGGTCACGGCTAATTCCATCGGGATCAACGCGGCCTACTACAAGTCGCTCGCACTGGTCTTCAGCGGATTCTTCGCGGGGCTTGCGGGCGCCCTTGCAATCTGGCAGATAACCTTCATTGACCCTCCATCGGCGTTCAACGTCACCATTACTGTCACCTCAATCTCGATGGCCATGCTGGGGGGATTGGGGACCGTGATAGGCCCGGTAATTGGAGGAGCTCTGCTTTACGAACTGACAGATTTGCTCGGCCTCAGCTACCCGTTCATCCACCTCATCATACTTGGAGTCATCATAGTTGGAGTGGTTCTTGTCATCCCGGACGGGATCCTCGGCGCCTCAAGAAGGGTGCTGACCAAGGTGAGAGGAAGGAGATGATGCCGGATGGGTGATTTGCTCAGGCTGACACAGGTGGCGAAGAGGTTCTCGGGGTTGGAGGTCCTGAAGGACATTTCATTCGAGGTCGCCGAGGGTGAGGTGTTGGGGCTGATAGGTCCCAACGGAGCGGGAAAGACGACTCTCTTCAACATAATCTCGGGGATTCTGAAACCCAACTCTGGACGTGTCGTCTTCGCCTCGAAGGACATCACAGGGCTTCCCACCCACAGGGTCTCAAGGTTGGGCATAGCAAGAACCTTCCAGATTCCCCAGCCTTTCGCTGAGATGACAGTTCTCGAGAACGTGCGAGCGACATTGCTCTTCAGCAATCCACGCCCCGAAGGCAAGCTCCCGAGAGATGCGAAGGAGATATGCGAAATGGTTGGGCTCGGCGGCAGACTTGAACAACCCGCTGGGTCGCTCAGCGCCCCCGAAAAGAAGCGGCTGGAAGTGGCCCGAGCACTCGCCTCCTCGCCTCGTCTCCTCTTGCTCGATGAGTTCGCGGCCGGGCTCACGCTAAGCGAATCAAGCTGGGCCTCAGAGATGATCAAGTCGCTGTCGAAAGACTACGGAGTAACAATAGTTTGGACCGAGCACGTCATGAAGATTCTGATGAGATCCGTCGAAAGAGTGCTTGTCCTTCAGTCCGGCGAAGTGATTGCATCTGGAACCCCAGCCGAAGTCGTAAAGAACGAACTTGTGCTAAAAGCGTACTTTGGAGGGAAACCAGCTTGACAGAGCCGCTGCTCGAGGTGTCCCGCCTAGCAGTCAACTACGGGGCGGTTCCGGTCCTCTGGGACATATCCCTCACAGTGAATCGAGGAGAACTGGTCGTCCTCTTGGGGTCGAACGGGGCGGGCAAGACAACGTCACTTCGGAGCGTGCAAGGCGTGCTCAAACCTAAGAGCGGGAAGGTGGCCTTCAACTCGAAGGACATCACGGCGCTGGCAGCCAACAAGGTCACGGCAATTGGCCTCTCGTTGGTTCCAGAGGGTAGGGGGCTCTTCGCCACGATGACGGTGGAGGAGAACCTCCAGTTGGGAGCTTTCAGCAAGCGGGCCCGGAAGAGGTTCGGGGAGAACCTCTCGTCAGTCTACGAGCTCTTCCCGATACTGAAAGAGAGGAAAGGGCAGAGAGCGGGCTCTTTGAGTGGAGGTGAGCAGCAGATGCTGGCCATAGGGAGGGGATTGATGTCAGATCCAGAGATGCTGATGCTGGACGAACCTTCCCTGGGGCTGGCACCCATAGTCGTTTCCAAGGTCTTCAAGGTGTTGGAAGGACTGAAGGATAGGGGGCTGACCATCTTGCTGGTGGAGCAGAACGTCGAGGTCTCCCTGGCGATTGCGGACAGAGGCTACCTATTAGAAAATGGCAAGATTGCCTTCGAGGGCACCCCAGACCAGTTTCGAGCGAATGAATCTCTGAGGGAAGCTTACCTAGGGCTGTAGTAGCCCCGTGAAACCCAGAGCGCGCTCGGGGCAGGTGTAGGAGCAACAGACGCGAATGAACTTCAAGTACCGCGCCTTGACGCTCTTTCTTTACAATTCCTGCCTGGCCGTTTTCCTCTCTTACGGGGTCTTCTTCACAAGGGTGTCAAACGAATACGGTCTCCCTGCGTCCGCCACGTCGCTGGTCTTCGGCGTTTTCGCCGTTTTGTACTCTGTCTCGTCTCTAATCCTGGGCCTGTTCATGAACACTAGGGGCCCGGGGAAGACCATCCTGCTCGGCGGAGGGCTGATGAGTGCGGGTTTCATGCTCTCATCAGTAGCGAACTCGTACCCTCTTCTCATCCTGACCTATGGAGTGATAGGCGGCCTCGGGTCAGGTTCCATGTGGCTGCCGACTTCATATGTCGTCTTTGACAGCTTCGACTCTGATAGCGTCAGAAGGGTCACAGGCCTTGTCAGTGCAGGCACCGCAGCAGGGCTCCTCTTCTTCCCTCCCCTCGAAAACTACCTAATCGTCGGCTGGGGTCTACAGACGGCGTTCTTGGTAGTGGGCCTGGTCATCTTCGCGTTAACCCTCCTCACCTACCAAGCCTCACGTGGTTCCAACCCGCGCGCAACGTTTGACCTAAGAGAGGCGTTCGGAAGCCTGAAGTCGAAGAGGTTCAGCGTTCTCTACACCTACTATGCCGCTGGGAACGCTTTCTCCAGGACGCTCATCACAATCTTCCTGGTGCCTCTTTTCGAAAGCAGGGGACTGGGGACCGCCGTCGGCACGCTAGCACTTTCTCTGATCGGGGTGGGGAGCATGGCCGGGAGGCTGACTGCCGGGGTGCAGAGAATCAGCGAAGAGGCGGAGGCAGGCCTCGGCTTCATCCTGCAGGGGGCAAGCGGACTCGCGCTCTACTTCGCGAACGACCCAGTGACCATAGGCATCCTAGCGGTCCTCTTCGGCATCGGGTACGGAACATACATACCCATGTTTGCGCTATTGGTCAGAAAGTACTACGGAGTGGAGCACTACGGCACCATCTTCGGGACGCTGCTGACGAGCTTTGGCATAGGCGCCTTCATCGGCCCTGTCTTCGAAGGGTCAGCGGTCTCGTCGAATGGAAGCTATCTGCCTGGGTTCTTACTTGCTGCGGCGGCGAGCATAGCCGTCGGCGCCCATCTCCTTCTAGCTGGGAGGGCGAGGGTCGATGGAGGGCAGAACGCTTTAAAGTCCTGAAATGGAATTTTCATCGACTTGGCCAATTTGACCCCGGGTCGGGGGAGCCTCACCGACGAACAGAAGTTCATGTTATCCTTCGTCGATCGTCTGATGGCGAAGTATGACGAAAACTACTGGGGGGATTTGGACAAACGTGGTTCCTACCCGGAAGAATTCGTCGACGCCATGGAGAATCAGGGTTTGGCGGCTGTGCCAATTCCGAAGGAATACGGGGGACCGGGGCTCGGTGTGTACGACGCCTCTCTTGTCCTTGAGGAGGTGAACGCGATGGGAGGCAACTGTCAGCCTTTCCATGGCCAGTACTATCTTCTCTTTGCGCTCTCGAAATTCGGGTCCAGGAGAATGAAAGAGGAATACCTCCCCCGGATCGCCAAGGGCGAGCTGCGGCTTCAGTCTCTCGCACTAACCGAGCAGGAAGCGGGCTCAGAGTCGACGAAGATCAAGACCTACGCGGAACGGAGAGGCGACTTCTAAGTTGTCAACGGCACCAAGGTGTTCATCTCCCGGGTCGAGAACTCCGACTTCATGGTCTTGGTCGCGAGGACAACGCCTTTTGACAAGGTAGAAAAGAAGACCGATGGCATCAGCCTCTTCCTGGTCCCGCTTCCTCAAGCGGAGGGATTGGAGTTTCACCGGCTCGAGATGATGTTCAACAGCCAGACGTATGAACTCTTCCTGGACGAGCTGAAGATTCCTGCGGAGAACCTGATCGGGGAGGAGGGCAAGGGCTTCAGGTATCTTCTGGACGTGCTCAATCCCGAGAGGATACTCCTCGCGGCGGAGTGCATCGGCGACGCGAGGTGGTTCGTGCAAAAGAGCGTGGACTACGCCAAGAACAGGGTCGTCTTCGGGCGACCGATCGGGAGCAATCAGGGTGTACAGTTCAAGATAGCTGACGCCTACGCCAAGCTGATCGCTGCAGAAAGAGTGAGGACGAGGGCGGCAGAGCTATTCGATTCCGAAGCGGATCCGAAGACCGTGGGAGAGCACGCGAACATTTCCAAGTATCTCGCATCGGAGTGTTCCTGGCAGGCGGCAAACGTGGCCATGGACGTCTACGGCGGCTCGGGCCTTGCCGTCGGGAACCATATTGAGCGAAAGTTCAGGGAGACGAGGCTCTATCGGGTGGCGCCAGTGTCGAACAACCTAGTCCTCAGCTACATTGGGGAGCATGTCTTGGGGCTCCCCAGTTCATACTGAGGTAAGCCGTCCGACTTTCGCGGGGCCCGCTCAGCTGCCATCTCGGGTCGACCTGTTGATTATCCCAGTCGCAAGCCGATAATGAACAGCGTCGACCAGTTTGCCGTTGACTCTTATCGCACCGCGTTTTTCTTTGCTAGCCCTTCTGAATTCTCTCACAACTTTCTCTGCCCATCTGACTTCCTTGTTCGAGGGGGAGAAGACCAGATTCGCCATCTGTATCTGGGACGGATGGATGACCTGCTTCCCTGAGAATCCAAGAGAGCGCGCTTCACTGGCCTGCCTTCTGAAGCCTTCGAGGTCCTGAAGGTCGAAGAAAACGTCGTCGATCGCTTCTATCCCGAAACTCCTGGCGGCGGCGACGAGGAGCGTCCTGATGGTTTGGTTGCCTATGTATGAATCGATCGACCCGCCCACAGAGTTCGCGTAATCTGCCGCACCAAAGGTGATAGCCGTGATTCCGCTCGACTCGACCGCCGCGTCGAGCATCATGAGTCCTTTCGCCGTCTCTACAATGGGCATAATCAATTTCCCGGATTTCTTGTTGACCGAGGAACAGTCTCCCTCCGCTTTCGGGACCAACACAGTGTGTACCGCGCCGAGACGATTCACCAGTGAGATGTCTCGCACATGTTCAGGGCTTCCCACCGGGTTGACCCTCACACAAAGCTCGCGTCCCCCCCAGTCGATCTCGTTCGACAGCCTCTTGATGATGGCCCTCGCTACTTCCTTCTCTCCGGCCGGGACTGCGTCTTCCAGGTCAAGAATCACCGAGTCCTCTTCGAGGGTGGCAGCCTTCAGAATCATCTTTTCTTCGTTGCCGGGGACGTAGAGCTGGCTCCTTCTTCGCAAGTTCCTGCGACGTGCCAAATCCAACTTAGGCGGTGCTGACAAACAATTATTAGCCTTCCTGAGTCCTAACTAACATGGGCTCCAGCCTCTATTTCGAGGATTTCAAGCCCAGGATGAGATTCAAGGGGAAGGTGGGTAGGACCTTGACAGACGCGGACAATATGTGGTTCACTCTGATGACCAACAACAACAACCAAATTCACTTCAACGCCGACTATGCGAAGAAGAACTTTCCTGGGAGGCCCTTCCGTGGGAGGATGGTCGTCAATGGCTTTCTCACGCTCGCCACAGTGGCGGGAATCCTCGTCGAACAGACGAGTGCCAACGGGTTCATGCTGGGGGTGAGCAATGTGAAGTTCGTCAACCCCGTCTTTGCGGGGGACACGATATACGCCGAGTGCGAAGTGAAGAAAACGAGGGAGTCCAAGAGCAGGAAGGGGAACGGCGTAGTAAGTCTGGCAACGTGGGGATACAACCAACGGGGCGAGAGGGTGATAGAATTCGAAAGAGACTTCATGATCAGGAAGCGCGAGGCCATCTGGGAAGCCGGCAAGCCTCGGAGAAAGTAGGCGAATTCCTCCTTGCTCTCGGTTAACGAGCTTGCCACGATCTCCAGTCACCGTCTCGGGCCCCGTGAACCTTGATTATGTGCGCCTTCAACTCACCTTCTCCGTCACACACAAAACCGCAATAGCATCTCAAGGCATGTGCCTGCTTCCCGCCCTTTCTTTGGATTGCCGTGTAGGCGTGATTTAACTTGTCGAACTTATATTCCAAACCTTGATCCACCAGCGAACCCCCGAGGATAATGTTGGACAGAAACCTAAGAAAGCGAAAGGTGGTCGAAGTCGCATCCGCTTGTCCGTTCTCTGTTTAGGGATCCACTGCTAAACGGAGTTATTTCCTCCACTTCGGGCCTTTTCGGGCAAAGGAGTGGCAAAGCGGGGCGAAAACGCGGCCAGGGTGGCCAGGATTCTGCACTAGGAATCCTCGAGGAGATGTGCAGTGAATGCCATGCCCGCTAGAGAGGCCAGAAAACTGACAATAGAGCTTCTTGCGCCCGTTCCCCCCTCTTAGGCGGACTCAGTAGGACTTAGGATACTTCATGGGGAAGTCAGGCCCCCATAGACGGAGATGCACGGAAACTGATCGGTCTCGCCGAACCTGACTACACGTCCCTGGCCTGGGGGAGCTTGTAGACAACCCGCCGGTTCTCCTTGTCGAAGTACACGGCAAGTTTGACGCCTTTCTTGAAGGCTTCCTCTAGCCCGGTCTGGTTTACTACGTCTCTCGGCACGGTGACGGCCCATGTGCCGCTCTTGTGCTGAGTAGGCTTGATCAGTGCTACTAGGTCTTCTGTCATCTGCCTTTTGCAAGCCGCGGTAAGCATATATAAGGGTGAGTTGCTACCTGTATGAGTCGATACATGGAAATAGGAGGTAATACAATTGGGCCGACTCACACCAGAGAAGATCGAGAAAATCCTTGAGACTTACGCAAAAACACTGAGCATGACCGAGACAGCCAAGATTGAGAACTGTACCGAGGATACTGTCAGCTTCCACGTACACAAGTCTAGGGAGCAAGTCCAGAAAGATACTGCGAAGCAGGTTGGTTCTGCCGATGAGGAAGCCGCACTTGTGTACGCTAGGCTCCAACAGGGCGACCCCATAGTCAAAGTTTGCATTGACCTCCGAATCCCCGCGCACAGGGGCGAGCAGCATCAGAAGGACTTTTGGCGCCTAACAAGAATGACAAAATTGGCCCGACTCTACGACGAATACGGCGATGAAGGCATCCTGGATGCAATTCACGCGGTTTGGGTAGCGGATGAGAAAGGGCTGGATCTTGAATATCTTGCCGGTAGAGTACTCGAGATCGACGACCTTGATGCGGAGTTCGGTCGAAGCCGAAGTGCCCTTAACCAAGTTGAACAGAGTCTGGCCGGAGCCAAGAAAAACCTCGAAGGCGCAGAGTCTAATCTAAAATCGACTCCGGAACTTGTCAGCCAAGAAAAAAAGCTCCTCGAAGCAGCGAGCACAGAGAAAAAGAAAATCCTCGAAGCGACGACCAAAGAGAAAGAAATCGAAGAAGGCAAGATCAAGGAAGCTAGGTACGAACTTGCGGGTGTAAAGTACGAAATCAAGACGCATGATGAGAAGCTCAAAAGGATTAAGGCACTAATTGACGCGTTGACGAGCAGCTGGGTCCACCGAAGGTTCGAAGGACTTGTCAAATTGATTGTCGAGGGTTTCCTGTCGAGCGAGAAAGGGAGGAAGCTTGTAGGGCTGTTAACAATAGGACTGGTGACAGGCCTCGGCAGGCTCGATTACTTCGGCCGATTTGCATTGTTGAATGCAGAGGACGAGTCCCCCGCGACTCAGTTGATAGTCGAGGAATGGGCGAAAAGAAGAGGATTCAACTCGGTGGAAGGTTTCAAGAAACTATTCCAGAGGATGTTGGAGTCAAGCGTAGATCAGTTGGAAAAGAGCGGGAGTGCGGCGATAGTTGGGGAGATTGCGAAAGGGATCAAGGAGTTCGCTAACGACAGTGCTTTCGTGCTCGCAATGTCAGAGCAACTTGATTTACTCTCTCCACCGAAGAAAGATGAACCCAAAACGGAATCGCCCTCTGATCAAAAGGATGATGATGAGTCAGCCGATGCGCGTTCACAATAGCGGATAAACAATCTCTTGTGCGAGTAGTCACTCATTGAAGCGACGCAGGCTCTGGCCCCGCTACACGGAGGATGAGAGGTCTATCCTGCGAAGGAAGTTTCTCGGACATTGGGAGAATCTCGATTTTCTCGAAGACTTCTGGAATCTCATCTGGGACGAGAGAGACCTGCAGCAGTATCGGCGGGTTGCGAAGGTGTGGAGGTTGAGGCAATCGGGGAAGAAATTCGGAGAAATCTCGAAGGAGTTGGGAGTAGACCCGAGGAAAGCTTGCGCTCTCTTCACGGGGTACAACTGCCGTCCGTATCTTGTGCACATGTATCTCAACCGAAAGAGGCTTGGTAAGCCGAGACCGGGATGGAAGTGGATCCTCGAGAGAACACCGAAGCCAACTGACTCGTACCCGAAGCACTCGTTTGTGCCCAATCATATCAGGGCTTACCAAGACATCCTTGACTTCTTGGCGCAATTTCCTGTAGTTCCTGAGGACAATCCAGCGCTGAAGTTCTTTGGACTGGCGACGAGGTGGGTAGGAGAACGTAGAGCGATATTATTCGGGTTCCTGCTTGGATTCCTTGTGGGTGACGCAGGGAAGCAATACGCGGATTACGAATACAGGAGTAGGCACTATGCGAAGACTGCCATGTGCACCAACATGGCACGAAAAGTGAGTAACGTCCGACTTCTTCGATACGTCCAGCTTACTCTCGCGTCCATTGGTCTCTCTTCAAGGCAAGGTCGCTCGTCGAGAGACATCATTCGCTGGAATTCGGTCACCAGCAATATTCTTACATGGATAATCAATATCTGTCTGGGATTAGACTCTGGGGGAAGGACCAGCCTTAATCCTGTGAAGATGAACTGGCTGCTAAGCTGCCCTCGAGGATTTCTCGTCTCGTTCTTTCAAGGCCTGGCCGATTCGGACGGCTACGTGAACAGACGGAACTATTACGTGGAAATCAGCAGCGTCCCGAATTCTCAATTCTATGTGCTTCTGCTCAAATCGATTGGAGTTAATGCCAGATTCCATCCGAAGGCAGATCCGCGTCAGGTCAGAATGCCATTATACCAAGGTGCCCAACTCCCAATCTTTAATCCGCTCGTAGCGAGTTACCGCTTTCGCGAAGTTGTCGAATACGCTCAAAGTAGTCGATTGTTCCACTCCAATCAAACCTTCATGTTAGGTCTGGGCAAGTAAAAGTGTCACCAGGGAATCTGCCGCAAGAAACGTCCGCGACGGAAACGCGTGAGAAAGGAAAACCCGTCCGATAAGAAGGATTAGAAGTACCAAGTCGAGCTATGGTCAAGTCCCGTGAAGAGCCTTCAAGCGCGAACGTTTCTAATATTGCTAGGGTTTAGGTCCCTGTGATTGGCTGAAGATGAATCTCTTCGCCATTCTCGCCCGCAGCACAGCCACATCCCTGGACGTGCCCTCCGCGTCTTAGTGTCCCTCTGTAGAGGCCGTCCTCGAGCTTCCTGCCGGTCTTGGCTTCCCATGCTTCGATTGGCATCCCGTACTTCTGCTGGATCTTGTCTCTGTACCACTCTGGTATCACGTTGAAGGAACAGAAGGGAATGATCCTCAGGTCTGGCGTGAGGTAGTGGATGTCGCAGCGCTGAAGTCTCTCCTCGTCTTGATTATATTTGTCTTGAAAGTGCATCATTCCGAGGAACATCGACTTCAGGTGGAACTGCCCGATGGCGGCGTAGTCGTGCTTGATGAGCGCGTCGGTGAGGAGCTTTGCGAAGCTCAGGCTCTTGGGCTGCTTCTCCTTGTTCACGAACGATGAGATCTTGGTGAGCATCTTGGCAGCCACGAGGTAGCGGTTCGTCCCGGAGTAAATCTCGTCGGTCTTCTCTTCCAGGTACTCAATCATCCCCCGGATGTCGACAAAGTCGGTGAGCGGGATCAGCCTGTGCCTCTCCTCGTCGTTGAAGACGTAGGTCCCGGCGCCGCACGCGAAGTGTATCGAAAGCTCGTACTGCTCTCTCTTTGTGAAGGCCTCGATGAAGGAGGTCACGGGTGAGCACGATGGCACGGGGAACCAGCCGTCCTTAGATATCTCGCCGTTGGTCTGCTCCTCAATCCTTTCGATGCAGTCGGGTATCGTGATGCGGTACTTGGCGCGCTCAGTCTTGGTGAGTCTGCCTGTGAGCGAAACGGGCTGGAAGTTCACGGCGTGGACGGCCTCAATGTTGCGCTGCCCGAAGCGGATGATGTCCCCTAGCTCGTGGTCGTTGATGGACTTAATCACTGTCGGGACGAGGACGACGCCTATCCCCTGCTTCTTGCACGCGTCGATCGCGTAGGGCGCCTCCCAGTGGTTCTTCGGGTTGGTGCGCGGCGTCGTGCCGTCGAATGACATGTAGAGGTTCGAGACGCCGGCTTCCTTCAGCCTCTTGGCGAGGCCGGGGTTGAGCGCGAGGTTGATCCCGTTCGTGTTGAGCTGGATGTGGTCGACGCCCTCTTCCTTGAGAATCTTGATTATCGTCGGGAGGTCTTCCCTTATCGTCGGCTCGCCTCCAGTAATCTGGACCGAGTTGCCGGCGACTGGCCTTTCGGACTTCAGCGCGCGCCCCATCTCGCGGATCTGGTCGAGTGTAGGCTCGTAGACGTAGGCCCCCTCGAGCCCCTTCTTCACGTAGAAGAAGCAGTACCAGCATGTCAGGTCGCACCTGTTCGTGATGATGATGTTTGAGAGGCCGGTGTGCGAGAGGTGGTTAGAGCATAGGCCGCAGTTAGCGGGGCAGGAGCAGACGTCCATCGGCACGTTTGCCGCGTGGGTCCCCTTCCCGTCCTTCCAGTAGCGTGAAAACCTATTGTACATCTCGTATGAGCCGAAGTAGAGCTCCTCGGTCTCGCCGTGCACGGGGCACGTCTTGGTCATGAAGACCTTGTTGTCCCGCTCGAAGACGATCGCGGGGAGGATGCGGTTGCACTCGGGGCAAATCGACTGGGTCTGTCGTATGAAGTTGCCCTTCGTGACCTGCTTCTTGAGCTCTAGACTGATGTCTGCGATTTGGGCCAAAATATCTCAGCGAACGGATAGCGGTTTGGCGAGCAGAGCATATAAGCCTTTTAACTTTACAGCGTAGGAGAGGTGAAATGATAGTTGATGCGTGATATAGATTCTGAATACAGAATGGCAATGCGTAGGTTTCCACTGCGTCCGATGATCGCAAATCCTCAAGGAGAACAATGGGAACGGTAGTTACATCGGGCTTAACTGGTGCATGCTGACAATCGCCTCGGATTTCCCATCGTTGCTCCGCTTATATTGACAATTGAAGGATAGGTGGTGATTGAAATGTCCGATGGTGAGAAACCTGTTGAAATCTTGCCTGACGCGGTCTACGGTTGCGCACGGTGCGGTACCCGTGTCAGTGGCAAAGAGCTGTCCTCACTTCCCGAACCGACCTGCTCAAACTGTGGATACAGAATATTCCGTAAGGTGAGAGGTCGGGCGGTCAAGCAATCGAAGGCTGAATAGACGAGATTCACTTCTTGTGGACGACGTATCGAAGGTGCGTGGCGAATGGCGAGTGGATGGCCTCAACGACTTCGAGCGCAAACTTTCGGCGGTCGATTCCGTCGAACAGGCGAATCCCGGCGCCGAAAACGATTGGCGCCAGGGCGATGTCGAATTCATCGACCATGCCAGCGTTGAGGTATTGGAGGATTACGTTAGCACCGCCAGCAATGCGGATGTCTTTTCCTCCGGCGACTTCGCGCGCTTGCCTCAGGGCACTCTCGATTCCATCATTAACGAAGTAGAACGTGGTCCCGCCTGGGCGCTCCCAAGGGCTGCGAACTTGCTTTGTCAGAACGAAGACCCCGGTGTGGAAGGGCGCTTCTTCGGGCCAGAATCGTTCTCCTCCGTCGAACATCCGCTTGCCCATGACGCTCGCTCCGGTGCGGTTGAAGGTCGACTCCAAGAGGCTGTTCTCTTGGCCCGTCTCGCCACCTTCGCCAATCTTGAGATTCTGGCGGAAGAACTGCTGTTGGAACACCCACTTCTGGAGGTCCGTCCACTGGGTGAGCCAGTCGTTGTAACTCGGGTCGTCGGCGTGCGCCATATCCATTCCTTCGGGGGCGATGAAGCCATCGAGAGTCATCCCCACGCTGAAGAACACCTTGCTCATGAGCACTCCTTCATGGTTCCGGACGGGAGTTGCCTAATTAGCGTTGAGGACGGGGGTTGATTCATGTCTCCAAGAACTCCGCTTCAGGGGTGATGCGGTTCAACGCGACCAATGACGTCGCGCTCTTGTAGAGGAAGAAGCCTCCGATGGCGAAGCCTATGAAATAGGTCGGGCCGCCGACCACGCTGAAGGCGAACACTACTAGTTGCATCCTGCTTGTGATAGATCTATGCTTGATTTAGGCGGCCAAAAGCTTGACGTGGCGGTTCGCAAGTATCGTTTCAAGTCCTTCTGCCCTTGAATCGTCCCCCGATGAATTTGAGGAGTCGTGCGAGGAACCTGTCGGTCTTTTCGAAATTCCTCGCCAGGATTGCCTCGCCAGAGAGGAAAGATGCCTTGAAGTCGCTTGCGTCCACCTTAGGGGAGAAGTAGACGTAGAGCGGAATCCCTCCGAGTATTACAGCGGCCCCGAGGATCTTGTCGAACAGGGAGGTGGAGTACAAGAGGAAGAGGCAGATCGCTATCCCGAGCCATGGGAGGACGTTCTGCCCGAAGAGTCCCTTCTCTTTCTGGCGCCTCAATCGAATGAAGGCGATGGACACGAGGAGGAAGGAGAAGGAGAGATTCAGGACAGAAAACGATATCAGGTTTGAGAGACCCGAGAAGGCTGACAACCCAAACGCGATGACCCCCTGGATAATCAGAGCCATGTACGGGGTGGCATATTTCTTGTGAACCCGCGAAAAGGCCTTGGGAAACAAGCCGTCAATCGAGAGGGCATAGGAAAGTCGCGCCGTGCCCAATATTCCAGATTCATCCGACCCTGAAACGGAAAAGAGAGCGCCGATGCTCATGATCGCGCCCCCGAACGAACCCAGTATCGCGGTGGCCACGAGAACAAGCGGTATTGTCGTCCCCGCGAGCTTTGAAGAACTCACCGCGCCAAATATTATGAAGTTGGTTGACACGTAAAAGGCCGCAACAATCGCGATTCCGGTGAGTATCGCCTTTGGGATGGTCTTGCCCGGGTTTTGAACCTCGTCGGCGGGGAGGGTGCCCAATTCGAACCCGACGTAAGCCCAGAAGATGAGGACGATGGCCGTGCCAAGATTGTTGAAGCCGAAGGGTGCCAGGGGCGAATAGTTTGAGAGAAAACCTGGGTTGACGGCGAAGGACCCGAGACCGACGATGACGAGCAGGAGGAGAGGAGATAGCTTGATCAGAGTAAGCGCGTCATTGACCCGCCCCGCGGCCTTCACCCCAAAGATGTTCACGGCAGTTAGCCCGAAGAGGAATATTGCACGAACAAGAAGCACTTCGAAGAAGCCGAGCGGGAGGAAGTACTGCAGGTAATTCGTGAACGTAATCGCGAAGACGGGCAAGGAGATCACCTCGGCCACCCACATGCTCCACCCCGCAAGGAAACCGTAGAAATCGTTGTAGGCCGTTGAGACGTAAGCGAACGGACCTCCAACCTTTGGGACGTAGTAGCTCGAATACGCAAAAATTATGGCGAGTATGCCCGCCATGATTCCCGCGAGCACCCAGACTACGATCGAGAAAGGGCCTATCAGCCCGGCTGTGATCGCCGAGGCAATGTAGATGTCGCTCCCTATGATGGCGCCGACGACGATGTTTGTCAGGTCGAAGTAGGAAAGCTCCCTCTTGAGGGAAACCAAAGATTATGCTGGACCAGGGTTCTTTTCTGGAATTAATATCCTCGTGAGGTCAGCAGGACCACTCGAAGAGAGTCCGATGCGGTTGCTCTCCCCAAAAAAAGGTCGAAAGCCACCGAAAATCCGGTGATGTCACCAGATGGTCGATAGCTTTTCTGTCGCCTTCGTAACCCATTCCAACGAGCTTGCCATGTAGAACTCGAAATCGTTCCACTGGCCAAGTCCGCCCTCGTAGATCATGTCTCGCACGGCTTCAGCGTTCGGGGCGTCGACGACCCAGACGATCTTGTGTCCCGGGTCTAGGTGGAGCATGATCTCGGCTTTGACGCTGTGCTTCTGCATCAGTGATGGTAGATCGGCGCCGAGCTTTTCGCCTCTCTTACGAAGGACCGCGTTCGCCGATGGACAGCTGTTGGGAGGATGGTTGGAAATAACGACGTACTTTGGCATCTTCGCGACGCAGGGCTAATTCGAGGGGATTAACCGTTTGGCAGGAACTGGTCTGTCGTCGAAGCAGCCAGAGACGGGTTTGAGACCTTGAGAGCTTGGACGAAGCGGCGCGAAATAAAGTAGATGAGGGCAGGGGTGTCTATTTCTTAGGCTTCGGCTCGTACATTATCTTTACGTCGCGTGCGGTGCGAAGAGTAACCCACTTTAGGGGTCTGGGTTCCGTCATGAGGTAGGTCTTCTCGATCATCTCGCCGAATGCGTTGGTCTTCCTCACTTTGTCAAGTGCCGCGTGGTTCGGGACTTCCCACATGTCATAGGCGTCAAAATCGCCCTGTTCGCTCGAAGACGGAATGATGGAAAAATAGCACTGAACGAATTTGACGCCAGTTTGCTCGAATATCTTCTCACACATTTTCTTGAATTCTCTGGAACCTAGGAATTTTTGGTACTGCGCAACTCTGCCCTCTCTGATGTTGTAACCTATCATCCAGTAGATAGGCAATTTTCAAGAAGTGGGGTGGGTTCGCGTTATTTATCCGTTGAAAGACCTTGAAAATCGAGTGTAAATCGAATCGAAGAAGAAGGCTTGGAGACTTCTCTCAACCTTTTGGGACGGTGGCGCGGAACCTGAAAAAACAGAGGTCGGTTTTGAGTTCAGGCAACTCCCCCTTTCATGGCGTCTTACGAAACTATCGTACACGCTCCTGGAAAACCACCCTGCCGGAGCCGCCTGTAAAAGCGTCTTTCGGAGCACCCAACCGCCCGGGAGCAAGCCGAACAGATGAGGTAGAGCATCAGCGCCACTCGAAATCCTTCTTCCCAGGCGGACCAGATGAAAGGACTTGTACCTTCGCCCGAGGGGGACATCGTCGAGGAGTCCGATCTCATCCGCGTGTTTCAGAGAAATGAAACATAACCTCGTGCGAGAATCGAACAGGCTCAGGATTCGCCTGAACTTGGTGCAAGGACCGCAGTCGGCGTCATATGCCATGACGTATTTCTCTGCCGGTAGCTTATCGGCATCCAACTCACTTTATCGCCATTTGGTGTGACCCGCTGAGTTCGAAATAAAGCTTCCTTCTTGCTCGAGGACTTGGGGCAACGACGTGTGCGGGTACGCAGCGAGCATCATCTCCGAAATGAGGCACAGTTTCGGACCGAGTCGTTCTCGCCCGGAGTGCGAAAGGTTAAAGCAGAATCCTTGTTTCAAAATGGCGTGGCAACGACGACGGGTACGAAGTGGCGCTACGATATTGAGATGATAACCGCATGCAATTGCGACTGGGGTTGCCCGTGCAACTTCAACGCGATGCCGACTAGAGGTTTCTGCACGGGAGCCTACGCTGCAAACATTCGGTCCGGCCATTCTGACGAAGTCAAGCTTGACGGCCTCAAGTTCGTCTGGGCCGCCCACTGGCCGGGCGCAATTCATGAAGGTCGGGGAACGGGCAAGATAATGATCGACGAAAAGGCGTCGAGCGACCAGAGGAAAGCGCTTCAGGGCATCCTTACGGGCAGTTTTGGGGGGCTCCCGTGGGCAATCTTCAAGAATACCATCGACGAGTGGCTCGAGGTCTCGTTCGTCCCGTTCGAGTGGAATTTCGACGGGGCTCGCAGCTGGTACAAGGCGGGGGCTGAAGCTCAGGCTTCGCTCGATCCCATGAGGAACCCCGTGACTGGCGCGGAAACTTCGGCTCAGATTCTTCTCCCGAACGGCCTAGTGGCGAAAGAGCTCAATACAACTGCCACGAAGACCTTCTCGGTCTTCGCGGATGGGCTCAAGTTCGCCGCTCCGGGGCGCTACGGATTCTATACAGTCACCGAACACAAGAACTGATGCGGAACGAGCTCTGGGGGACCCTGAAAGTCCTAAATTCTGGGGTACGAGGAGGTTCTCTGTTGTCGAGCGGCGGTCCTCCATCGACTGGTGGCTCGAGCTCGATCTTCCGCAGAGACAAGCTCGGGCTCGCTATATCTGCCGTTTTGCTCTCAACTGCCGGCGTATCATGGGTTGCCGTCTACACCCTCATGCCGCTGATGAGTTCGAGTTCAGACATGATGGGAGTCGCTTCCATGGTGTCTTCCCTGTCGCTAACGAGTGTCGGCGTCTTTGAGCTCGTCTGGGTGGTCGGCATGGCCGCGATGATGTTCCCCGCGATGATACCTATCATGCTATTTTACGAGAAGGTGGCGACGAATGCGGAGCCGAACCCATCACTCGCGCGGACAGTCGGCACCCCGTTGTTCCTGCTGGGCTACCTGAGCATGTACGCCGTCCTGGGACTCCTCGCCTACCTTGCCGTGTTTGCCGCAGTCAGCGCCTTGCCGTCAATCCCGCTCATCGCTTCTATCGCATTCCTGGGACCTACACTGGTTTTGGCACTGGCGGGGCTATACCAGTTATCGCCATTGAAGATTAAAGCGCTCATGTACTGTATTTCTCCGCTAGGATTCTTCGCCGCGCACTCAAAGAAAGGTTTGTTCGGGAGCTTTCAAATGGGTGTATCAAATGGAACGTATTGCGTGGGATGCTGCTGGGCGTACATGCTGGTGATGTTGGCCATTGCGGTCATGAGCCTGCCCTTCATGATCATAATCGCGGGCCTCATAGTCATCGAGAAGGTTATCGCGCGGGGCGCAGTCTGGTTCAACAGAGTCGTTGCCGCCTCCTTCCTGCTAGTCGCGGCAGCTGTTCTTTTCTTTCCGAATCTCCTCTCGATGCTTTAGAGGAATACTTCGGCAAGAAACATCCCGCCCTTGAGTACTTTGGTGCCCGCTCCACTCCTAGCCTCTTGAAGTACAGGAAAGAGGACTTCAAGCGTGCGCTCTTGCTCGCATCGATAGTAGGTTCCTGGTTGGTTCTCTTCAATCAAGGTTCGGCAATCTTGGACGGCTCCTTCAACGCACTCCTGTACCTCCGCATCTTCTTGGATTACGGCACCCCTTTTACCGTCTCCAGTGTTACCAGCATCCTCCGAAACAGGAGCGACGCCAAGAAGCTCGTCAAGTGATCAAGTCTGAACGCGGCCCTTGCTGAGAAAACCTAGTCGCCCCCCTAGGGATTCTTAGCTTGCGCTACGCTGAGGAAAAAAGGGAGGAGGGGGCGATACTGATTCAGTGGATTGTGTAGGTGGCCTCTACGCTTGAAGAAACGGAGAGGCTGTTCGGGGGGATGATTGGAGTCGAGGCGGCGTCTTTCGCAAAAACGCCCGCTGCGTAGTTGATGGGGTAGGAGAAGGTGGTTTCTCTGATTGAAACAATGCCGGTGAGTTTCAACCCGACCGCGCTGGCAATGCCGTTTGCCTTGGAGGCAGCGTCATGGACGGCAAGCTGGAGGGCCTGCGCTTTCATCTGTTGAAGGGTCGAGTCCGAGACGGTGAATTGTATGCCGTTGATCGTGTTGGCTCCGGCGGCCACAGTTGTGTCGATGACCTGTCCAACCTTCTTTCCGAGCTGGTTGAGGTCGCTCTGGACGACGGTTACGGAAAGCGTCTGGCTCGCCGTGAATCCGGTGATCACTTGCGGTCCGGCATTGCAGCAGCTGTAGTTGGGGTTGAGGTTGTAGGAGGATGTCTGGATGCTGTCGTTCGTTATCCCGATGTGATTGAGGCTGCTGATGATGGCACCCGCCCTTGCGGCATCCGCCGACGCGGCGCCCGTTGCCGTTAGGTCTTGGGCCGTGACACCAATGAATATCATGGCTCTGTCTGGGCCGAAGTTCACCGTCCCCGTCCCCGAGACAGTCACTGTGCTGTTGGGGGCTGCCGGAACCGGGTCGATCGTAACCCTGGTCTGACTTGTTGTTGTGGTTGTGGAATTGCTGGTGTTGAGTCCTTGGACGGCTGCGACGTAAAGCCCAATCCCAAGGGACACGCTCAGTACCGTTAGAACTACGAGTCCTAGTGTTTTCGTTTGATTCATCAAGACCTCTATTGTTCATGGGGTGCATAATCCTACGCAGTAGAATGCTCCGTTCTAGGGAACAGAACAAGTCTGCTACGGAGTCCCGTCTCTTACAGGCTAATCTGAGCGTCCAGCTTAATAGTGACGGCTGATTCTTCCAGGATGGTAATTAGTACGGCAGCCTTGGAGCCTCAAGAGAGGGGCGAAGCCCGAGCGCTAGGCCGGGAACTTCTTAACGCCGACGATGCCATTCTGGGGATAATCATCACGAACGAAAAAGGAAGAGCGCTCGTTTATCTCGGCAAACAAGGTTCATCGACCAAAGTAGTCGTTGATGAACGAGAGATAAAGCGGATCGGGGTCGTGGAGTTCATGGCCTTGAAAATGGCTCCGAGACCTGGGCAGGACACTGGCAAGTCGGAATACGTCATGTTCGTTTACGAGAAGTTCAAGATCCTTGTGACTGAACTAAAGAAACCCCGATTGGTAATAGGCTTGAAACTCACCAGGTCATCTAACGTCGAGTACATCATGCACAAGGTCCTCAAGAAGTACCGCTGGTTAGCTCAGAACAGCATTCTGCTAAAATTTCCAGAAATCCCCTCGGAGCCCGATTGATTCCCAGTGTGCCATTAACACAGCTGTGGATGGTCTTTCAAAATCCAATTCCATTCGCCTTCTCGAAAGTGGTTGACAAATTTGAAGCATTTTCGGGACAGTTACCGCCTCTCCCTTGAGGTCGGGATGCGCGGCAAGCCACCAGTTGAGATGCGCTTCAGAACTGAAGTAGACCATGTTGTTCGAGCAGGTGTTTATCAGGTTGTCGTACCACTTGGAAACTGGGACGCTCAGAAAAATCAAGGGATCCTTTGGATCACTCGCCACCACCAATTCTTCGCTTAGCCGAATCTTTATCGGTTCTGAGCAGTGATGGCAGAAGGACTCCACCTCGGTATCCCGACCAATCATTACATGCATCGAAATCGTGTCCCAGGCGCAATTGGCAAAGTAGGTCCTCCCGTCAATGTAATCTTTGAATGGGGTCGTTATGCTCGAAAAGGGGTTGGCTATGAGTATCCGTTGCGTGCCGGGAAGCAGGAGTAGGTGGTGAGATGCCTCAAGCTCCTTGAGGAGCGAAAAGGCCGCCTCCCGGCTCACCTGAAACTTCTGCATTACCTCTTCCAGTACGGGCGCGCGAGTGTTCTCAAGGAAGTAGTCGAAGACGTATTTCCTCACGTGTCTTTGAATTTCCCCTTTTTCCATCTGGCGAGCCTGAGGAGGCTGTTCTTACAAGGACTTAACTTTAGCAGCGGTCGAAATCTGGATTTCTATGATGTCAACCGGGGTCAGCGTGAAGATGCGTCCGCTAGCGAGCGTGGGATACCCCAAGGCTTCGCCAAGGAAGGGTTTTTCCGAAGTCGAGCAAGCCTGAACTTAGAAAGACTAAATAAAAACGAACCCGGCTTTTCCTGGAGTTGTTACGAGAGGCCAGCGCGGAGCTCCGCCTTGTCGAGTTTCTCGCAATCCTTGCGGCGCTGCTGGGAGTGGTATACTCGGTCTTCCCTTCCCAGCCCAGCGTGTTGGGCAGCTTCCCGCTCAGAGACCTTTTTGCGGCATACCTCATTTTCTTCATGATATACTCGGGGGCGGCCTACGCTGTCCTACTTCGCGCCCGCCCTGGGGCGCACAATATCGCTTACGGGTCGTTGGCGCTGTTCTCGATTCTCTTGGCGTTCGAATTTGTTCTAGCGGTCTTCGAAATAATTTCCGATCTACCCTTGCTGGTTCTGACTCAGGGCGTCGTCATCTTCTTTGCCGCTGTGCTCGCGGTCTTCTTCTTGCTGTATTACATTCTAGCCAAAATCATGGGGTCGTTCAGCCTTCGCATTCAGACGGATCAGCAGTAGTACGGTTGGCGGTCTTCTCTATGCCTTTGTTATCGCTATTATCCGCACGGTATCATTGAAGTAAACCATTCTTCCGTTGGACAGCATCTCATTCCCGGCGATGTTTTCGTACGTAACAAGCGCGAACCCGCTTCCGGAAGCGTGGCCCGACTGGTAAGAGAAATTCGTGAACGTCATGCTGAATGCACAATTCGAGACAGTAAACGGTAATGAGGTGGCGCCGTAGTTGGTAACGCTTAGTGTGGTGGGGCCGATCGAAATGTTGGTTTCGTTAATGACGTGGACGGATGGGGACGATGTAAAGAATGAAAGCAGCGTCGCCCTGGCGACTTCATACCCGACGGCGAATGTCAGCCCTCCCGCAAGGTTGTACGCTTGCTGCCCCGTGTAATTCTGACCCGCGTAGTTAACGGCAAGGACTGTCCCGTCGAGTTTGAGCCAGAGTGTTGCGTATCCAGTGACTCCGCTCCCCGACCCGAACTCGGTCACATTCGCCTTGTAGGCCGAGGCGCCTGACTTGGGGCCGTATAGAACGTGGTAGGAACCAGAATAATTTACGCCAGGCAAATTGATGGTGACGGACATGGAAGAGAAATTGCCGAACAAGGCAGGAAACTGAAGCAGGAGTTGAGGCCCAGACGCTGTGTTGCTTGTCGTAGAAGCAGCCGGACAGGACGTCGAGGTGGTGGAAGAAGTGGACGAGGTCAAAGAGGTGGAGCTAATCGACTTGGAGGACGTGGTCGCGCTTTGGATTTTGGACGAAGAGGAAGTTGAACTCGCCGTCAATGAACTGGACGAAGAGGTCGTTTGCAAATTCGTCGTCGAGCTTGTTGACGAACGATTTGTTACGGGGAAGGAGAAGTAGAGGTATGCAGCCGCCCCAGCTACGATCACGATCAAAACTGTGAGAAGGACAAGCACGCTCCTTGCGACGGCTTTGGTTTCGGAGCGCAACAATTCGCTACTCATTCGATTCTATTTAAGGAGGGATTGGGCGTCAAGAGTCTCAAGCTATAAGACCACCTCAATGGTCCCTCTCATCCAATCCGGATGGATAGTGCAATAATACTTGTAGATTCCCGGCAGGGTGAAGGTAACCGAGAACTCCTGTCCTTCATTGAGGATTCCAGAATCGAACCGCTTGGCTCCTGGAGGAACTGATGACGAGGTGATTGTGTGTTGAATCGGGTCGTCGTTTATCCATATGACGGTGCTGTTGATCCCGATTACAACTCGAATCATGGGGGGATTGAAGTTGAGCGATTCGTTGAGTCCGACGTTCACGGGAAGTGATATTTCGGTCGTGCCGATCGGGATAGTCCGAGAATTCGTTGTCGTGCTTGAAACCGGTGACCCGACTGGACCCGATGGTGAGATGGCTGCAGCTCCGAGAATCAGAACTACGATTCCGATTGTGGCAGCAAAGACGCCTAAGCGCCACCTGCTAGTCACCTGGTCGGTGAGGGCCAACTCGGATCCGCTAGACGACGCTCAACTTGTTGTACTTGGAACCCAAGACGGTCGTCTGGTCGATTCCCAGCCAATCTTCTAGAACCGTGCCATATACCTGTCTGAAATCGACGTTGAACTTCAGGTCTCCCTGCTCCAAGTCGGTCAAGCTTGGATATGTTCCGTAGAGTCCGGGGCTTACCCTGCCTCCAATGATGAACTGTGGGAGGGCAGTTCCGTGGTCGGTTCCCTGACTTCCGTTCTCCTTCACCCTTCGACCGAACTCGGAGAAAGTCATCATGAGCGTGTCGTTCGCCCGGCCCTGGGATGACAGGTCGTTGTAGAAGGCGGCAAGGCCATCCGAAAGGGTCAGCAAGAGCTTGTCCTGGGTCGCTCGCTGGTTCGCGTGCGTATCGAACCCACCAAGGGTGACATAGACAATTCTCGGTTTGAGGCTGGAAGTTATGATCCCAGCGGCGAGCTTGAGCCTGTTAGCGAAATCGTTATTCGGATAAGTCACCTTCGCTTGGTAGCCGCTCGCGGCCTGGGTGATGATTGCGGATGCCGTCATGGCGTCAAGCCCCTGT
Organism: Nitrososphaerota archaeon; assembly: GCA_027887045.1. GTDB lineage: Archaea > Thermoproteota > Nitrososphaeria > Nitrososphaerales > Gagatemarchaeaceae > JAPCJH01. The sequence goes on from JAPCJH010000001.1 coordinate 327,788, forward strand.
TGCGTCATCTGGCTTACAAGTGAGTTGTACTCGGCACAGGAAACACATTGCACCGAGTCCAAATCTTTGAACGCGGAGTCGGCGGGCCCGCTCTTGTTCGTGAGCGGGCTTACTTTGAACCTTTGGAGGCTCCCTACGGAGATTGCGGAGGACGAGGCCCCCTGGAGTGTCATCGGAAGAAGATCTCCGAGGCTCACCGCCGTTATGGAATTATCGATCTTCCTCGAGGCGTCCAGGTACCTCCCGAGCCATCCGTTGCTCAGGGGAGTATTGGGATAGGCACTCTCCCAGATCGCGGTGGCTTCGTAGTGCGAGCGGTTCGGGTTCGGGTAGCTCACCCCCTGGACAATCGCCGCGTTGTTGTTCCTGTAGAGCCCCATGATGCCGCCCATGTTTCCGTTGAGCGCGACGTCTCCGTCGATGGGGAGTATCTCGCTCTGCTTCAGGCCGAGGGTCGGCCTCACCTGGTAGTAGGCTTGTTGGCTGTAGGGTACCAGGGTGTTGATACCATCGTTCCCTCCCATTAGTTGGATGACGACGAGCGTTCGATTGGCTGCGCTGGCAAGCAGTCCGGATGCAGCGTCGGTCGCCTCGATTACGGTAGGTCCGAGGCTAAGCGGAGCAAGCGATGGCATCGCGCCGACGGACTGCGCAACCTGCTTCAGGAACAGCCTTCTTGTTGTATTGGACTTTGTCGTCTCTATCACCACTAATTAATGTTGTAGAACGGGCTGGCCATCGCTAGCCTCACCGCGTTCTTGGTCTTCTGGACCGGGTCAGACAGGGATGCGGTTGAAGACTCTATGACGTGCATGAATTCCGTAGGGAGTCCTTCCGAGTGCAAGGGACGAATCAGCTGATCGATGGCGGCGCTGTCTGGGGTTGAACCTCCGAACGCAGCGGGGGCAAGGTTGCTCGACGGATTCTCTTGAGAAGTCTGAAGGAGGAGGGGGAAGTTGTATCGTTCCAGCACGGAGGCGGTGTCGATCCAACCGAGACCCGAGGGCCAACCGAACACGGAGGGAGGATCGAAGAGCATCTGCCCCATGTGGCTCATGCTGGTCACCGACTTCACGGGATCTGCGGTCGCCCCCAAGGAACGCAGGCTCCCAGCGACGAATTCGGCGGGACTCTTGATTTGAGACATGTATGCTTGAGAGGACATGAACTCGGGTGACGTCAGGATTGCCTGAACGAGCGCCTTGATGCTGTGGCCGCTGTCGAGGTAGACCTGAGAGAGATTCTTCACAGTGTCGGGGCTCGGACTCGGGTAAGCGAAGAAAGAGAATAGCTCGTTCGAGAGGTTGGCGGCGGTCGAGGGGTGAGACACGAGGATATCGATGATGTCCGCAGGACCGAAGTTCCCGGTGTGACCCAAGAAAGTCTTGACGCTACCGTCGTGTAGATTCGGATCGAAAACGCCGTTGCCGTTGGTATCGATCTTATACCCCGTGAACGCCAGAGCCCCCGCCTTTACGTCATCCTCAGTGTAAGGACCTCTCCCCGTCGAGAACACCTCCATGACCTCCCTTGCAAAGTTTTCGTTGGGGTTGCCCTTTCTGTTCTGGTTTCCGTCCAGCCAGACGAGCATCGCTCCGTCAGCCGTGATTCCGCTCAGGATGTCCTTGAAGTTCCCCAGCGCGTTGGTGCGGAAGAACTCATTCTGCTTGTACATCAGGTAACCATTCTGGACCTTAGAATATCCCGTCGCGAAGTGATTGTGCCAGAACAGCGTCATTTTCTCTTCGAGAGGGCGATTGGTCTTCACCATCCGGTTGAGCCACCAGGTCGCAAGGTTGTTCAGCTCGCCCCCTGTCCTCTTTCCTGAATATTCGAGTAGTATGTTGGGTTGTGTTGAGTCCAGCGGGCTGTTGTCCACGCTCTCGTAATTCACTAATTTGTCGACTGCCGAGTTGAACCCGAGGCTTTCGTGGCTGGAAAGCTCCGACTGGGACGCCCCGAATCCTGCTCTGCGAAGGAGATGCGGAACTTGGGTGTCCGAGCTTATGGATGTTCCTTGAACTTGGGACGGCTCAAGGAGGGACGAAAGATTTACGAGCTTCAGAACGTCTAGTGAGTACACAGTTGCAGCGGTTACGCCGGCACCCACCAGGGCAGTTTTGACGAACGTTCTTCTGTTCAGATTTCCACTGTCCCGCCGTCCAAGATGAAGGTGAGCGTGGATATTTGTCTATATTCAGCTTGAGTATGGATTCCAAGTAAAGTTTCGAGCCACTTACAAGACGAAACAGGCTCTGTCCGAAGCACTGCAAATCTACTCGGCGGTGGGCTGGGGACGACCGGAGCTGACAGAACTAGACGTCCAGCGCCGGCGGCGAGGATTTTGTTCAGGGACGGGTTCGAATGTCTCGGTTCGAGGAGCGGAAAGGCGTCCAGCCAATTCGTCCGAGGCCATCTGGCCGGCGCGATGACCGCCTTCTTCGGTTCCGAGGTCAAGTGTGTAGAATCGAAGTGTGTGGTCAAAGGAGATCATCATTGCGAATTCGTTTTCTCTCCGTAGGCTTTGGCAGGACCTCGAACACTAATGTTCAGGCAACGCATTGAGTCGCACCCGAAGGAATCCCGGGTTGGATTCAGGGGCTTTTGGTAGAATCAGGTCAGCTCTTAGGAAGAGCGAGGCGATTGAGTTCATCAAACGAGATTGCCCCGTCGACTAGGCTGGCATAGGTTCCATTTTCCAAAACCTCCCTGGACGCTCGCTTGAGGAAACCCATCACAGCGTACGAGGCGGCCGGTCCGAAGCTGACACGAGCTACTCCTAATTGCTGGAGTTCGCCGATTGGGGGGAGACCCTTCCGAACCATGACGTTAACGGGGAAGGCGAGGGCCTCGACGAAGGTCTTGATTGAGGGAGCGTCCGTGAGGCCCATCGGGTAGACGCAATCCGCACCAGCATCCCTGTACGCGATCGCGCGTCGGATCGCTTCCTGGAGCCTTTGGTCGTTATCCCCAGGAGCGAACCTCAGAGCGTCGGTTCGGGCATTAATCACAAGTGGAATCGCCATAGTCGATCCAAGCTTCTTGATCTCCCGCAACTTTTCGACCTGGTCAGGGATAGAATGGAGCAGTTTCGTGGCATGGACAAAGTCCTCTATGTTTATTCCGATTGCCCCGGCATTGATAGTCGCTTTGACCGTATCTACCACAGCCTCGGGCGTCTCGCCGAAACCGGCGACGATGTCCGCAGAGAGCGGCACGGTGAGAGCCTTCGAGATGCGCCTGATTGCTGCGAGGAGATCTTCTCTGTCGATGACTTCGCCATCCGGATACCCCAGCGAGACCATGAGTCCCGCGCTTGAGGTAGCCACTGCGGGGAAGCCTTCATCTTCGAAGATTCTGGCGCTAGGGACGTCCCAAGCGTTAGGAAGGATTAAGGGGCGATTGCGACTATGCAGTTCGCGAAAGGCCTCGGCCTTTTCCCTCTGAGAATTCGTCATTTTCATTGCTCGTCAACCAGTATTGCCTTAAGTCTTGCACTCCTTGTCAGGCATATATACTGAAGCTCGCCAAACCTAGCAAGATTGGCTGTCACAGGTGGGCCTGTTGGGCCATCTCGGAAGTCGCCCGGGGTGCTCGTCCCATTCTTAGGGGCCTTGGTGACGGGCGTCGGGTTCCTTTTCTTGGGCGTGTCCGCGGGCCCAACGTCTGGATTCGGACTCGTAATAACTCTCTTCGGTGTGGGATTCCTCGTGACGGCCGCCCTGATCTGGAGAAGAAGTAGAATCGGTTACCTGGTTGGCATCGTCGTGAGTGGGCTTACACTTGCCCTTTTTGGAGGCGCGGCGCCCTCGGCGCTGACTAGTTTTGCTGACCAACTGACTTTTCTAGCTTTTATCATATTACTTCCTGCCATTGTGCTCACTCTGGTCTACGCCCTGCTCGGGGTGAGGGTCGTCTGGCGCAAAGGCACAATGCAAAAACCAGGGCGGATGATACCACTGTCAAGCGTCCTGGCCGTAGTCACCGTAGGCTTCGTCCTCGGCGGTGTGATGATCGGAATCCTCGCGGGCGGCCAGGTGACGGCTCTTGTCGCATCTTCCAACGCAAAGGCAGACATCACGATCGTCTCTGGAGCGGCAAACTCCGGGACGCAGCAGCCGTTCACACCGGGAAACTTCACGGTCAAGGTCGGAGGCACGGTGACTTGGGTGAATAAGGACACGACTACTCATACCGTCACTTCAACATCGGTCCCCAGTGGTGCAAAAACGTTTGATTCTGGAAATCTTCCGTACGGCCTGTCGTTCAGCGTGAAGTTCGACCAACCTGGAACATACCAATACTATTGTTCGATCCATCCTTCAATGAAAGGCACGATTATTGTGATGTCGTAGAGCGGACAGCCCTAATCGCAAGATAATGCGAGACCTGCAAAAGACTTCTAGCATCGGGGGTTTCAATGACGTCAGCCTTAAGTAATCAGCCACTAGAACGCAAAACCGTTGGGGTTCAGCGCAGACGAGAGCAGGTCCATCGTCGCGATGCTCGCCAAAACGCCAATCTTCGCCTCCCTGGATGCAAAGCACCTGCAAAAGTTGGTCGACTCTGCGAAGGACCGCGATTACAAAGCCGGCGATGGGATAGTGCGCGAGGGTGATGCAGGGGTCGGTTTCTTCCTCATCATTCGAGGTTCGGCGGAAGTGCGGCACGCGGGGAAGACTCTCTCGAGCCTGGGGCCAGGGCAATACTTCGGGGAGATGACTCTTCTGGATGAGAAGCCTCGCTCCGCGGATGTGGTAGCAACTTCTGACACAAGGTGCCTCGTTCTCTCGACGATGAACTTCGCAGCGTTGATAGTGTCCAATCCAAAGATTGCGCTCGAGTTGTTGAGAGAGCTGGCTCGCAGGTTGCGTGCAACCAACAAATCATTGTCAGAGTAAATACTCCCCCACAAGACGCATCAGGTGAAGGTCCGAATAGCTTAGTAATTACTGGAGGCAGCTAAGAAAAGTTGAAGGAGGCCCAGCTAACTGCCGGGCTCTTGCGGTCTTAGAATCCTACCCCTTCATTGCCTTTTCTTGTATGTTGTCTATCTGCCTTTGTCTGATCTCGGTGTGGAGGTTACACCAGTCGCGCCCTGAGACGAGTAGCTCGAAGCGCTTCAGGTCCTTATGGATGCATTTCCCCCGCTCGAACAGGTCTGCGTTTAGAGGGTCGTTGGGTTGGAACCAGACACACGAGAGACAGTTTTCGTATTGCCATGTGATTCTCTTCAGGCTCTTTTGCGGTTCGGTTTCCTGCGAAGCCATGCCGTGCGCGGGGATTTGGAATTAGTTAAGCCTAACTGGGTGAGGACTCACTTCCATCCAGTCGTTTGTGAAAGATACAACGGGTTGCCGTCTGGATCAGCGAAGAAAGCTAGCTTTACCGGCCTGTCCTCCACGACCCGAGTGAATCTAACGCCCTTGTTCTCCAAGGCTGTCATCGAGGCCTTCAAGTCGTCAACGCCTAATCCAATCGAAAGATTGTCACCTCGCGTCCTTGGGCTATCATCGGGCGCTGGATGCAACGCGATTATCACTCCGGGAGCCTTGATCTGAGCGAATTCATTGCCCCAGTTCGACACGAGCTCGAGCCCGAGAACCTGGACATAGAACTCGATGGCTCGTTTCATGTCTGTAACTATCACGGTGACGTTGGCTTCTTTGATCATGCGGTCGCGCTCCGACCGGACGTGTAATCCCGTTCAAGTGCGGCCCTGAACCGATCCCATTCTCCGCTCGTGTCTCCCTCCCATGACTTCTTAGATGCGGGTTTGCCCTTTTTGTAAATTACCTTGAAAGCCATGTCGAGCCTCGTCTTCTTCCGGCCGAGGGCCGTTAGACGGTATTCCCCGGTTTCGTTCTGGTCTTCAGCAACTCCATCGAGGTGCCACTTGTTCGGGGGCTCGAGCGCAACGATCCGCACACCTTCAAACTTCTTCCCTTGGTTCACATATTTGGATATGTAAATCGCCCTAGTCTTCGTCTTCTCAATTATGCGACGTTTCGTCGAGTTTGACGCAATTATCGGGTCTTCGTCTCGAAAGTCGGTACACCAGTCGAAGACATATTCGAGGGGAGCGTTGAACGTCTTCGACACGTGGTAGGTTCTTGAGACCATCGCTCCAAACAAAGGAATATCGACTTTAAAGACTTCCAACACCGACTGAAGTCTCCAGCCCTCGTTGAGAACCGGGACGCCTTCAGACGGGACTCCACAGAGGTTATATCGTCCCGAGGAGGAGATTATGATATGATGAGCAAGACCTTGAGCGTCGCTGTTATGGTTTCCGATGGTCGGAAGTCAGCCAGGTGGTTCGTGGAGAAGCTCGGCTTCGAAACCGAAGGAGAGGAGCATTGGATTACCGTATGGCAGAAGGGCGCGGACTGGAAGCTCCACCTTTGCGAGGGGGAACTTGAGCCGGGGAACACCGGAATTTCCTTCTATATGGATGACGTGGCCAAGGAGGCTGCGGAACTTGAAAAGAAGGGAGTCAAATTCTCGAGGAAGGTCACCAAGAAGGAATGGGGAACCTCAGCCATGATTGAGGACCCTGATGGGAATCAGTTCTATCTTCAAGAAAGCGGGCCCTAAAAACGTAGACTATCATCTAACGCATATGACCCGAAAAAAATGCGACGTCGGACCCTCCTCGACTTTAGAAGCCTCTAAACCTCAGCAGGATTGATATAGCGAATAATCCGCTCGGCCCCGTCTTTGCGAGTAGCGTCGCGGGAGTACGTTGGGAAGAGTCTCAACATCGATAAATTGGCGGATTCGATCGAGGAGTATTTTCAGATACAGGGGTACAAAACACAGAGCGAGAAACGTCCCGACGGCTGGATTATCCAGGCGAGAAAGGAGGGGGTCCTCAGGGGATTGCTCGCCGCAGATAGGGCATTCACGGTAACGATTACCGGCGAACCGAACAATGTCAAGATTTCGATAGGCATAGGCAGATGGCTCTTGAACTTGGGTACAGCGATTATCGAGGGTCTGGCCCTGGCGCCCTTTGTCTTGCTTGTTGAAATCCCGATAACCTTGTGGAGCTTCGAGATAGAAAACAAGTTCTGGCAATTTGTAGAGAAAGAAGTCGAGCTGCAGGTTTAGTAGAGCATAGGAATCTTCATCAGGTTACGAATCCCTATCACCCAGACCTCCCATTCCTTTCTGACTCCCATGTCGAGACATTGGAGCGTCCCTGAGGGTATCGCGAGTATCTTCTTCACGCCGCAGTGGTGAGAGAGCTCGCTCTGAATGGAAAGGGTGGAGAAACGTTTGGCGAGCAAGCGTTTCATGTTAGGATGAGTCTCGCACTCGACTACAACGTAGTCCTTTGAGCCAGGGGCCGCACGGACGCCGAAGAGGTCCGGCCGATAGCCGAACCAAGAAACTTCCTCCCCCGGAGGGAAGAGCGGTTCTTCGACCATCCAGTACCCTTCTTTCTCGAGGTCCTCCGTCACGAGAGATTTCATGCGCCGGTGAAGATCGGATTCGGCCATGAACAAGTCCTCTCGCGTTGGGCATATTTGACCGCGGCTCAAGTTGCTGATTACATTCAGTCAAGTTTAGGTCATGAGATATCGCGGTTCTGATTTGCATTGGCACCCAACGCTTAACTGATGCAGGTCCAGAGAAGAGATTCGATGAGCTTTAGTGAAAGAGCCCTGGCGGCGCTCGAGGAACTTGGGCTTACTGGAACGGAGATCAAAGCATACGTTTCGTTGCTGCGAGGAGGGACGATGACCGCAAACGATGTGAGCCGGCAGGCGAGGATACCTTATTCGAAGGTCTACCAAGCGCTCGAGTCCCTCCACAGAAAGGGGTGGGTCGACGTCCAGAAGAGCAGACCCGTAATATTCACCGCACGTCCCCCCGATGCCGCGATCGAGGAATTGAAGTCGAAGTACGACACCGAGAGGAGGGAGAAGGAGCAGCTCGCGCTCAAGGAACTCATGGGTATCTATGAAAATAGGGGGGAGCAGGAGAAACAGGACATATGGATCATGCGAGGGGACAACGAGATCATCTCGAGAGTGAAGAATCTGATCCTGAACTGCAGGAATGAGATGTTGATTGCGCTTCCTCCCCAACTCTTGCCGTTCACCGACCAGATGATGCCGCTCCTGATCGCGTTGAAGGAGAGGGGCGTGAAAAGTCTGATCCTGACCTCGACGAGCCCCGATGGTAAGGAAATGGAGAGCCTCGCCAGGGTAGCCGAGCTGAAGACTAGGAAGACGATGTACGGAGGCGGCTTGATCTCAGATGCGCGCGAGGTGATTCTGCTCCTGGCTGGTGGGGAGCAGGTGAACTCGTCGTTAGCCATTTGGGCGGACCACCACGGGCTCGCGAGTTTCGCGAAGGACTACTTTGAGTTCCTTTGGAACTCACCGGGGACAAACAAGGTAGCCTAATTCCCTTCTCGAAGATTTCTTTTTTAGCAGGTTTCGGGCTCGCCAGTCCTCTTGCTCCGGGATAAGGAATCTGTAATCAAAAGACTAGGTACAGAAATAGAGCTCGAAAGGGAAGAAGCTGAGCTTTACCTGAAGATCCTCAAGGATGGGAGCATCCCAAGGTCAAAGAAGAATCGCTCTGTCGAAGTCCTTCTCGACAGGGGGATGGTGATACTCTCGGGGGACAACGAGCAGTATATCCCGGTTCATCCTAGACTGGCCGTGGCGAATCACTTCAGAGCATACAGGGAGCGTGTGGTACACGGCCTGAACGAAAGGAGGATGCGCGTGGACAAGCTTATCATAGAACTCATCCCGGTTTACGAGGCCACAATGGAGAAAAGGCTCTCAGGAAGGGGGGCGGGTGCCAAGACTTGAGCCAGCACGAGCATGAAATAGTTTTCATAGGGATGGTCAACGTCAACAGGGACAACTACCTCCAAGGGGTCGTCGATGTCTGGCGCTGCAGGTCGTGCAAGAAGCTGTTTTGCGACGACAAACGGTACGACGAGCCGCTCAAGGCCAGCGTGGGTTTCGAGACGGTTCCCGAAGACGAAGATTGGGCCATTTTGACCTGCACAATGCCGAAGGAGGTGTTCATGATGAGCCTCGGGGTCAAACCTGGGAAGACGATTGAGCATACTTGCAAAACTGGCGAGAAGCACACCTTTGTCGTTGGGAGCGACCTGCAGGTCGATTCATCTGTAAAGCCTCCCATCCATCGAATCTACCTGGTCAAGGACAACATCAACAAGGTCATCGAGGCGGGAATCTACAAGCTGACGATGAAGTAGCCTTGAAAATTGCAAATGCCGCTGCGGTGATTGGACTAATCACAGGTCTCTGGACGGCGTGGAACAACTGGGTGCTATCCACTTTCCCGCATATCCCTTGCGATAGCAATCTCTGTGCAACTGCTAACCCATTCTATGTTGTAATAACAACATCCCTTCTCGGCGTTGTCTTGATAATTAGTTCGGTGACTACCTTTGTGGGTCCAAAAGTCGTCTTGTACCTCTCAGCTATTCTGTCAATCCTCATCGCTGTGACATCGGTCTTAATCTTCGAACTAGGCATTATCAATTCAACTTATTTCTTGGCAACTCTCGCGCTTTCTATCATCTCCGCATTCTCGAGTATCCTTGCCGCGAGGTCTAAGGTAAGGTTGCCGACGGGGAGCCACCCGATGGACTTGCCTGTCTTCGGCTAGATTGTGAACTTGAGGAATCCGCCTTCAGAGACAATCTCTTCGGATCGCGCACGCAAGGCATGTACGTCGATTCCCTCGTAGATTCGTTCCTTCCACTCGAGTTGCTTCAGCGCTCTTCGGAGCACGCTGAGTGAAACATCCTTCTCCCCCTTCTGATGGTGGACGAAGGCGGCGCACACAAGTATGATCCCTTGAAGGAGGGACTTTTCCTCCCCGTTAGAGTTCCGCCAAATGGCTTCCAAGTCTTCGTGTGCCTCCCAATACCTTTCCGCGTTGAAGAATTCGACCGCCTCACCTATGATTGCTTGTTTTGGTTTGAAAGCCGGCGCGACGTTCAGGTCCCGCGTGAACTCTGTCTTGGATAGAGGTTCCAATGCCGCCATGAAGAGGTCGAACTCGGCCTTGGATTCGAAGAAGACGTCGATCTCTAGAGCCCCATATGAGGTCCACTTCGGGTTTCTGGCGCTTCCGCCTATGTTCTTGGCGATCTCGCGCACCACTCCAAGGAAAGACCCTTCATCGCCAGGGTTGGAAAGAGCCCTAATCAGGAACCGCAGGGGCACGCGGGCACTCATTGTGAAGAGCGTAATGAACTGTTCTTGCAGCTCGTCGGAATCAATAGTTTTTAGAGGAGGGGAAGAAAACTGCGGGGGGTGGGTGATGACCGAAATAGCTGAGATGATTCAAATGATTTTGATCTTGAGTAGGAGAACCCACACGAAGCTGAGTTCTCAGATTCGGGCGCACCGACGGGGAGAAGGACTGGCCTAAGAATTCCCAACACATCGCGTCGACATTACTTTCACGGAACTCTCACCGGCATAAGACGGAATAATCCTTCAACCTGAAAAGAGAGCCCCAATCCCAAAGTCAAGTGAAATCGTAAGTCAATTCCCCAGGATGACTCGAACGAGAGTTTACTTTATAACCCATGAGTAGTTCAGGAGACAGGTGACTTCGGATTGGTGGAAATAGACGTCACTTGTGATTTAGAAGGATTCAGAAGGTTTCTGATCAACAGTACATGCCGGAGTTTTGTCCCCGAATCGTATTTCCGAGACCCGGAAGTCTTCCCAGAGAAAGAGGAGGAACCGGGGTCCATCTACATCGAGGCCGCGGACAAGGTCACGCTCAAGAAGATTCGGGACATCACCTTCATCAACGCGAGAGACATCCTCGGAATAATCTACACCTCGAAGAGCGGAAACACGAAGTTGAGGTGGAGGCAGCTCAGGGGAAGCATAGGGAGATGCTACGGCGAAGCCTCGACGAACAGTCTGGTCAACCTTTCGATGGCCAGGATCATTTCCCCCGACGATGTAGAGGCAATTATCGCGCAGAGCGCAGAAGCTCCACCCGCGGAAGAGCAACCTCCCGACACAGGATCAGCCGAGCGAGCCTCCGCAGAGCCGAGCGTCTCACCAGAATAGGCACCTCCAATCCCAGGGGAGTTTGAGACCAGAAATTGCGAACCCGTTAATAGGGAACAAGGACAAGGTGGTCCAAGTTGACGAGGGTCCGAGTACACAGAATTAGTAGCGTGACCGATCCGATCACCGGTCTTCCCGCAAAACAGATCGAGCTCGTTGAAGTGAGAGAAAGGGGGAGGATGGACACGATGTCAGGAACTGACGAGGGGAGGGTGATTCAGAGCATCATCAACCAGTTCCAGTCGATGGGCGTGATGCCTCAGATCAGAGAACTGGGTTTCTCGAAGGTGACGATGGTTCTGACGGAGACCGAATACGACATGTTCGGGATCAGACTTGACGTGAACGAAATCTATGAGCTCGAAATCAAGAACGGTGCGCTCGCGCTCAAGAAGATTACCGAAGGAACGTAAGGTTAATGCTTACCCACGGCGCAAGACCCCTTGGATTTGCAGGTCAAAGTAGGCGATAGAGCGCCTGAATTCGCTCTGCGGAACCAAACGGGTCAGCTTGTCTCCCTGAAGGAGTTTGCGGGGAAGCAGAACGTGGTGTTGTACTTTTACCCGAAGGACTTCACTTTGGGCTGCACCGCTGAGACGAGGAGTTTCAGCACCAACTATGACGAATTTCAAAAGATGGGAGCAGTAGTGCTCGGAGTCAGCTCCGACTCGGTCGAATCACATAGAGATTTCGGTTCGGAGTGCAGCGTCTCCTTCCCCTTGCTGAGCGATGAGCGAGGACAGATTAGGCGACTCTATGGTGTGGGCGCGACGCTTGGGCTCCTCCCCAGCCGTGTGACCTTCATCATCGACAAACAGGGACTGATCAGACACATTTTCTCCTCCCAGCTCAATCCGAAGAAGCACATCAAAGACGCCATCGAGGCTCTCCGACAGATTTCCAACTAGACCAGCTGCTCGCTTGCTGGCCGAGTCCCGATTTTCAATCATGATTAATTGAACAATTCTAGAGCAGATAATCGAGAATCTTTGATACGTTCTCCTAGTAATCATTTCGAGGGCACTTACCCTCATTGCTGAAAGTCACGGAGCTGTCAATCGTCCTCAAACGCATAGGGCTAGCGTCGTACGCCAATGAAAGAGACGGGATAACTTTCAGGAGGTTCGTGCTCTTCCAGCTGAACGAGAAGGTGGCTACCGACAGACTTCTCGTTACCGATGAAGCGGTAAGAGTTCTTAACAAAAGGGAATAGGCACCTCAAGTTATGGAGGGGTTGCCGACGGTTGTCTGCGAGTAGAGCGCTGGTGTCTCCAGGCTGAAGATTGTTGGACTCGGCGATTCGACCACCGCGGGCACGCCTGGCTTTCTCTCTCCCATTGAGCGGCCGCCGAATGGAGAAGGGAACGAGGAAAGTCAATACAGTTACTGGATAATGATGGAGCATCCGGGATGGGTGGTCCTGAATCGCGGTGTGAACGGGCAGAGGTCTGATGAAATTCTGAGGCGCTTTCAGAGGGATGTCTTGGGTGAGTCCCCAGGATATGTCATAATCCTGGGAGGAGTTAACGACATCTATCAGGGGAGGGACGTGGAGTCCATTCGAGGGAACTTGGAGGGGATGTACAAGATGGCCGTAGAATCGAAAATCTTGCCCGTCTCATGCACGGTACTCCCTTACAACACAATGACTTCAAAGGCCGCAAACAACAGGCGAATCCTCAACACCTGGATCAGGGACCATGCGGACAAGAACGGGCTCCCTTTCTGCGACACCAGCGAGGCCGTGGCCTCTGCCCAGAATCCCGATAGACTGGAAGGGACCCCAGATGGTCTGCATCCTGACGTCCGGGGATACAAGAAGATGGGAGAAGCTCTTGCCAGCGTGATTGAAGCTAACAAAGCAGCTATTTCCTGATTTGCCGACAAGAATTATAAGTTGCCGAGCGGGGGCGAGGAAAATCCATCATGGCACAAGAGACCTCGCAGTATCCCCACTGCACTTCGTGCAACCGCCCGATCCTCCCGGGGGACAGGGCGACCAAGTTCATGTGCCCCAACTGCCACGAGGTCCTCATCTGGAGAGATTCCAAGTGCAGGAAGTTCTCCAGGAAGTATAAGTGCTCAAACTGCGGGTTCGAAGGTCCGTAGAGCGGCGCGTACTGGCTCTCAAGGGCACAGGGGAGATTTCAGGTTCAATCGCTCCACGAGGGAATCCTTATCTTTTCTCGAGTGAAATACCGAGCAGAATGAAACAATACGACCTTATCGTCGTCGGTACTGGTTCAGCGATGAACATAGTTGACCCTATGCTCCGGCAGAACCCGAAGATGAAAATTGCGGTGATAGACAAGGATGAACCGGGTGGAATTTGTCTGACCCGGGGATGCATCCCGTCCAAGATTCTTCTCTACCCTGCGGAACTGGTGAGGACGATCGAAAGCGCCAGGGAGCTCGGCGTTGAAGCAAAAATCACTAGGGTTGATTTCTTGAAAATAATGAACAGAATGAGGACGCTCATCGACCGGGATATTGAGGCAATTCGCGAAGGACTGACCAATTCTGAAAGCATAGACTATTTCCACGCACCGGCAGCGTTCGTCGCCCCCTACACGATGAAGGTGGCGGGAGAGACAATCATGTCCAAATTGATCTTCCTTGCGACGGGGTCGAAGGCTATCATCCCCCCAGTGAAAGGTCTTGAGGAAGTGGGTTATCTGACGAGCGACACGGCGTTCCAGCTCACCGAGCTTCCCGAAAGTATCGCCATTATTGGGGGCGGGTACATCGCCGCTGAATTCGGGTTCTTCTTCGCGAGCATGGGATCAAATGTAACCATAGTGGGGAGGAATCCGCGGTTCGTTCCGGAGGAGGAGCCTGAGGTCTCCGAGTTGGCGAGACGGAAACTTGCGGAGCACATCGAGATTCTGACCAACACGGAAGTGAAGGAGGCGAAGAAAGGACAAAACGGACACAAGATCCTGGTTGCGGAGGATAGAAAGTCGGGGAAAATCAGACGAATTGAGGCGAGCGAAGTCATGGTCGCGGTGGGGAGGGGGCCCACCAATGAGATTCTCGAAGCAGAGAAAGGGGGAGTGAGGCTGACCGACAAGGGTTGGATTCAAGTCAACGAGTATCTTGAAACAACACAACCGAATGTCTGGGCGCTCGGAGACGCAGACGGAAAGTACCTTTTCAGACACGTCGCAAACTACGAGTCGGAGATCGTCTACTACAATGCGGTGCTCAGGAGGAAGGTGAAAGTGGACTATCACGCGATACCCCACGCGATTTTCACGGATCCAGAGATTGCGAGCGTTGGATTACGGGAGGAGGAGGCGGTGAGGAATCTGGGGAGAGACAACGTCCTCATCGGATTCTACAAGTACGAAGATACAGCCAAAGGGGAGGCGATGAACGTCAAAGACTTCTTCGTCAAGGTCATCGTAGAACAATCGAGCAAGACGATACTTGGCGCTCACATCATCGGGCCGCAAGCCTCGATCCTAATACAAGAAATCATCAACGTGATGTACACGACGGAACAGACCACGAATGTCGTTGATTCAGCGATTCACATCCACCCTGCGTTAAGTGAGGTCGTGCAGCGGGCTTTCGGCGTCTTGATGCCCGTCGATCACTACCACAAACACGTCCTCCAGGAGTCAGGGCTGGCGGCATAGACCTGAAAACCCAAATGAGGGATAGGTTCGGCCGAAGGCGGCAACGGGTGGAACGAGCTATCGCTGTTGCGCGGCCTTGATCCAGCCTGGTTAGGATAGCGGCTTCCCATTCTATAGAGGAGAGAGCCGTTCGCCCGGGTTCGAATCCCGGAGGCCGCACTGATAATAACCCCCAAATACTGCTCTGTTAGCAATTCTGAGTCTGATTTGAGCTAATGCAGGTTGTGCTTGATGTGAGAACTGAAGGGTTCGAATCCCTTCCGATTCGGGCGGAAATCCCTGCGACCGCGCAAGCTATTCCTAAATCCAACTCGAATCCTCATCGCGGATTCCTTGGCGAGCGCGAAAATGCGTCCCCCAACTACTACCCGAGTTTCTGTGTTTCGGCTGCCACAGAAGGAGGCGTGGCAATAGGTGATTTCTCCCCGGGCCGTGTCTTGGGAAGACGCCCGCGAAGGAACAGCGCAAAGAAGAACGCGACCGCGACCAGCCCCACCATAACTACGAACGTCTGGTCGTAGGCGCTGAGAAGAGAGGTCTTGAGAGTACCGAGGTAGCTCGCACATGTCTGAAGCGGCGGACTTGAAGACAAGCATGCGGGGTCGGGGAGGGGGTCCAGAGAAGCAAACCTGGTCGTCTGAAATGAGGCAAGAACTGACAGCCCGACAGCGCCTCCCAGCGATTGAAGGAACTGGATCAACCCGCCCGCCTCCCCTACGTCTTCGGTTCCCACCTCGTTCTGGGCGGCGAGCAGAAAGACCGGGAAGGTCATGCCAATGCCGAATCCGAGCGGAATCAACGAGATGATGACCCCTCCGATCGGGATGAAGCCCATCGCGAAGGTCCAAAGCGGGGTCGAAACAGAGAGCTGGGTAAGGCCGACCATGCCGACAGCGCCGATGAGAAGCCCGACAATCGTGACGATGCGGTAAGGAAGCCTCGTCAGGAGCTGGCCTCCGAGGGCAGCGCCGATTACCAGCGGGATGACCAGGAAGTACAGGATGTCCCTCACGGTCTCGGACGTGTTCGTGGCGCTGGACGCCAAGACGACGCCCACCACTAGTGACAGGAAGGTCGCGACCGGAAAGAAGACCATCCCGATGAAGAAGGTCGACCCGCCTCCTGCGGCAAGCACTCGGTGGCCGAAGAGCCGAAGTGGGACTAGGCCGTTTTCGACTCGGAGCTCCCAAATTATGAAGCCGATAATCAGCGCCGTCGCCAGGCCGAACAGACCAATAGCGCGGGTGTCAGTCCAACCCCATCCGGCACCGGATATCTGATAGAGAGGAAACATAATCGCGGCCACCCACGCGATGAGGAGAACCGCGCCTACCACGTCAAACCTGCGGATCTTTTCAGGACGGAGGGCTCCTAAGGTCGCAGCGATGATTGCTATCCCGGCTAGGCCTACCGGGATGTTCACGTAGAAAACCCAGCGCCACGTCGTGTACTCCACGATGGCGCTCCCGATGAGCGGCCCCGCGACGACTGCGATGCCGAAGACCCCGGAGAGGGCCCCGATCACCCTCGCCCTGGTCTTGGGAGGGAAGACGACAGCGACGATAGCTATCCCGACAGGGAAGAAGCCCCCGCTGCCGAACCCCTGGATTGCGCGGAACACGATAAGTTCAGTGATGTTCTGGCTGACCCCTGAGAGCATCGACCCAGCGATGAAGATAACGAGACCGCCAAGGAAGACGTTGCGCCGGCTCCATAAGTCAGACAGCTTGGCGAATATTGGGATCGCAGCCGTGGAGGCGATGACATAGGCGCTGATTACAAAGGTGCCGCTGTTGGCCGCCCCAAACTGGACTAGAATCGTTGGAAGCGCCGTCAGTGCGACGAAGTTGTCCAGCGCTCCCATCAGCAGCGCTAACAAGATTCCGACAGTGATCAAGAGCTCGCGCCTCGCCGACAGAGGTGTGCCTGTGGCTGGAACCCCGGAAGCGTCGGCTGGGAGGCTCATACTAGGGGCTAGGTGTTTCTCGCTCAAATCGCTCTAAGGCTCACTAATCGACCATGGACATGTCAACAACGGAGGCCGGGCTAACCAGCGCGCCTCCGACAATCGACTCGTTTTGCAACGATGAATTTCGCCTTTTTTGGTAGGTTAATATCTCTTACAGGGTCTTGCAGGGGTGCCAATTGGGTGGAACTGGGGCCCGCGAGAATGAAGTGGGGTCCAGATGACTACCGCGACCACGCGTTTGGGCAGGCGTCTTGAACTGCGTCTATCTCAGAAATGCCGGCGATTTCAGAAACTGAGTCTCTCCGCTAACCTTCTGAGCCCTGCGCTTTCTGTCTTGGTTATCTGAAGAGCCACCGTGTGCGCGCTCCCTCACATCGGCGGGTCGTTCTGCCAGACCATCAATAGGTTTCCCTCCGAGTCCTTGAAGAAGGCAGATGCCCCTGAAGGTACATAAGTAATTGGCCCGACAACTTTGCTTTCCTTCCCCATCTTCTCGCCGGGCTCGAACTTGACCCCTTTTCCTTGCAGCTCCTTGACCGTCCTCTTGATGTTCTTCACCAGGAAGGCCGAGTACGATAACTCTCTCTTCTCCCACTTTTGGGGGGTCACCAGCCAGAAGTCCTCCTTCCCCAACTTCACGGAGGCCCAGAAATCTTTCATTTCTCCCTCGCCCCTATACACTAGCTTTCCTCCGAGCATATCAGTGTAGAACTTGATCGCCCTGCTCATCTTCTTGACAGGAATCAAAGTCGCGTAGCCTGCCTTGGATAACATCCCAAGAACGTTCAATCTCGGCTACTTAGCCGTTCCTGTTCAATCCAGAAGCGAACTTTCAGACATGGGTTCTTCAGGGACACGCCCGCGCGACCACGTTTCCCTGGTTGTTAATCACCAACTCGGTGCCGACGCCGCAGATTGCTAAGGCCCTCTTGAGGTCTCCCATCGAATAATGTGCTCTTCGCTTCTATCCGAAAAGTCAGATCGCGCTTTCGAGGATATTAGGGTTCGTAACAATGGCTTCCTGGGGGGGGCGCGACCCCAAAGGACACCTCCTTGAGCCCCGCGAAAAAGGCAGCCGGGGCTGTGTGGCCGGTTGGGTAGGCGCGTGCATGCTACTACCCGATTAAGCATATTAGTTGGATCAAGAAATCTGCTTTAGACTGTTGAACTTGTGAATCCTTTGCCTTAGGTCCGTCTCCTCAACAACCCGCTTGAAGATGGGGTGGAAGTTCCCTGCATCATAATAGAACCAAATCTCTCTATAGTTCTTGAGCGAATCGTTGAAACTCCTCTTGAGAAGCTCAAACTCTCTATTCGTAACGTCATCCGGTTTCTTTTCGTAGTATACATGCTGCTCGTCTGGAAACCAGACCCCATATTTGTCCGATAAAATAGCCCATGACACTCTCGCTTTCACGCATGCACCCAAAAATTGACGTATTCGAGGTGACGTGTAAAGTCGTTGCGGCGTCACCCTTGTTCGCGATCCTTTGAGCGATAGGTCCTTTTCTCTGGAACAGTAGGTAATGAAAATCCTTTTTCCGCGCCCATGGTAGGATGGGCGCCTTCTCGAATTGTGAACTACTCGTGGCGAGGGTCCCACAGTCGATTCCTCTTTTGCAGTGAACCACTCCTATTAGGATACTTTCCTGCAGCTCCTGTGAGCACTAAGAGTGTGATTGACGACAGAGGAAAAACCACGATTGTTGTATCCAGGAAAGTTCACTTCCCTGCTCAAGTCAAGCGCCGGGATCGACTAAACCACTGACTGTGGAATGGAGTCCAAAGAGCTCGCATTAATGACTAGAGAATTGTTGCGCCATTAGAGAACTACCCGGCAACTTTCAGGCCTAGGTAGGGCTAGACTCTGTGGTGGGTACAACACCTACTCTCTTCGCATGGGACAGCCTAGACAGTTTTCAGTCCCAAGGACCTCAGGAACCTCGTGTATCCAGATTTCGACATAAGGAAGCTGGGCAGCCTTAGGTGCGTCAGAATCTCTCCCTCCTTCAGCCCGAGCCTCTTCGCCTCAGTGACCATGGCGGAATACGACTGTAGCATACCTTTACCCTCCCACAGGGCGTCGTCAGAACCCGCGGCGGCACTCGCAGCGGGAAACGACTTCAGCATATTGAGGCAGAGGAATACGTCCAGGTAGATCGAACTCATGTTGCCCTTCCGGAAGTAGTCGACCGCGACGACCAGGTGCCCGTCATCCTCGTTCGGATAGATAGTCGCGAACGGGCTGTCGATGAACTCCACCTTAATTCCATTGAGCAGGTCATCGGTCGACTCTCCGAAGAGTTGTCTTACCGAGGGAATCCTCCCGAACCCCATGAAGTAATTCGTGAAAGGGTGTAACTTTGGCGAGGTATCCCGCCTAATTTTCACTGGGAACCGCGTGAGGCGCTTTGCCACTGTCGTCCTCTTGAGCTTCATCTCCTTCAGGAAGGTGCGCCAAGTCTTCGCCGGTACGTCTCCCATCTTCAGGTATTCGATTATCTCGGCGCGGGACATGCCTATTCGTTCAGCCTCCTTCACCGTGTGCTTGTATGCAGGTATCTCGATCGGGCTGGCGTAGTACAGCGACCTATCCCCCAGGAACTTCATGAACTCGTTGTGGAAGTACTTCTCGTCGGTCATCCGCTGCTTGATGTGGAAGAGCTCATGCACAATGTCCAAGTATAGTGTCCGGGTAGGGCTGTTCTTCAGGTGGAAGGTGCCAACGGCGATGTTACCGTCACTATCCCTAATCCCCATGTACATCCCTCTGTTCGGGATGAATCCAACGCAAAGGTTACCAAGCACCTCATCAGTCCTTTCCCCGAAGACATGCCGGACGGCTCCCACCTTCTCGAAGCCCTGGAAATATTCTGTGAAACGTTCAAGCCTAGGGGAAGGTGATTGTCTGTTCAGCCTGATTGGAAGCTTCGATTTGCTGCTTGACGATTTCAAGACCGAATCCCAGATTCGGCGACCGATAATAAGAATCCTATCTAGACGTTTGTCGATCACATCACGGGACTACAGAACTATTCGTGGCACAACCGAGCCTAGAAGGACTCCCCCCCCCCCGACTCGAACTACGGCTTGATCTGGCAGGTCAAGACAAAAGTTTGGGTCGTAATTTCCTAACTCAGTTTAGAACAGGTCCCTTCCTATTGGAACCCTTGGCTCAGAGTTTGTTCTCAAGGTTTGGCGACGAGCTTTTCCTGTTCTTTCCATTACCCGCCTCTTACGTGGGGAATGTCCGGCCAGACCCTTTGAATTTCAGCTGATTGTTTGCTCGAGGCGATCGCCGTTGGAGCGAGTTCAGCCGTCTAGCGGAAACGTTGGGAGAGTTCGAGAGCAGGAAGAACTCCCAGTCACAATGAGGACTATGAACCTGAATGAGTGCAAATCCTACGGGCAGCGATCCTATCATTACACCGACACCGGAGCAGTCGTCTGAACAAAATACGAGGTCCCGTTTCGAAGCACCACCGTCACGATTTCCGGGAACGATAGTCCATTCTGGAAAAATCCCGGCGTTGGCGGTGTCAGGTTGACGGATTCAGACGTGGCAGTCTGGTTGAAGTTCAGCGGAGTGTTAGGACCAAGTACGCCGAAAGAAATACTGGTCAAAACAAAGAAATGCGTTTGCTCAATCGGAGGGCCGCCTCCAATAAGGAGGACCGCCTTGATGGATACGACAAAGGACCTGGTGGTTGACCGCAACGTGGTTGTCCAAGTGTAGAAACGCGTGCCATCGCCAGTTACCGCAGCAAGTATCCCTGCTGTTATTACAAGCTGTCTTTCAGAAATGGTTCGGAAAGGGAGTCTCGTTAGGGAAGTGGAGCCGATGCTCGACCCCGATATGGATATGACCCCGCCTTGTTCCGCGAACAAAGCCCAAACTGACAGAGCGGCCACGAATATTACTGAGACCAAAAACGCTCCGAGAAGGATTCTTTCGCCACGGTTGAACAAACTGGATCGCATTTGTTCTTCCAATAGTCTCGTGTTGCCACCCAGGCTTAAGGCTATGTCCTTTCGTGCTTTCGCGCTTAAACGCTCTGCTGGGTCCTGAATCGATGGGTATCGAACTTAGGCGCTCAATTCTATGACAAGCCAAACCTCTTGTTGGATCTCAAATTTGCACCCATTTGAAGTAAGGAATGTAGTGACGTTTATGTTTCCGGGAAACTCGGTCACGGGACACGGCAGAAGCGCCACCACAACCGGCCCTTTCTGGATCGAATACCCGAAATGACCGTAACGAGAGTCATTCAGCGGGGTCCAATGGCCTGGTGCATACATCTTCAGGAAGCTGATGTAGTCAACGGGTGGTGCGCTCCCAGGGTAGAGAATCACCTCCGAAACGGTGGGCATTGATCCGTTGAAAAACCCGAAGTAATCGTTCTGAAACCCAGCGTTGGATACTTGGTAGTCCAGGATCGCCGTCGTGGCTCTCTTCGAGGCAAACTCGTCCAAGAGCTGGCTCCCTTGAAGTCGCGAACCATTGCGTGCTGCGTTTACGTCTTGAATGAAAGCCGAGACCCAGTTCGCATCCACCCCTCGCGGTGGGAAAATCGCATGGAATTGTCGGTCGATCACGAAATAATTTCCTCCTTGGACGCCCGTCAGAACAATCCTGAACGAAACGAGTTTCCCAATTTGCGAATCCCCTCCAGCGAACGCGTGATAGGCTCTGCAACCGGGTTGCAGGAAGATGGTTCTGCAGACCATCTGGCTTCCGCTAATCCAGGTTATCCCTCTGAAGGTGTAGTTGGAGTTTGAAGTGTCACCAGCGAAGTAAAGATCAGCACTTATGAGGCTGAGGCCTACGGATGTAGTCGTTCCCAGGGTCGCCGACACGTTGACGAAACCATCAGGAGACCGAACCACAGACACGTTGTTGATATCAACAGGGCTCTGAGGATTGAGCGAGGATATAGGATAAGGGAAGCGAATAGCGCTGGCGTTTGCCGTTGAGTTCGTTCTCGGCGGGTAAACGAGAGCGGAGAACCCGGCCCGCGTCACGAGGTATTCAGAATAGAACGAAGGGGTTCCGATTCCAAACAGCCCGTAAGATAGAGGCGCTCGGGCCGTAATGTCGACCGGTGGGTAGAGGAATCTATCAAGGCACGCTTGCCGGACGAAGCCATTGCTGATGCCACTGCAAACCTCGGTTCCTGCCTCGTAATCAGCGGGAATCGTCACCGGGATGGCGTACGAGATGACCGGGACAAGAAAGACGAAGACAACCCAGACCGCCACGAGCGCTCCCAAGAGGCCAAAGGTTCTTCCGCGAAGCCGCATTCGAGTCGTGTTTCCGCTCCAAACTGTTAACCCTTTGGGGAGTTACCGCTCCCGATGATTTGCCCAGATTGGGCTATTCTCTTCCCTCAGCGATCTTGATTGGGTCTGAACTCAGCATAGTATGCTATTCAGGTCCGACCAGACTCTAACTCGTCCCCCCAGTTTGCTCGACCCTTAGAAGAATTCGAGAGTAGGAAGAAGTCTCAGTCAAACCAGGACTATGAACCCGAATGAGTTCAAATCCCGGAGGCCGCACACTCATACAGGTCTTACATATGTCCACCTCGAATCTTGTCGTGTGTCGCTCGCCGAGGTATGAAGTCTCCCAATTCGAGTGGACTAATTATGAACTTCACAAAATTTCTTAGAGATGTCGTGTTTTCGCATATATACGAAGCGCGATCGACGTCGGAGTGGAACTTGGGTAACCGTGACCGTTAGAGATTCTTCAAAAAAGAACGACGGACTTGTCTTTCCGGTGTTGTTCTTAGTCCTAGCCGCGGCCAACATCTCAAACAGTCCGTTAGCATCAATACAATCCTACTTGGATCCGACAACCTTGATTCAATGGGGCGGAGTTGCAGGCGTCGCGGCGATAATTTTCGTAGAGACAGGGTTGTTTTTCGGCTTCTTCCTACCGGGGGATTCGTTGCTAATAACAGCTGGGATACTAGCATCAACTGGATATCTTGACTTAAGATGGCTGCTGGCCCTATCGATGGGGGGTGCTGTGATCGGTGACCAAGTTAACTACACCATCGGCCTTCGTTTGGGAGCTAGTCTGGTCAGACGAAACGAACGCTTTCGCTCGTATCTGGAAACAGCTGAGAGATTCTATGAGGATCATGGACCAAAGACAATTACACTCGCGAGATTCGTGCCCGTAATCAGAACTTTCGCACCTGCCGTTGCCGGCGCAGCGAGAATGAAGTATCCAAGGTTCGTTGCATACAATATTGCTGGCGGCGTGCTGTGGGTTCTGACTACAACGATGCTTGGCTATGTTCTAGGGCGGATCATACCCCAGATTGGAAACTATCTGCTTTTGGTGATCGCGGTCGTGGTTGTGCTTTCTCTCATACCCGCAATTCTCGAATGGAGAAAGATGAGATCGGAAGCGAGACACAAGGCTCCTACTACTGTCTAGTGAAACTTCCGATTCCACTTCCCACCAGTTCGAATCATTCTAACAGAAGACTGTTATACTTGTGACCACCGCTGTGGGATTCGTGGTCTGATTGGTAGAACTCAAAGTCAAGAATTCGTACATCCCTTGGTCGTTCCTCGACATTGTGGCTCAAGAAGACGGGATATTTGCAGAGAGGGGGCTGCAAATTCAGTTCTTCGCTGTCGGGAAGAGTGATTCGGAGCCCGCGGACAAAGTCGCGTGGTACTCCAGTTTGGTCAAGAGTGGGAACCTCGATGCGTATTCTGTCTGCGCGTGGGGAGCCATTGACAGACTAGCAGACGCCAAGCGAGAGAAGATTGTCGCTGCATCAACTTCGTCCGGGTACGCTTTTTCAATTGTTGTCGCGCCTGGCCTCGGAATAAAGACAGCGAAGGACCTTGAAGAGGTGCCGATAGCAGTGAACATGAAGACGGGCTCCCACTATTGCGTTCTGAGCGACCTCGAAAGAGTCTTGCCGTACGAGAAGATAAGGGTGGTTCATGGAGCGGAACCACAGAGCAGACTGCGCGGTCTAATCGAGGGTAAGTTCCAGGCGGTCGCGTTGATCAGCCCTTACACCGAGTTGGCAGTCAACCTTGGCTTTGTCAAGGTCGCGGAGACGAAGACGGTGGACGTTCTGGCTTTCGTGGCAAGAGACGACATCCCGATGGAGGTTCTTTCATCCTACTTAGCCAGCCTCAATGAAGCAGCGAGGCGGCTTACCGCTGATCCGGAGAAGTACAGAGCGCTCTACATAAGGACCCTCAGAGAGACTTTCCGCGGGTTCCCCCCCAGACTCAGAAACAAGATCGACAAGATGATAGACAAGATTGCTCCGGTGGTGCCGATCACAACCTGGGGCGAGCTTACGGAGTATCCGAGGGAATCCTTCGAGTCTCTCAGCGTGTGGATGAGCAAACACAACCTACTACAAACCCAAATTCAATACGAGAACATAGTCCTCCCCCAGCCAATGGAAAACGTTCAGAAGTCGTGACCCCGACCAAATGCCAGTTCAATCGAGCGCCAAGAAGCTTACTACCATTTCGCATGGCTACTATCGTCCATACTTTTACTGGATGTTCCCAATTGTGGTCGCGAAGGAGGAAGACCTCTTCGGGTCTTCTGGGATAGATCTCCGGGTACACGACATTGCGCCTCAAGGGCAGCCTGAGGACAAGGCGGATTGGTACAAGGGGGCGTTCGAAAAAAGGTCGCGTGATTTCTATTTCTGCTGCGCCTGGCAGGGCATTTACAGCACTGCAGAAACTGGAAAGGGAAGAATTGGCGCCGCCCTAAAGTCCACGCTGATCAAGACTTTCGCGATCTATTCCAAGCCTGAGTCCGGAATTAGCAACGTATTGGACCTTATCGAAAGGGGAACGGCGATCGCGGTGAACAAGAATGCGGATGCGCACTACGTCACTTTGAAGAATCTCTCAGAGTTCGTCCCCGAATCCCAAATCAAGCTAGTACACATCGGTGGAATCGAGAAGTGCTTCAAGTCTCTAATCGCTGACGAAGTAGAGGCTGCGACACTCGCTGGACCGTACGCGGAGGCGGCAGAAGCTATCGGATACAAGAGGATTCTTGCGCTCTCTCGCACGGAGCCGACCGTCATCGTGTTCAACGACGACCTCGAACAGAGAGCGGCAGCATCCTTCCTCGTCGCGGTCAACAAGGCGATACACCTGATAAACAAAGACAGGGCGAAATACGAGAAGAGGTACGTGCAAGAGTTCGAAGAAGTGGTTGAAGAATACCTCCCCGAATTGCGCGGAGACCTTCCCATGATCAAGCCTAAGCTGACGCTGCCGACCTGGGCGGATTCCACTCTGCTCAGCAAGGGGGAGTTTATGGAAATACACTCGTTCTTGCTCGATCACGGTCTCGCGACGCGAGGTCCGGGATACGAGGGGGCAGTTACCCAAGACCTGGCCGTAGTCCGGTAAAGCTGAGGTGCGCGAAAAATCGTCCTAAGCTTCAAACAGCAGGTCGAGATTCCGCACGAGTGGTACAATATCGTCCCTGACCTCCCAAGGAGCCTGCCCCCCGTCATTGACCCTGTAACGCACGGAATCGCCGACAAAGCAATCCTGCACAGGCTGTTTCCAGACGAGCTGGCGAGGCACGAATACTCCAAGGAAAGGTTCATTCCAATCCCTTCGGAACTTAGAGAGATTTATTCGGTGTGGAGGCCCACTCCGCTCGTAAGAGCGAAGCGTCTAGAAAGAGTGCTTAACACGCCCGCCAAGATCTATTACAAGAATGAGACGGGAAGCCCTTCTGGGTCTCACAAAGCTAACGCGGCCGTAGCTCAAGCGTATTTTTCCTCGAAACAGGGTATCCAGAGACTTGTCACCAACACCACCGCGGGACAGTGGGGGACAGCGCTCGCCTTCGCGTGCAGTATCTTTGGGATCAAGTGTACTGTTTACATGTCCAGAACGTCATACGACTCCAAACCCTACAGGAAAGATCTTGCGGAGGCTTGGGGAGCGGAGGTTCTTGCAAGTCCCAGCAAGAGGACAGCCGTCGGAAGAGAGATACTGGCGAAAGACCCGGATTCGGGCGGGACGATGGGAATCGCGAAAGCTGAGGCGCTGGAGGACGTGCTCGGCGACGAAAGCGCAAGAGACGCGGTTGGGAGCGTAATGAATTTCGTATTGGCGACTCAGACCGTGATAGGTCAGGAAGCACAGGTCCAGTTCGAAGGATACGACGATTACCCAGACCTCGTCGTCGGTTGCGTCGGCGGAGGCAGCAACTTCTCGGGAATATTCTGGCCGTACTACTACAGCATGGTCAACAAGAAGAGCCCGAAGAACGTCGAGTTCCTGGCGGCAGAGTCATCGGCCGTCCCCAAGCTCACCATGGGCGAATATATTTACGACCACGCCGACAGCATGAAACTGAGCCCCCTCTTCAAGATGTACACGGCGGGCAGCGGGTTCGTCCCCCCGCCCATTCATACCGGAGGGCTCAGAGTTCACGGCACTGCGCCCACGTTGAGTCTTCTCGTCGATGAGGGGATAGTGAAAGCTGTAGCCTACGACCAACTTGAGGCCTTCGAAGCAGCGACGACGTTCGCAAGATGCGAAGGCGTCCTGCCCGCGCCTGAATCCGCGCACGCAATCAAGGCGGTCATCGACGAAGCTCGAAAGTGCAAGGCAGAGGGGAAGGAGAAGGTGATTCTGTTCAACCTGTGCGGACACGGGCTCCTTGACATCGAAGGTTACAGGGAATTTTTTGACGGGAAAATGAGCGCGAACAATGCGGACCCGCGTGCCCTCAAGAGCGCCCTCGACGACGTGAAGGGTTCGTACCAATGGCTGAACAAAGGGGACTGATTCGGCTATGAGCAGTGGATGACACAATGCCCCGGCGCAAACCGCTTTCCTACGGCGATTATCTCGGCCTCGACGAGCTCCTCGGTCTTCAGCGTCTCGTCTCGAAGCCGAGGCAACATGATGAAGTCCTCTTCGTCATAGCCCATCAGACGTACGAGCTCTGGTTCAAGCTGATGCTCAACGAGCTCGAATCTGCTATTTCCAATATGATCTCAGGCGACCTGTCGGAACCGACCAGGCTGATACGCAGGGTCGTTACAGTCCAGAGGGTCCTCATCGAGCAGCTCGAGGTCCTCGAAACCATAAGACCCATCGACTTCGTCAAGTTCAGGAGCATCTTGAATCCGGCGAGCGGATTCCAGTCGCTTCAATTCAGAGAACTAGAATTCATTTCGGGATTGAAAGACAAACGGTACATCGAGCTTCATAAAGGAGATGAATCGAGCTACGAACAGCTTCTCAAGAGGTGGGACGCGCCGACCCTCTGGGACGCTTTCAAGACAGTGCTGGAGCAGAAGGGGCTTTTGCGAGAGCCGACCAAGCCGCGAAAGCGTTCCCGAGCTCCGGACGAGGTGGTCCCTCAGAAGGAGGTGGAAGCGGTTGTGGAAATCTTCAGTGAACAGAAGCACACCCAACTGGCAGAACTAGCAGAGGCATTGATGGAGTACGACAAGTACTTCTGGCTCTGGCGGAACCATCACCTTGCGATGGTCGAGAGAGTGATCGGGGGGAGAAAAGGAACAGGAGCGGGTGTCGTGAAGAAGACGCTCGGGCCCTATTCCTTCGATCCATCTGGCGCTGCGTATTTGGAGACCACCCTCTCGAAACGATTCTTCCCCGTACTCTGGGCAGCGAGAACCCGAATACACGGGAGATAGAGCCCTCTTGCGGGGCTGAAATCCTGCTACGTCGCCGAGCTAGAATTCAACAAATTCACGGAATTTCGTCAAGGCAGCTTCATGGTTCTGAAAGTCTCCATCACCTTGGGCATAGCTTCAAGGTCGGACTCGTCAGGGTGGAACGCATCTCGTGAAGAGTAGCGCGCCTCAAACGGATACGTGGTTAGCACCCCCGGTCTGGTGGGCGCAATTCCTCTGATGCTCGCTATGATCTTCTGGGCGTCTTCGGTGAGGAGAAACTCAAGGAATTTGTGCGCGGAAGCGTTTTCCTCGGCATTTCGGATGAGCCCAGCTGAAGTAAAAGTGAGCATACGGGGCGCATCGTCAATCTCGAAGGAAGCGACCGGAGAGCCCGCGGTCTTTTCCCGAAAGTATGCAAGCGAGTAGACTGTCAGCGCTAAACGGAATTCTCCGTCGACCAGCCCCTGCAAAAGGTGGTCGATGCAGTCGAATGCTTTCGGCCTGTTCTGGTGAGCGAGACTCTTAAGGAATCGCGACCATTTCTTGTCGCCGACAACTTTCTTGATGAAACCGAGATATTGGGCACCGAGGTTGCCAACCCTGCTCGCGGTGAGCGACTGGAGGCCCAAGGAGCCTCTCCACTTGGGCGATGAAAAATCATCTAGGGTCGCGGGAAGGTCTTCCTCCTGGAGCAGCTTGGAATTGTACGCCAAGCTCATGAAGGTCACGCCCGCAGCGAACCAATTCATACTCTTGTCATAGAATTTCTTAGGGAACGCGTCGGCCTGTCTTGAATCGTGCGTAGTGAGCAAGCCTTCGCTTTTCAGACGCAAAAGCATGTAGTGCGGCATCAGCACGAGGTCGGCGGTCTTCATCCCGTTCTTCATCTCCGCTTTTATCCGCTCGTAAAGCTGGAAGGGGTGATCATCCAGATAGACGGGAAATTCTTCGAGAGTGTACTTCTTCCTGAATGCCCACAGAAGCTCCGAGATGCCTGGCCGGAGCCCGAGAGAAGCGTAAATCGTCGTTCTCTCGAGTTTTTCCAATGGATCTTTGCACGGTTCTCGATATTTATCGATTTGGGAGTTGGGTCAGCTCCGGCGGGGCGTCGAAAGGTTCTACGCGTAACGGCTTAGAATCCTATCTTCGGAACCCTAGACCACGCCGAGAATCTCATCCGGAGTTGCGATTTCAGCGTGGTGGAGAATCAAACTTCCACGAAAATAGAGGTGCCCACCAGCTTCACAGGATAGACTTTCTCCTTGAGGGTTGGAATCAGTGAGAGAGATCCTGTCCGGAGATTGTACCTCCACCCGTGCCAAGGGCAGATGACCTCGAATCCATCCAACTCACCTTCGCCGAGTGGCCCGCCCCTGTGAAGGCATGGATTATTGATTGCGAAATATTCGTTGTTGACCTTGAAAAGGGCGACGGTCCTCCCTTCTACCACCACAGTCTTCGACTTCCCCTCATCGATTTCAGCGGCGTCAGCGACCTTCACCTGTCTGCGTGCCGTCCCGCTCGGTTCTCCGCTCATATCAGCTCGTGCTTCCCGCTCACCATGACCGGTTCTTCAGGCTCGGCCGCAACGGCTTTCTTCTCACCGTATTCGGTTAGCCAGGCTTCCAGAGCCTTGATTTGTTCATCGTCCTCACCGAGCAAGTCAAGCTCTCTCTTGGTCAGCTGTACTGTCACCAGGATCACGCGCTCTGTGTGTGCTACGTGGGTGGCTGTGGGTGGTCGAGGATAAATCTCGACCATGAACTGAACGTCTTCCTGCAGGTGCTCAATTTGCGCGATGACACCGCTAGTTGCGTGCGTCAGTTCGACGGTGAGGACCTGGTTGTAGACTCCAATCAGCATCTCGAGGTCCGACTGCGAGGATTTCAACTTGGAAATGTACAGCTGCGCCACATCCTTTGGTATTGCCCGCTTATCTTCCAGCGCAGCCCTGATATCGATGACGAGCGTTATGAGAAGGGTGGTGAGCGAACCGACCCCCAACTTGGACCGGAGCCTCTCCTTCGCCATCTTCTCGAGGGGGGCGAGTCTCTTCCTTTCGTTGCGCTCGATGATCCTGTCAACTACGAGATAGGTGACCGGAAGGGTAACGGCTAGCCCGACAAATGCCCCTATCAAGCTCAGGATGATGTCGTCTGGGGTAATCGCCAACTTTCCTAGGAAAGAGCTGTTCTTTCACCGAGCTATATAGCCAGCGCCGTTGAATCGGTCTCCTGGCGGACGCGACCGAAATACTATAAACCAAGGAGTCGGGCGAACAAATCGATGCAAGAGAACCTCCTAATGCGACTGGCCCCAAAGCTCAAGCAGCTCGACAAAGGCGGATATCGAAGAACATACAGGGGAAGGGGAGGAAAGGCATTCCCGACGGGCGTCCATCTACTCGTGGCCGAGATTCTCGATTCGCTCGGCGTGTCGTACTCGACCGACGTTAAGGTTCTTCAGGGCTCAGCGCTCGCCGCGGACTTTGCCTTCGACGACACGCTCCTGTTCGTAGAGCGGGAACTCTCCCCGCTTGAGCTGAACAGGCTCGGTAGAGAGAAAAAGTGCATTCTGATTTCTTCAGTCCAGACGACAAGCGACAGACTCGACCCCGGGATCAGGGTGATCCAGCTGGGAGGAAAAGACGAGGGCAGATTGCAGACCATCTTTCTAGATGACCCTTCATTCAACTTTGACTACGCGCATATCCTCCCGCACACGCAGAAGTGTTCGGTCATGCACGGGCACACCTCCTCCGCGCTCGTGGAAATCATCGGACGGCCGACGGATGGAATGGTGGTTGACTTCGGCCTGGCGAAGGACATCGTTCGGGAGGCGATAAGAAAGCTCGATCATAAGCTCTTCATTAATAAGAAATATGTCAAGGGAGAAAACAAGACCCATGTTACCCTGAGCTTCAAGACAGTTCACGGAGACTTCAAGATGCAGGTTCCGAAGGGCACGACCGTCCTGTTGCGCGGGGAAGCAACCGTGGAGAATCTGGCCGCGGAACTGCTCTCTTTGATCGCGCCGAGAATGCATGACAACGTAACCGCAGTGGGTGTCTACGTCTACGAAGGGATGAACAAGGGCACTCACCTGTTGGCTCGGATTCATTCCCAAGAAGGGGACAGGCGTCGAAGGATGCCATAGTCCTCCTTTCCGGGGGCATCGACTCTGCGACGTGTCTGTTCCTCATGAAGAAGAAAGGGTACAGGTCGAGAGCTCTTACGATGAAATACCATGGGATCGCCGGAAGCGAGTTGAGGGCAGCTGAGTCAATCGCCGAAAAAGGCGAAGCGTACGAACACAGGATGGTCGAGTTACCTGACCTAAAGGAAGCGGCTGACCTCGGGGAGCGTCTATCAGAGATGCCCTCTACATTCATCCCGATGCGAAATGCGATCTTTTACAGCGTCGCAGCTGGATACGCAATCGAGGTCGGTTCAGACTACATCGTTGGAGGCCACAATCGAGATGATGTGGGGGTGTTCGAGGATACGGGACGAGCCTTCTTCAGTGAACTCCAGAAAGCGTTCTGGATCGGGTCGAAACTCCTGAAGGACAGGAGGACCACCATTCTTAGACCGCTTCAGCACATGAGTAAGCAGGAAGTAATCGTGCAAGCCTCGAGGCTGAGGGTGCCTTTAGAGCTTACCTGGAGCTGCCATAGGGACGGGAATAACCACTGCTGGAAATGTGCAGGGTGCGCAAACCGAGTTTCCGCATTCGACGCGACGGGGGTGGTCGATCCCCTTCGTCACCCCCCCTGACGCTATCTCGGTCGACGTTTCGGGGTCGATTGAAGCGATCGTCAATCCTACCAGGGCTCTTTGACATGGAAACGACAATGTTTAAAATCACAGTAGAGTCCTCGCCCGAGAATTGACCAGTCCCCCCGATTCTCCGATGAACATCGCGAAGTCGCAATTCATCAACACGACGGCGGACGTTCAGATGGAGCCTTCCGAAGTGCCAGTGAGTGCCGGCGTGGCGAATCTGAAGGTACTGTTCCAAAATGCCAAAATCGCGTTCCCGGTCACGTTGACGATCCAGACGTCTTCGGGCAAGCATCGGGGAGTGCACATGAGCAGGCTCGTACGGGCTTCCTCGAGGCGCAACGCTGCGGGTATCGAAGAATGGTTGAAGCTCATCTGCAAGGAGGTTAACCGAACCCAGCCCGGTTCCATCGCGACTTGCAAGTTTGAGATGCCTTTCTCGGACCAGTTTTCGCCGGTAACGATCCGCACAACTGAATCGGGGTCGACCACTTATCAGCTCGTTGCGACAGGGATGACAGCCTGCCCGTGCAGCAAGAAAATGATCGGGATCGGGCACATGCAGAGGGCGGAGATCGTTCTGATCTTGCGAAGCAGGAAAACCTTGGACCTTTCTAGGGTCATAGGTAGATTGGGCGAATGCTTCTCCGCTATGCCCGATGAGGAGATGAAGCGAGCCCAAGAAGCCGTCAAGATACTCAGAGCTCAAGAGAACGCGAAGTTCGCGGAGGACCTTGTTAGAGATACGGTGAAGAGATTCCCCGACGCGCTCTACGTGAGTGCAAGGTGTTTCGAATCGATTCACGCACACGATGCCGTTGCGACTTGGTCCAAGAAGCCGGGCTGGACACCGAGCCTATAGAACGATCCCCGTCCCATCCGAAAAAACATTGCCCATTGCGACCTCCAGACTAACA
The DNA here is from genome assembly GCA_027887045.1 of Nitrososphaerota archaeon. GTDB lineage: Archaea > Thermoproteota > Nitrososphaeria > Nitrososphaerales > Gagatemarchaeaceae > JAPCJH01. Next base: position 359,872 of record JAPCJH010000001.1, read on the forward strand.
CCAACCACCCGCTAGGGAGGGTGGCCCGGTTCCGGGAACCCGGGGTTCGGATAGATTTGACATCCCAACCCATCACCTTAAATCTCGTGGAGCAATCGACATTTCTTACAATCGATGCCAGAGCTTTATGTCGGGACTTCGGGGTGGTCGTATGACGAATGGGTGGGAGTGTTCTACCCTACGAGCAGCACCACGAAACTAACATTCTACTCAAAGATCTTCAAAACCGTCGAGGTCGACTCGACGTTCTACGCCTATCCGAGCAAGGGACTCGTCTTCGGGTGGGCGAGGCATACCCCTCCAGACTTTGTCTTCTCCGTTAAGCTCCCTCGTCTGATTACCCACGATAAGAGGCTAGAGTTGGAGATGGGGGTCGAGGCGGACCTCATTAGGTTCCTAGGATTATTGCGCCCGCTCATAACGGGCGGCAAGCTGGGTCCCGTGCTTATTCAGCTTCCACCGAGCTTCGTTGAAGAAAACGATTTCGAGAGGGTCAAGAAGTTTCTCGAGATTCTGCCTAATGATGTAAGATTCGCAATAGAGTTCAGACATCCTTCCTGGCTGAAGGAGAGCGTTTGGGATGCGCTGAGACGATCAAACGTCGCGAACACGATCGTCGACGAACCCTTGCTCCCGCCCGACACGGTTGTCACTTCGGATATCGCCTTTGTCCGGTGGCACGGGAGAGGGAATAGACCCTGGTACAACTATCGGTACAAGGACAAAGAACTCTCATCTTGGGTCCCTAAGGTTAAGGAAGTCATGACCAAGGCGAAGAAGGTCTACGGTTACTTCAACAACCATTTCCATGGGTTTGCGGTAGAGAATTCGATCAAGCTGCTTCAGATGGTTGGGGAAGCATCGCCGCAGCAGGTCGAGATTGGAGAGAGGGCAGCCAGGTTCATCGACACTAAGGGAATGCGAGGAAGAGGGACGCGCGAGAGGAGCATGTACGAATTCATTGAAGAATAGCTTAGCTGACCGGAACGACGACTCATAAACAATAAAGGCAGACGTCTTCGACCGAGGCCGCATCAAGTTGGCGAAAATTAAGGCAAAGATCCTCATGGACCCTGAAAGGCCCAAGGTCGCTCCCACTGACGTCAAGGACGTGCTGGAGAGGTACTCGTTCGAGGTCACTTCTCGGTCTCCTGACATAGGGGTGGTCGTGGGCGGAGATGGAGTCTTCGGCTTTTACGGAAGGACGGAGTCGATTCCGCTCCTCTTCGTGGGGGTGAGGTCTGAACAGGCGACGGGATCGAAAGCGTTCCTCGCAGAAGCTTACTATGATGAATTGCCAGTCGCTCTCGAAAAGATCAGGAACGGTGAATACGGCGTCGTGGAGCAGAGGAGGCTTGAGGTATCCCGGGACGGCAAGAAAATGGGGGACGTCTTCACCGACGTGTACCTAGAGAGGGGATCTGAGAGTAATTCGCTGCGGTACGGTTTGCAGGTCAAGGGGAAGGGCATTTCCTTCACGGAATCGGCGATTGGGGACGGGGTCGTAGTGTGCACCGCCGCGGGGTCGACGGGATACTTTTCCTACCCGGACAAGATCTCGCTCGGAGACTGGCTGGAACCCTCCCGTTTTACGACGCTCACCGAGAATGAGGTAGGGGTCTGTCACATCGTTCCTACTTTCACGAAAAGAGAAAACGAGAGAGAGCACCCATTGAGGTACATTCTACCCTGGGAGACAGAGGTCGAAATCAGGCTGCACCGTCCCGCTGATGCCCGCTTGTATGGGGTCGTTGAAGACCGGGGCGGTCTGAAGATTGAAGCGAAAGATGTTATCAAGATTGGACCAAGCGCCAACATGACCAGTGTAATCAAGGTCTAGATTTCATTCGAGCTTCCGACACTTATTTCCTGGTAGGCGTGCCAGACCTTAGGCTTCTCGTCTTTGCGTGGCCCGAGTTGACCGAGGGCTCACCTGTCTTGCCAGCGTGTCATCAAGTTCATAAACTTGTAAGAAAATATTGATGAAAACCTAGAACTAGTCATTCGGTACTTCGTGAGAAGACGAAAATGACTACAGATGAAAAGATCCGACTCGGATTGATGACCCTCTCGGTGGTCCTCCCAGTGTTCATAACAGCGCTGGGCTTTTCCATGGGACCACTGGACGATATCGGCGGCGGCCTCCACTAGAGAAGTGGAGGTGCCGGTTTTTTTCTACTTCGCGTACCTTGCTTCCTTTGCGAACAGAGATACCATCTGCGGAACATCGAATTTCCAGCCCTTGTCGCCGTACATATTGTACGGGATTGTGAAGAGCCAAGCGTCGCTGACTTTGATGTAGCCGACATCGAGACTCGAATTCAGGTCTGGAAGCTGTTTGTTGATGTGGTCAAACGTGGTCAGTACTTCTTCGACCGGAATGCAGAGGGTTGCGATGTACGTCCCGTCAGACAACAGGTCCTCCGCCCAGAGGAACGGAATCCTGCTGATGACGGCCTGAGCCTCGACGAATTCGGCTCGACCAAGGCCGCTGAACGTAATTCTCGCCAGCACCACAGAATGCGCGAGAGATTTCTCGATGTCCTGCGTCCATCGTATGACAAAGCCCGGAATCAATTTCTCTCTCTGGACGTGAGCGCGATAATGGTACTCCAGAGTCTTCTGGTGGACTTTCAACTTGCGCGCAATCGCCACAATGTGCTGTAAAGCGTCTTTCTGGAGCTCCTTGATCAGGAGCAGGTCGTAGTAATCTGGGGACGCCTCCACGTGCTTAGTGTCCACCCTCAGCGGGTTTCCCTCGTCAGAGCTTAGCGAGTTCCAGACTACCTCCCATCTTCCCGACCTGAAGTTGAAGTACTTCGGATTCATGGAGTTGTGCCTACTCGCGAGTACCTCGTCGAAGGTAAAGTCGGCGAAGATCCCCGAACTCTCGAGGTGCTCCAAGAAGCTCCTGTACTGATCGGTCGTCCCAGAAGGGAGAGCAAAGAGCGCAACGTAGGAACCCCGAGGTAGCATCTTCGCGTAGTACGTGAGGTACCCGATCCTATTCAGGACCCTGAATACCGCGGGGGCGGCATCGCGATATTTCGGAGTGAATTGAACCGTCGCCCAGTGCAGACTAAGTCCTATCTTTCTGTAGTCGACGTCTGCATGAATCCGGAAGCCGAGCCTCTTGAACTGTTTCTTCATCTTGTATCTTACCGTCTCGGCGTGAGCGCCAGTCTTTCGGGAAAGCAGGGAAACGTTCTTTGGGCCCACTTCCCTAATCGCATTGATGATTCTGGCCTCAAGATCGATCGGCTCGTCTCTGAACGCTTGAACGGCTCTCGTTCTAGCCAAAACTGCCACCATTGACAAAATTTGGCTAAATAAGCTTGCATTCAGAGGACTTTGCTAAGGTTTCGTCTCAGCAGAATCAGTCATGTTAGGCTTTTATTCGCAAGATGGTGGCCACTGAGCATTGTTCTCAATCGCCGACTGCGGTCTGATGCTCGAACCGCAACTCGGGATGGGACTCTCCGAGGTACTCGACTGGGCGCGTTACGCCGAGGACCGCGGTTACGGATTCCTCCGCCGTTCGGACCACTTCCTCCCGACGACTGCGTCGAAGACGGTGGACTCAGCTGAATGTTGGACAAGTCTCGGCGCCGTAGCCGCTGAAACTAGGAGGATCAAATTCGGCCCCCTGGTGACCCCGGTCGGCTTCAGAAACCCCGTGTTGCTAGCGAAGATGGCGTGCACACTGGGTTCCTTTTCTGAGGGAAGGCTTGAGCTCGGCTTAGGGGCCGGATGGTTCAAGGAAGAGTATGAAGCGTACGGCTTGCCGTTCCCGGGCTTCAAGACACGAGTCAAGCAATTTGAGGAGGCGCTAAAGATCATCAGGCCGCTGACGGAGGGCAAGCGGACGGATTTCGATGGGACATACTTTCACGCGCACACGGAGCCCTCCCCCAAACTAAACAAGAGGATGCACCTGATCATAGGTGGAAAGAATCCGGCCGTCCTCATGGCCGGTGGAGGGTTTGCGGATGAGTGGAACATCTTGAACCCAATCCAAGAGCCGTTCGGGAAGCTTAGGGAGGTGTTCAGAAAATCAGCGGGAGAGAGAAGAGTCTGGATTTCGCAGATGGGTTCATTCTTCCTCGGAGAGGATCTCGGGGAGCTCAGGGACCACGTTCAGCAGTACATGAAGCGATTCGGAGTCGCCGGGGACGTCGATTCCGCGATCAAGAGACTTTTGGAAAGGGGCTCCTTCTGCGGGACTGTCGATGAGTTCGTATCAATCGTGAACCGCAGGCTCGAGATGGAGTTGGAAAGATTCTATTTCCAGCTGCTCGTGCCGGAGGATAAGCGTAATGCGGATCTCCTTTCGGACACGCTGAAGAACAAGTTCTGAAAACGAAATCACATCCTCCCGTGCGCTTAAAAAGCTCGGGAACGACAAAGCGACGCGTGCGAACGAGCGCCATCGTGGGGGTAGTGTTGATTTTGGCGGGCCTGCTCCTTCTGTTTCTGCTCCGTGATGTGTTGGTAACACTGATAGTTTTCCTGCTCGGGGTCCTCGGGGTCACGATAGGCTTCGTGCTGATCTTTGTCGGCATCGGAATTATTGCGGGAGGGTGGTGGATGCGCTGGGGCGGGCCTAAGCCAAGGTAGACGCTCAATATGGACTACTAGTAAGTGCGGGTCTTGATTTCAGCAAACCCGTTCTTAAGCAACGGGACGAATCAAAACTACGATGAACAGGCTGCGTGTGGGAAAATATGCGGTTAAGACTGCTTACATCGTTGTTTGGATAGTAATAACGGCTGCTATTGCCGGCCCTCTCTTGGGATTCCTAACCCCCAGGATTTCGCCGCAGAGCGTTGTTGGTTTCGGCGTCGACATTCAGAAGATCGGCCCCCAACTCACCAAAGTCTTTTCTGACAGTTCAACTCTGACGCAGCCGCATCAGATCAACATCCCCGTATACAACTGGTGGATCTTCCCGGCCTCCGCGAGCTTTACCCTGAAGATCATAGCGAATGGAATCGTCGTATACCAGACACCCACGTCAAGCTTGTCGCTTGGGGCATTCCAGTCCGGTAAGCTGACGGTCCCATTCCAGTTGTCCCAGAGCGTCGTTTCACAACTTTCAGGGAAGAACATTACGGTAGGCGGGAGCCTGGTGCTTGGTGACCCGAGCTACCTCTGGACTCTGACGGTGAATTTCCCCTAGGAGCGATGGTGTCTTGGTCAACAAGTGGAAGGGACTGGGTGCCGCCGTCTACAAATTCCTGATAGTAGGAGTAATCGCTCCCCTCGCTATCGACTATCTGCGCCCCGCAATCTTAAGGTACATAGGACTCCCACCGTCCCAAGAAATCTGGATAATTCTGGGGGTCTTCGGCGTACTTTTCGCCGTCACAGCGTTCTTCCAGAACGCTTACGTCAAGGGAGACTTCCCCTGGCTCTTCGGGAAGCTCGGAGGAGGAGCCGTCACACTCGCCTTCTACGCCTATCTCTTCCTTGTCCTGCCGGGCACCAGCTCAATTGCAGGTTCTGATGGATTCCAGGGAGCCGGGCTCCTCGCACTTATTTACGTCTCCATCGGGCTCTCATATCTGCACTTGTTCCTGGATTTCGCAGACGCCAGAAGGTCAAGGCAAAGGGGGGCGGCTGGAAACCCCTCGAATGTCACCCCATCCAAGTAGACGAATCGATTAGTCGCTCGAATTAGATTTCGAAATGTTTAGCGACGTCTTGACCTTCGTCTCATCATTTCCTGGTTGCTGATTTGAGAGCACACCGGGCACTCGAAACGACCCGTCTGTGGATCCTCCTTCATGCGGATTTGATGAGTGGAGCACAATTGCGTAGTACTAGTTTGGTTCACGAAATAGCACACTTCATCAACATAATAAGGGTATTCAATTGGCGGGTGACAAGTCCAATCTAAACGGCCCGTGCTGGCGACAGGGCCCGATCCACAATCAGGTTCCTTAGCTTGTGCATTCCGTCTCCCCTGAGCGCAGATATTTCTATGGTCGCCACACCTGAAAAAATGTCGATTCGCTGGATCAGATTTCTGCTTGCGATGTCGAGCAGGTCGATCTTGTTCAAGACGAGGACAATCTTGGCAGGGTCCACATCAAGCTGGTTCAAGACGTCTCTGCAGCTCTCGAGCTTTATCCTGACACTTTCGAAGTTCTCGCTGGCGTCCACTATGAGCAGGACGAGGTCTGCGTAGGTGAGTTCCTCCAGAGTGGACTTGAACGATTCAACCATGTAGGTTGGAAGCCTCGATACAAACCCAACCGTATCGGAGAGCATCACGGTCCTTTTCGTACCCGGAAAACCGATGGCCCTCGTTGTGGTCGAAAGAGTCGTGAATAGTTTCGGAGATTCTTCCTTGGATTCGGAAGCGAGTCGGTTAAAGATGGTAGTCTTCCCGCTACTTGTGTATCCCGCGAGCGAAACAAAAGGCATTCCCAGCTTTCTCCGCTCGGTCCGGTGGAGTTCACGATGAGATCTAGCGTCCCGGAGTTTTTGCTTAAGGAAGACCATTCGCTTCTTCAGGGCTCTGAACTTGATGTCGATCATCGTTTCCCCCATCCCCGAGAAGCCTGCCCTCTCCCCTCTCACTGAGTATCTGACCGCGTCCCTGGCCCGAGGCATTTCGTAGGAGAGTTCCGCCAACTGGACTTGGAGCTTCGCCTCGGTGGTGGTCGCCCTTCTAGCAAAGATGTTCAGGATGAGCCGTTCTCGGTCGACCACCTCAGTGTGCGTCACCTTAGACAGATTATTCGCTTGGGAAGAGGTCAGTCGCTCATCGACGATTATGGTTTTTGAATCGTTATTGGCCACGATTTCCGAGAGCTCCTCCGCCTTCCCGACGCCGACCCCGTATTCAGACTTCACTACCTGTTTTTGGGTTATGAGGTCCGCGACGATGTAGCCTGCAGCTCTGGCAAGTTCTTGGATTTCACGCTTTGCAAATTCATCGGGGTACGTGACGAGAGTGGCTTTCCCAGAGTCTCCTACGTCGGCTCGCGGCTTTTCAAATTCGTGTTTCATATGGAAACGAATCTGCCGAACGGCTTCCCACCTTTAACTCTACCCGACGTTCAGGGAGGGGCATGCTCACGAATGCCTTTAAGAAGCAAGCCCTTCATTCGAACGAGCGTGGAAAGCGGCGGCTCGGACCAGAAGGAAAAGAACGTTGAAAAGATATTCGCAGGATTCGACGAGGCGTGGTTGCGTTACTGGAACGCGTACATTTCTCTCCAAAACCAGCTCTACGAAACCGCGAGAGCGGCCAGGGAAGTGTCATGGTTGTCCGCTACTGACCCAGCTAAACTGAGCGATATTAACAGGGTTCAACGAGAACTCTATGCGACGATGCCGCGCAGAGTCGACTATCAACCGCTAGGCCAGGTCACAAGGAGTCTTGACAGCGCTCCGACCACTTTCGAGGCGTTGGAAGCTGCGCTGATCCTCGAGAAGGAAAAATGTCAGGAACTTGAGAAAGCTATCGATGTGGTACTCGAACAGACCAGAGAGTCGAAAAAGAAACTCGGCCTGAGTGGCCCATAAGGCTCGGTTCGAAAAGGGCTTCCCCTCGTGTACGGCGGACGAGAGCCTTACACTGGTTCGCTGAAGAGTTCGTGGGGGGTTAGTTTGTCGGCAAGTTTCAGAGCCTTCATAAATTCCTTTGAAAGGAAAATCGTGCTGGACTGACCGTAGTGTATCAGGTAACCTTCGCGGACCGTGAACAGAAAAGCGGCAATCGAAACAATCAGCGGCAGGAATGGAAAGAATGAAGACTGGGCGCCCGACAACCAAGACAATCCTAGGCGCGACAGGCCTTGAGCGAAGAAGGGTCCCAGAAAACTGCTCGCCACAAGATCAGTCAGACTCAAAACAAGCAGGAACATCGTCACGGCCGTCCCTATTCCCAGGAATAACCAGGTTGCTTTCACGTGTCGAACGATTCTCGCAATCTCGTTGTAGGGGATCGCAATGGCTTCCTTCCCCCCCTCGACGGAACCGATAACCAAACTTTTTGAGGTCGCGACCACCCTCTGGCCCTTGTTGATCCACGACTCGATGACACGCTCCTCTCTCGGGATGCTCTCTCTAAGTTTGACGTCTTGAGTGGATTCACCGAGCAGAATCTCCAACTTTGAGGCAAGACGACTGACCAAGCGCGTGGTGGAGAACCTGGAGGCAAAACTGATCGCGCTCTTTCCAAGGCGATCCCTTACGGACGGCCTGTCGACCATCCTTTTGACTGCGTCAGCCGCCCCGACCACGTCATCCGGTCCCTGAACAATTATCCCGGTTTCACCATTCTTCACCACCCAAGATTGGCCTCCCACCCCAGAGGTGATCACTGGGACCCCCGCAGACATGAACTCCAGCTGTGAAATTCCTAGGGCCTCCGACCTGCTCAGTGTGATGTTGAGAAACGAATTGCCGATGAGACCAATCTTGTCCTCCTCAGAGATGGGGCCGATTAGCGAAACATTACTGAGACTTCCGGCGGCCTCCTTAACCTTCTGACCATATTCTCTCTCCAGCGTCCCGGCTATAACGAAATGTATGTCCTTCCTGGACTTCAGTAACTGGGCGACCTCAAGAAGGGCGAGGACATTCTTCCTTTCCTCCACCGTACCTAGATACGAGACGATCTTCGAGTTCTTCGGCAGTCTATACTTCTCGCGGAATTTCTGTGGGGCTTCTACCGATTCCGGGGCGTCGGCATCGACCCCTCCGGGGAAGAGCATGAATTTGTCGTCCCCGGCCCCGAACTTTTTCAGGTACTCAGCCTCTCCGGGCGTTGTGACTAGGATGAAATCTGCGTTTTTCACCAGCTGGGACAGGCTGACATCGTTCCAGGCCTCCCTGTACGAACGTTCGTAAATCTCGTACCGCTCGTCGCTCGGCTCCTGCAGGTGGCTCATGTGACAGAAGAACAGTGGAGGATGCGACCCGGCTTCGACGAGGTTCCTTCTCCATTCTACGAACTTCACGACTTCTTCAGGCCCGTTCCAAAGCGTCGAATGGGTAATTAGGACGTTCAGCTTTAGGTCCTCGACTATGCTAGTAAGGACTCCCATGAAATCTACGAAGGATACCCGCCTGGGAGGCCACGATGCGGCTTCGCTGTTCACGCGGATCACCGGTATCCCTAGGAGCGTGTCGAAGGAGTGGATGTATCCGCCCCTCTTCTTGACCTCCTCTATACTCACCACGGGTTCCCAATCGTGGTATACACTCGTTATCAAGAATGCCTCGTGGCCTTGCCTTCGGAATTCTCTGACTGTCCTCTGCGCGACGAGTTCCTGCCCCTTCGTCTGGCTCGTCTGATACATTATTACGCCGATTCTAAGCAAGCCAGGCCAACTCCCTTTTCCTGCTGGGTATAGCTGCATCAAAAGCCATGTCGTTCTGTGCCAACCTCGTCAGCATCCCCGGCAACTCCGAGAAATCGACAACGTACTTGCAGGTGAGATTCTCCAGGGCCTGACCGTGCTTGACGCCTATTCCCACATCGGCTTCATCAAATGCAAGATTATCGTCGTGGGAATCCCCGATGAACATCGTTCCCCCGCGTATGTCGAGAAGTTCTTTGAGTTTTGCCAAGGCCCTCCCCTTGTTGGGTGTGGCCCCGAAGACGTCGATGAAGGGCTGTGCGCCGTCATGCGCAACGACAAGACCTCTCTTAGTCAGTTCTGTGCTGACGCTCTGGATGAATTGCTGAGACGGCTTTGGACCGTAACGCCAATCAATGGAGAACCCCAGTAGTTCTCCAGTCACACTGCGCTTTAACTCGATCGCGACACCCGAGGTGTCTATGCGCTTCACGAACTCTAGTGCGTCCTTCACGTTGCCTATTCCCCCCTCACGGATGGCCTCACCTCTCGCAAGAACTATTTCGAGTCCTCCAACACAGGCCCAGGCAGTCGCAAAACTCGTCCTGCTTTGGACAAAGTGCAAATCCTTCGAGGTGAGGATACAAACGGGGACGCTAGAAGCAATTCGTTCTAGAATTTCCTCTAGCGGTCTCGGCAGTTTCGACTCTTCGAGTTGTAAATCTTCTCGCGCTAAGGTCCCGTCGTAGTCAGAGAAGATCGCGCCGATCTTCAAGATATCTTCATGATACAATACGGGTATTTAATGCAACACCTTCCCCCAAGCACGAATAGAAAGAGTTATATCGGCTATCCGATATCGGGTTGCCGATATCGAAATGTGGCCGTTTGGGCTCAAGTTCCACCGACGTAGAGGTCTGAGGGCGTGGATTCTGTCGCTGTTAAACAAGTCGCCGAAGAACGGGGCGGAAATCATGGACTCGATCGAGGAAATGAGCCAGGGGTGGTGGAGACCGTCTCCTGGGTCGATCTACCCTCTACTCGAAAGCATGCAGGGGGAGGAGTTGATTAAGAAAAGGGAAGACGGCAGATATGAGCTGACGGACAAGAGCAAAAACGAAATTGACTGGGCGCCGAGCATCCAAGGAGGTCAGCCCCAGAGCGTCGACGGGATGCTCAACGACATGAGCGGGTTTGTTTCATACTTCGAAGACCTGAACAAGACGGACAAGTCGAAAATAGGAGCTAACAGGGACAAGATGAAACAGATAGCAGAACGCTTACTCGAGTTGATTCGAGAAGGAGGTGAAAAAGGTGAATAGAAATGAAATGAAGAGACCTGGTCACTATTTTGGTTGGGCGCTGGTCGCGGTTGCAATGGTCGCGGTGGTCGCGTTCGCTTTATCGTGGTTCTTCGTTCCACGGCCGCTCACGGGCTACTTCTACCCATTTGCCCCGTTCGGGTGGTTCTTCGGACTATTCTGGATCTTCATCATCTTCTGGGCTGTCAGATGGATCTTCTGGGGTCCAAGGTGGGGCTACCATAGATGGTACGGGCGCCATGGTGATGAATCCTACTACATACTTCGGGAGAGATACGCAAAGGGCGAAATCACAAGGGAGCAGTTTGACCAGATGATGCGCGACCTTGAGAACAGGAGTTGAAAGTGAACCGAAGAAACGCGGGTCCTTCAGGACCCGTCCCCGACGTTTTGAATCGCTATCCCAACAGAACGCGAACTATGATTGTGTGTGTGAGCGAAGGGTGTAACCCACCGCTCTGTCGGCTGTAATGTGCACTAGCCATCCCACCAAAGGGAAGTATGGAGATCTTAGTGCACCCCAAAGAGCCCCAAAGACAAGGCCCCAGACGAGAACTGTGTGAAAGATGTTGTAATAGGTTGCACCCCACCTCGGCCACTCCTTCCTGTTTGAAGACAAACCGATAGGGATGAAAGCCGCCACGTCGGGGAAGAAACCCCAGAAGACCGTTTGGACCCAGTCCAGCCCGCCGAGATAGAAAGATCTGTAGATAAGGTAGGCGAGCAGAGCCAGAGTGACGCCTGCGTACTCAGCCCAGAATAGCCTTGAGTTTTTGAGTATTGGAAACCCGGTCCGAACTTCGTAGAGAGTTTCCCGACCGATGTTTGAATGGAATTACAATTTTGCCTAGTTTCCCGAGTTTGTTGGATTCTGGATGGAGAATCGCGAAAACTTTCGCGTATTTGGGTGTGCGTTGGCATGGGGGCTTATAGGAAAAACTGGGCGGTTATTTTAGGGCGAATGTAACGAAGAGAAATCTTGTTCTAATAGCCTGCAAGATTACAATGACGATTGGCCTTATTGCAATAGTGTCATTTCCGATTCCCCACGTTTTCGCCGCAAAATCGGTTGCCTTCTATCTCACTGGGACTAGAGGCTCTTGGAGCTGCCCTTACTTGTTGTCGCTGAACGAAACGATTCTCCCCTTCTATTCGGGAGCGCCAGGTTTTGCTTGGTGCACGACCTACTCGGGAAATACGATGCCAATCACATCGGTAGTCTTAATCGTAAATGTTACGCAATATGATTTCTATTCTCCCCTGGTGATTCTGAGCGATTGTTCGACATCGACAACCTGCACGTCGCAAGTGACGCTGGCCTCCTTTTCCACTTCTTTGCGCAATCATCTGCCCGGAACGGGGCAAGCGGACTGTTCACCGTCAAACATGAACACGATCATTCTCGCACTGGAAGGGACACCGAACTTGATGTCCGGTGACGTAATCAGTCTGCAGCTCTCCTCACGCTCGGAGATGCCAATCACCTTTTGCGGGGCTGAGCTCGTGATAAGCGGTCCCTCCGACGCGCCAACGGCAGTCCCGGAATTTGGCACGTCAGGTGCCGCGGTCGTTGCGATACCCATCCTTGTGCTCGCGATGGTCAAACTCCGCAGGCTTCGAAAGGGTAGCGAGATCTTCGGTCCCCAGCTACAGAAGGGGTAATCGAAATTGTCATTCGTAGCCCGTTGGGACTCATTAGCGTCCATCCTTCGTTTCTTTCAAGAGGTTCTTTTCATTCTCGAACCCTGAACTGAAGCGCGGAACTTCACTCCCTAGGGTTGCGATTCGCCGTCTGAATTGCGATGTTGATTAGTTGTTTGGTTTTGCCGTTAAGTCCCGCGAGCGACAGTTGTGCCTCAACCAGGTCGTCGTACTTCGAGGCTAATCCGGAGAATTCCTTTTCGAAGAGTTCGATGGGATTTGGATTCATAAATAATCTGCGTTTCGGACGCAAACATGGCCGACAGCAAACGAGCCGCAGACCTGTTGGCTAGTATTTATAGAGATGAGGGTCCACCACACTGTCCAGCTCCTCTAAGATGACGCCATCTCGTAATATCAAAATTCTCGCGGTCTTGCTCGTCACGTTTGTGTTCTGCGACATTCTCTTGTCACCGCTGGGATTTGAGACTCGCGGATCAGCGATCCTGACCAATCCCGCCTCGCTCCCGTGGCTCGGACTGCTATTCGGCGGCCTCACACTCAATATCGTCTCCCTTATTCTTGTCTTCTTCAGAGCTCGGATCGCGTCGATTTTCGCGATAATCGGGTCAATCGGCTACATAATACTTGGGTTTGCAGATCAGCTAAATCTAGTTACGTCGCTACCGCCTCCCCAATTGATTACGGACGTTGAAGTAATCACGATTGTTGTCTTGGTAGCGACAATTCTATTTGCGTCAAGAGTTTACAGGGAGAACTCGCCCCATTCCGATGTCGGAAAGAACCAAGAAACATAAGCCCAGGAAGCTATAGATTGAATGTGATGCTCCAACCTTCTGAACAGTTTCACAGAGAGTATTTCGATTGGTCTGAGGAAGAGTTTGCGAATAGGTTCGTTGAAAAAGTCTCTGCCGGGAGACTTAAACAAAACCGAACCTATGTTGACTTGAAATTAGAGAAGAAGTCGCTAAAGCAAAAATTGCAAGCGGCTTACCTGGACGCCATCAATCTACCAAATCTTGTGAAAATGCTTCCTGGACTTGCTGCCAATCCCAAGCCTGCGGATTACGTCGGATCTATCTATCGCTTTTTGAAGGACGATAGAGCTAGCGATCTTTTCCACTGGTGGAAGAAATTGAGACAAGGAACCAAGACCCCCCTTTTCGGGTCAGCCGACATAATCAACGTCTGCAATCTCAAGTGCGTGCATTGTTATTGGTGGACTACACGAGAACCGACGGCTGGGGAGTTGACAGCAGAACAGTGGAGAATCGTAATTCGGAACTCCTTCAAGAAGATGAGGATCGCGAACGTTACAGTCGTTGGTGGTGAGCCAATGTTGAGAAAGGATGTCGTTCAAGTCTTCTCAGAGGAAATGAAGAACAGAATGAGTGTAGTTACAAACGGCATGTTCCCATTGATTGCCATCAAAGGGCTTTACTTTGTCTCAATCGATGGGACGGAAGAGGTTCACAATAGCATTCGCGGTCCAAACACTTACGCGAGGATAAAGAAAAACGTGAAAACTTTTGCCGACGCTGGCGGAAGAGTTGACATTAACATGACGCTGAACACTTTGAATTATCAGACGGTAATGGACGTCATTCACGAATGGGATGATATCGCGGAGCGGATCAGCATTCAGTTCCATACCCCGTTCGTCGATAATGATCCCCTGTGGCTGCCGTTCGGAGACGAAAGAAACAAGACCATTGACAGCATTCTTGAATACAGCAGCAGACAAAACAAGCACTTTGTGATAGATTCCAGCGAACAGCTTGAATTGCTGCGTGGCAATTGGGGGTACAAATGTCCTAACTGGATGATCCTCCCGCTAGACTACAAAGGCAATATCAAAATGCCGTGTTGCATGGGAAGCGCGAACGAGGGCGCGTTGCAACCACAGTGCGACAAGTGCGGAATTGCGCCCTACTCTGGACTTCTTGCAGAGTTATTTCCACTAGAAAAAGCCCTCGGGAATTGAGTCGGAGAGGTAGGGCCCCTCTAGTTGTCGCCGGGAGTACTGACCAAAAACTGGTGGGAAATTCGACCTCCGTTCTGTCAGCAAAATCTTAGATATGGCGTTCGAATACTTTGTCTGGCATAATGGGGCCAGAAGTTCCAGGATATTCTACAAAGGAGTTGACAAAAGACACTTTGCAAGACTTCGATAGGCTATTCGAGACCCATCCAGCGCCAGGCGCTTATTCATGCTGGTGCATGCATAATCACCGACCTTGTCCCTTGCCTGAGAGCAAGAAACTCCATTCTAGCGTCAAAAGAGCCGCGAGAAACCGCCAACAAAAGAGAGAACTCGTCGAGAACGGAAGATCGCACGGGATACTCGTCTACGCAGAAGGAGATCCAGTTGGATGGTGCCAGTACGGTCCCAAGGAGGAGCTTCCTCGCATTGATAACAATCGGAGGTATCGCGGGCTTACCGCTGAAGGCGGCATGAACAGACTGTGGAGAATAACTTGCTTTGTCGTTGACAAGAAGTATCGCAAACGCGGGGTAGCGAGAGCTGCGCTGAAAGCGGCCCTAGAAGCCATAAGAAAAAAGGGAGGGGGTCGCGTTGAGGCCTATCCAATTACTCGCTGGGGAGCTTATGCAGAATACCGGGGAACTGTCTCGATGTTCCAGAAGGAGGGATTCAAGATTGTGGCCACCTTCGGGAAGCACAATGTTGTGATGCGAAGGACCATTTGATTGAGGGAGGCAAGGCTTAAGATAATTGTTGCATTTGGTGACACTGAGCAAAGGACTTGTTGCGAAAACTTCAGTCACAATCAACACCCCTGTTGCTAGAGTATGGAATGCGCTAGTGAACCCAGAAGCCATCAGACAGTATATGTTTGGCACCAAGGTCGTGCCCGAATGGAAGAATGGCAGTCCGATTACTTGGAAAGGAGTATGGGAAGGGAAGGAGTACGAGGACCATGGCGTAATCCTTGATTTGGAACCCGAGAACCTTATTCAGTACAGTCACTTTAGTCCTCTTGCCGGGCTTCCGGACATTTCAGAGAATTATCACACAGTTACTATTCAGCTCTCTGAGAAGGGAGACCAAACTCTTCTCTCACTTTCTCAAGACAACAACCCAACCGATCAGGCGCGTGAGCATTCTGAAAAGAATTGGAGAATGATGTTGGACAGCCTGAAGAAACTCGTTGAGGGTACGAATCATTAACGGCAGGAGAGTATCTAAAGCGGGATAGTGGGTCTAAAGTCAGTTAGGTGGGCCGGAAGGGATACGCTTAGAATATTAGGCGAATCCTGCATTCCATATTGCGAGGCAAAGGGTTCGAGCCGGAAGGGGCTCGAATGCAAAAGGATTCGAATCCCAGGGAGAATGCTGGCTCTGACGGTTGCGAGCAGTCCCTACAACAAGGGCCTAACGAAGCTGATTGAAACGCAAGGAATGAACTCGTGAAAGATATTTAAGCTCTGAAGACGAATAGAATTCCACGAAACCTGCACAGAAGGGCACGCAGAAGTCCGCCAAGAGCACCACCGCGATCATCAAGAAGTTCAAGGGATTCACGGACGTGGAACGAGTCGCGATGAAGGAGCGCATCCAAGAGCTGAAGGCGGCCGCGCGCCCCGGACCGGGGGCGGACAAGGCGGGCGGAGAAAGCGCCGTGCTCGCGAAGATCGCCGAGATGCCGGAACCGGATCGCACCATGTGCAAGCGGCTCCATGCTATCATCAAAGCCAGCGCGCCAGCCCTCTCGCCGAGACTCTGGTACGGGATGCCTGCGTATGCCAAGGACGGCAAGGTCGTCTGCTTCTTCCAAACAGCGCAGAAGTTCAACACGAGGTACGCGACGTTCGGCTTCAGCGACAAGGCGAACCTCGACGAAGGCGCCATGTGGCCGACCGCCTTCGCGCTGAAGGGGTTGACTGCCGCCGAAGAGGCAAGGATCGCCGCGCTCGTGAAGAAAGCGGTGAGCTAAGGACCGAGCTCCCCACTAGGCCCCGCCCTAAGCAGGATCGTCGGTCGGGACGAGGCGTTCCCGCGTGACGAGAACGCGCACCATCGTGCGCCGAACGAATCCCAGCCGCTCGACCCTCCGGAGATGATCACGGACGAAATGTCGCGAGGAACCGAGCGAGCGAGCCCCGAAGTATCCCTCACCTATCAGCCACTCCTGATACCTGAAGAGCCTTCTGATCCACGGCCCCCTGGTCCTCTCGCTGCTCAGCTTGTATAGCATCTGCACGACGCAGGGCATCCCTTCATAGTCTCCTGTGCCAAGGGAATGAGCTGGAATCATAACGGAATGAAGTGGATGGGCCGGAAGGGGCTCGTCAAGTTTCCATGACCAAATTTCAGGCCCAAAGGCTTGGCCCGCCAAGGGTTCGGGTCGGCCTGGATTCGAACGCTTGGCCTCCAAGAGGCTTGGTACCTGATTGTCGCGACTGCTGAGAAAGAGACCTACTCGTAAGCCTCTTTCCGATGCTCGAAACGAAGTAGAATTAACCTGTCTCCCTGGACGGCGTAGATCAATCTGTAAGGTTTGATTCGGATTGACCACTCTCCTTTCAGGCCATACCTGAGTGGTTTCCCGAATTCTGGGTTCTCCGCTATCTTCTCTATTTGCTTCCTTAGTCTACCCTTAACAGAATTGTCTCGAATCTTCCTTACGTCGCGTTCGAACTTTTGCGTGTAGACTATTGCTCTAATATCTACCATTCTTTCAGCTCTTTGAAGAAAGCCTCCTTGGAGCGGACGCTATACCTCCCCTCTTCGATGTCCTTCCAAGCCTCTTCAACGAGCCTGAGACTCTTCAAGTCTTCAGCAGACAAGCCGGACTCCATCTTCTTCAGTACTATCATGCCATTCTGAGCTGCCACGGCAAGAACGCTCCCTTCCTTGATATCGAACTTCTTCCTTATCTTGGTTGGTATTACTATCTGCCCTTTTGAGCTGGCCCTCGTGAACTCTATTTCCTGAGCTCGACCTCCCATATGGGTAAGAAATTCTTACACAGATATAAGCGTTTCAGTGTGGCAATATTCCCTACGGTCGCCGAAGCTTCCATGCGGGCAAGGGTCCACTCCTCCCGCGAACGGCTTCACCCCGACAGCGGCACAACGGAGTTCAATTCGAGTTATTTCAAAGGATGGGCCGGAAGGGATTCGTCAAGTGTCCTTGACCAAAAACCAGGCTCAAACCTGTGGCCTGCCAAGGGTTCGGGCGGGCTTAGATTCGAACGCTTGGCCTGGATTTCGTCCCCTCGCTACCTCGTTTTAGTGAAATTCGTCTGGATCGCAATAGCGGAAGCGGGATTCTCAGGCACAGGGAGTCTAGCCTAGCCTGTCCCAGTACTCGATTGGCACAACGAGACTGAAAATATTGCTTTGAGGGGCTAGTTCTAGCCAAAGTAAGATGGCGGGTGGAACCACATGTAGGTCGGAAACGCCCCTATCTTCTCATGAAATCTGAGGAGCCGAATGCTAACCAGAGGTTACAACTACCGTACCTATCATCCATGGATGGATGGTGCAGTAGTATTGGTAGGTCCCTGCCTGCGTGAAGGTGTAACTGAAGGTTCCTCCACTGGCGATGTTCCCAGAATCAAAGAGGCTACTTCCTTTGCTGGTCACGGTGTGCGTGCTCCCATCTCCGTTGGACCAGGTAACAGTCTGTCCAACCTTGGCGGTGAAGTTGGACGGAGAAAAGTAACCCGCCGCGTTACCTTGGGTCCCTGCACCCTGTACTATCACGATGTTCGCAGTCTTTCCCACGTTTCCAAGAAGACGAACTTCAGTCGCCCCCGCAAAGACGCCCACTACCAGAGCTCCTGTGATGAAACCTACCATGACTAATGCGAAGAAGCTTGACCTCGGAATCGTCTTGCCGACAGCGATAACAGTGCCCTTGCGCCAGAACGTTCTCACCCCTAGGACGGAATAGACGATCGTGGTAATCAGGGAAAAGACGACGGTGACAACGGCGAAGAACATCGAAAAGCTGGATGGATTTCCTATGGTCTCCTCGAGGAAGGAACCGAAGAAGAGCAAGAAGATTCCGCTAAGAATAATCGAACCGACAAATGCAAACCTGTTCATCCTCCACACGCCGTACGCGAGAACCAGAAACAAAACCATGAACGGAATCAGCATGAATATGAAAGTAGCCCCTGTCGGGAGAACGGTGATTGTAATGTAGAGGAGGTAAAGGCCTGAATAGAGTAACCCTACGAGAGGGACAAGGACTTCAGGGGATTTTCGAGAAATCATGTTTTCGGTCATGCCTTCTTTTGAGCGAAAACGACACGGAAAGGAGTCGGAGGTAGCGGGAATATCTCGACCTTCGAGTAGCCGACTCGTTCAAGAATTCTCTGGTAATCAGAGAAAGTGTACGCATTTCCTGCCTCGGTCGAGGCTAACATCACTAGGCTGAACTCCACCGAGTTCGGTGGAGAGACGCGATCCTCGTTCGAGATGACCTCAAGGAATACAGCTCTACCGCCCGGCTTCAGGGCTCTGAAAATTCTTGACAGGAAGACCTCGATGCTGTCGGGGCCGAAGTGATGCAGGAAATTGGTTATTAGCACAACGTCGTAATCATTTCCCAACTCCACTCCAAACGCATCCCCAGGAACGACGGAGTATCTATCGGCGACGCCGTCGAACCGCGCATTTTCTCGTGCGATTGGCAGGACGTTCTGCCAATCCACCGCAACGACCCTCGAATTTGGATACCGCTTGGCCACGGCGATGCCGTATAACCCGCTCCCTGCCGCAACGTCAAGAACCTTCCAGCTAGCTCTTGTGTCTCCGCCCAGCATTGAGGCGAGCGATTCAGCGGGCATTCTCACAATCGGGGTCATCGCCCGAGCAAAAGTCGCCCACACGGGATGCTCGGGGGCTAGCACCCCTCCCTTCTCCAGCATCGTTGTTCCTTTGCGCACGACAGATGCCAGATCCTTGAATCCATCAACGTTCGCCGGGGAGAGAAAGACTTCAACAGTGCCACCCATGTAAAGGGGCGAACTTTTGTCCAAGAAAGTCTTCGAGTCGGGAGTCAGCTTGTAGCCGTCAGTCTTAAGCTTCTCAAGGAAGCCCATCGTCACCAAGAAATTGCATAGGATACGGATTCCACGGGGCGACGCGTTGCACCGACGGGCGATTACTTCTGCCTCCGCTCCTCCACCGATGGCGGTGAACAGGTCCAGCTGGATAGCAGCCTTCAGCGATTCCGTCCTATGAAATGCATTAACAGCCTGAAAGAACATGTCCAAGAACGGTGGCTGAGCCACTGGTCCTGGACCCTCCTCTTTGGCGGTCATCGCCAAAGAGCGCGCCTCCAGATTTTTGCCCCGACCACGACTAATACCTGACATTGAGAGGATTTATATCAGTCAGGCAGGAGCAGATAGTCACAGATTGTGACTATGAACAGGGAGGCCCTCGAGAGGACAATTGTCAGGATTCTCATCGGCCGGGAAATATCAGGTTATGATGCATACAAGGAACTGTCGACCAAGGGGGTCCGACTCAGATCAAATTACCTGTATATGATTCTCAGCGACATGCGAAAAAGGGGTCTCTTGAAGGCCCGCTGGGTTGAGAACGAAAAAGGTCCCCGGAAACACTTGTATTCGCTTAGCGAGGGTGGCCAAGAGGAGTTCAAAGAACAAGTGTGGGACTCCCTGAATGTGCTGATGAGTGCATTCCTCCACGCCAATTTGAACACGCAGGCCACTCCGGACCATCTGAACGCATACCAGAGCTCGCTCGCAAAGTTCCGGATACCTCCACCGAAAGATGGGGACAAGCTCGTCTACACAACTCCTTCTTTCTCCCCGCTCGCATGCTATCCTCTCAACATCCGAATGTTGAGCGATATGCTCCCGAAAGTCTCCATATTCGTGGTGAAGCCGCCAGGCATGAGGTTCTACGACGATCGACCAAACGTGACTTTCCTAGATGGTCGCAGACATGATATTCCGCTCAAAGACGGCTTCGCAGACCACATGGTGCTTGAAGGTTTTCCGAGGGCGGCCTCAGAGACTAAGACAATACTCGAGTGCGCGAGGGTGATGAACGAACACGGGCACCTCTTGATTCGGGTTCCGAGCGTGATGCTGGAGGAGAAGAAGCCGAGGTTCAACGACTTCGCCGAGTTTGCCCTGAAGCAGTACTATGATATCTCCGAACAGGATAGAATGGTTAGCATCGCCCGCATTAAGAACCTTGTCGAGGCGTGCTTCGGCAAGGTAATGACAGACGAATCTCGTGGAAACCTTGTTGTGTACGCTACCGAGAGGAAACGTGTCCGTGAGCCGAGCGCTTTACAGGAGCTGCCTGAAACAATGCTCCCGGCTCGTTAAGTATCGGACAGAGGCTTCGTAATTCAAAGGTAACTATGTCACCTTAGGTCCCCTAGGCGGCGTTGCCCGTCCACAACGGAATAACCAATTCAATCAAAGGAGCTATCTTTGACTATAAACTAAGCCTGTAAAGTCGTAGAGTCGTCAAACTGATTTCCGGCTGTAAGATCATGGATGCGGGCCCGGTGGGAGTCGCCCCCAAATGGGTTCGAAAAGTGGATTTCGTGAGGGGGAAATGGTATAAGATGTGAGCACCCTGACCAAGACTTGACATTTGATGGCCAAGGGTTCGAATCTCTGGCATTTTGGACGTCCTCCAAGAGAGCTCGAAACAGGCATCAAGTAGCCAAACAGAGCTCATTCTCAGCTAATTGAAGGCTGGGCCGGAAGGGATTCGAACCCTTGGCCTCTCGATTATCAGTCGAGTGCTCTAGCCAAGCTACTCGTCTCATGCGGAGACACTGAGCTACCGGCCCACGTTGGCCAAGCAAGAAAATCTGATGTTATAATCACTTTCTGGAATTAGATATGTTGTGATTGCACTTGCCGGCCGGCCGCCTAAGTTGTCAAGACGAAAATGGAGCCATTCTGAACTAGCACCGAAAACTCCGGGAGAGGTCTCGGAGGAGGCCCTCGTGTGACCGCTCCGTTGTTAGGGTCGAACTGTCCGTCGTGACATGGGCAGTAGATCGAGGAACCTGTGAACTGGACGGTGCACGGCGCGTGTGTGCAGGTGGCGACGAAGGCCTTCCACTGACCGTTGAACTTGATCAGGATTGAGTTCCCGTACTTTGGATGAGTGAAGTAGGCGGAAGACGAGGCGCCAATGTCGGTAACCTGGCCGACGTATGCGTAGCCAGCAGGAGAAGAAACTTGGCCTGATGACTGGGAAGACTGGGACAGCACCGTGGCCTCTGAATTTTGAGTCGGTGAGACCTGGGCAAATTTTTCCACGAACTCGTACGCACCGGTCATTGCGATGCCCACGAATACCGTCGACACTGCTATCCTTCGGATGAATTCCCTTCGATTCACTCTGATGCCACCTTCAAAGGGCGATTATCCTATTCTTTCCACATGTCTGGTCGTGCTGACTATCATGGTGATGACGACTGCAGTGATGATTCCGCCCGACAGCAAGAACGGGAGGTTCACGCCACTGACCGCCGAGTGCAGGAGAACGAGCGAGACGACTCCCAGAGTCATCGTACTGTGAAAGAAGAGAGAATCTCTGAAGCGTTCGAGGAACGCAGTACCAGTCAGCCAGACGAGCAGAGCAAGAGCGGTAGAGATGTATCCTAGGACGATGCCGTTATCGAACGGGTAACCTATGAAATACGCTATGTGGAGAATCAGGAACAAACCCGCGAGGGTTGAGGCGAGGATGTGAACTCTTCTCAATAGGTTAAGGTTTCTCACTCGTTTCAGCACCATCCTTCTGGCTGCCATGATCAGCGCCGTAATTGCCACGAAGACCAGAGCTAGAACCCCGAACGTATCGCCGGGAGAAAGGAAGATCAAGCCACCCCTCCAGTGATGCTAGCCTAGTCGTCGTGTCCCGCGGTTTCTGGTCGCGAGTCGTCTCCATGATGCGCGGTGGAATTCGCGGGGGAGGAATGGGTCCAGAGGGAATTGGCGGAGGTTTGTGGGCTTTGCATGCTCGGTGGATTGGACGAGCTCAAAATCGGTTGGGACGTCGCGGCGTTCACGTTGGTGTTGAAAGGGTTGTCCATAACGACGAGCAACGTAAGTCCGAGTAGTGAAGACAACAGGATCAGAGAGTAAACGGACAGTCGGTTCTTCATTCGGTACTCAACGCCCTCCGGAAACGGTTGGCGGGAGGCAGCCTAGAGTGAACCACGGCTCCCTCTAAGAGATGTTCCTCTTATAATCCAACAGTTTTGTACGAATCTGAATTTCCAAAAAAGATATCGCCAGCCTGCGAATCCAAATACAGAATATGGGTTCCGCGTTGGACTGAAGGCTCCTTTAGGAATCGTAAATCCAATTTCCAATGCTACGTTAAATATGATTGAGAGTGGCAAATGCGGTCAGTGGGCCGGTAGTTCAGCGGTACGAACGCCCGCCTTGCACGCGGGAGTGAGCCAATGGCTTCCCAAGGTCGGGGGTTCAAATCCCCCCCGGTCCACTAATCCTTCTTCGCGCTGAGGGAGATTTAAGAGTCGGCCAGATTGGGGATTTTTCGGAATTTTGTCGTCGATAACAGGAGATGCTGTCCAACAGAGCGGATTCAATGCGCTCGACGTGTCTGGTCTGGTTAAGGCGTTCGGCACTACGAAGGCCGTCAGAGGAATAACTTTCAACGTCAGGAAGGGCGAAATCCTGGGGCTCCTGGGCCCGAATGGTTCGGGCAAGTCAACCACGATGAAGCTCGTCCTCGGAATTCTCAAACCAGATGCTGGTACGGTAATCGTCTACGGCCGCAGCGTTGCGGAAGACCCGATTGAAGTGAAGAACGAAATGGGGTACGTCCCCGAAACACCTCAGATCTACGAGTTCCTTTCCGGAGTTGAATACCTTGACTTCGTCGGAGACATGTACTCGATGGCTCCAGCGGTGAAGAAGGAGAGAATCAATCAATTCCTTCAAGCCCTCGACCTCAACGGGCACGAGAACGAAATGATCGGGAGCTACTCCCAGGGCATGAAGCAGAAGATCGCGATAACAGCTGCCCTGATGAACCGACCCAAGCTTCTGATAGCCGACGAGGTCCTGAACGGCCTCGACCCCAGGTCCGCCCGGATAGTCAAGGATCTATTGCGGAACCTGGCGAAGGAAGGCGTGTCAATATTGTTCAGCACGCATGTCTTGGAGATAGCCGAGGCCATCTGCGACAAGGTGGTCATCATGAGTCAGGGGACGATTCTCGCGGAAGGTGCGATCCCCGAACTGAAGAAGCGTGCGGGTTTGCCGGGTTCGACGCTTGAAGACATCTTCCTGAAGATCACGGGAACCGAGGACTTGAGGGAGGTAGCGGAGGCCCTCAGTCGTTGAACCCGAAAAAGATAGCGAAGATTACGACCGTCCTGGTAAAGTCTCAACTCAGATCGGGGAGGAGCGGACGCGCAAGCGCGAAATTCTTCAACCGCCCGTCTTCCATATTGATTCTGGATGTTGTGGTGTTCGTCCTTTCTGCGGCGATCGTTTCCAGAATTGTGCAATCTATCCCGAATACTCCTCAGTTCGACCTCAGGTCAGTTGCGATTCAAGCTCTGGTCTTTACCCCGGCCCTGATTCCCGCGCTGATCTTCATAGCCAGTCTTCTGTTTGAACTCAGCGTATCATCCAAGTTCGCCGCGAGTGATACTTTGAACTGGATGCCCGTCTCCCAGGCCGAATACGTAACGGCTTCATCGCTCTCAATCTGCGCCATGTACTCATTCATAGTGGCTGCCGCCTATGGTGTTATACTCCCGTTCGCGTTGGCCCAGGGCTTGATCTATGTATGGGCGCTCGCCGTCCCTCTCGGCTTTCTAGCTCTGTTTGTCGGAGGTCTCCTCGTGGAGATGTTACGCGCGACACTCAACCGCGTCTCCTCGTCGATGCTTGGACGCGCCAGAAGGGGAACGCTCTTTCTTCGTCTGGTCGTTTCAATATTCGTCATAGTTGTCTTCCAACTGTTCTTCAATCCATTAGTGCTGTTCTCAGTGCTTAGCTCTCTCAGCGGGAGCGTCTCCGCCGCTTTTGCAATCCCGTTTGTGTGGCCGACTGAAGTTCTAAGCTACGCTGTCGCGGGAGATTATGTTCAGTCCGCGTTATTCGGGATACTCTCCGTTCTCTTTGCGGGTTTCATGGTCCTGCTAGCCGTTAGGGTGAGGTCCAAGTTTTGGTCCCCCGCACCAGTTACGGTGGTGGTAAGCCGTGGGGAGTATGCCCCCTCGGTCGGGAGATTGACTCGGTTTGGCTTCACCTCGGTCGAATCAGCGATAATCCGTAAGGACTTCAAGAGTCTCTCTAGGAGGCGCGAAATGATTCCGTTCCTCGCCATCCCCGTGGTTTTTGTGGCCGTAATAGTCCTCCCGCAGACACTTGGCAGGAGCGGCGTCAGTCCGGCGCCTGCGGGAGTTCTTAGCTTTCCCCTTCTGTTTCTGGCTGGGATCTATGCGCTGATTTTTTCGACCATCAGCATCGGCGAAGAAGGGAAAGCCATACTGACCCTCTATTCACTCCCCGTGCAGCCGGGACAGGTCCTGAGGGCGAAAGCTGCCTTTGCCCTGCTCTTCACACTGACCGTATCATTCGTCCTCGTCGGCGTCGCTTCGCTGCTCGGAAAGTTTGAGCTGGAGACCGCGGTCGAATCGCTCGTCCTCGCTCCGGCGCTTGCGATAGAGCTCACTTTCTACGGGCTCGGGTTCGCGACGAGGTTCCCAGACTTCGCAGAGAGGCCTCGACCTCGATTCATTCGACCCGCGGGGATGTTGATCGCGATGCCAACGGGGCTTGTTCTCAGTTTGATCACATCCTCCCCCTTTCTCATCACCGTCCTGGCGACGAGTTTCGGTCTGGAACTGGGGTCGCTCCCAATCGTCTTGGTCGGTGCTGCCTTGGTGTTCGCGGCTGTCGTCGCGCTACTCTCGTACCGGTGGGCTTTGGCTGGGATGAAGGCGCTGTTCAGCGAAGTTCAGGTCTGAGCCTTTACTTTTCCTTCCACCTGGTGACCAGGGCCCCCAGGCCGACGAAGACAATCGCGAGTGCGCCAACGATCATGATGTTCGTCGTCGCGGCCGAAGTATTGTTCAGAATCATGGAGTCTCTCAGCCCGTCGGCGAAATAGGTCAGAGGGAGTACCTGCGCGACCTGCTGCAGGAACTTCGGCATTATCTCGATCGGCCAGAAAGTCCCCGACAGGAACATCATTGGGAATGCGATAGCGTTCCCGAGTCCAGAGGCGGCCTCGGGGTCTTTCACGAGACCAGCCAAAAGCATCCCCATTCCAGAGAAGAGCAAAGCACCGAGGATGACAATCACAACGGTGTAGGCGTCAATCGTGACCGCTGACTGGAAGAGCCCAACCCCGAGGGCGATCATCACCGCGGTCAGTGCGATGGCGAGAACCGCCTGGCTTAGCACATTCCCCAGAATCCAATCCAACTTGGTGAGCGGTGTTGCAGAGAGACGCTTAGTTATCCCCCGCCTCTTGAACTCTGTCGCGATGTTGGTGAGGCCGATGACACCGTTCGTCATCATGAATGCCCCGGTTATGCCCGGGATGTAGTAGTCCACCTGACGGAGTACCTTGACAGACGTGGACTGATACGAGAACGAGATCAGAGGATGCGCCCCGGCGATGATAAAGTTGAACGCGTTTGCGGCGCTCGAGATTACTCCTGCCACGACGGGCGCCGCCTGATCGGCGGGGGACGAAAAGTATGCCAGCGCGACTGGCAGTCCCTTGGAGATATTGGCCTGGAAGCCTTCAGGTATGACGAGGACCCTGGGATTCCCGTTTACGAAGCTGCTCGCGTTTCTTGTGTACGACGCGATGTCAGCCGTGCTAGAGACGTTCTTGAGGTTCAGCACCTTCGTCGAGTTAAGCGCCTGGATGAATTGCTTCGATAGCGCGGAATGTCCCCCCGGGCCCAGGTCATTGTTCTGAACCGAAAGGTTGTAGGTGCTCGAGCCGTTTCCGCTGAATATGCTCCCGAACAGAAGCAGGAAGATGACGGGAAAAAGGAAGCTGAAGAAGAGGCCGCTCCGGCTCCGGAGCCAGTTGCGTGTTACAGCCGTGAATATTGCGAGCGTCCTACTCATCTGGCTTCGCCCCCCTCCGTTATCCTGAAACCGGCCAACTTGAGAAAGACATCATCGAGCCTCGGGGTCTTTATCTCCATCTCGGCTCGTATTCCTCGCTCCGTCATCGCGGAGAGTGCGACCTGCAAGTCGCGAACGTCTGTGTACGGGATGGTCACATCCCCGTTAACATTAGAAACATTGTCGAAGAACCTGTGAAGCGTCCCGAAGAGCGAATCCCCGCCGTTCTTGAATACTATCAGCTTTTCCCCTCCAAACTTCGCAATGAGTTCCTCGGGCGTCCCGATCGTTGCAATCTTTCCTTTGACAATTATCGCAATCCTGTTCGCGAGCTCCTGCGCTTCGTCCATGTAATGGGTCGTAAGGAAGATGGTCTTTCCCCTTTTTCTCAGGTCGTTGATTATCTGCCACGTCGCCCTTCGGATTTCTGGGTCGAGCCCCGTCGTCGGCTCGTCGAGGAAGACGAGGTCGGGGTTGTTCACGAGCGAGGCCGCTATTCCAACCCGCTGCTTCAGCCCCCCCGACAGATTCGTGAACCTGACCTTGGTCTTGTCCCGGAGCCCGAACATGTCTATCAGCTGGGATACGCTGGCCGACTTGTCGTACATGGCGGCGAAGAGTTTGAGATTCTCCTCCACGGTGAGCCTGTCGAGCGCCGCAAATTCCTGCGGCAGGATGCCTACCCTTTTCTTGATCTGCTCCACCCCCTTCCTGTCGGTCACGCTCTGCCCGAGGACTCGCACTTCGCCCGACGTGGGGGGCCTCAGACACTCCAAGATCTCGACGGTCGTCGTCTTTCCCGCCCCGTTCGGCCCCAGGAAAGCGAATATCTCCCCACTCTGAACTTCAAAGGAAATGTCGTCGACGGCGGTCAGATCACCGTACTTCTTCACTAGGTGCTCCACGGTAATCGTCGCTTCGGGCAATGTTCCCTCCCGAATCCAATTCGTATATTAATCGCTTGTAGAGGCGGAGAAATTAATGACGGACGAGCCGAAGGTCGCTGACATCATGGAAAAGAAAGTGGTCACTATTGACTTGGACAAGAATGCGCAGGACGCAGCGAATGAGATGACCAAGAAGGACGTGGACAGCCTTGTGGTGATGAAAGAGGAGGCGGCCGTGGGGATTATCACTGAAAAAGACCTGATCAGCAAGGTCATCGCGGACGGCCTGGACCCGAAGAAAGTGGTTGTCCGGGACGTTATGTCCACCCCGCTAATTACGATCCGACCCCAGGCGACCGTCAGACAGGCGGCGGAGCTCATGGTGGAGTATGAAATCAGGAGAGTGTTGGTCAGCGATGGCACGGGAGGGATTTCGGGAATCGTTACCGCGGGAGACCTCGCGAAGACGGTCGCGAAGCAGAGAAGCTTTTCCGAGGAAACCGTGAGTGCGGTCTCGCAGCTTGAAGTTTCGCCATCCCGGGGCCCATATCAGTAAGAGGCTCAGTCGACCTTCAGACGAACGCCTTTGGGCCCATTGGATTTGAGCGGTAGTGTAATCTCCAGGATTCCGTTGTTATAGGATGATTTTGCTCCTTCAGGGTCCACGTTGCTCGGGATCTCGACTTCTTTGTAATATTTCCTCTCTGGAGTGTCGACAGAGATAACTGCACGGTTCCCATTTACGGTGACGTTGATGTCCCCCTTGCTGACGCCGGGTACCTCGGCGAGGACCCTGACATCCTTATCGGTGGTGAGAATGTCGACGAGCGGCTCTCTTTTGTCCTGAATCTCCTTCCAGGGCTGCGCTCCTCCCCTCTTTACATTCCCGAACTCACGAATCTCCGGCTTCCCGTCAGGGCCGATCGTGACGGAATAACCATAGACGATGGGGCCAATCTCCTTCGTAGTGCTCCCGTCCGGGAGTCGTTTTTCCCTGACGAGACTCTTCGGGACGTCCTTCTCGAGGTCCTTGAACTGCTCGGAGAACGAACGCTCCATCTCCCTCATCATCTCGTCCAGGTCGGCGAAGGGCCACGTGCCGAACGGAAGACCCTTTCTCCACCTCTTGTGCCACTCATCGGGTTCCATTTGTTATCACTGAATGTTTTGATGTCGAGGATAGATTAATTCTTTTTGGCGAAACTTTCGCGTACCCCTCTGCCGTGATCGCGAGAAAAGTATTTACGGTTCCTTCGCACCGCGCGTTTTCTAGCGTTTTGTCATGTCTGCGTCATTGTATCTCAGAATCACGGTTCTCTTGGGGGCCCTCACGGGTCTCCTGCTCGTGATAGGGTACATCGTAGGTTACGTCTTCTTCGGCGACCCGCTGAGCTTCACCCTGTTCGCCCTCGTCCTCGCGGGCGTGCTGAACTTCGTCTCTTACTTCTACAGCGACTCAATAGTCCTCAGGATGAGCAGGGCTAAGATAATCCAGGAGAGCGAGAACCCCACGCTTTTCAAGGTCGTCAGGAATGTGTCGCAGAAAGCGGGGATACCGATGCCGAAAGTCGGGATTGTCGACTCGCCGCAGCCGAACGCCTTCGCTACGGGGAGGGGACCCGAGAAGGCGGTGGTCGTCGCAACCTCGAGCATCTTGCGCCAGCTGACCCCCGACGAACTGGAAGCCGTGATAGGACACGAAATTGGCCACGTCGTGCACCGTGACGTTTTGGTTTCGGCAGTCGCAGCCACGATAGCGGGAGCAATTTCTTACATTGGGACGCTAGCCATGTATTCGGTCTGGTTCGGAGGGATGGGCGGCAACCGGAATCGGCAGGGGAATAATGCAGGGATCCTCTTGCTGGTAGCTGCTATCCTCGTGCCCCTCGGGGCTTCGTTCATCCAGCTGGGAATAAGCAGGGGAGACGAGTACAACGCCGACGAATACGGCGCAAAGCTTACCCATAATCCAGGAGGGCTCATCTCTGCTCTCCAGAAAATTACGGCCAGGGTCCAGACAAAGAGTTTCTCTGGGAACCAGCAGGGTAGCGCGCCTTCACCGGCGACAGCACCGCTCTGGATAGTCAATCCTTTCCGGGGAAGCTCCCTACTGGAGCTTTTCTCAACCCACCCGTCCACGGAGCATCGGGTCGAGCGGCTGAAGAAGATTGCGCGCGAAATAAATATGTATATCCCTTAGCGTTTCTCTGAGAGGATCTTCATAAGACCGACAAACGCGATAAGCTCCAAGAATTCATCGCGCGGTTCTTCCTTGGGGGGTGCTTGAGCGGGCTGGACCTTCGGCGTCCCGCTTAGGTTGAGCGTAGGGAGGATCGCGGTCGGGAAGAGAGCTAAGTTGGAGCCGGCCATGGATGAAGAAGAGGGAGTTTCGACGTAGCGAGCGGCCGTCGGGTAGTCTGCCTCGGTCATTTTGAACTCCGTCGTCTTGAACTCGTCCCCCACCCTCGGTGGGAGCGGGGCAGGAGCGGCTCGTGCCGGTGCCCGCTGCGGCCGCGGTGGCGGTGGGACTCTCTTCCTTCCAGACGCGAGTGCGGGGATAAGGATTAGAAGCCCGAACCCCGCGACGAAGATAGAACCGGAGAACGCTCCGACAATGATTAGCAACACGCCGAAAGCGGCTAGGCCATAATTCACCAAGATCGCGTCACAAGATATGCCTTTGGAGGGATGTAATAAGAGGTTTGTCGTCGTCGTGGAGGTGCTTAAATATTTCACGCTCATATTTCCTAGGGTACCGATGCCCTTAGGGGTGATACCCGCAGTGAAGAAACGAGTTACCTCGTTTCCGATATTGGACTATCGGGTTGCTGGCACAGCGTAAAAGTCAGCCAAAGTGTGCCAAGGTAACAAAACAATGTCTGCATGTGGTTCGTGCAGGAGCGGAAGGCAATTGAAGCGATGGACTCGGAGCGAGACCGAGAAGTTGATGCCTCCAAGTCGGGTCTGTGGGATTTCATGTCCCGCAGACTGACAGAACCTAATAAGAATGGTGGGCCCGGGGAGATTTGAACTCCCGACCTTGGCGCGGATTGGCGTTTCGCCGTGTCAGAGCGTGACGGAAACCTGCGTTTCAGACGTCCTAACCAGGCTAGACGACGGGCCCATTCGATTGCGCAAGACCACGTCTTCACCATCCATTTATCCTTAGTCGGTGTCTCACTTTCTGAGGAGCTTGCGCGCGTCCTCTCGACGCTCCGTTACGTCCCGCGTTTCTGGTTTCGACTATTGCCGAGAAGCTCTGAAAATCAGGTCGCTTCGATTAAATAGCGTTAGGCGCACGCAGCAGTTGGCGTAGCATGGAAGGCTCATCCGAGATACCCGGGTTTTACAAACTACCAGTGAGCGAAAGGATGCAGCTCATCCGCAAGCTTACCGGAATTTCTGAAGAAGAAGCGAAGACAGTTTCCAACACGGGGGGGTTGCCCGCCGACGTGGCGGACCACATGATCGAAAACGTCATTGGGGGGATAACCATGCCGATGGGGGTGGCCACGAATTTCAAGGTGAACGGGAGGGATTACCTGGTCCCCATGGCCCTCGAGGAGCCTTCCGTCGTGGCGGCGGCTAGCAACGCCGCAAAGATGGCGCGGGTAAAGGGTGGTTTCAGTGTTACAAACACGGGTCCCGTGATGATCGGTCAGATCCAAGTCGTGAATGTCCCCGACCCTCCCGGGGCGAAGGCGAATTTGATCAGCCATAGAGATTCGATCATCGCAAAGGCCAACGATCAAGATCCGCTTCTTGTCTCTCTAGGAGGGGGCGCGAAGGACCTGAACGTGAA
The DNA here is from genome assembly GCA_027887045.1 of Nitrososphaerota archaeon. Lineage (GTDB taxonomy): Archaea > Thermoproteota > Nitrososphaeria > Nitrososphaerales > Gagatemarchaeaceae > JAPCJH01. The sequence goes on from JAPCJH010000001.1 coordinate 390,976, forward strand.
GGTTCTCTCCACCCTGAAGGGGCCGATGGTCATCGCCGAATTGATTGTGAACACGGGAGACGCAATGGGAGCCAACGCGGTGAACACGATGGCCGAGGCCGTGGCCCCGATGATCGAGGAGCTCACTGGAGGGCGAGTATTCTTGAGGATAATCTCGAACCTTGCGGACAGGAGACTCGTGAGAGCCAGCGCGATGTTTGAGAAAGAAGCGATTGGTGGGGAAGAAGTTGTTAACGGTATCGTGTTTGCCTACGCGTTCGCTGACGCGGACCCGTACCGCTGCTCGACCCACAACAAGGGGATCATGAACGGGGTCGTAGCAGTCGGGATTGCGTGCGGGCAGGACATCAGGGCGCTCGAAGCGGGCGCGCACACATTCGCGTCACGGAGCGGAAAATACAAGCCACTCACGACCTGGGAGAAGAACCTCGAGGGAGATCTCGTCGGCACCCTGGAGATGCCGATGGCGGTAGGCCTAGTGGGGGGAGCTTCGAAGGTCCACCCCGCGGCTCGGGTCGCAATCAAGATTCTGGGAATCAAGTCCGCGGTCGAGCTGGCGGAAGTCATGGGAGCGGTCGGGCTCGCGCAGAACTTTGCGGCCTTACGAGCGCTTTCTTCCGAAGGTATCCAGCGCGGGCACATGAAACTACACGCGCGTTCGATGGCAATTTCGGCGGGTGCTACAGGGGAGCAGGTTGACTTAGTCGCAAGAGCAATGGTCGAAGAACACAAGATTCGCTTCGACCGCGCGAAGGAGCTCGTGGAGAAACTCAACTCTCAGAACTAGGACCGATCGAGCCTCCGGGCTTTTCCGTGATACACTTTCTTCGCTTCTCGCCTGAACGAGATTACTTCTTTTCTTATCCGCGATTTGAGCAAATGGAACTGCGGTCCCACCCTTTGCCAAGGCGCGTCTGCAAAGTTCAACATCAGAGACTTCATTCTGGTCTTCTCGTCGTGATGCAGGGGAAGTTTAGTGATCAGCTCGAGAATCTCCGCCTTTCTAAACATTCCAAATGACCAAACATTCTTGTTTAGCCTCTTCTTCGCCTTGAGGTTCTTCCTGGCCCCTAGACTAAAGTCGGCATGATACCTCATCGAACGCAGTTTTGACACGATTTGCCTCATAATGACCTCGTCTTCTGAGTTGATTCTGAGCGAGTACGCGGCATCACTGTCAACGGGATAGATACGTAAAGATCCTTCTGCATCGAAGTAACCCGCCAGAAATGAGAGGAAAAGCTGGTCATCAGCCAGAAGGGACTCGTCTATCCGTCCAGGTTTGTCGAGCAGAAAGTCGAAACTCGAATCGAGGTAACAATATAGACACCATTCGTAACCGCCGTTGTTAAATGCCGCACTCCTGCCGACTCTCCCAGATTTACCGAACAGCATATTCAGAAGCCGCCACATCGCAGGGTGAGTTGTGGAAGTCGCGACCCTTACCTGATATCCGTATAGCCCCCCATTCAAATCCCCAACTCTGAATCCGAGAAGATACGCCTTCGTGGACAGATTACCATTGAACGAATGTTTCGGATACTTCATTCCTGCTTCCGAAATCGTTCTCATCTGAATACCGTCTTTCTGCATCAATGTTGTGACATAGCCAGGGCTGAATCCTAGCAGTTCGCCTATCAGACTAGCGCTTAGCTTCTTGTTCCAATACAGATAATCTAGTAATTCCGGCGTAATCCAATGACTTCGAACCAGTAAAGCTACGGCCTCTTTGGAAGTTCTGATTTTCACCCCGAACTCTTTCATTCGTCTAGCTAGAGTTCTTCGATTGATTCCCAGTTCGTGTGCCATCTGATGTAATGAAAGATTCCTCCGCCAGTGCAGATCGTAGAGTTTGTCGAAAGATATATGCTCATCAGCAGGGCGACTCCCCATTACTCAGTAACGCTGACATAATTCTTAAGCACAACTGTGCCCAATATCGTCATATCAGCAGGAGCAACCGGAACCATGGTAGACTTGGTCGCTTTAAGAATGATTGAAGAAAAGAAAATAAGGTACGACAGGGCTAAAGAAATCTTGGAAGAACTCAAGAAAGAAGCAGCTTAGGTCTCGCTACCAAGCGGTGCCCACCGCAGTTCTCTTGCTATGCTTACCCGAGCCACCCTTGAATCTCTCTTCGGCCCAGATGTTCGCCCTTTCGTGGTAGCCATACATCTCCCAATAACCGTCCTGGTAGTCGTTCATGAATTCGATTCTGTTCAACCACTTTGCGCTCTTCCAACCGTAGAGATTCGGCATGTAGGGCCTTGCGGGGAACCCCTGCTCCGTGCTGAGAGGCGTCCCGTTTATCTTGAAGGCGACGATCGCGTCTTCGGAAAGGGCGTCTACTGTCGGTACCGGAGCAGAGTACCCGTCTTCGCAGTGGAACATCACCCATTTGGCTTCGGGGTTTGGTTCTGCTCGTGCTGCTATTGACCGGATCGATACACCCTCCCACTGAACGTGCTCGATCCCCCATTTCGTAACGCATTGGAAGGGTTTCTCGTACTTGGTCTGCTCGGATCCGATTAGCTCAGAATAGGTGAATTCCACGGGATTCTTCACCTGGCCGTCTATCCGTAGACGCCACGTTTCGGCATTCACCTTGGGAACGCCGAGAGCGGCGTAGATGATCCATTTCTTCCCCCAGTATTGCCCGGGGGGGAGCCCCTGAGTGGTTGACACGGTTGCAATTTCTTTTTCAGCCGTATAAAATCGAATCGGCGGAGAGGGGAACTAGAGCCTGATGAGTCACTTGAGCGCTTTGAAGAAGAATTCTTTGATGAACCTCGCCGCGGTCTCTTTGTCCCTTGATTTGGAAAAATGAATCTTCTGGAATACGACGTGATTGAGCATCCCGATAAGGCAGTCCGCAGCCTTTGATGCGTCGGTCTTGCCGAAGTCACCACCCTCAATCCCGCGCTGGACAAGAGAGGCGGCGATTCTCTGAATTTCGTCGAGCTCAGCGCTGATTCTTTCAGCACTGTCCTTGTCAAGCTTCGCGTTGTCGCGCATGTATAGGCCGGGATCGAAAGCGCGCTCTGGGAAGGAGGACAGATAGGTCTCCACGAACGACCCTATCCCTCGTCTCGGAGTCTCCGACTTTGTGGCTTCCATCAGTCGAATAATGAATTCGTGAATCGTGATCTTAGGGCTCACAGCTGCGATAAACAGACCCCTCTTGCTCCCGAAGTGGTAGTATATTGTCGGAGCGGTGGTTTCAGCCTGCTTGCACACATCTCTTATCGAGACGTTCGCGTACCCCTTCTCGGCGAAGAGTCGACTGGAGACCTCCAGTATCTTCGTCGGGCTTACCGTTTCTCTCTGGGATTGCACGAGGACGGTTCGTACGGAGGGCTTTCTCTTATAAGAATTGAATTGGCTATCTAACGTTCGTTAAAGTTATTTAATGGCCTCTTTCGTGCTCGGGAGAGCTTGCCCGGCGAAGATGTTGGAAAGCCGCCCGCATCCAGGTCAAGAAGGATTGCTGTGGCGAGCTTATTCGGAGTGATAGTCTGGGTGGTTCAGGGATTTCTGCCAGCTCCATCATCTGATTACTTGATAGCCGTTGAAGCCTGTCTCCTTGCTCTGAGCAATCTTGTTGTGGGGAAGGGCGGGGCAACATACGTAGGGGCCGTAAGTGGGCTTCTGATCTCTGTCGTCAAGACGGCTTTCTTTCCGCTCGACCTCGTGTTCGCTCTTCTCTTTGGCCTTGTGGTGGACGGCTTGGGCTTAGCATTGCACGTGAAGAGTGGTGGAGAAGCTAAAGCGGGGAGGCTCGTCGCCGCGATGGTCGTCAGCACGGCCGCGGTTGGGTTCAGCGCTTACTACGTGACGGCGGTGGCCACCAACCTGGTTCCTAACGATTTCTTCTTGGACCTCTCCATCCTGATCTTCGGCGTGATCAGCGGAGCTATCGGGGGTTACGTCGCGGCAAGAATCTGGAATAAGAATCTCAGGGCACGGTTCGAGAGTCAAGCGCTTGCACGGTAGCACCATGGTAGCACCATCCTTCGAGAAACGTCGTTTGCGCGAGAAGTTTCAGGTACTCTTTGATGACAATCGCTGGTGAGGCATACAAGTCTTGAAAAGGTTCATATGGTCTCGACAAAGCGGACGACTCCAGGCGGTGGTCGTCTAGCCTGGTCCAGGACAGTAGCCTGCCACGCTATAAACCCGGGAAGTCGTCATCCAGCGACTCGGGAATTCAAATCCCGGCCACCGCATTTCTCATAAACTAATTCCGCCGGTTGATTCGCCTGGACTATCGCCGTTGAGGCAGGAATCGCTATGCGACTTTTGTCCCGAGGGGCATTTCTTTGTCTGGCCTTAACAGGGATATGATTTCGTCGTTGAAGGATGCAAGCACCATGCACTCCGAAATCACACCAGCTACCGATTTCGGCTGTAGGTTCAGGACTGCTACGACTTGCTTCCCGACAAGATCCTCCTTGGAGTAGAACGCCTTGATTCCCCCGACGCATTGCTTGACCCCGATCTCGCGGCCGAAGTCTATTTTCATTCTGTACATCGGTTTGCGCGCCTGGGCAATATCCTCGACTTCCAATATCCTTCCGACTTTCATCTCAATCTTGCTGAAATATTCGGCTGAGAGTGACACGCGCGGCTCCGCCCGTTTCGCGCAAATAAGCCTTAAAACATTAAGGAGAGCAGGAAGAAAGAAGGGCCGGTCGTCTAGTTTGGTAGGACACAATTGCCTAAAACTATCTTGGCATGGTGAACGCCACAAACTGGTAGAGGTCGGGGGTTCGAGTCCCCCCCGGTCCACATAATTTCTCTTACGACCCCGATAAACAAAGGGCGGTTTGAGAATTATTCCGTGTTTCCAAATCTGGTTGCAATATATCTGCAGATGAATTCCTTGTTTTGCTCTTTGTCCTAATCCTTTGAACCCACTCTAAACTCTTGATCTCAATATTCCCAACGCGTAACCTATCGCAGACCTCACGATTTCTGGCTTCAATTGGTCGGTCGTTATCTCATGACTGGCGATCGCCCTCTTCAGAGTCTCCTGAGCTGTTCTATCACCAGTTAGTGCGCTGGCGATGATTTCCTTAAGCGCCATGATTTCCTTTCGTGAATTGAAATCGGAATCCTTTCCGCGCTGATCTCCTTTCATGTTCCTCCCATCGATTTCTAGGGATAAGATAGCACCACGCGCCGTTGAAGTAGCTTGGAAGTCGAGTAGGAAATTTTCACCCTTCTCATCATTGCCTACTTTGAGAAATCCGTAGATCCTGTCCTCTTCGATTCGTCTAATCTTGACTTGGACGACATTCTGATCCCCGGTTAGACTCCCACTCACAAGTCTTCGAATATTCTTTGCCAATGTCGCTGACAATTCGTCAGCCGAGGTTTGACTTTGATGTGTGGCAACTCGTTCGGTGTTCTGCGACCTGTTCGAGCTCGAAATCCTCAACCACCCTTAACAATCACGGTGCCCCTCATCCATGGATGGTACTCGCAAAAGTAGTAACTGTATGTACCTAGCTTTGAGAAGGTGTGACTGTAGTTCTGATTCGCGAAGATCGTGCCTGAGTTGAAGCCCCCGTCCGTTGCGGTCACTGTATGGAATATCGCGTCCTTGTTCGTCCAGACCACCGTGTTGTTTACTCCGATGACTACGGTTATCGACGCGGGCGAATAACCCAACGACGTCGGGTCCGTCCCCGCACCCTTGAGGATAGTTATTCGCGAAAGCATCGGAGACTGGGGAACATTTGTCGTGGTCACGGTATGAGTTGTCGTTCCTGAATATGCGACGTTGGGGAGAACTATCAAGAAGCCGAACATGCCAACATTTACGTGATAGATGCACACGTAGTCGTAGATTCCAACGTATTTTGCTATGAAGGAGCCCATCGCGCTCACGTGGCCAGAAGACCCACTTACGATCACACCCTGAGAGTTATTTGTTGCAGGACCAGTGAAGTTCTTCAGAGTCAGGTCATTCACAAGACCCGGTAGTGAGGCATTGATCTGAAAATCGTATGGCGGGCCTAGCGTGAATGTGTGTGCAACTGTGTCATTCGAGATGAATGTGACATGAATTGTATCGCCCTGGTTCACCACGATCGGCCCTCCGAAGAACCTATCTTGCAGCGACAAGTCCTTGGTCCAAGTCAGCGTCACATCTCTCACGATCGGGGGCTGGTCCACTGCATACTTCCCGAGTGTGGAATTCAATGAGACTATCTCCGTTTGGAGACTGTTCAGCTTGGCCACGGTCGTATTCTGTCCCTTCACCTGGTTTTGCAACGTGTCAAGCCGCGCTTGGAGGGTCTGAATCGTCGAACCTTGTTGACCCAGAAAGAAGGACAGATACGCAATGGCGGTGAAGGACAACATGACAACGAGGAGAACCGAAGCCGTGGCGCTCGAGAGAGCCTTCCCTTTTCGCGAGAAATTCATGACTTCCGGTTACTGGGCGGCTGAAGTATTACTAGCCGCCTGTACACATGTAGTAGATTTATGTATAGATGTGAACAGATGGGTGTTTACAGATGGCACGGACAAACATAGCTGTCGACGAGGCAACCGCAGATTCGCTAGCTGATGAGGCAACCAAGGAGAACAAGAGCCTCTACGCCTTGACTAACGAAGCGTTAGCAGCCGTGCTGAGAGTATGCGAGTATGGAGGCACACCACGTGAGGTTTATCCCTCTTGGAGGTTCAGTAGGATTCTAAAAGATACGGACGCGATTCCGCTACCAGGGGACCTGATGGAGGAGCTAACCAAGAAGATCTACTCTACTGACAAGGACTGGCTGCTTAGTCAGTGGTTCGGGGAGGGCAAACGGATTGGCTCTTACTTGCGCATGTACGCTGAAGATTTCAAAGAGTTAGTCTCAAGGGTTGACGAAGTACAGGCCTTTCTTCCGGTGAAGAGAGTCGAATTTGAAAGGAAGGAAGAACAGGAAAAAATCAACATCACCGTGCGAGTTATTGGTGCTGGACTTTCGCATGAATCCACAAGCTGTTCTGAACAGTTCTTGCGCGGTATTCTTTCAGCCTATCCGTACAAGATTGTCAGCAGCAGAATATCTGAAGGGATGATAGAAGTCAGAGCCGAGGAAGAGAAGCCCCACAAGCCGTAGCGCAATACGGTCAGCGGCGGAAACATATGTTGGGTTAGTTGGGGCCCTCTGATCAGTCGTCGGACTCTCATCTCCCCATCGACCTTGTCTACAAATGCAGACACGTGGGGGTAGACACCCAACAAACGTACAATCTGGGTCTAATACTTCTCATTCTCCTTATGACCCCAGGGGAAAAATGGATTGATCTGCGCGATATGGAACACCAAACTCGACTTGGAATGGGCTCTGCAGGGTCGGCGGAACAACCACCGCGACCAAAGTAACGTCGTTTTCAGTCCTCATAGCCGCATGGAGGATGCGGGGACATGACCAACCCTGATGAAGAAACAATGATTCCGGTCAGCCGAAGGGCTGGCGACAAGCTCACTCGGGCAAAGAGGGAAGGCGAGAGTTATTCCGATGTAATCATCCGCCTGACCTCGACGACGCTAGAGGGGCTCCGGCGGAGGGGGGAACTGGAGGTTGTCACTTCTGACAGAAGAAAATTGAGCGTGAGCGTCGAGCAAGACAAGTGCTTGGGAGCGATGAGCTGCGTCTCCTTAGCCCCTGGGATATTCGCGCTCGATAGGACCCAATTAGGGTTCACGCTAAAAAGGCAGGAACCTCTTGGCATGAGGGACGTTGGGGAGGGGGAAATAGACAGCGACACGATAATTCGGGCTGCTGAATCATGTCCTTACCGAGCAATCCTCGTGAAGGATGTGGAGACTGGCGAGGAGATCGTCCATTGAATATCACTGCTAGCACGAGGGAAGAATCTGCTGAGAGCAAATCGTTCAGAAAAATACTCGTAGGGTATGATGGGTCTGAAAACGCAAAGCGAGCACTGGCGACGGCCCGGATGCTGATGGAAAAGTTCGGGTCAGAGCTGGTTATCATCCACGCCGTCTCCGTCTCTTCGTACGGGTTCGTTGGTTCCGCGGGGAGCGGAGCTCTTGATTTTGGAAAGCTGAAGGTCCTCGCAATTCGCGAGGCGGAAACCCTGGTCCACGCTCTGGGAGCCCAGCTCAAGCAGGAGGGAGTCGAAGCCAGGACCGAGGTTGTTGTAGACGGAGCATCCGCAGTCGGGGCCATCGCGGAATTCGCTCAAGGCGAACACGTGGACCTGATTGTGTTAGGCACGAGGGGGCTCGGTGGTTTCAAGAGATTGCTTCTCGGAAGTGTTTCAAACGGAGTTGTCGCGCACGCGCCATGTGCGGTTCTGGTGGTCAGGTAGAACCATGCTTTTAGTGAGGGACGTCATGACGCCTAAGGTCAAAACAACCAATCCAGAAACCACTATCAGGGTAGCGGCCGGGCTAATGTTGAAGGCAAAGATAGGTTCGCTTTTGATACTGGAAGGCGGGACTCTCCTAGGCGCAGTAACCGAGGGGGACGTTTCCAGAGCCATAGCAAAAGGGGCAGATCCCGATAAGGCCGTTGTCAGAGAAGTGATGTCAAAGATGCTCGTCACAATTGACCCAAGTGCGAGGATGGAAGAAGCCGCAAAGAAAATGGCAGGTGCGAAAGTCAAGAGACTTCCCGTTCTCGAGGACGGCAAGGTGGTTGGGATAATCACTCAGACCGACATCGTGGCCTGGAGCTTTGACTTAGTCACTTCGCTGAAGGAAATGGTCAGAGCGAGGTACAGGCCGCCTGACTTTCAACCGTGACAGAGAGGGGGAAATTGGCTGAGTCAGGCAGATTGATTCGCCTGAGAACACTCGTGTTAGTCGTGTTTCTTTCCACCTTAACAGTCTCGGCGAGGTTCCCCTACACAGTTGTCGCTCAGACCAACTTTCAAAACATCACATCTTACACGGTAACCGGTGCTGCGAACTTTACCGCCCCTGGCTCAGAATCCTTCTGGAGATCGATTCCGTGGACTGCCATCCCCCTAGCGGCCAGCGTTTCACCAGGCGGTGGACACACGTCAGAGCTGCTCGTGAAATCGGCGAATGATGGATTCGAGATTTATGTCCTCTTCCGATGGAACGACACGCAGGGCCCATCTTACGCCTCGGATACCGAAGTGTACAGGGCCTCGAATGGGTCATTGGTACCTCTGAATCCGGGAGCGACTGCTAACGTTAAGCAGCTCTTTTACAACTCCACCTACTTCTATCCCGATAGAGCCGCGATGCTTTGGTTCATCGGAAACTCCTCATCACGACAGCAATCACCTGTCATGCAGCTCGGTTCCAACGGCGCGATCACTGGGGGTGCTGCGGATATATGGCACTGGCAATCCAATCCGACAGACAACAGCAAGACCGACGCGGGGTTCCCAGGGGGGTATACCGACCCGGCGGGAAAGCCATCATATCCTTCAGACAATCTGTCTTTCGCCGAGGACGACTACACCAATACCACAGGTTTCTTCGTGACCGCGGGAAGCTTCGGGAATTCGTCGAATCTCGCCCCAAATGCAAATCCGTTTGTAGTATTGGCGGGCACCCAATACTCCTCCACAAACAAGACCTGGACAGTCGAGATGACGCGCAGCTTCACGACTGACGCACCGACGTTCAGGGTCCAGCTTAGTTCAAACTCGAACTACTTTGTCGCTTTCGCCGTCTGGCAGGGAAAGCTCGGTGAGTCGTCGCACTTCAAATCCGTTTCTCAATGGTATGAGCTGACAATCAGCAATCAGTCACCGAAATCTTCGAGCGTCCCGCAGCCAGCAACGGGCGTGACCCCTCTTCTCGCCGTTGTCGTGGCCGTGGGGGCCTTTCTGGTAGGGGTTGTCGTGGGCTCCGTGCTCTTGTCATATCGAAAAGACCCACGGAGGCCGGTTCCGTGAGCCAGGAGGCGGAAAAGGACTCAGGACCAGATGACGAAGGAAAGAGAACATTTCTGAAGATAGCGGTCACCGCTTCGGTGGTTCTAGCTGCCGGCGGTGTCGCCGCCATAGCCAAGTCTCTAGTCAATCCCGCTCTCGGAGTAAGTTCACCTCCAACGCAGTTCCCGAGGGTGAAGGTGGCGAGCATGGGAAATCTGGTCGTCAACCAGCCAGTTTCATTCAACTATCCGCTCGACAACGAACCCAATATTCTTGTGAAACTGGGGCAGAAGGCTGACGGGGGAATAGGACCCGATGGAGACATCATCGCCTTCAGTCAGGTCTGCCAACACTTGGGGTGTCTCTACGCGTTCCAAGCGCAGGGCTCCTCTCCTCCCTGCAGCGCTTCATACAAGGCCGACCGACCGGTGGGTTATTGCTGCTGTCATGGGACAGTGTACGACTTCGGTCATCAAGCGCAGGTCATCTCGGGACCCTCGCCGCGACCTCTGCCGCGGGTGATTCTTGAACTGAATTCCTCCGGAGACATTTTCGCGACGGGGATGACTCCCCCAACAATCTTCGGACACAACACCGGCTCGAACGACGCCGCTTCGGACCTCCAAGGTGGAAACTTGGTGGCCTAGTTTGGGGGAACCTGAGAACGAAGGAAGGCTCGTGCGGCTGGTGCATTGGTTCGACTCGAGGTTAGGGCTCTCCTATCAATTACTGCGCCCTGTTCCCCAATACGCCATAAACCCGTTCTACTGGCTGGGAGCCCTCGCTGTCGTTGCCTTCGTCATTCAGGGAATCACGGGCATGGTGATGATGCTGTATTATGTGCCCAGCCCGACTCAAGCTTACACGTCCACACTCTACATTTTCCAGAACGTCTACTTTGGCGCGTTTCTACAGACGGTTCACCTATACACCGCCTACGCGATGATCATGCTCGCCTTCATGCACTTGATGCGCGGCTACTTCGTATCGGTACACAAGAAGCCAAGGGAGCTGATGTGGGTAACGGGCATGCTCATGGGGTTTGTTACGCTGGGCTTTGGATTCACGGGATACCTGCTTCCGTGGTCGGTGATTTCAAAATCGGCGACTGATGTTGGAGTCGGAATGATCCAGGCGCTTCCTCCGCCTGTTTCGTCCTTTGTTAGTTTCCTCATCGTGGGAGTCGGCGGTGACGCAGCCACCCTCCTTAGATTCTATGACCTCCACGTGGTTATTTTGCCGGCAGTTCTTCTCGCTCTGCTAGTCGTCAAGATGTACATGCTTGAAACCCACGGGATATCTGAGCCGGCGCTTGGAGATGGTCCGTCATTTCGTTCAAAGAAGCTCCTGCCCGTCTTCCCGGACGTGTCTCTCTATCTTCTCGAACTCGCGGCCTTGTTCGGGGTCGGGATGCTATTGATTTCATTCCTCTTCCCGGTCACACTTCCACCCGCGTACACACCCCAGCTGGCAGCAACCATCGCGGCCCAGCCCGATTGGTACTTTCTCTGGATATATCAGATACTGAAGATTTCAGCTTTCGAAGGCGGGGGGCTCCCGGTTGCCCTCACGCTTGTGACTGGAGTTCTCTTGCTTCTCGTGGTGCTACCATTTATTGATCGCAGCGAAAGACGAAGGATTTCGGAACGGCCTAGATTCATCGCCATCGGAGCAATTTTTGCCGCTGAGTTGGTGGTGTTGGCGGGGTGGGGTCTGCTGACCCCGGGCCAGGGAATCCCTACGTTGCAAGCGACGCTGGTCCTAGGCGGGACGGCGTTGGCCGTGGGACTGATAGTTCTAGGCGTGGCCAGGGCGTTGCGCTCGAGAGTCCGCACCCCAGATGCTTTGGCGGGGGCCGCTATTCGTACCGCGCAGCTGAGAGTTGGCTTGGCCATGACAGGCATAATCGCTCTCGGAGCCCTCTCGATCGGCGTCTCGATGGATTCGGTAGTCCAGCTCGCCCTCAACGGACTCAAGTTGTTCCCCCTCGCCAGGTTGGTTGCCTCTTTGATTGGCCTTGCCGCCTCAGCGTTCCTGTCGATCTTTCTGATTTTCCGATTGCATTCGGGGGCGGACTTGATGCGGAGAAGATTGATCTTTCTTAGAATAGGGTGGAACGATGCTGAAGATTAAGCGAATCGTCGTTCCGCTGATACTTATTCAAGCCGTTTCGGTTCTCGTGCTCTGGACTCTGGATTCCGTGAACCGCGCAAGTCAGGAGATTATTACCCTCTTCTTGGCAATCGACCTTCTTTCATTCGCTGTTATCGCTCACATCTATCGATCGGGTCGGGAGGGCTTGACTTTGAGAAGGCATTGGATTATTGTGGCTGGCGTCGCAATCCTGTTACTATTGCTCACGACAGTGTTTGTTACTTGAACTGCCGTCAAGACCCGTCGGGGCGATTTGTCGTAGACAGCTCGTTTATTGAAACGTTGAAGGGTCGGGGCGCCGAATCTGACCCAGCCTCGGCGCGCGAAGTGTATGAATATTGATAGAGGAAACGTTTCAACGATGTAGGTAATTGTGGATTGAGCTAGGTCGTTTCCGGCTAATACCCAAAAAACCAGCTTGGGCATAGCTTGACTACGTCAATCGAATTTCAGGGCACGTTGTACGCTAGATAATTGATTAGGGAATCCGAGAGCTCTTCCTGTCTTGCCAACCACCTGACAATGTCCGTCATTGTAACTAGGCCGAAAAAGGTGCCCTCTTCTCCCAGCACCACCAACCGCCTAATGTTGTTCTCAATCATTTTCTTTGCCGCATCACCGATGGAAGTATCCATCGTTGTAGCTATGAGCGGTACCGACATGATCTCTTTGACCCTGATTTTGCTCGGGTCAGTACCCACAGCTGTTAGCATCCGAAGCATGTCCCTTTCCGTAACCATTCCTATTGCCCCTCCTTGTCTCATGACGACTAGGCAACCAACGTTCTTCTCAAGCATGAGCGAAGCGGCTTCCAGCACGGAGGCCTCTGATCTAATCGTGTGGACGTCCTCTATTACTATGTTCTTGACCTTCGCCTCGCTGGACACGATTCTTGGTTCTCCAACCGGGCTAAAAGAATTCAACGGCGTGGTTCACCTTAACATTCTTTCTTCTCGCCAAATCTTATCCTTCAAAAAATGGGGAGTAGGAGGGCTGAGGAAGGCCCCAGCTCTCGCTACCTTCTGAAGTAAGTGACCACGAAGCCGAGTCCCCCTGCAAGCACTCCCGTCATCGCAGTTATGATTGCGTATCCAGCGGGGGTCACCAAGGGTCCGAGAATGTTCACGTGAACCCACCCGGCGTTCTGTCCTAGGCCGCCGACGGACGTGGACAACATGGCTGCTCCACCCATGTATCCTCCGTACATCAGTATGGCAGCGGCAGCCGCAACGCCCACGTTCATCAGAACGATGTGAATCCACGCCAAGTAGTTTGCTATTCCTTTGTAGGGTCTGTTGAGAATGACTTCAAAGTGGTGGTAGAAGAGTGCGGTCACTGCGACCGCGAGGACTCCGACGACGATGTAGAGGATGTAGCCGACAGTGAACCATGTTCCTGCGCTGCCGCCCGCAACTACCATTGATACTGGAGGCGTAATCCAGGGCAGCACCAGCGGTGCGGTCACAAGAGTAGCCCCGAGCCCCTGTATGATTGCGGCGAAGATGAACCTGTTGGACCATTTGCTTCTCATGAAGTAGGCCAGCTTTGCCTTCTCGTCTTCGGCTTCGTGCATCTGTATTGTGGTGGTCATTTTTTCGCTCACCTGTGAGTCAAGGGTGAGCCAGCGCATAAGAAGGCATCCGAGCAGATGCGTGCATTTGCGAGCAATCGAAGAATAAATAACGGCCTGGAGCGGTGAAGGTGCAGGACATGGCTCGTACGAACATCTCTGTCGACCAGGCCGTGTTCGACGAATTCTCATCCCAAGCGCAGAGGCAGAACAAGACGCTCTTCGCGTTCGCAAACGAATCGCTCAGCACTGTAGCCAAGGTCGCCGCGGAAGGAGGGAACCCCCTTGACCTGTACAAGATGTGGCGCGCCGTGACTCTGCTGAAGCAAATAGATGTAATCACCCTTCCCTCAGATTTCATCGACGAGTTGATCGTCAAGGACTACGCCCGGGACAAAGCAGGAATTCTCAAGATGTTCCGCGACTTGGGGAGCCAGCTCGTGGGAGTCCTGAAAATAGCAGCAGAGGATCTCGACCAGCTCTCTGCGCTCGTTACAAACTTCGCGGGTCTCCTGCCGGTGAAGCAATTCACTATAGGTGCCAAAGACAAGAACAAGGTCGAAATCGACGTAGTGGGGGCGGGAAGGAGAATCGAGTCCACAGAGTGCGCCGTGGAGTTTCTCACGTCGGTCCTAAATGGGTATGGGTACAGCGTCATCAAGAAGGAGGTGAACGTCGGCACCATCAGAGTGTGGGCGACGCGCAGGGATTACCGTAGTTTTTCGTTCGTATTCATTTGACCCTTGCTGTCTTCGAAAGCGAGTTCCACTTGAGATGCAGGATGGACTCCTTGGAGTTCGCATGAATAAGATTTGGACCTATGGCATAGGGTGCGGCGGCGAGCAGGAAAAATCTCACATGTCGCTTCACATCATGTCGATCTACGGGTCACCCAAACTCCGTTCGAAGTACGAAGAACTCCTTCCGGGGGCCAAGTTTCAGAAAGGTTGCATCAACTTCACTGAAAAGGACCAGATGCCCCTTCCAACGGTCAGGCGATTGCTTGAGGAGAGCGCGGCAAAGGGCCTCAGCCTCCTCGAGGCATATCAGAACAGAGTCCGACGAAATCCTCAGTCGCGCAAGATCCACGCTCACCTGTCGCAGTAGAATTCAAGATTTGGAAGGGAATATCGCTTGAGAAGCAGGTTAGGCTCTCCCCGGTCTACTCGAATTCCTACGAGGTCGCCGTTTGAGTTTTGATAGTTCAATGCGTTGAGGTGGACCCTTTCAAACTCGCAACAGATGTCAGTTGGAGATTGCGTAGAACGCGTCGTAGACCTTTTTGACAGAAGGGCCATTGGAGGGATAGAGCCGTGCGAGCTCGACAAAGTATTTCTCGAATTTTCGAGCATCTCCCGATTCGATGAGTTCGGACATGGCAAGGAGTTCACCTGCCATGCTCCTGATAAGTTTGGCCGAGAACTTATTGCCCGTCTGCACGTACGAATAGAGGGAAGGGTCTTGAGAGAGCACGCTCTCGGCGAGCGTAAGCTGGAGGAAGGAGGTGGGTGTCGCCATTTTTCTGAACTCATTGGGCCGAGTCACGCTCGCGACGACCTTCGCGTAAGCCATGTTTGTGATGTGAGTTAGCGATAGCATGGCGCCCATGAGCTTGTTGTGAGTCTCTGCGCTCATGGGGAAGAGCCTGGCACCAGGGAAGAGTTTCCTGGCCAGGGCCATGGAGCTGTCCCTTCCCCGCCTGACGACAGCTATCTTCATGCCTTTGGAAGAGATGAGGGCCGGCCCGAAAAGAGGGTGAATCGAGAGAAATGAAAGCCCCTTGCGCTCCGCACCCTTATTGACCTGAACAAGGCCCTCGCTCTTGACAGAAGAGATCTCGACTAGGACAGCCCCTTTTCTTAGATTCGGCAAGACTTGCTTGCAGACGGTAACAGTTGTCTGAATGGGTGTCGCGACCAACACGAAGTCGGCGTTCCTTATTGCTTGAGCGTTCTGGGCTGCGATTGTCTTTCCTGAGTTCCCCCCCTTCTGTGGGTCGCTACCGACGACATCATGACCTTGGGATGCGAAGTACCTGACGAAGAACGAACCCATCGCGCCTGCGGAGCCTAGTACTGCAATTCTCAACCTAGGAGGGCCCCTATTCTCCTCACCCCCTCCAACAAAACTTCCTTTGGCTGGCCCAAGGAGACTCTGAAACTGTTTTGGTATTCGCCGAAGGCGGTCCCTGGTGTCACGTTCACGCTCTTCTCCTCGAGCAGCTTAGTCGCAAACGCGGACGCAGAGAAACCCTGTTGCTTCGCGCGTGGGAAGATGTACATAGCGCCGTCCGGCTTGATGTATTCCAGCGTGTCAAGACCGTCCAGCTCCTTACTGACAGCCTCGATCCTTTCCTTCATCGTCCTCGAATTCGTTTCGACAACTGCCTCGCTCTCCAGCGCCTTGATCGCACCGTACTGAATGAACTCTGGAACAGAGGTGAGCATGAGAGAGGTCATGTCGAGCATCTTGTCTACAACATGTTTGGAGGAGACGGCGTATCCGACCCTGAATCCGGTCATTGACCAGCTCTTTGAGAAAGTGCCCGCGAGGATGAACTGTTTCGCCTTACTGTGCAGCACCGAGGGACAATCCTTGTACGCATAATCGACGTAGGCCTCGTCGCTGATTACGGTCAGGTTGTGGTCGTTCGCCACGTCCACGATGGCATTGAAGGTATCAGACCCGATTATCTTGCCGCTCGGGTTGTTGGGATAACTCAGGACGATAGCAGTCGTGTTCGGCCGAACCGCTTCAGCTATCTTTTCTACGGAGGGCGCCCACGAATCCTCGAGCGTCGTCCGGATGATTGTCGGCTTCGCTCCGATTTGCCTGAGCGTATCCTTGTAAGCGGGCCAGTTGGGGTCAATCACGATGGCGCTTTCGCCCTCGCCGACCACCGCGGCGATGGCCGAGTAAATTGCGAACCTTCCGCCCGTCGTCACGATAACCTCGTCCTCATTCGCGTCGTATCCAGATTTCCTCTTCAGGTAACCCTGAAGGGCAGACGTGAGTTCGGGGATTCCTCGCGGCATGGTGTAGCGAGTCTTCGAGGACAATAGTGCATCACAGCAAGCTTCGACGACGGCGCGGGGCGGTTTGAAATCGGGCTCCCCCACGTCCAACCTGATGAGCTTCTTTCCAAGCCGTTCCATTTCTTTCGCCTTCGCGAATGCGCCCATCGGGGATTCGACGCCCTTGCCTGCTGCCCCTCCCTGCACACGCTTAGACTCGCTAAGAAGCGTGTTGAGGATCTTTAGTCCGGCGCTTCTGGACACCCCAACCCTACTGCACTCTGCCATGACCGCCGATACGAGCGAGTCCTCGACCTGCTCGTTGTCGATGGGCAACGCTGCCCTGCTCTTCAACTTGCCCGCCTTGCTCGCAAGGCTGTTCCTCTCGCCCACGAGCCTCATGAGTTCTATAGTCGTCTTTGCTATCTGCTCCCTGAGCTCCTTCAGCTCGGCTTCTTCTTCCGTTTCAATCACCTTGTGTCTTCAGGACTGGCGGAATCAAACCCGCCCTTATCGCGTGGTCGGCGAGGACAATCGCCGTCGTGCTTTCCAAAACCGGGACGGCCCTCGGAACGACCGTGGGATCGTGCCTGCCGGGGACCACCAGTTCGACCTCCTTCGACTGTGAAAGGCTCACGGTCGTCTGTTTGGAAGCTATAGAGGAGGCCGGCTTGAAGACAGTCCTGTACTGAATTGGCATTCCATTGGACAACCCACCAAGTATCCCCCCAGAGTTGTTCGTCTTGGTAACCACTCTTCCATCTTTGTACAGGTATTCGTCGTTATTTTGCTTTCCAGTCGCGGTTGCAGATGAGAAACCCGATCCGAACTCTATGCCCTTTACCGCGGGTATCGAAAGAGTGATTCTGGCGATGTCAGAATCTAGGGAGGCGAAGACGGGCTCCCCCAACCCGACAGGAACGTTAAGGGCAACGCATTCAACGATGCCGCCCAGGCTGTCGCCTTTTTCCCGTGTCTCGATCACTTTTGTCTTCATTCTCTCCGCGACCTCCGGTTGGGGAGCTCTGACCTCATTTTGGTACCTGTTCTTCCTGGCATCGTCTATCGTGAAGTTTTCTGCCCTGATGCCCCCTATCTCTAGGGCGTAGGCCACTATTTCTATACCGAGGGTCTCCTTCAGGAGCTTCTTTGCAATCGCGCCTGCCATGACGAAGGAAGCTGTTATCCTGCCGGAAAATCTGCCCCCGCCTCTGTAGTCGTTGAACCCACCGTACTTCTGTCTGGCAACTAAATCCGCGTGCCCCGGGCGGGGGGTGTCCATTATCAGGTCATAGGAGCGTGAGTCCTTATCCTCGTTTCGAACGAGCATCATTATTGGTGCACCCGTCGTGAATCCCTTGAAGACCCCCGACATTATTTCGACGCTGTCCGTCTCCTTCCTCAGGGTGGTCACTATCGACTGTCCCGGTTTTCTGAGGTCCAAGTCGTGCTGGATGTCCTCCTCGGAGATTTCAAGGCCTGCGGGGCATCCATCGACCACGACTCCCACGCACTTACCGTGGCTCTCCCCAAATGTCACAACAGTGAACCTTTCGCCAATGATGTTGCCGCTCAATTTTCTTCGCTCCTGACGTCCACCCCTAGCCGCCTTAGGTCATCAAGAAACGACGGATAAGACACGTCCAGGCTCTCGACACCTACAACCGGTATTCCTGACGGGAAGAGCATCGATGCAAGAGAGAAGGCCATGAACATCCTGTGGTCGTCGTGAGCGTTGAGGGTCGAGGGTCGGAGCTTGGCTGGCTTGATTGCCAAACCGTCGTCCCTTTCCTCTACGTTCGCTCCGAGCTTCTTCAGCTCGCTAGTCAGCACTCCTATCCTGTCAGTCTCCTTGAATCTCGCGTGCGCGACTCCCCCAATCTCGACAGTGGAGCCACACTTTAGCGAGAGTGCGGTCACTACTGGAAGAAGATCGGGAGTGTCAACGAGGTCGAACGCGCCTCCCTTGAGTGTCCCTCCGTCTGAATCAATGAGAATCTGATTCCCGCTCTTCTTCACAGTCACGCCCATAGACGATAATATATCAACGATAATTGCGTCGCCCTGCGGGAGAGCGAAATCCAACCCTTCCAACCGCACGTTCCCCCCCGCCATAGCTACAGCTGCGGCGATAAATGACGCGGAACTGAGGTCTCCCGGAACTTTGAAAGTGCAGGGTCTGTAGGTTTGGCCAGACCTCGCAAAGAAACTCGAATAATTCTCCCTTCTAATCGTCACCCCGAATCTTGAAGCAACCGCAAGAGTGGCGTCGATGTAGGGCTTTGACACGGCGTCCGTTACTCGGACGGTCACATCCTCTTCTGCCAGAGGGGCCGCAGCTAATAGTGAAGAAACAAACTGGGACGAGATCTCCCCGCGGACGTCTGTCGTCCCCCCGCGCATTCCCCCTCCCCTTACTACGAGGGGCGCGCAGCCGTTCCCTCTGCTTGACCACGCTTCAACTCCCAGTTGGCCGAGAGCGTCCAGCAGGGGCTGCATGGGTCTCCTCCTGATGCTTGCATCGCCGGTAAGGATCGAGTTTCCAACATCGGCAAGAGAGAAGACGGAAGTCATGAATCTCAAGGTTGTCCCAGAGTTCTCAACGTTGACCACGTCTTCTGGGGTTCGAGGTCTTGCGCCCCGGATTAAGAGGCACCCGTCGTTGTTCGAAATCGAGGCACCGAATGCTTTGCACGCCTTGAGCGTCGCGCTCGTATCTCTTGAAATCAGTGGATTGATCACAATTGAGTCGCCGTCGCTCAGACTGGCCATCAAGACCGCACGGTGAGTGTAGCTCTTGCTCGGAGGGACTAGAACCGAGCCTTCCAGCCTCCGGTCGACCCTGACCGTCGTCTTCGTGTTAGGCAAGAAATCCGCCTCTCTGATTGTTGGTGGTCGTCTCCAGCACGATGCTGCCGTCGCTCGACCAATCTCTCCTGAGCCCCTCGACCACCTTATTATCGGCAGGGTCGAAGACAGCGGCGACCGCAGGGCCCGTCCCTGAAAGTCCTGCGCCGATTGCGCCCAGTTCGATCGCATGCATGGCCGGGCCAGGTGGGTACCCGAGGAGAGTTGAATAGAGAATCCCATTGAGGGTCATCGCTGCCCAGTATGAACCCCCCAGGCTCATCCTGAACAAGGCGTCGCAGATCCGACTAAGTTTCTTCGCGTCCCCAAGGTCAATCGACTCTCTTCTACTTTTTTCGGGAGGGACCCTGATCAATACCTTCAGCCTCCTTCTTAATGGTCTCGACCGGATGAGCTTGATTCGTAGATTATCTGTCATGTTCACGCCCCCGAGGAGGCAAGAAGCGGCGTCGTCCAGCGCTCCAGTTATGGTTACCTTGCTTTTGAGCGAAGCCCTGACGCTACAACCCAGGACCATTTCGACGTTGATGTCATCTTTCCCGAGTGCGTCGAACACGGCGAGCGAGACTGCGACGGAAGTCGAGGACGAGCTCTTCAGCCCTACGCCCATCGGGATTGACGACCTCGTCTCGATGGTTCCCCAGTACTTTCCTGGATCCAAGTGGGAAGCGATTAGTGTCTGTTTGACAGCCTGGGCGGGCAGGTCGTACGCCGTTTCGTCCCCGTTAACGGTAGCGTTCCACATGCCTCTACCCTCATTCAGCTCTACTTTGGCGTAGGTCTTCAGACGTATGCTAGCAGTCGCACCCTTGCCTCCAGCAATTGCGTTGACGATACTTATCGCGCCGAAGCTCGAAGCCCGTCCGATCAACGCTCGTTCCTCCTAATCGTATCAAGGAATACACGTTCCATTACTTGCTCGGAAGGCCTTTGTCCCGTCCATATCTCGAACGACGCAACGGCCTGGTGAAGCAACATTTGGTACCCCGCTATCGTCTGAGAGCCCTTGCTAGCTGCGGCTGCGAGAAGCTCAGTTTCAGCCGGATAATATACAGCGTCAAACACGAGCATATCCCCCATCAGAACTCGTCTCAATGAATCTGGGAGGGGAATGCCGGCGCTACCTATGGGAGAGGCGTTGAAGACCAGATCAAAGTCGCCCCCCCGAAGAGAGTCGATAGAGCAAAGCTCGAATTCGGTCTCAGGGAACGCCGCCGTCATCATGTCGATGAATTTTGCGGCCCTAGTCGCCTCTCGGACGGCCACGGTTATCGAGCGACAGCCGATCTCGTCAGCGACTTCGCAGAATGCACGGGCCGCCCCACCCGCTCCAATCAGAAGAGCCTTTTCTGCTTCGGTCTTCTCATGAAGTTCTAACGATCGGGTTATTCCGTAGACATCGGTGTTGTATCCGAAGTACGCTCGACCGGCCTCCTTGACAGTATTCACGGCGCCAATCTTGGCAGAAGTGCCGTCCAAGCCATCGAGCAGTGGGATGACTGTTGTCTTAAAGGGAATCGTGATGTTGAACCCTTTTGCACCCTTTGACTTTAACGAACTGAATTGGGCGCTGAGTTGCTCTGTCGCGACGCTCACGGCAGAGTACTCCGCGTCCACCCCAGCATTTTCGAATGCTGCGTTGAACATCCCTGGTGTCGGCGACGCAGAGACTCTCTCGCCTATCAGGTAGTATTGATCAGTCACGCTCTACCAACTCTCGCAGCTGTTTCATCACCTCTATCGAGACCTGCCCTCGCGCAAGCGGTTCGCCTGGAAGGGAACAATACATCAGGGGGCAACCGAGCTGCAACGCGAATATGCGGGAAATAAGGCTGAATTCCCCAAGGCAAAAGGCAACCAAACCTTGATAGTTCTCGGGTCCGTAAAGGGACGAGACCCTGCAGCAGTCTTGGAGTTTCCGAGCGGTCGTGACTATTTTCACTAGACCACCGTGCTTCCTTGCACCTGCGGCCCTTTCCCGGAGCTTGGAGAGCGACGGAGTTCCAGAAGTGCTGTGCCATGAGACTATCTTTCTTAGACCTTTCAATGAGTCAATCAATCCTTCATTGCTCTCGATTGTGCGAAGCTCTAAGTCGATGAAGGTAGGGGACCGCGAAACCAACTCTTTGATGAGCTCGATCCTGCGTCGTTCGCTTCCCATGAAGGCCCCGCCCTCCGAGACCGGACGAACCGTGACCACTGCCCTGTCGAAGAACGGTGAGAGGTGCTTGATGATCTGGCTCGCTGAAGATTCGTGAAGGCGGTCGATTCGGAACTCGACGAGGTCTGATCCCAGTGTTAGGGCAAGAGCTGCTTTTTTCGCCATCCCTACACAACTGGAGGCCGTCAGAGAGGTACAGAGAATGAGTCTAGATTTCACTGGCTTACTCCTCTGCTCCAGGCACTCTTTGATTTGATGAGAGAACTTGGGGCGATTCTACGAGCTATGTCCGTAGCAGTAACTGTGATGAGGTCGTCGATAAACTGAACCGCCTTCCATCGGCCTCGTCAACTTAGCTCGCTAAGCGATGTGGCTCCTCGATATTTAGGCCTTCGTGTGGAGAATTCCATCAAAGGTTTTCCGAAGGCTCGAGATTTTGGGGGTGGTGTGCCGATCAAAAGCAGAGGGAATCCTGGGTTTATCGTTTGGTTTAAAAGAGGGATTCTGAAGAGGGCGTCCGATTAGTTGTGATGTCCGGCCGATATCCCGAGCCCTAGGCGGGCCAGACAATACTGCAACTATCAATCTTTTAGCGCGGAATTGTGCTCAGAGTAAACGAAAACCAATGTCGTTCATTCTGGCGAACGTTCATTCGTCGACGCTCCGAACGAATGAAGCTTGTGCTGTTGAACGGAGGTCGGATCCTACATGAGCGTCGCGATGAAGCCGAGCGCGACCAGGGCGCAACTGGACGAAGTAGTGCACAAGATCAAATCTGCAGGCCTGAAGGTTGACATTTCATCGGGAGAGTTCCAAACGGTAATCGGGATAATTGGCGATGAAAAAAGGATAGATTTCGATCAAATCAGGTCGATGCCAGGGGTCTACGACGCAATCCGGATCCAAGTCCCATTCAGACTGATGAGTCGGAGCTACATTCCAAAGGACGTCGTCGTTAAGGTCCACGGGGTTTCAATCGGCAGAGACAATCCGCCTGTCTACATGTGCGGACCGTGTTCTATTGAGAGTTACGAACAGATTCACCGCATTGGAAAGCAGGTGAAGGAAGCGGGCGCTCACATACTTCGCGGGGGAGCTTACAAACCGAGGACATCGATACATTCGTTCCAAGGTTTGGGCCTGGAAGGTCTGAAACATCTCCAATCGGCTGGCAAGGATCTCGACATTCCGACAATCACGGAGGTTAGAAGCGAGGTCGACGTGGAAAGCGTGGCAAAGTATGCCGACATCCTACAAATTGGCGCAAGGAACATGTTCAACCAAGACCTGATTGAAGCGACCGCGAGGACAGGGAAGCCGATTCTCTTCAAGAGGAGCTTCGCGGCTCAAATTGACGAATACCTGAGCTTCGCAGAAAGGATCGTCGCAAACCACAACAAGAACATTCTACTATGCGAGCGGGGAATAATGCCACTCGGAGGGACTTTCAAGTCACAGACCAGATTTACACTGGACCTGAACGCGGTTCCAATCTTGAGAAAGGAAACGCCGTTCCCGGTCATCGCTGATCCCAGCCATGGGACGGGGAGAAGAGACTTGGTCCTTCCGATGAGCAGGGCTTCAATCGCTGCCGGCGCGCACGGATTGATGATTGAAGCCCACGACAGGCCGCACGAGGCGCTGAGTGATGGTGCTCAGGCTCTGGATCCCAAAGAGCTCGCGAAGATAATCCGGATGTGCAATCTTCTCCACAAAACGATCCGTGAGAGCGAAACCCCCTTTTCGAGTGACTTCGTGAATGGTAACGGTCACGATTAGGGTCAAGTTTGCTTCTGAACAACGGGATAGGAGCTATCAGATCCTCATTAGAGACGGCATCCTTGAAGACCTGCCGTTGGAGAGGTTCCCTCTCCAGAACGCAAGCTCATTCTTTGTCTTAACCGACTCAAACGTTGCCCGACTGTATGGAGCCCAGCTGCGAGCTGCGCTTTCCGAATCCAAGCGGAGGGTAGAACTGGTATCTTTCCCGGCGGGGGAGCAGAACAAGAAAGCTGAAACAGCGTGGCATGTGGCTTCAAAACTGAGCAAACTCGGTGCGGATAGGAGCAGCATGATCGTTGCTCTGGGCGGAGGCGTCGTAGGCGATCTGGCCGGATTCGTTTCTTCAATATACAAAAGGGGAATCGATTACCTCCAGCTTCCGACTACGCTCTTGGCTCAAGTGGACAGCAGCATAGGCGGAAAGACCGGTGTGAATACGTCTTGGGGGAAAAACCAACTCGGCACTTTTCATCAACCCAGGGGTGTTCTAATTGATCCGAGGACCTTGCAGACACTTCCGCGTGAAGAGATCATAAACGGCCTAGCCGAGATTATCAAATGCTCAATCATTGCTGATCGAGAAATGTTTGATCGAATATCACGGCTGGACAAATTCGATTCCGCAATCCCGAATGAGCTTATCGTTGATGCCTGCAAGATTAAGGCAGAGGTTGTGTCGAAAGACGAAGTGGAAAACAATCTCAGAGCGATTTTGAATTTTGGGCATACGGTTGGTCACGCCATCGAAAGTGCTTCGAACTACAGGCTAAGCCACGGCAAGAGCGTGATTCTCGGCATGATCGCAGAGAGCTGGATCGGACTTCAGCTGGGGATTCTGCAAAGAGCTGATTTCGAAGAACAGTCTGACCTTCTGCAACGAGTCCTAAGACAATTTAGTGTCAAAACAGCCTTCTTGAACAAAAGGACTCTGTTCAGATTTGTCATGGCCGATAAGAAGGGCGCCCCATCGTCAATCAAGATGTGTCTGCCCTCACGGTTGGGCGCTATGTACGTTAACAGCGAAGGAAGCTACAAAATACCAGTTTCAAAGGAAATTTTCGAAGCCTCCATTGATCATCTACGCGAGGTTCTTGCTTCGCCGCGTTAGACTGATGCCTCACGAAAGTCGAGACGGGTGTTGGAGGAAAGATTCTACCGAAGGATTCCACCCACTCACATGGGCTGTCATGTCCCACGCTGTCCTCAGTCTTAGAAGTCGAATACGTTTGGCCTGTTAGGCAAGTGTAGAAGGATGGCATTCGTAAGGCCACTGCCAATAAATAACCTGGTCTCGGTGCGGAGCTTGGAATTGCAGGTCAGCAATTACGTCACAAAGTCGAAAGCGAGGGTCAGAGCTGACAAGAATACGTCACGTGACGAGTTCCAGCGGGTTCTGAACCTGGCGAGGGCAAGTCTCGCAGTCACAGGCTTCAAGTCTTCGAAGGCCAACCTTAACGGGATAGTCGTGGAGCTAATCACCAACAGCGACCACCAGTACGAGTTCTGGAAAAACAACTGGTGGACCGTAGAGACGGATCTGCTCCCTCATGCAAGAATGTACTCCGTGAGGGACGTGAATGGGATTGAACCTTCCGCCTACTATTTCCCGCCCACGAATACTTCGGTTTTCGTCAACACGGAGTACTATGGTCAGTGCAAGTCTTGGGCACTGGGGATGGCCGCGGCGATCTTAGAGAAGAGGTTCAACACGTTGTCAATTCACGGCGCTTCCGCGATGTATAGGGGGAAGGGGGTCGTTATTGTCGCACCAACGGGAACCGGGAAGACCACTCAGTCTTTCAAGATTTTCTTGAGCGACGAAGGAAAGATATGCGGCGACGATTGGGTTTACGTCAAGTTCCCCGAGAATCCTAACGAGCGGCCATCGGAGCCACTAATAGCGAGGCAGCCGGAGAAGTCTCTTTACATGAGGTCGGAAACTCAGAAGGATTTCGAGTGGCTTCGGCCAATATTTGACAGAAGCTTGAACGAGAACGTTGTCACGAAGAAGGAGGACTGCGATCACACAGAGGGCGAGGAGATGTGCAAGCTCACCGGGAAGAAGTGCGTGTTCAACGACGGATTCGGATGGTGTTACTATGCCTTCGGCAATACTCGGAGCCTGGTAATGAGGGAGGATCTCCAAGGGCCGGAGAAGGTGGTGCAGGAGGTCCCGGTGAACCTTGTGGTCCTGCTGCGGAGGGACGACCGCAGCCCGGCAGAAGTAAGGCTCGACTCGAATCAGGCCATCGAGATATTGAAGAATGGCGAGTATCAAGTCCTTCCTGGTGCGGGTCCCAAAGAAATGTGGGGGAGGATGGCGTTCGAATCGTGGTACAATCCCTACCTCTTGGAACCCGATGATGCACGGCAAGAGTTCTTCTTCAGGTCGATGTTCGAGAAGTGGGGGGTGCCTTGCGTAATACTGAATACCGGAGTCGAAGGAGTGGAAGAGACGCACAAGAGGATTGTGTCTGCCCTCGATTCAGTAGGGCGGAGTTAAGCCTATACGGCGGTTTAGCTCGAAAAAACTGATTTAGTGCACCGAAGGGTCGGTTGATAGTGGCTCTTAACGGCCGAAAGATAGCGATTGCGATACCGGATACCGTGCTGGAGGAGCATGACGCTCTTAGGGAGAAGACTCAGAAGCTTGGCATCATCGCCAGAGCGGGCGCGATCTTCGGAGTAGACAGCATTCAGATTTTTCGGGACCCCAGAGGGCGCGGGGAATCAAAGTTGATCAAGAAGATTCTTGATTACTTGGAAACGCCCCAATACCTGAGGAGGCGGATCTTCGGTTTCGAGGAGTCGTTACGCTATGCAGGTCTCCTCCCTCCCCTAAGGATCCCTTCACACAAATCGAAGGTCCCTCTGGATAAGCTGAGCGTCGGGGATGTCCGAGAAGGGGTCGTATTATCAGACGGTCGTGTCGACATAGGGCTCGACAGCTACCTCCGTCTGAACCAGAAGACGGGGGCGGACAGGCGTGTTACCGTGAAAATCACGCGTGTGTCGCCTCTCATGGGGGGGATAGTTGAGAAAAGTAGTGTCTCCCAATATTGGGGGTACACGGTTGAGGTCAAGACTCTGGAGGAGACTCTCAAAGACAATAGGTTCGACCTGAAAATAGCGACTTCGCGTTACGGAAACAATCTGAACTCACTGACGTCTGAGCTCAGACAATCGATGGCGAACGCACGAGGAGTCATGCTGATCTTCGGGTCGCCGTCGCGTGGATTGTTCGACATCGTCGGGAAGGACCTCACTAAGAGTGTTAATTACGTCGTAAACCTGTTCAGCGAGCAGCACGTTGAGACTGTAAGGACGGAAGAGGCGATTTCGGCCGCGCTTTACCTCACGAACCTCTTTCTGATGTAAATCTCGAAAGAAAGCTTAAAGCGCCTCTTCAATTCGGGTTTCGAGAAGAATCCACCTTGGGTCATCGCAAGCATTCGGCACCCCGTAGAGGTAGTTTGGCGTACAGTCCGAGGGGACGTGCCAAACGGTTCGTCCCAAAGATTAGGACCTGGCCGAAGATCGAGAGCCCGACCCCGATGTTGCTGGGATTTCCCACCTTCAAGGCTGGGACAATCCACGCGATTACGATTGACGACAGGGAAAAGACCCCGAATTTCGGGAAGCCCCTTTTCAACCCGGCCACGGTACTCGCAGCCCCCGAAGCGGAAGTGGTCGGTGTGAGGCTGTACAGGCGAGAGTGGGGGGCTGATTGGGCCATGACCGAGACCCACGCGCCGGACGGGAAGAGCGGTTCCAAGAGGGGAAAGGGGGCGCCCAGAAGCCTCGAGGCCTGGAAGGAGAAGCTCGGTGGTGTCGCCAGAATAACTGGGATTGTCTCGGTGACCCCTAAGGACGTCGGACTTTCCCAGAAGAATCCGATAAAGTTTGAGATGGGGGTTGGGGGCGGGGACATAAAGTCGCAATTCGACTATCTAACGAGCCTTATCGGAAAAAGGGTGAAGTTCTCGGAGATCTTCAAACCGGGGATGTACGTCGACGTTCTTGGGATAACTAAGGGGAAGGGATTCGAGGGCCCGGTTACTCGATTCGGCGTCAAACGGAAGCAGCACAAGTCCAGGAAGAGCGTGAGGGCGGTGGGGGTCATCGGACCCTGGCACCCGGCGGCGGTGATGTACACTGTGCCCAGAGCGGGGCAGAAGGGATTCCAGCAGAGGACCGAGTCGGGGAAGAGGATACTATTGATAGGCAACGGGAAGGAAAAACCGATAACCCCGGCGGGCGGATTCTTGCACTTCGGGAACGTTAACGGCGACTACGCCGTGTTGAAGGGGTCGGTGCCAGGGAGTCCGAGGAGATTCGTTCTCGTAAGATACGCTGCGAGGCCGAAGGTCCGGAAGATAGCGCCTCCCCAGGTAGTGCAGATAAGTCCTGGATTGGGTGCGTAAAGTGAAAGCGAACGTGCTTGAGCTTAACGGCAAGTCGTCGCGGGAACTCGAGCTCCCGCCTGTATTTGCGACCCCTCTGAGACCCGACCTTATCCGACGCGCCTACTGGCTAGTAAATTCACATGCGATTCAACCTAAGGGTCGAGACCCAATGGCGGGGATGAAGACCTCTGCAGAAACGCACAATCCGCCCACAGGACAAGGAATTTCAAGGATCCCCAGGGTGAAGGGAGAGAGATATTCGAAATCAGGACAAGCCGGCGGAGTCGCGAGCATCGTGGGGGGAAGGTTGGGTCATGGGCCTAGGTCGAACAAAGTCATCTACCTCAGGATCAACAGGAAAGAGCGGCGGCTGGCTCTCGCATCAGCAATCGCTTCAACTGCGGACCAAGAATCCGTCGCGGCGCGCGGACACAGAATAGGCAAGCATGGAGTCCCGCTCGTGGTCGCGGACGATCTCGAGAGCGTCAGCAAGACTTCGGACCTCATCTCCTTCTTGGAGAAGGTGGGGCTCTCCGAAGAACTCGAGCGGCTCTACGGAAGTATCAAGCGTCGCACGGGGAAATCCCGGCTGCGTGGTCGGAGTTACAGAGAGGGGGTTGGACCATTGATCGTGGTTACGAATGACAGAGGAGTTGGAAAGACGGCGGGCTCGATACCCGGCGCACAGGTTGTCCCAGCTTCAAGCCTGAACGTGCTTCAGCTGGCTCCTGGTGGAGTTCCGGGGCGGCTGACCCTTTGGACCGAGTCCTCATTGTCCGAGCTTCCTGTTCCTGGTGTGGAGGTAGAAGCAAAGATTGCGGCTTGAGGATGCCCAGAAGGTTGTCATCAGACCATACGTCACGGAGCGGACCTTCGACCAGATTGAGAGGGAGAACAAACTGTGCTTCATAGTCTTGGACAAAGCATCGAAGAACCAGGTCGCAGCAGCGGTCGAGGCCCTCTATGAAGTGAAGGTCGACTCGGTTAACACGGCGAGGACCATCAGGGGAAAGAAGGCTTTTGTAAGACTCTCCCCCGAGAACTCTGCAACCGAACTGGCGACTAAACTAGGGCTGGTATAGATTGGGCAAAAGAATTCTGCAGCGAAGGCGTGGGAAGGGAGGGATACAATTCCGAGCGAGGACAAGAGGAAAGATCGCCCCCGTCCGTTATCCAAAACTGGCTGCCGATGCGAAGGGGATAGTGAGATCGATACTCGACGAGCGCGGACGCAGCGCCCCTCTGGCGCAACTCGAATTTGACAAGGGGCAGTTTGTGTACATTCCCGCCGTTTCTGGTTTGTCGGTGGGGAGGGAGGTTGAAGTGGGCGCGACCGCGCAACTGTCCACCGGAAACGTCCTTCCGCTCGCCAGCATCCCGGAGGGAACGAGAGTCTGTAACATAGAGTTGAGGCCGGGGGACGGGGGCAAGTTGGTGAGGGCTTCCGGAGGTTCCGCGATACTCTTCTCGAAGGCTGGGGGAAACGCGTTTCTGAAACTGCCATCGGGGAAGAACATACTTGTTGATGGGAGATGTAGGGCGATCGTGGGGGAGATCGCCGGAGGAGGGAGGCTGGAGAAGTCTTTCCTAAGGGCGGGCCCCAGACATCATGCGATGCGGGCGAAGGGTATTCCATACCCGCGGATGAGAGGAATCGCGATGGCCGCAGTTTACCATCCCTTTGGGGGAGGAAGGCACCAACACCCCGGCAAATCTACCAGCACGTCAAGAAACGCCCCGCCCGGAAGGAAAGTCGGGCTCATAGCCCCTCGCAAGACCGGGAGGAAGAGGCTGGCGAGAACGAGCATGGAGGTCAAGGAGTAGATGCCGAAGGAGTTCAAGTACAGAGGTTACTCGCTTGAGCAGCTCAACTCGATGTCCACGGAATCGCTTCTGCAGATACTCCCGTCCCGCGCGCGGCGCTCGCTCAATCGAGGAGTGTCGGACGAGAAAAGGAAACTCCTCGAGGACGTGAGGACCGCGAAGGAGGGGAAGCTGGAGGGCCAAATCAAGACTCATGCGAGAGACATGATTGTCCTTCCTGCGATGGTGGGCCTAACAATCGGGATTCACAATGGCAGGGAGTTCGTCGGGCTTGAAGTCAAGCCGGACATGATCGGCCACTACCTTGGTGAGTACGTAATTACGAACAAGAAGGTCGTACACGGCACTCCGGGAATAGGTGCGAGCCGCTCAAGTCTCTATGTCCCGTTGAAGTAGTTGTTCGACCCGCCTTCGTTCCTGAGAGTCGTTGCGTTCGCGGTCATTTTCGGGGGGATAGAATATCGGTACGTCAACCGGAGGGAGGCGCAATGGACAAGAGAGGTCCCTGGGTTTGACGAGAAGCCGGTTTTTTGGCTGTACGCGCCCTACCATTTCTACTTCCTCCTACCTCTGTTGATTGTCGTGTCCTTCACACCGTCGGTTTCCGCGTGGGCGGGAAACGTATTCTACGCCGCTCTAGCGGAGGACGTGGCCTATTTCGTGTGGAGGGGAAAGACGGTTATGAGGGGCGAATGGACTACCCAACTGTTCGGGTCATTTCAGCTCGGGAAAGTCACGGTCCCCGCCTGGTGGCCCCTTGACGCGCTCATCGTCACTGCGTTTTACTTGCTACCGTTCGTCTAGTCTGAAACTAGGGTCTGCGATTGCTCTCGCAGGAAGGTAAGGAGGTAGTGGGGTCCACCGATTCCTCGCCCAGTCGCCCCACTCGCCTTCCATCCTACGAACGACTGCGCACCCGGCCAGGCCCCCGTCGTCGCACCTCCCTTCCTATTCGCGTAGACGACCCCGAATTCAATCCCGTCGAAGAACCGTCGCACCTCAGAGCTGTCTTCGCTGAAGATTCCTGCGGTAAGCCCATATTCTGTCGCGTTGGCCTTCTGCAGTGCTTCTTCGAGAGTCTCGAAATAGTCGACCACGATGAACGGGAGGAACAGCTCGTCCCTGAAGAGGCGATGAGACCCCGGAAGGTCAGTCACGACCGTCGGCTCGACGTAGAATCCACGAGCGAAGGAACCAACCTTCAATACTCTGCCGCCAACCAAGAAAATCCCCTTCGAATTCCTTGCGTCCTCCACGGCATCCTGGAACCTGTCGATCGCAGCCTTGTTAATTACGGGTCCGTTGAAAGTGTCCTTCTTGCGCGGGTCTCCTACTCTGATCTCCTGGACCCGGGCCTTCAATCCGTCCAAGAACTTCGACTTGACCGTGTTCTGGACATATACCCTCGAGGCGGCGCTGCATTTCTGACCGTCATACCCGAACGCGGCCCTCACAATCCCTTCAACGGCTTTGCTCAGGTCGGCCTTTGATGTGACTATTGCCGGGTTCTTGCTTCCCATCTCCATGACCACTGGTTTCGGGTAAGGCTGTTGCGCCAAGAACTCCTTGTAGAGGCGCATTCCGACGTCGCGCGAGCCGGTAAAAGCGATGCCGGCCACTGCGGGATTCGAGACGAATTCCTTCTCGAAGTTCCCCCCTGGCCCCGTGACGTAGTTTACTACGCCGGTCGGAATTCCTGCGTCCTTGAAAATCCTGTAGAGCATTAGTCCCGTAAGTGGAGCTTCGCTCGTCGGTTTCAAGATGATCGTATTGCCCGTTATGAGAGCCCCCAGGGCCATCCCGTTTGCGAGCATGAAGGGAAAATTGAACGGGGAAATTACGGGCCAGACTCCGAGCGGCTTCGCCACAACCGTTGTCTGCTCGCCGGGTCCTCCTGGCCCCATCCTCGTCTCATACCCCCCGTGTTGTTCCATCACATTCGCGTAGTATCTGATGGCGTCCACGGCTTCCCAGGCTTCGGCCAGTGCTTCGAGCCTGTTCTTGCCGACCTCGTAGGTTATCGCGACCGCGATTTCGTACTTCCTTTCATCGATCAGATCCGCCGCTCGCTTCATGATCCTGACCCTTTCTTCCCAATCGGTGCTTCTCCATTTTTGGAACGCGACGTCCGCGGCTTCTATGGCGGATCGCGCGTGCACCTGGTTCCCGACCTGGAAGTGACCGACGATGATGTCGGTGTCTATCGGGCTCCTGTGTTCGAATTCCCCAAGGTCAGACTTGGTCTCCTTCCCATCGATATACATCGGGTAGTGTCTTCCAAGTTCATTTTCGAACCTCTTGAGGGCCTCCTCGAACTTGGGGTGGATACTATCGTCGGCTGCGAGAGTGACATAGGTAATCTTCGGTGGCGAACTCTTTGACACGAATGGAAGTTGTGCTTTCACTTACTTAATCTTTGCAGTTCTGCCTTGTTTGTGAGAGCAATTTGTGACTCGACAGCCTGAAGTCCCGCGTTGAAAACGATGGCAAAGTCGCCCTCGACCCGATGCTTCACTTCGGTGAGGTCGAACTTTCTACCTGCTATCGCCTGCATGGAGGTCAGCGTCTCAGGGTCCAGCCCGCATGGCTTAATGTAGCGGAAGTAGGAAAGGTCGGTGTTTACATTAAGCGCGAAGCCGTGGTACGTGACCCAATTCTCAACCGCCACCCCAATTGAGGCGATCTTCTTCCCCTGAATCCAGACCCCCCTGTGCCCGTCCTTTCTACCGGTGGAGAGCCCGAAGCGATGTGTAGTTCTGAGAAGGACTTCTTCAAGGTTTCTTACGAATCTCCTGACATCGTGGTCTTGAAGTCGGACGATGGGATAGCCGACAAGTTGGCCTGGGCCGTGATAGGTTGCGTCCCCTCCTCGCTCGACTTCAAAGACTGGGATCTTCTGTGGGCCGAGGTTTTCGGGGCTAGTTTTCCGTCCGAGAGTTATGACGTTGTTGTGCTCTACGAGAACAAGTGTGTCGTTGATTTCATCCTTGATGCGACGCTCAACGAGGGTTTTTTGAAGCCTCCACACCTCTCCATAGTCTCTTCTTCCTAGATCTAGGAGCTCGATCATCATGATTTCAGCTGGTGCACGGGGTGCCCTGCGGCCGACTCGGCTGCCTCCATTATGGCTTCGGGGAACGTCGGGTGGGGATGGACGGTGAGTGCGATGTCTTCGACCGTAGCCCCCATCTCAATCGCGAGTGCAATCTCACTAATCAAATTGGAGGCTTCGGGCCCGACGATCTGCACTCCTAGGACGAGCCCGTCCTGAGCGTTCGAAATTATCTTAACGAAACCTTCCGTTTCCCCCACGGAAAGCGCTCTCCCGAGGGCTGCGAACGGAAATCTGCTTCTCTTCACCGAGTACCCCGCTTCGATCGCCTTCGACTCGGTAAGCCCAGCGCTCGCAATCTCCGGGTCGGTAAAGATAGCGTCGGGGATCACTTTCCAGTCGGCAGCCGTAGGTTTCCCCGCGATCGATTCCGCGGCAACGATCCCCTCTTTGGACGCCTTGTGGGCCAAGAGCGGTGGCCCTCGGACGTCACCAATTGCGTAGATTCCAGCAACGTTCGTCATCATATGTTCGTCGACCTTGATGTAGCCTCTCTGGTCGAGCTCCACCCCAATCGCGGACAGGTTCAGCTTCTCCGTGTTGGCTTTGCGGCCGACACTGACCAAGATTTTGTCCGCCTCAATTGAAGTCGTGCCCGATGGAGTTTCGATCGTGGCTTTCACTTGCGCTGTGGATTTTTCAGTGGAAGCGACCTTCGACTTCAGAAGAATCTTGACTCCGTGGTTCTCGAGACTCCGCTGGACGACTCGAACGCTGTCTATGTCAGTCCCGGGAAGCAGTTGGTCGGTCAGTTCAACCACGGTTACCAGGCTCCCGAATTTTTGATACATCGAGGCGAACTCCAGACCAATCGCCCCGCCACCGACGATGAGGAACCTCTCTGGAGCTCGGTCGAGGTCGAGTGCTTCTTTCGAGGTGATTATCATCTCGCGGTCAATCGTCAATCCCGGGATTGAGACTGGTCTTGTCCCTGTCGCTATCACTATGCTCTTAGTATGGATCTGTTCGATGCCAGCTGTGGTGACGACCTTGACGTTGTTCTTGTCAACGAGCTCCGCGTCTCCTTTGAGGACTTCGACCCCGTTTCCGCTCAGGAGCGCGCCGACCCCTGACACAAGCTTGCTTACTACCTCAGATTTCCACTTCTGGAGTGCCACAAAGTCAATTGAGACTGCATCGACCTTCAGGCCGTATTTTGCGCCATTGCGAACCTTCTCGAATAGCTTGGAAACCGTGATGAGGGACTTTGAAGGGATACAGCCGTAGTTTAGACATTCCCCTCCAAGTCTGTCACGTTCAACGAGAACCGTCTTCAGGCCGAGTTGTGTTGCCCTGATCCCGCATACATATCCTCCTGGTCCGCCGCCGATTACGACGACGTCCGCAGACTTCATGCCCTAGAGGACTTCCGTGAGCAGCTTCTTCGGATCCTGAATCGTTTCGATTATCTTGTTGGTGAATCTTGCGGCGTACGCACCATCGAAGATTCGGTGGTCGAAACTAAGGGAGATGTACATCATGTCGCGCACCTCCACCTTTCCGTCGCGAAAGACCGGGCGCTTCTTGATCGCGTGCACGCCGAGAATCGCCGCCTCGGGGGGGTTGATGATGGGAGTCGCGAAGAGACCTCCAATACCGCCGACGTTCGTTATTGTGAAAGTTGCACCGTGGACCTCGTCGAGGCTGAGCCGACCCGTCCTCGCTTTTTCGGCCAAAGACTCTATCTCGCCCGCAAGTTCGAAGATGTCCTTCCGGTCCACGTCTCGCACTACGACGACCACCAGCCCCTGCTCGGTGTCGACAGCGATGCCTAGATTGTAGTATTTCTTGAGAATGATATTCCCAGCCGCGTCGTCCAAAGTGGAATTCACGAATTTGTACTCCTTCAGAGCGGGAACGAGCGCTTTCACTATGAATGGAAGAAAGGTCAGCTTGACGCCCCGCTTCTCGGCGCTACCCTTGAACGCCTCCCGCAGGACGACCAGCTCCGTCATGTCGACCTCGTCTACATGAGTCACGTGCGCGGCTGTGTTCTTCGACCTTACCATCCTCTCCGCGATGGTCTTTCTAATTCCTCTGAGCGGGACGACTTCCTCCCTTGCAGAACTTGTCGGGGGCGCTGGAGCCGCCTTGCCCAAAACGACGGCCTGCTGGCCTCCCCTCCCTGCCGCAGCCCTTACATCGTCGTCGGTGACCCTACTTTGAGGCCCACTGCCCCTGATTCTCGCGATATCCACGTTCAACTCTCTGGCGAGACGCCTTGTCGCTGGGGTTGCGAGCGCGCGTGAAGCAGGACCAGGCTCGGGTACGCTGGGTCCCTGCAATGTCACCTCGGGAGTCCTAGCCTGAGGCGGAGCCTGCGGTGAGGGAGCGGTGGATGGTTGTTCACCAGGAAGGGAAATCAGAACGAGGGTTGTGCCGACCTTGACGACGTCCCCTTCTTTTGCCATCAGTTTGCCTACCGTGCCAGTCCTCGGGGAGGGGATTTGCACGTTCACTTTATCAGTCATCACTTCGACCAAGGGCTGGTCTTCCTTCACCGGATCTCCCTCTTTTACAAACCACTTCAGAACCTCGCCCTCCGCTACACCCTCTCCGATGTCGGGGAGCTTGAATTCGTATGGCAAAAGTCGAACCCTACTTGGGTGCGGCCTTTCCCGAGAGACTACTAATCTTTATGGTGAGCTGAAAGAAAGAGACCGCTCTAGTAATTCATAAGTTCAACGGAAGCCTTGATGATCCGTTCCTTGCTCGGTATGTAAGAGTCCTCCGTCTTGGCCAGAGGAACCACCGTGTCGAAACCAGTGACCCGCTTCACCGGGGCCTTGAGGTAGTCCAAGGCCTTGTCCGCGATTCTTGCGGCGACCTCCGCGCCTATCCCCAGAGTCTGTGGTGCTTCATGAACGATGACGACCCGGCCGGTTTTCATGACGGAGGTAAGAATCGCGTTAAAGTCCAATGGTGAAATCGTTCGCAGATCGAGGACCTCCGCTGAACAACTGTGCTGGGTCTGAAGGACTCCAGCGGCCTCCAGGGTCGGAACCATCATCGCACCGTAAGAGATTAGAGTCAGGTCGTTCCCTCCTTTGACGACCTTCGCCTTACCAAGTGGGATGGTGTACTCCTGCTCTGGGACGTTCATCTTCGGCGAATCGTAGAGTCTTTTCGGCTCCATGAAGATTACCGGATTGGGCTCCCTCAGGGAGGATGCCAGCAGCCCTTTGGCATCATATGGGTTGGAGGGGATCACGACTTTCAGACCGGGTGTGTGGGTGAAATATGACTCGGGAGAATCGGAGTGTTGTTCCGGCGCCCTGATTCCGGCGCCGTATGGGAATCTTATGACCCCGCACGTCGTGTATCTTCCCCTGGTCCTGTTTCTCATTCTTGCAATGTGCCCGAAGATCTGGTCGTAGGCGGCGGGGACGAAGCCGTCGAATTGGAATTCTGCGACCGGGACCATCCCCCCGACGGCGAGACCCACGAAGATTCCAGCTATGCTGAGTTCTGCGAGAGGGGTATCGAAGACCCGACCTTCTCCAAACTGATCCTGAAGGCCCCTAGTAACCTGGAAGACCCCGCCGTTCTTCCCGACATCCTCACCGAAAACGATGATCCTCTCATTCCTCTCCATTTCTTGTTTGAGCGTCATGTTCAGAGCGTTTCTGATGTTGACGCCCGGCTTCCCTCCCGTCAGCTCTGGTTCTTCCGTCGCTCGCTCCGCGACTTCTATCTTCGTTCCAAAGGCAACCGCGGCCTGCTCTTGCAGGTTGGGGGTCATGGTGTCGTAGACGTACCTGAACATGTCGGTCGGGTCCGGGGGCGCCAATTGTCTGTATTCCTGAACCGTGTCCGCAACCATCCTTTCGGCGTTCGCCCGGACGCTCTGTCGGTATTCTTCGGTGAGCAGTCCCCTCTTCTGGAGATATTTCTCCATCCTTGTTATGGGGCTCTTTTGTTCCCATTCTGCTATTTCCTCTGTTGACTTCAACTTGTTCGAGACAAGCTCGGCGGTTGTATGGGGTCCCATCCTGTACGTGTAGAACTCTAGAAGCGTCGGCCCCTCCCCCCCACGAGCCCGGTCTACGGCGTACTTGGCCGCCTCATACGAGCCGACCACGTCGTTGCCATCCACCAGGATTCCCTCGAATCCGTAGGCGATCGCCTTCTGCGCGATCGTCTTGGACGCTGTTTGCCTTTCCCTCCTGAGCGAGATAGCCCACTGGTT
This sequence comes from Nitrososphaerota archaeon, assembly GCA_027887045.1. GTDB lineage: Archaea > Thermoproteota > Nitrososphaeria > Nitrososphaerales > Gagatemarchaeaceae > JAPCJH01. The sequence goes on from JAPCJH010000001.1 coordinate 427,938, forward strand.
GTTCTCAACCACGAAGACGACGGGGAGTCCGTACACTCCCGCGAAGTTCAGGGCCTCATGGAAGTCGGCCTTCGAACTACCTCCGTCCCCAGTTGACACGAGGACGACCGACTTTTCCTTCTGCAGCCTTCGGGCCAGCGCGAGACCTACTGCGTGGGGAATCTGGGTCGATACGGGAACCGCAATGGGGAGGAGGTTGAGTCCCGGAGGAATCTGCATCCCTCTTTCGTCACCTCCCCAAAACATCAGGAGTCTGAGAGGGGGCAGTCCGAAGTTGATGATCCCAGCGCTATCTCGATACATCGGTACGTACCAGTCACCCTTCTCCAACGCGGTGGTGTAGCCCACCTGAGCCCCTTCCTGTCCCTTGCACGGAGCGTACGTCCCTATCTCCCTCAAGGTTGAGAGGTTTGTCGCCTTCTCGTCGTGGAGCCTCCCCACGACCATGGCCTCGTACATCTTCTTCAGCGTCTCCACAGAAATCTTCGGCTCGTCTCCGTTGATCTTGCCGTCAGGCGTCAGCCGCTGATAGAGTACATCCCCGATCTTTTCGAAGTTGAGGTCTGATTCCCTAAAAATCCTCGGCCCGGTCAATAGTGCGGAGCGAATTTGGAAATTATTTAAAGGGTTGCGTCGATTTTAGGGATTGCCGAGTCAGACTTCGGGAATTGAGCGTTCCTTATGCAAAATCGAAGATATGAAGAACTCCCCCGCCCTGTAACTACTTCGCACTAGGGGGCCTGACGCCACGTATTTGAAGCCCAACCCTTCCCCCATTTCTTTGTACTTTACGAAAGTCGAGGGTGGAACGTATTCCAAGACGGGGAGGTGTCTAGCAGAGGGACGCAGGTATTGTCCCACGGTGAGAAAATCTACCCCGACTCCCCGCAAGTCCTGCATTGTCGATCCCATCTCATCTTCGGTTTCGCCAAGACCGACCATTATGGATGACTTCGTGTATAGCATCGTGTTGAATCGCTTCACATTCTTCAGCACTGAGAGTGACTGCTGGTACCCCGCCCGTGGGTCCCGCACTCTCGGGGTCAGGGCTTGTGTCGTCTCTATGTTGTGGGCGATGACGTCCGGTCCGGCGTCGACGACCTCTTTCAACGCGTTTGCGTCGTTCTGAAAATCAGGGATGAGAACCTCGAGAAGCATCTCGGGCTTCTTCTCCCTGATCGCCCTGATCGTCTTCGCGAAATGAGAAGCCCCTCCATCCGGTAGGTCGTCGCGATCGACCGATGTCAGTACGATGTAGTTCAGGTCCATCTGGGATAGCGCAAGCGCGACGTTTTCGGGTTCAAGCGTGTCAAGAATCCCGTTCGGCTTTCCAGGTGTCACCATGCAGAACCTGCAAGCCCTGCTGCAGGTGTCCCCCATGAGCATGAGAGTGGCGGTGCCCCCGCCCCAGCATTCATGCGTGTTGGGACAATGCGCCTCTTCACAAACGGTATGGAGGTTCAGACCTCTGAACAGGTGTTTGAGACCTTCGTAATTATCGCCTCCGGGTGGCCTCACTGTAAGCCATTCCGGGCGCGCTCCACTTTGCAAGTCTTCGCTAACCGGTTATTAATTTCAGTCGGGTCAATTCCCTGCCGCCGAGGAAACCTGCGCAAGCATCGCATCCTTCAGTGTCGAAGCCGGGTTCCAGATCCTTGTGGAGGGCACACATTAGATGGTTGAATCTGATGTAATCACACATTTCGGTCATCGTCCTCAGAGCGTCCCTCTGGTCACTGTCTGTCGATGCGAGCATGGCCGCGACGCGGTCAGCGCTTTTTGCAATGGTCGGGTCGGTCTCCAAGTTAATCATGACCCCTCTCGCCTTCCTTTCGTAATTGCTGACCGATGCTTGCGTGACTCCGAGGCGCGTCGCGATGTCCTGTTGAGTGAGCTTGTATTGTTCTCGAAGCCGCCTTGAAATCATCGCCCGAAGGGCTGGGAGAGCTGACTTCGAGACGATCTCATAGGGATTGAGCATGAAAATATCAAGTATCTTATGGTCTTCCGTTATTTAAGGATGGTTCGCAGTCTTCAGGCCTGCAAACGTCCAGGGCCAGCGGAAAGCTTTAGGTCAAGATGTCGTCCCAGCCGGAACGTTGCCGTTAGATGTGCTCGAACTCATAGACGAGAAGGTGAGGTCAGTTGGCCAGAGCATTGGGATAGTCGAGGCCTCCCCACCCCAGAAGGAGGCGATTCCCTTGATTCTCAAAGGGGAAAATGTCTTGGTCGTGGCGCCCACGGGGAGCGGGAAGACCGAGGCGGCGCTCCTGCCGATTCTCAGCAAACTGGTCACTGCCGGAATCAGAGGAAGGCTGAGGTTGATCTACGTCACGCCTCTCAGGGCGTTGAACCGGGACATCCTGAGGCGGGTTACCCTATGGTGCGATAAACTCGGATTGAAAGTCGCCGTCCGGCACGGCGACACTACCCTGTCCGAGAGACGGAGGCTGGTACTTTCGCCCCCCGATATCATGATCACGACGCCGGAGACGCTACAGGCGATGCTCGCTTCCCCGAGGATGCGAAAGAATCTTTCAGACGTCGAATTCGTCGTAGTGGACGAAGTTCATGAACTCATTGAAAGCCGTCGGGGAATCCAGCTTTCGGTCGGGCTGGAACGGTTGTTGCTCGCCACCAGCCGTCCCTTTCAAGTGGTGGGGCTCTCGGCGACAGTTCAGGACCCGAAGCTGGCCGCAAGCGTCATTTTCGGGAAGAGGGAAGTTCGGGTAACCGACATAACGTCCGAACGTAGAGTAGATTTCCAGATCGAGCTTCCACTCGTGAATGCGGGGCACAGGATAAAAGCGAGGGATATGTTCATCAGTCCAGAGGCGGTCGCGCGGCTCGACTTGCTCGCATCGCTGGTCCGTTCGCACAGGGCGGTCCTAATCTTCGTGAACAGCAGAACACTTGCCGAGATGCTCTCCTCCAGGCTCAGGCTGCTGAACGTCGAGGTCGGTGTGCATCACGGTTCGCTTCCGCGGGAAGAGAGGGAGAGGGTCGAAGAGGACTTCAAGAAGGGGAGAATCAATGCCATCGTCTGCACCTCGACCCTCGAGCTGGGGATAGATATTGGGAGCGTCGACCTCGTCATCCAATACATGTCGCCGAGGCAGGTGACGTCTTTGGTCCAGCGGGTCGGGAGGAGCGGTCACACGCTCGGAGGAAAGGCTCAGGGGCACGTGATCACCGTCACCCCGGAGGACGTCGTTGAATCGGAGGCGATAATCGCGTTGGCCCGCGAAGGAAGGCTGGAAAGGATCATCACTCACAAGGGGAGCCTGGACGTACTTGCGCACCAGGCGGTCGGCTTCGCCCTCGAACGGGGCGAGTACAGAGTGGACGAGTTCCTGGAACTTCTGAACCGCACGTACGCTTACGCGGACTTCTCAAGGGGCCAACTCGAAGATATCCTCGCCTTCCTCTCTGGGAAGGGAAAGCTTCGCTTCGATGATGAGATTGTGAGCCCCGGGAGGGGTAGCAGGAAATACTATTTCGAGAATCTTTCGATGATACCAGACGAAAAGAGGTATCTCGTGATAGATATGACCTCCGACCAAGCGGTGGGAATCCTCGGGGAGGAGTTCGTCACGATGGACGCGCAGATCGGGATGAACATTATCCTCAAGGGGAGGGTTTGGAAGCTGCAGTCTATCTCGAGGGACGGAAAGGTATTCGTCACCCCCGTTGAAGACCCGGTTGCGGCGATACCGGGGTGGGACGGCGAGCTGATCCCTGTCTCCCGGGAGGTCGCGGAGAGGGTCGGAGTGCTCAGGAGAAAGCTGCTCGAAGGGTCGTATTCCCCCGTGTCTTCGATTGACGGCGACACACTTTCGATGGCAAAGAACGAGCTGCAGGCTCAGGAGCGTTCGACCCAGTTAATGCCGTCAGACCGACAAATTGTGTTCGAGATCTTTGCGCATTATCTCGTAGTCCACGTGTGCGGGGGCGACACCGTGAACAGGGCTCTTGGATACGTGTTGGAAGAGGCGCTTCACGACGCCGGGCTGACCAAGTTCTGGTGGTCAGATCCTTATCGTATTCTGTTCGACCTGTCGAGGAGACCGGAGACGGACGAAATTCGCGCTGCAGCTGGGAGGGTCTTTGATGGAAGTCTCGACACCATTCAGGCTCTCTTCAACTCGAATATCGCCGGGTTTTTCCCGTTCGGCTACTATGTCAAGTTCATCGCCCAACGATTCGGACTCCTCCCGCGAGGTTCTCTCGTGTCGGAGCCCCTCTATGGGAATCTATCCAACCTCTACCAGAAAACCCCCGTAATGCAAGAAGCAATACGAGAGGTTCTCAGCCAGAAGGTCGACCTCCAAGGACTCTGGGAGGTTGTCGAGCGCGTCCACCAGAAGAGCATCGAGTATTCAATCTGGGAGAGCAAGGGTACCCCCAGCCCCCTGGCTCTTCACATTCTGAACAGATACGGAGAGCTCGCCGAGCTGACCCTCCCTGAACACGCGAGCGACTTCGAAAGGATGAGGGAGGCGCTCGAAGTCCAAGTGGTCGAGCTGATCTGCTTTGCGTGCGGGAGCGTGCTGGGTCCGCTAGAAGTGAGGGAGATACCGGACAACCCAAGGTGTCGGAACTGCGGGTCAGGGCTTCTCTCTCCCTCCTTTTGGAGTGCTACCGAACTCAAGAGACTCGTCGAGAAGAGGCTTCGGGCGGAGACCTCCACCGACGAAGAGCGTCAGAAGCTAGCCAAGGGAAGGCAAGCGGCGGACCTCGTCTTGTCGTACGGGAAGCGGGCGATCTTTGCTCTTGGGGTCTATGGAATTGGCCCTCAGACTGCTTCCCGGGTCCTCGCCAAGATGCACGGGACAGACGAGGATTTCTACAAGGACCTCATCGCGGCGAAGGTCAAGTTCGTGACGACGAGACCTTTCTGGGATGACAGGTGAGAAAACTGAAGGAAACGAGCGTATTCGAGCTGTTTTCCAAGCCGCTGGTAGACGCCTTGAAGGACCGAGGTTTCGAGGCGCCGACCGACCCTCAGATGAAACTGGTCCCGGTCATAACCGAGGGTAAGAACGCTCTGCTGATGGCCCCGACGGGGACGGGGAAGACGGAAGCCGCGTTCCTTCCTATCCTGGACAGGATGATCAGAGAGGGTACCTCACGGACCAAGGGGACGAAACTCCTCTACATCACTCCGTTGCGCGCCTTGAACAGGGACATGCTCGAGAGGATGCAATGGTGGTGCAAGCGATTCGACATAAGGCTCGGGGTGAGACACGGCGACAGCACTCAGGCGGAACGCTCGAACATGAGCATGGCACCACCAGACATTCTGATCACAACTCCTGAGACGCTCCAGATTCTCCTGGTCGGAAGGAGGATACGGGAGGCACTCGCGTCCTTGAGGTGGCTCATCGTGGACGAGGTCCACGAGCTTGCGGAGGACAAGAGAGGGAGCCAACTGGCACTGGCCCTGGAGCGATTGCGCGAAGCGGTCCAGGGAGAGTTTCAGATAATCGGACTATCCGCGACGATCGGCTCGCCCGACATGGTGGCCGAGTTCCTCGTGGGGAAGGGGAGGGGGTGCGAAATCGTCAGAGTCCCGGTCGAGAAGTCGCTCTCATTGGAGGTGACGGCCCCGAAACCGAACTCGCAGGACAAGCAGTTCGCCGAAACGATATTCTCATACCCTGAGGTGGCGGCGAGACTCAGGACGATTAGACAGACGGTGGAAAAATACAGGTCGGTGCTGATCTTCACAAACACAAGGACGGAAGCCGAGGCACTGGCCAACAGGTTCCGCGTGTGGGACCCCGAGTTTCCGGTTGGAATTCATCACAGCTCGCTCTCCAAGGCGACAAGGGAAGCGGTCGAGCGCGCCTTGAAGGAAGGAAGGCTCCTTGGTGTAATCTGCACGAGCAGCCTCGAGTTGGGAATCGACATAGGGTTCTTGGAGTACGTGATTCAGTACAATTCTCCGAGGCAGGTTACCCGGCTCATACAGCGCGTCGGGAGGAGCGGGCACAAGATCGGCCAGGTCTCAAGGGGGATGGTGATGACCCAGGACTCGGACGACACGCTTGAGGCGTTGGTCCTCTGCAGGAGGGCCTTGTTGGGGGAGCTAGAACCGCTGGAGCTTTACGAGATGCCATTCGACGCCGCGGTTCATCAGATGGCCGGGCTGCTGATCGAGCGTAGCTCGTGGAACCTTAACGATATGCATCAACTGTTCAGGAGGGCTTACCCTTACTCCGAATTGAGCTTTGAGACCCTCAAAAGGCTAGCGACGTATATGCGTGACAGGTACCCCAGGCTCGCTTACTACAACGACGCGGAGAACAGGCTGTCAAGGTCGAGGGACATAAAACCGCTCTTCACCTACTATTTCGAGAATCTTTCGATGATACCTGACGAGAGGCAGTACATCGTCATAACAGGAGGAGATACTATGGTGGGGGCGCTAGACGAAGCTTTCGTCTCTGAATACGGGGAGGTGGGTGTGAAGTTTGTCGAAGCTGGCAGGTGTTGGAAAATCGAGCAAATTTACGGGAACAAGGTGTACGTGAAGCCCGAAGAGGACCCAACGGGCGCCGTTCCTAACTGGGTCGGGGACGAGATACCCGTGCCGAGAGCGGTGGCGCTCGAAGTGGGAGCGTTGAGGCGCGGGTACGCGGAGAGCATCTTAGAACGACGAGCTGAGGAGTTCGTTTCTGCCACTCTCGAGCGGTACCCGGTGCAGCGAGACACTCTGATGGATGCGCTCAGGGAAGTGGAGGAACAGGTCGCAGCCGGGATTCCCTTACCCTCGGACAAACTGGTCACCATCGAGAAGTGGGACAGATACGTGGTAATCCAAGCCTGCTTCGGACACAAGGTCAACAGGCTCCTCGCGAGGGTCATAGGGTACCTTCTTTCGGAGAGAATCGGCCAGGCGGTCGCGGTTCATCAGGACCCGTACAGGATTGTGATAGAGGCTGATGTGTCAGCGAAGACCGTCCGCACCGTAACCGAAGAGCTCTTCAAAATGGACCTTCAAGTTGCGGCAGAAAGGGCGGTAGAGAGGTCAGGGATATTCAAGAGGAGAATCCTCCATGCAGGAAAGAAACTCGGCACTATCTCGAAGGACGCGGATTATGCAAGCGTCTCAATCGCCGGGTTGATCGAGGCCATGAAGGATACCCCAGTCTATGATGAAGCCATGAAGGTGATTTTTCACGATGACTTCGACGTCAAAGGGGCGCGGGAGATGGTCGCCAAGATCATGGGAGGGGAGATAACCGTGCAGGAGCTGGATATCGATGTGCTGTCTCCCATCGCGAGGATAGGTATCGAAGAGATCAGCAGGCGGGGGGAGATAGTTTCCCCCGAAAGACTTCGTGCGCTTCTGAGGCAATCTACACGAGCCCGCATCCTGGACACGTTTCTCGTCGCCGTTTGCACGCACTGTTGGGAGTTCCTCGAGCTGAGACGGGTCCGCGACCTGGAGGGATTGGACAAATGTCCGCGGTGCGGTCGAGATGCGATCGGGCTCTCCAGCGAGTCCTACGAGACGGTTTTCTCGCTTGCGCTGAAGGCTAGGAGTAGGACGACATTCCACGGTAAGAAGCTGAAGCTTCTCAATTCACTTCAAAAGTCGGCTGAGATGAGAAAAGAATACGGCCACGCCCTGGACCTTGTCCTCGCTGGACGTGGGATCCGATTGATTGACGCTGCAAACCTGCTCACAAAGATGAAGAAAGAGGGGACGGATGTCGTCGACCTGGTGATCGATGGCGAGCGAGAAGCCCTACGAAGAAGGTATTTCGCCACTCCGTGAGAGAATCAGCGTCATCAATGTCCTCTCATCGATCTCGGCCCTCGTCCGCCACCCGATTCTCAAGAGCGATTTGTCGTCTTGATCGATGTAGCCGCGTTTCACGTACCTGTCGACCGAATATTCCACTCGCCATTTGGGGAACTTCTCCCTTAGGAATTGTTCAAGCTCACGTCGCCCGACCCTTCCCTGTTTGGAGTTGATGAATGCGATTGATGACGCGAGGACGGCGAGGTCGTCAATTCTGATGCCCGCGGTCTCGGCCTCGCTCAGGGATGGCGGTTCCTTGAACCGGAGCATGTATCGGGTGGAATCGTCCGACCCGTCAGCGCCCTTCACCTGGTATACTTCCAGTCCCATCGGAGCGATGTCTTCAGACAAGACTTCGAGGATTTTCTTGTAATCCTTCCCGAGATGTCTCTTCATCTCCCACCCCTTCACTCCCGGGTTCCTCCCCCGTTGGAGGATGAGCACTTGGAAGCTCTTCCGGACCTTGCGTTCCAGTAGGGCGCGCTCCGGTTCCATGCTATTGGTCACCAACCGGAATCGCGACAGACTTCGCCTCGCCGGTCGCCTTTCCGTTCACCCATGCAACCGATATCTTGTTGCTGAGCGGGTCGATCTGAATTACGGCCCTCCCCTCGCTTATCAAGAAAGCTAAAATGTAGGAGCGCAGGATTGTCTCGTCGACCGACTTCCCCTTCACAAAGTCCCTGTAGTCGATCCACTCCTCCCCGGACTTCAGCTTGAGCTCGTCGTCGATGGAGTTCAACCTGGTTTCGAACTGGTCCTGCGTGAAGATCTTCAGGTCAACGAGGTCCTGGTAGTCTACAATCCCGGGCCTCGTGCCGTAACTTCCAAATTGGTCCTTGAACCTCTCCGACATTGGGGCTAGGTCTCTCCAGTAGACGAACGCCCTCTCGAGACCCTGAGGAGAGAGCTGGTCAATTTGGGCCAATGGGTGCCAGCTTTTGACGAAGGCGGCCGCGAGTTCATTCTTGGGGAGGAGCTTCACCTTGAGTTGCACCAAGAGGGGATCGATGTAGAGGGACGAGGCTCTGTGTTTGAGCCACTGGTCCTGGAGCTTCACGACCTGAGAAAGTTCGACCAAGGCTTGAGAGTCTAGAAGAAGGTCATCCAGGAATTCCCAGTCAGGGAGATGCTTCTTCAGGACCAGGATCTTGTCAAGGATGTCCACATCAAAGGGGTTCGCACTCGAGTGTTGGACGTCCTGGAGCAGCGCGATGAGTCTGAGGATGTCCTCGAGTCGTTTGTTCGCCATTTTATTTGCTCCTGAGCTCCCTCACTTCGGTCGCGCCGTGCGCCGCCTGCACGGTGATGACATGGGCGCTTCTGTCGAAGACCGTGAGTATGGAGGGAGTTATCACGATGTATTGGGAACCTTGCTTGCCCTTGATGTGGGAAAGTATCATTTTGAACATGGCCTCGCGGTTCTTCGGATCCATGTGGATGTCGAACTCGTCCAGTGCCCTCATCGGCGAAATGACTCTCCCCTGCAGGGAGAGGATGAAAGCCATCAGCGCCACTGACCTCTCACCCCCACTCTGGGTGAAGGGGTCGAGAGTCGTAGGTGCCGTTCCTCGGAAACCGACGTTGAGTTGGATTCCCGCGTCCTCGATGTCGCCAGCTTCCTCAAGTCTGACGAAGCCAGTCGCGTCTGTCGCTGCGAGTATCGCCTGGTAGTCGGGATTGATCCCCTCGAGCAGCCTGGTGAGGGCGTCTTTCCATACCTTCTTCCTGCTTTCGAGCTCGCCGAGGAGGACCTTCTTGTTATCCTGAAGCTTCAGTAGTTTGACCTTCAGTTCTTCGATGTTCCCGGAGTAGTCGTTGTAGATTTTCTCTGCTTCTTCAGGGACGTCTTGCAGCTTCTGCAGATGGGCCGAGACTAGCTTGAGCTCTTCTGATATCTCGTACGGTTGCCTTTGGGTCTCTATCCGTGATCCAGCCTTCTCCAGGTCGGGCCTCAACCGCTCGAGCTCGTCCTTGTACTCTCTCGATGACCTTTCCAGCTCCCTAATCTCCGACTCAGTTACTTTGATTCTATAGGAGAGCACCTCCGATCTCACTCTGAGCGAGATGTAGGTGTCGATGCTCCTCCTGATTGTGTCGTCGATCCTTCCTATTTCGGGCTGCAGAGAGGAGACCTCTCGATCGAGCTCGCTCTTCCGTCTGCTCGCCTCCTCCACTCCCTTAACCTCCCTGTCCAACAGATAGTCGAGGAGCTCGCGAAGGCGCTTCGCGTCTTTCTGCCCCTGCTTGTCCGCAATCAGCTCGTCGATCGTCTTCGATAGGCCCTCGAGCTCGTCGTGGATTCTCTTTGTGGTGTCCCGAGTGGCCTCGTCTCTAGACCTCTCCTTTTCGGCCCTGATGAGCGCGCCGTAGAGCTTCCTGAGCTCGACCTGCTTGTCGAGCAGCGTCTGGTGGGACTTCGACGCCTCTTCTTCGACGTCCTTCTGCTGGTCTTTCAGATTCGCCAAACTCTTCACCTTGCCCGTAAGTCGATCTTCGACCGATTGGAGAGATTTCACTAGCTTCGCCTCGGTGCTCCAGACGAGTTCCTTCTCCAGCAACGCCCGATGCTCGGTTAGATTCTTCTTTTCGAGGAATCGGTCGTATATCTGCTTCCAGTATTCGAGCGCTTGGTTCGCATTTTCGATAAGCTGCGACATTGAAGTTTCCTCGCTCGTCAGCCCGTTGAGTTCATTCTCGGCGAAAAGGATCTGCTCCCTGTAGTCCGAGAAGCCAACTGCTTCTTCGACCATCTTGAGCCTCTGTTGCGCAGAAACGGCCCCGAGCTCCTCGATCATCCCCTGGTGCATAATTATCAAGAGGTTGTCTGGATTCATCCCGAACTCCCTTAGTAGCCGGACAACTTCGCTCTTGTCGATCTCCTTGTAGTCGGCTTCAAACCAGTATGAACCGTCCTTCCTCAGATACCGACTGAGCATGAACGTATCAGACTTGGAATATGGAATCGGACGCTTTCCGTTTTTCTGCGTGTTATCGAAAACGAGCGACACCCTTGCGATATCTTTTCCCCGCCTGATTAGGTCGCTGAGTTTCCTTGAACGCTCCGTATAGACCTGACCCAGCGCAACTGAAATTGCGAGGAGGATTGAAGACTTGCCCGCGCCGTTCGGCCCCACTATGAGGTTCAAGCCGCCTTTGAGAGGAATCCTCCCATATTCGTAGCTCATGAAGTTCTCGAGAATTATTTCCTTGATGCTCGTGAGGGTTGATTCTGCTTCTTTGGAAATCTCCTCGACCCTCTTTGACAAATCGGTTCGCTTGCGAATTCTCTACTTGTTTTTAGAGGTTGCGAAAACGCTTTAGGCTCTTTGCTTGAGCCTAGGCCATCTTGGTCCTCGCCGGCAAGGTATTCGTCGTTAGGGAGAAGTATGAATTATCGCTGCTCGCGGAAAAGCTCAAGACCTTCAAGATTGAATCCGAGATGAAGGTAGAGGAGACGAGCTTCGACCTCATTTCAGAGGTCAGGGACCTCGTAATTGGGAAGACAACTCTCGAAGGGACTTTTGCGTTCGACTCCGTGTTCGTGGTCAGGCACAGAGGCAAGTCCGTCCCGATCCCGAGGACGTACGAAGCGCCGTTCACGTTCGACATATACAAGGAGAGATTGTTCCTAACCGTTTATGAGAAGAAGAGCCGCGCGAACAACATTGCAAATGAGATTAGCAAAGCGGTCTTCCTCAGCCTTGGGCAGATCGTCGAGGCGAGGATTCCTCCGGAGGTGCTGAAGAGATACCATGAAGACAACTTTGAGGACACGAAGATAATCTTCTTCGACGACGTGGATATACCGAACATTTCCAAGCTCTCGCTCTATGGCTCTGCGCTAGGTATGACGAGCCTCTACAACGAATACCTTGAACACGGGAAGTTATGGTACACGGTCATCAAGTCGAAGAAGTACGGCTACGTTGTGGGCATCACAAGAAACAGCGTGGTCACGGTCTTCAGCAGAGTGGACCTCCCGGACTTCAAACTCTTCGTCAAGAACGAGATAATTCCGCTGATCGGATAGGATTGCTCAAGGTAGTTCCAGGAGAAGCCGCGCTCGTCTTCTCATCAGGCGACACAAAAACTATCCTCGTGTCGGACCTCCATCTCGGTCTGGAGAAGGAGATGGCGAAGAAGGGCTTCAGTGTTCCGTCTTACTCGATGAAGATGCTCGAGAGAATCAAGAAACTGGGCGAGAAGTTCGCCGCACAGAGGGCCGTGATTCTGGGGGACGTGAAACATTCGGTAGGGAAGGTGGAGGACATCGACTGGAGTGTGCTCCCCTGGTTCTTTGGTACCCTCCTGGAGCTTTTCGGTTCGGTCGATATCATTCCGGGGAATCACGACGCGGGGATAAAGTCGCTCCTCCCCCCGCGAGTGAGACTCCACACTTCCGGAGGTGCACTCATTGGAGAAGACGGAGACAAGATAGGCGTCTCGCACGGCCACGCCTGGCCCTTAGAAGAAGTCATCGCGAGCGGTGACATGGTCATTGGACACTCGCACTTCACATATGAAATGAAGGATAAGTTCGGGGGGAGATCGCGGGAGGCCGTCTGGCTTTTCGGACACTATAGAATAGAAGAGCTGATGAAGAAAGCTGGATACAAGAGCAGGCGGAGAGGCGCCGGAAGCCTCGTGGTCATGCCCCCCTTCAATCGGATGGTCGGCGGTCAGCCAATAAACAGGGGAGACCCAATGCGATTCGGACCCGTGTTGTCTTCTGGGTCGGTGAAACTGAGTGAGTCAGACATATTCTTGCTGGACGGTACGAGAGTCTAGCGCTCGACTATTTGTAGACCGTCGGACCCGTCAGCGCCCTCTTCAGGAACTGTTCGAGAGCACCTTCCCCGACGGCACCTATTACCGTGTCCACGGGATTGCCGTTCTTGAAGAGGATGAACGTCGGGATTGAGAAGACCTGGAACTTCGAAGAGAGGTTCATCTCTTCATCGACGTTAACCTTTCCAAAGGCGATATTCTCTGAATACTTTGCTGCAAGCCGTTCAATCGCGGGCTCCATCATCTTACACGGCCCGCACCAAGCAGCCCAAAAATCTACGAGCAGAGGTTTCCCACCGTTACTGACCTGCTCAAAGTTTGCTTCAGTGAGCTTTACAATTGTTTCGGGTGGTTTAGGGACTTCACTAGTCATTCTCTTCATCTTCTCCTGTAGAATTCTTTGAACTTCGGGATCCTCCATTCATCTTTGAATGAGAAACAGACGCTATTTAATATTGCCTGCGATAGATGACAGATTGTGCCGGCAGGGAGTCAGTTAGTTTCGCTAATTCAGCGAAAACTGAGTGTCAACGAACCATCGAATTCAGGGCTTCCTACAGCGAGCGTCGCTTTGCTACTCCGCGAGAGGTCGCACGTTGAAACCTTGATGATCAAGAGGGCAGAACGTCAAGGAGACCCATGGTCAGGGCAAGTCGCATTTCCTGGCGGAAGGAGAGAGCCCAGCGACGATACGCCGAGAGATACAGCGATCAGGGAGACCCGCGAGGAAACGGGAATAGATTTGATCACGAACGGCACGTTCCTCGGCTACTTCGGGACGTTCCAGACACACACAGGGACCATGCTAGTGATTCCATGTGTATTTTCCCTTAAGAAAGAAGTCCAAATTCGCTCTGATGAGGAAGTGGCTTCATTCAAGTGGGTTCCTTTGGAAACCTTCGCCTCCGAGAGCGCGCGATCGGTCCATACCTTCAAGAGCAATGAAACGACTGTGAAACTTCCAGCCTTTCGGTATGAGGACTACTTGATTTGGGGACTGACTCACAGGATAATCACCACGCTGTTCGGCGAAGAAAGCGAAGCGGAGTCTTCTTAACGCCGATCGACGTAATCCCTAATCGACCTCAGCAGTCTCGGGTTCCTTCGAAGGTACTCGGCCATCCTCTCGATTCTCTCCATCGTTTCTGGGTGCACATGGTGTTCGATACCTTCGGTGTCTTGGTAAGCTATCCGATCATCAACCCCGAGCATCGACAGAAAACCAGAGATCACTTCGTGCCGCCTTATGACTGAAACTGCAGCTTTTTCCCCCTTGTCGGTCAATTTCATTCCGCGGTAGGGCTCATAGAGGAGATACCCTTTCGCCGCGAGCTTTCCGAGCATGCTCGTCACCGTCGGCGGTTTCACGTCGAGCTTCGCGGAGATATCGGTCGTCTTCGCGTAACCCTTGTCGCGGATCAAGTGATGAACAGTTTCAAGATAGTCCTCTGAGCGCGGAGTTTTCTTCAGGGCACGTTTCCTTGTCGCGGTCATCCTATTTGGGCACTGCAAAGAAGCTGATAAAAAGGTTATAAATTAGACTTCACTAAAGAATTTAGACGTATCTAAATTTTTGGTGCATTTGATGTCCATCAGGGTGGGTGCTGGGTTTGCGCGGTCTGTCCGTGAATTCTTCACCTACCTAGGTCCGACGCTCATTGTGAGCATGGCATACATGGATCCAGGGAACTATGGAACGGCCATCCAAGCAGGTTCGACATTTGGCTACACCCTGGTGTGGTCGGTCTGGGCAGCGAGCGCTTTCGCAATGATTCTGCAATATATGTCCGGAAAACTGGGGATAGCATCGAATCAGAGCCTCCCGGAGATGGTAAGAGGTTCGCTGAGGAAGCGGAGATACGTCATCCCATACTGGCTGAGTGCGGAGCTCGCTGCAGCCGCGACAGACCTGGCCGAATACCTGGGAACTGTGATAGCGCTCAACATCCTCTTCAACGTCCCACTGCTGTATGCGGCCATCTTCGGGGCGTTCGATGTCATCCTCCTGCTGGCTTTGACGGCGAGAAGGTTCAGGTTGCTGGAGTACCTCTTCATGCTGTTCATCTCGGTCATCAGTTTCGGGTTCCTCTACGAAGTAATCGTGGTAAAGCCCAGCCTCGGTGCGATTCTCACGAACTCCCTGCCCCTCACTGGGACCCAACTGAACGCTCTGAGTATACTAACGGTCGTCGGAATCATCGGCGCGACCGTCATGCCTCACGCTCTCTTTGTTCATTCTTCCCTCACGAAGACGCGGGCCGAGGCCAAGTCGATTATCGAGAAGAGGCAGCTCATGAAGATGCACAGGAATGAGGTAATCGTAATCCTCTCGATAGCGGCGCTGGTCAACGTCGCAATCCTCGTAGTGTCGGCCGCGGTGCTCTATCCCGCCTCCCAACAGTGCCTCGCGTTCAATCCGGCATCTTCAATCTGTAGCATCGTTACGGTCAATCAGGCTGTTAACATCATGGCCCCTCTGTTCGGAGCCCTTTCGGCCACCGTATTCGCAATAACGTTGCTTTTCTCCGGAATCGCCTCTTCCGCCACTGGGACCCTCGCGGGCCAGGCGATAATGGAAGGCCTTCTAGGGAGGAGGATCAACGTTAACTTGAGGAGGTTGGTTACAAGAGTCGTCAATGTCTTCCCTACGACGGTAGCGATATTGATTGGTCTCGACCCGCTTGCCCTACTAGTCTACAGTCAGGTTCTCCTCAGCTTGCTAATCCCACTACCGATGGTCCCCCTCGTCATCTACACGAGCAGAAAGAAGGTGATGGGAGAGTTTGTCAACAGGAATGCGACCATCGTTGTCGCCGGCCTGGTTGCTACCCTGATAATCGCGTTGAACATCTATCTGGTTTACACTTCGGTCTAGAACTTCGTGATTTTCTACTCGAGCAAGAGGAGTGTCGTGGGCGAATTCGTGAACCAACGCATTTCACCACCATGCTGGGGCGTTAGTTGTCGGAGGAACAACCCTCGCATTGAACGCGTGTCTTGTGGCGACTAGCCTGTAGAGAGGCCCTTTGGGGCGGCTTTCATCGCGAGCCGGATTCTGCCAACTTCGCCGTGCTCCCAGGGGAAGACTACCCACTTGTCCACGACCTTCAGGCAAAAGTCGGGGTCGAATCTGCTCCATGGTTTTTTGAACAGAACAGCGGTCATCAGCTTGGCGGGTCGGGCTTTCTTGAGAAACGAGAGGACTGTTTCCATCGTATCTCCTTCATCGACAAGGTCGTCCACCACGAGTACCTTCTTGCCCTTGACGTTCTCAGTCAACGTGGAGATTATCTTGGGTTTGTTCCTCTTGGCTATCCCAATGTATGACTTCACGTTGATGATGTCTACGCTGACGCCTAGTTGGTCCGCAATCACCATTGCGACTGGGATGCCCCCACGCGCGATCCCGATTACCAGGTCAAACTCCTGGCCCGAACTCTTAATCGCCTCGGTCAAGTCAGAAACGAGATCGCCGTAATGAGTCCAGTCTATGGTGTAGAACTCGACCATCGTTCTGGCGTTCTAGAAATCATAGATAACCGTTCTAGGCTCGTTTTGCACGGAGGTGAAGTTAGCCTCCGCTCCATAAGGAGTCGAGGCAAACGCTAAGTGAACTCTTTTCTCTCGAAAAGAAACAGGCCAGCGGCAGCTGTTAAGAAGAAGTAGATTGAGATGATGGCTAGTCCGACTGGGACACTGACGGCAAACGTGGTCAAGGAAAACCTCCCAGGCCCGGGAATCGTGTTTGTGACCGGGTATGGAACCTGCAATATGTTCCCGACTATCTCCCCGCCGTAGGTAAGTATGAACCAAGGTTCAATCCCGACGAGCGTGGCAACGAGAGTCTGGACTAGGCTAAAGACGAAAAGGAAGAGGATGACCGTCACCAATATTGAAATCGAGCTCGTCTTGAACAGGGAACTGAAGAAGAAAGTGAACCCCATTACGGCTGCGAGGTAGAGTAGGGCAAACAGAATCGAGACCCATAATTGAGAGGGGACGCTGGCACCAAAATAAAACACCCCGTTTATCACCGCTCCGAGGGCGAAGAGTCCGACGGTAATGGCGGACGCTGCGTACGCTGCCATCCACTTCCCCACATAAATCGAGGATCTCCGGATGGGGTTGGGTATTATGAAGTAACCCGTCTTGTTTTGGAACTCACCAGATATCGCATCTCCACCGAAGAACACGCCGGCCAGGATAATTACGAATGTGACGAACTGTCCCCACCATCCCGAGTAGAAGGTCAGATTGGAGGACAGGAAAATGCTGGGGCGATAGTAACCTACCACTGTGGTGAGTAAAGCGCTGATCAAAAGGTCGATCGCCAGTAGCACGTAGAATCGACGAGCCCTGAAGTAATTTCGGAACTCGTACTTGAAGATCGTGCGCACCTGGGCCAAGCTGCTAGGAATTGACCTGTCGGGCGACATATGATCACTTTTCATGTTCGATTACCTGCTGTCCTCAATCAGGTTGAGGTAAGCGTCTTCCAAGGCCGATGCAGATCCTTTGAAGCTTACCATCCCTATCCGCTTCGAAACGAGGTCGTAGAGGAGTTTCTCCTGCGCGTCCAGTCCACCACGGAACCGCACTCTGACATTTCTCGGATCCAATTTCTCCAACGAAACCACCCCGTCGACCGCTGAGATCGCCGTGACCTGAACCTCATCAATGTCGCGGGAGACCGTTATGTCGACTACCCCCTCGCCCCTTGAGAACTGCGACGTCACGTTCCCGAGAGTATCATACTTTACGAGCTTGCCATGGTCAATCATGGCCACTTCGTCGCAGACATCCGCAACCTCGCTCAGGAGATGCGAGCTCATGAAGATCAGTTTGTTCCGAGTCTTGAGAGATTTCACGATGTCTCTTACTTCGGTCATACCTCTAGGGTCTAGGCCGGTGGTTGGTTCGTCGAGGAGGATGACCTCCGGATCGGTGAGCAACGCTGCAGCGATGTTGATCCTCTGCTTCATGCCCTTCGAGAACTTGCCAACCCTCTTGTTTTCCCATTCCGCCATTCTGACTTCGGCGATGACCTCGTCTACCCTTTTTGCTCTTTCCGTTCGGGGAATCCCCCTCAGTTCGGCGATTTCGGACAATGCTTCCCGAGGTGTGAACGCCGGATAGATCTCAGGCGATTCAATCAAAGCTCCTGCGTGGGCCAGCGCCTTCCTCACATTCTTTGTGATGTCCTGTCCGTTGATGTAGGCCTCTCCACTTGTGGGTTTGATCAGGTGCGTGAATATTTTCAGAGTGGTGGTTTTCCCTGCTCCGTTGGGTCCAAGGAAGCCTACGCATTTAGGACCTTCGAGCCTTAGGTTCAGGTTTGAAACGGCGGCAAAGCGTTCGTAGTTCTTCGAGAGATTGACTGCTTCTATTGAGGGACCGGTCATTTCTCAGTCCCTCAGCTGACTACTTTCCTGAACAGGTACAGGGTCGCGCCCAAGGTTACGATGGCGATTCCGCCTATCACTGCGTACGCGGAGAGGATAGTCCCCCAGTCGAATCCCGTCGACGTAAGGACTCGTACTGCGTCTACCGTGTAGCTGATCGGGTTGAGCTTCGAGACAGTCTGAATCCAGCCTGGCATGAAACCAACCGGAACGAGAGCCGAACTCATGAACAAAAGGGGAAATGTCAGGGTTCCGCCGATCCCAAAGACTGTCTCAGCGCTCTTTGTTCTCAATCCTATGGTAAGCGAGATTCCTGACCATGCGAGGCCGAAAAAGGCGACGGTGAGGAAGATCAGCAGGATTCCTGGAATCCCGGTAACCACCGTCGCTCCGAGAGCAAAGGCCAGCACTAAGATGATCGCGGACTGTACCAAGACTCGGAAGGCGTCGCTGAGCAATCTTCCGAGGAGAATGGCAGACCTGTTCACAGGAGTCACCAGTACCTTCTGGAGAAAACCTGAAGTCAGGTCGTCAACTATTGACGTCCCCGATTGCAGCGCACTGCTGAAGCCGTTCTGGAGGATGATTCCCGCTACGGCGAACTGGAGGTAGTTGCCTCCGGGGAAACCGGGAAGCTGCCCAAAATTTTTGAAGAGTTGAGTAAAGAGCACAAGGAAGATTATCGGCTGGAATAATGAGAAGAATAATAGGATTGGAGTCCTGATGAGCTTCTTGATTGCGCGGACGAAGAGGACCCACGTGTCGAACATCAACGACATACCTATCTCCTCCCTCTCCGGAATCTCATCCCAGAAGGTGGTTTTACGAGCTCCTCCGTCCTTATCCTATGTCCTGTATGTTTGAGGAAGACATCGTCCAGGCTGGGTCTCGAAAGATTGATTGAGGAAAGATGGAGCTGGTTGGCGTCAAAGGCTCTGACGATGTCGACGATCATAGAGCTCGCGTCCTTTGCGTAAACGGTCATGCCCGAATCTGAATCAACGATATTTCCGACGCCGGGTATCGCGGCAAGCAGTTCCCTGGCCTTCGCTTTGGCGCCGCCATTTCTCTCGTCATCTTCAGCAAACGACAGTGTGATCGCGTCAGCACCGATCTCCTGCTTCAGTTCCGAAGGCGAGCCGCTTGCCACGATTTGACCGCGGTCGATTATTGAGACTTGTCTGCAGAGCTTGTCGGCCTCCTCCATGTATTGTGTAGTAAGGAATATGGTGATTCCTTCGTCCTTGTTCAGCTTGCCAAGATAAGTCCACATTGTCGCGCGCGATTGTGGGTCCAGCCCCGTCGTAGGTTCATCAAGGAAGAGCAATTTCGGTCTGTGAACGAGTGCAGAAGCCAAGTCAAGCCGCTTCTTCATCCCTCCAGAGTAGAAAGCTGCCCGCTTTTTAGCGACGTCGGATAGCTCGACGAGCTTTAACAATTCGTCAACACGTTCTTCGAGGCTCCTGCCTCGCATCTGGTGAAGATTCCCCTGTAGAATCATGTTCTCCTTTCCCGTAAGGTCTCCGTCGACCACCGTCTCCTGGCTTTGGACCCCGATAAGCTTCCTAATCTCCTTGGGATCTTTGTCCAGGTCGTATCCAGCAACGGTGACCGCCCCGGAGGTCTTCCTGAGCAACGTCGTCAGAACCTTGATCGTCGTACTCTTACCGGCCCCGTTAGGCCCCAGAAATCCAAAGAACTGGCCTTCGTCAACGTCGAACGAGATTCTCTGGATGGCTTTCGTCCCGTCGCTGTAGACTTCAACAAGGTCCTTCACCGTTATGATCTCTGACATCGAATCGCGGAGGCCTTCGAAAGCTGTCCTAATAAGTATATCTGATACGATATACATACCATAGTCTTAACAGGTATCGCATTCATAGCGATTATATAGTCCCCCGTCTACTACAATCACATCTTGAGCGGGATTGGCACTCGGCGTTGGATGCACCCACAGACTGTACCTCGGGGATTCCTCAGATTGTACATCCTCTCTTTGCTCTCGAAGAAACCCGAAACAGGCTACTCGATAATGCAGGTGATAGATGAAAAGACCGAGGGTGCCTGGCGTCCTGGACCCGGCACCGTTTATCCACTTCTCAGAAGTCTCGTGGAGGATGGCCTCGCCAAACCGCTTTCGTCAAAGGAAAAGGAAACGAGCGTCGCTTACTCTCTGACGAAGGAAGGCGTGAAGGAATTTGAGGTATTGCAACAGTCACTCATCGGGGCAGGGAAGAGACAGAAGGTGATGTTTCGCCTTTTCTCGGATCTGTTGTCGCCCGAAGTTTCTGCGAAGGTCTTCGTGAAACGAAGCCGCGAGATGTTCGAGATATTCCAAGATATCATCGGACAAGTTTCAGCTGCCGACCGCGCAATGGTTCTGAAAGAGCTGAAAGGCGTTCTGGACGAACAGGCGGCTTGGACAGAGGCTGAACTCTCCAGAAGGACGAAGCGCGTTGAACGTTAATGGGCCGGGGCGGATTCGAACCGCCGACCTTGGCGCGCGAAGACGTTTCGCCGTGTAAGGGCTTGATGGAGAATCTCTGACATCCTAACCGAGCTAGACGACCGGCCCGAAAAAGTTGCGTTGAAACCCTCTTTAAAAGCGCGCTCCCAGCTTTCGTCCCGTACGAGAATGGAACATGATAGATTCAGAAGGGAGAAATTGGAGGGCCACCGAGTAGGCCTGAATTCCCTAATATTTCGGGGACCGGTTGGGGTCTGAGTATCGGCACTTGGAAACTTGGGCTTCGATCAATATTCTGAAAGGACGGGTGGTATCGCTTCTGAGAGGCGACCCCTCTACACCTATGGAATGGGAGATGGCCCCCCTTGAAGCTGCCCAAAGATGGCAAGAAGAGGGAGTCGACGGTCTACACGTCGTCGATCTCGACAGGGCGCTTGGTTCAGGGACGAATGAAGTCGCAGTGCTATCGGTTCTAGAGGGGACCCGAATTCCAGTACAGGTCGCGGGTGGAATCCGGAGCGTCGATGAAGCGCTCGCCTGGCTAGGAAAAAGAGCCGTAAGGGTCGTAATCGGAACAATGGCATACGTGAACCCGGACAAGATAGGAGAGATCATCGAGAAAACAGGCCCGCGGGGTGTGGCGCTCGCCGTCGACTTCAGAGAAAACACCGTCCTCTCCAACGGTTGGCGACGCGATGAGAAGATTAACGTCTTCGAAGCTATCAAGGCGGCCGAGAACCTTGGCGTCGACGCGGTCGTTGTAACGGCTGTCGACAGAGCAGGTACCGCGGGTGGTCCTGACTTCGGCACATACGAGAAGCTCCGTTCACAGACGGAAATCAGCATTCTTGCATCTGGCGGGATAAGATCCAGCGAAGATGTAGACCAGCTGAGCGTACTCGGACTTGACGGAGTGATTGTTGGGCGGGCATTGTACGAGGGAGCAGTGAGGCCGGCGCACCTGCGATCGCGTCTCTGAGTGGCGCGGGGGGTGGGATTCGAACCCACGATTCCCTTGAGGGAAACAGGCTTAGCAAGCTTGCGCCAATTATTGTCTGCGCCCTACCAGGCTAGGCGACCCCCGCCTTGAAACATTGCCGCTCTCCTGCAGCTTAAAAGAATTCAAGAAGCGGCGGCGGCTCCGTCGGAGTTCACCAGCCTTTCCCGTTCCCATTTCACAGGACAACAAATCCTCCACGTAGACGAGGCAGCGTGGCCAAGCCACCTTAGGGCTGCTCCCTCCCGGACCTCGCCCAGTTCGGCAGTTAAGAGTCAGAACCCCTCCTTCGAGGAGACCGCCCTTCATGACCGCCCACCTCGGCGTGAATTCATCTTATCGTCCTGCGCGGGTTGCGGGGAAGGTGGCTTAACCCGACGGTTACTGACCACTGCGTGTAGCCGGTTTCAGCCTATTGGGAGACGGCTGACCTCCCAGCCCTACCCGCCGCCAAGCTGTAGATTTCTATTTGGGATATTTAACGTGGGCGTTCACGAGGTCTTTCATCCTGCACACACTACAAACTCCGCTCGAGGAGGGATTGCCGCACACGGTACATGGAATCGATTGTCGACCCGCTTCGGATGAGAGTTTCGATACTACTTGCAGGCTCGAACGCAAAAGGACGTTCTTCATTCCAGGATGATTTGTCTCCATCTCGTTAAGATAGTCTCTTACCTCGCTCCGGAGACCCTCGTGCATGTACGGGCAGCTGACGCTTTGGAAGGGTATCCCTGACAGAAACGCGAAAAGCGCCAACTCTTCTTCGTAGATTTCCATAAAAGGCTTCACGCGTCTAATTGGGAAACTGTCATCGGAATATGTGGGGTCGAGCCACCCAATTCTCTCGACGTCCCCATGCAGGAGATTCATTAGGAATGTTTGGACGTAATCGTCCAAGTTGTGCGCTGTCGCGACCACGCCGACATCGGCCTTTATCGCCGCCTCGTCGATCGCCCTCCTCCGGAAGACCCCGCAGAAGCCGCAGGACGAGATGTCTCTCTCGTCTTTCCAGTCCAGCGCTTGGTCAAGCGAGAAACCGAAGAGTTCTTTGTAAGATACAATGATGTGTTGCACGTGGAGTTCCTCTGTCAGCTTCTTTGCATGCGCGATTGCTTCGTCCCGATACCCCTCAACACCTTCGTCGATCGAGATTGCGACCAACTCGTTCTTCTTGAACTGATTGAGCCCTTGAAGAATCTTGAGCAACGAAAGGCTATCCTTTCCACCCGAGACCGCCACGCCAACTCTCTCACCATAGTCTATCATGTGGTATTTCGAAATCGTCTTTCGTGTCTTCTCGACCAGGGAATTTCTGAAACACGAAGAGCAGAGCGACTCGCCGGAGTACCTACGCGTGTAGACTATGTTAGCGCCGCATCTTACGCATCCCGACAATTGCAGATTATTTCTGCAAAGACTAGGTATTAAGAATGAAACCTTAAAGCGTTCAGGGCCAAGCGAGTTTAAGAGCAATTGCAAGACGAGTACAGGAGCGTCAGTTTCAAGTACGGAGTCCTGATGTTGAGGACCAGACGGCTTCTCGGAGTCCTTGACAAGCTAGGTACCTACAGGATTACGAAACCACTCGCATGGTTCATGCTCTACATAATGCCCGTAGCCGCCGTCGCGGCGTTCATCCTGCTGCTGGGGCCAATCGCGATCTTGTTCTCATCCCAGGGGCCGGGGCTTGCTCAGTACATCAGGTCGTTGACACCGCTCGCAAATCTCCTGCTTCCAGGGGTCAACCCTTAC
Organism: Nitrososphaerota archaeon; assembly: GCA_027887045.1. Lineage (GTDB taxonomy): Archaea > Thermoproteota > Nitrososphaeria > Nitrososphaerales > Gagatemarchaeaceae > JAPCJH01. Next base: position 451,163 of record JAPCJH010000001.1, read on the forward strand.
GTCCCTATCGTCTACGGTTGGATCGCGCTTATTATCGGGATGGTCGTGCACGAAGCATCACACGGCATTGTGGCACGAAGCCTCGGGATGCCGGTGAAATCGGCCGGGCTGCTCTTCTTCTTGATTGTGCCGATTGGAGCATTCGTGGAAGTCGACGACAAGGTCCTGAAGGAGGCTCGCGCCCGAGATTCAGGGAGGGTGCTCGCCGCCGGGTCTGGAATCAACCTGATCGTTGCGGTCGCCGCGCTCTTGTTGATGATCGTTGCCGTTTCCACGATGGTTCCAGCCACGAATGGTGCTGGTGTCTCAGTGGTGTACACCACCCCTCAGGGCCCCACAGCTGCTGCTGCGGCCGGGGTAAGTCCTGGCGATTTTCTGTTGAAGATGGACAACAAGCCATACCTGCAAGCAATCAATGACACCGCGGTCTACAAGCCGGGGAATGTGGTGAACGTCACGATATATAGGAACGGCCACACGTTCACCATATCAAACGTGACGCTTGGAAGCAGGAGCTTCCTTGACACGAGGACCAACCAAACCTTTACTGTTGCGTTCTTCGGAGTGGGGGTAATCACGAGCGAAGGCCTTCAGAGCACTGTGAGCAACTACCTCCAAGCCTTCACCCGGTCCCCCGCTCCATACGTGTGCATACCCACACTTCCGAGGTGCCAGGATTACGTGCCTTTTTCCGACCCGCTCGTTGGATTCTACACATCTAGTCTGGGCCCGGCGCTGCCTGTTGTGGTCAATCTGCTCTTCTGGATATACTTCGTAAACTTCAACCTGGCTATCTTCAACAGTCTCCCGATATTCCCCATGGACGGCGGACAGGCATTCGAAATCGGGCTGAGGGCGTTGGGACGCGGGAAGTTCAGCGACGAGTTGACGAGTCGAGTCATGGCCCTGGTCACGCTGTCGTTAGTCGCGCTCCTCCTGATAATCATCGTGGGACCGTATTTGTTCTTCAGATAACGAGCGAAGTTTGACCCTAGCCCGCAGACCGTAGCGGGTTAAATATTCTCAACGACTATTCTCCCATGGTTTCTCCAATCCTGATCTTTATGTCGTGGTTGGCGCTACCATCCCATTTACCCCTCGACGTGCAAACACCGCTCGATTTCACGGGAATCATACAGCAGCTCGCGCAGAAGTTCACGACTGCCGCGACGGCGCTTCTGGGGACCCTTGATCAGAGTGTGATTGCTGTATCGAGGGTCGCGTATGTTTCGACTTTGATGCTCGGTACTTTGTTATGGGCCACTAGGGTTGAACGCAGGCTCGGAAGAGATTTGATCAAGGGCGGCATAGTGCTCGCCGTGTTGGCAGAGTTCATCTTCCCTCTGATTGGTAAGTTCTGAAAGCGTAGCGGAGGAGGGCGACTATCCCCCCGAACGCGGAGACCTGTTTTCCAAACTCCAGGGATGAGTCAGCGAGATAGACCTTCCCGCCCTGGGCCTCGATTGTGTTCATCGTATCCACAACTTCGTCCTCCTTGGTGGGACCTGAGAAAACAAAGTCCGTAACGGCACATCTGTCGATGGCCCCCGCAACCGCCGCTTCTCTGACTCGAGGAAGGGAATATGCTACCTTCCCGTCGTTGGTCGAGATTCTCTTCACCGCTTCGTTAACAAGACCCTGGATTTCTACGACCGAGCTGTCGGCGGCGACCTTATGGAACCCGGGAAACTTGAGCAAGCCTCTGACGCCGTCCGCGCCGGCCAAGTCGAATCCCTCGATCACCCTTACCATTTTCCCGATGGATGGGTCATCCGATAGGAGGTTCCCGAGTGTTAGCTTTGTGTGCCCCGGTCCTGCGACCAGGATGGTGTCCCCCTCCCTTGAAGTCTCCTTGACGACTCCGAGCACCTTCCTGAAAAACGGCTCCGAGCTCTGCTCTTGAGACATCTTTCCCCCTAGACCAGAATCTATGCTTGCGACAATCGCCAAGTGTGACCCGCTCAGCGTGCCGACGCCGGCTTCACGCCTATCAATCGCGATGAGGATGAACCTCTTGTTCACGTTCTTACTCGAGTTGACCAGCCGGATGTCAAGGGCGCTCCACCTTACCTTCCTGAGTGTAAATGCGTGCCCGGGGGACAGAGATTGCGCGTGGGTACCCGTCCTGCTGATGGTTTCGTCGCTGGCCTCCTTGATCGTTCCGCGTATCCTGATCCTTCCGACGCTGCTGTCGAGGTGGACCTCTTCCACCTCAAGCGCGATCGTGACCTTGACCCTCTCACCCTTGTCTGGGCGCGAGTACTCCTCCTCTCTCTTCACCACCTTCGAACTTTTGGTGACTACGACGTCCCCTTTCCGGATGAGGCGTCTGAGAACCCAGAGGTCTTCCGGTGATTCGATTAGGGCAGAGAGTCGTCCGTGCTTCGGATCGAAGCTCGTTATGATCAAGGGCGAGTTTTACTCGAGCCCAAGATCTCTGAATGTGCCTATTCGCATGCCGTCGGGGAGACTCTCAATCTCTCCGGTCCTGTGGCCGATCAATCCCTTAACCCCGACCTTCGAGGCCGATTCAACCAACCTCTGCGTTATGATCCCGTCGAATACCAAGAATTGAGCTCCGCTTGCTGACTCGAGTTTCGCCACGAGCTCGCTGATCGGGAACCTGCCAACCTCGTGCAAAGATTCGTCGAGGAGTATCGCCTCGAGGGTGCCATTCAAGGACGGGAATAGCTCTCTCGTCTTCTCCACGATTGGTTCCGCGGGAGTCTCCACGCGTTCCCGGGCGCGCTCTGCCCTTTGCGCCCTCGGCGTGGGCTCTCCCCTTTCGGAGCGTAACAGGTGCAAAACCTCCACTGGTGTGAGGTCCTCAACTTCCTTTCCGGTCGGGGCGCGCAGAACTTTTTCGACGCGAACCACCTGGGCTAGTTCTTTCTCGATCAGGTCTCCACCCCTGTCTCCGTCGAGGACGGCGATAAGCTTCTTCTTCTTCCCGAGTTCGATTATTGAATCAGGAACGCTAGTTCCTTCCAGAGCGACCACGTTCTCGATCCCTGCTCTGAGGAATAATACGACGTCGGCCCGCCCTTCCACAAGGTAGATCGTGTCAGATGTGTATACGCCAGGCCCGGCTGGAAGATTCTCAAGTCCGTAATTCACCACTCTTGCTCTTTTTGTCGATTCGACAACGTCCTTCAGCACGTTTTCGCCTTCGCTCGTGCTCTTGGAACTCCAATCACGCATGATTAGCTTGGCTCTGTCGACGATCTGCTTCCTCTTGGATGCCCTGACGTCCTCGATGCCCTCCAAGGTGAACCTGGATGAGCACGGCCCTACTTTGTCGACACTCTCAACCGCGGCGGCGATTAATGCAGCTGTACCGATGTCCGTCGACATCGGGATTAAGACGTCTCCGCGGGTCTTGTCGTTTTTCGACTCGAGGTTTATCTCAATTCGGCCCACCTTCCAGCTTTTTTGAAGCTCGTTAAGGTTCATTTCAGGACCGAAGAGACCTTCGGTCTGGCCAAAGATAGCACCGATTACGTCCGCACGTTCCACTACGCCGTCGACGTCGAACCTCAGTTTAACGAGGTACTTGATTATACCTGTATCTGGCATATGCGTTCATCTACTTTTTTAGCTAGTTAACGGAAATTAGCTTTACAAAATTAGTTGAAACTATCCTGAATATAAACTCTTAGATTTCATAGTTCAGGTTTCATAGGCATCGACGAGATGCCCGAAGCGCTTTAGGTTCTCGATGTGCCTGAAAACACCTCGGGAGGCCCTGAGGAGTCGCTTTCGTTCCGTGAGAGAGATCAGGTGACCATCATGTTTGAGGATTTTCGAGTATTTCGTGGCGAGGGAACCGCCTTCCCTGTCTAGATCAGTAAGGATTACGACCCTCCGGTGGGTTGCGAGCTTTTCTCTTGAATCGTGTTTCTTGATCGTCGATATACTAAGGAACGGCCCGTCGTAGCCGACCTTTCTGATCGCTGCCGCGTCCCGTTTACCCTCTACGAGTACGATGCCGCCTTCTTTTGACAGATAATTCAACTCAGTTACTAATTCCCGCAGGAATTCGACGAAATCAGTGAACCTTCTGTCTGGGTTTCGTTCCAATAGTATCCCCGTAGGAATGAATGTAGCCCGTCTCTGACAAGCATGGCTCATCCGCCGGCTTTCGCCGAATCTCGCCAAGCCTCTTTTGGCGGGCAAAGTCTTTGGGAGGTACTCGGTAATAAGAGTTCGGAAGCGGCGGCTTTCGTCTGTAGCGCGTCTGGGTAAACCATCTGCTCATCAAAGCGTATCACCGCCTTCGCAGGTGGCCGTTTTACGCGCAGTAGGACGAAAGCCGTCTGCCTCGAAACTCGCGCTATACTATTTAGTCGTTCCTTCCTCTGCCCGCGTTTCCCTCTCGAGCAGACTTGTCAGGTCCAGCTCGAAACCGACGACGGGGAGGTTGACCCCGAATGCAGCAATAGAACCTGGCGTGATCTCGCCGACGTGCCCTAGGGTGCCTCCAGAGAATTCTATCGAGGCGCATCGCCCCTCGAGGAAACCCCAGCGAGAGGAGCCATGTGTTCTCAGTTCCTTCCCGTAGAGTGTCCTGAAGAACGCGTCCAAGTAGGATTTCGCCTCGGAGTATCCCGCCTGGGCATGAGCGATCAGGACCCCCAGATGCCAACTTTCGCGAACGTATTCCTCCTCCCTGTTGTAGACGCGTCCGACCTCGAAGACCCTCTGAGGATACTCTTCCTTCACGTTGCGGGAGAGGACCCCCATAAGAGAGGGGAGGACGGAATCTCGAAGAACGGCGTGTTCGATGCTGCGCGGGTTCTCGACCTCTATCTTACCGTTGGAGGGTCTTCCAAAATGCTGGTACAGTGTCAATTCGTCCAGCAATTCATAGCCCATGGATTCGGTCAAGCCAGAAGACGTCATGAGCTCGACGAACTTCTCGATCAACTGGGAGACTGAGTTGAAGGAGCCTGGCGTTGGGCTCGGAGGGTATGCCGGTTCGATCCTGTCGATTCCGTAACCGAGGGCGACTTCTTCGGCCAGGTCGACCGGGTGCAACAGGTCAATCCTGTAACGCGGGGCGAGGACGGAAACCCTTCCAAGAGGCTCGATTCTGCTTCGCCTCAGGCACACGTCAATCTCGGAAGAGTTGATCGCGAGTCCGGTTACCTTCCTCACCAGGTCTCTGTCGAGCGAGAACTTCCTCGGTCGAAGGTCGGGGGTGACTCGCCGACGGTCGCCATACTTGACTAGGACGAACCCAATGCGAGCGCCCATGTCCGCCAGTGTTGTGCAGACTATTGCCAGAGTGTCCTCACCGGCTTCTTCGTCTGTGGAGGTGACATCGATGAACAGATTCCGTGTCGTGACAGAGACTTTCGTCTCGTTTCCGTTGATGATTGGTGGAAAGGAAAATATCAACCCCTTCGAATCCTTCAATATCGGGTAGCCACTCGCACCAGCCAGTATGTGCCCGTAGGTTCTCCCAGTCTGAGACTCGGCCAGAATTTGAGCCAATTCAATTTTTTGCGAACCGCCCAGGGGCGTCAATTTCAGAGTGGGTGCGGCCGACTCATAGGAGATCGGGGGACGAATCACGTCCAGATTGTGCAGGCCAATCGCCACCTTGCGCCGTTTCCTACCCAAGCCGTTGTGGAGGTCCTCCTGCATCGAAATGAGCTGGCGTACGTCTTCCTTGTCCATCTTCAGACCCCGTGCAACTGCACACGCGACGTACGGCCTCACTCTGGCAAGCTTACGGTCAACGCGGACTTGCACTCCCGAACTGCTGGTCGAGTACCTGGGTAGACCGAGCTGGATGCCGAGGATTCCACGAAGCGCTTTCGCAATCCCGTAATCTGTTGCTAGGTCCGGTCGGTTCGGGCTGTATTCGACCCGGACCGAATCGCTCTCCCGACTTTCTATGTCCAACCCGATGTACGGCAGTCGTGCCAATACTCTCTTTCTGTCGGCCCCGACCAGGCGCGTCAGTCTATCGAAGTAAAGTTTCACTACTGGCAAATTCTGGTCTCCTTCTCAACCAACCGAGGTCACTTTCGTAGAGTGTCCTCAGGTCGTCGAGCCCTAGCCGCAAGAGTATCAGTCGCTCGATCCCCAGCCCCCAGGCGAGCACCGGTTTTCTTACCCCGAGAGGCCACGTCACCTCGGGCCGGAAGACTCCGGAACCTCCGAGCTCAATCCAGTCCTTGGCGAGGTTCGAATAACCCATCACCTGAAGGGAAGGTTCCGTGTACGGGAAGTATGAAGGCCAGAGCTTCACGCTGCTCATTCCCAACTTCTTGTAGAACTCATTGAGGAAGCCCATCAGGTTTCGCACGTTAAGATTCTCCCCGATCATTATCCCGTCCATCTGGTGGAACTCGGCGAGATGTTTGTAATCGAGGTTTTCGTTTCTGTAAACTCTCCCCACCGCAAACACTCTGGTTTCCTGCTTGCCCGAATTGGACAGAGCTTGTATCGTGAGCGAAGTGTTGTGCGTCCTGAGGACGAGCCTCCGGGCTTCTTGAATGTCCCAATTGTACCTCCACCCCTTGCTCCCCGTCTTCCATCCGTCTTCGTGCACTGAAGCGACGTTCGCGACAAGGCCCGTCCGCTTCAGGCTTCGGTCACTCAGCCCCTTGAGGTAGAACGTATCCTGCAAATCCCTTCCAGGGTGGTCTTGTGGCGTGAAAAGGGCGTCAAAGTTCCAGAAGGCTGATTGAATGTTTGAGCCTAGTACCTCGGTGAATCCCATCGAAATGTATGCCTCTCGGACTTCGCCGATGAATTCGCGGACGGGATGGCGCCGCCCAGGGTATAGTCGAGGTGCCGTTGCCTCCACGTTGATCGGGCGGAACTGCTTCCCCCTCCAACTGCCTGTGGATAGCATCTCGGAAGTCAGCCTTTCGTCGTACTCCGCACCCGAGAGGGAGGAGAGCGCCCTCAGGCCTGACTCGGTCGCCCTTACCTTTGTCACTTTTTGTTCCCTTCGTGACACGATTCCTCTCTTGACCATCTCTTCGACGAGGTGAACCACGTCTTGTGACAGAGAATCCTGTCGAAGGGGTGCCTCTAGCATTGAAATTAGGTCTTCGAACTTTTGGGGGCCTTCTCCCTCGACCAAGACGAGGAGGGGACCACTTAGATCGTTGGAAGTTCTGACCCAGGAGGAGTTCTTGGCTCTTCCCAAAGCGGCTGAGAACTCGTCGCTTGAGCCGAATTCCTTCCTGATCTCGTCCAAGAGGGCTTTGCCCCCCTTTTCCCTGAGCTTGCTTACGAGGAGCAGCTCGGGAGGCATCCGCCCGCGGCTCTGCACCTCAGTGACGACGTCCTGCCGGACTTGGACGTACGACTTGGAAGCTAGCCATTCGAGCGCACGTCGTATCTGGTCCGGGTTGAGCTTCGTTGCGCGGACGACAGAGTCGAAATCTTTCCATTCCTCGTCTTTCAGCGAGTAGAGAATTTTCACTTCGATGGGGTGGAGTGGAGTCCCGGTCAAGCTGTCTAATTCCCGGCTGATGCCAAGTAAGCCTTGCTCCGCACCAAGAGCTCCCGCGCGTCGGGCATGAGGGATTCGCGTTTCTTCTGATGCTGTTCCAGATACTTCTTGACCAGACCCGCCGCTTCGCTCTTGCACTCGCCGCACATCCGGACGCCCCCCGCGCATTCGTCGTAAACACGTTTGACGTGTAAGTCGTCAGTCGCAAAATGGAATTTGTAGAGGTCGTAGACGGGACAGATGTCGGGTTGTCCACCGATTCTCCTCTGTTCCTCCACCGTCGCTCTACCCCCCGTGAGTGCTGACATGACCTTCTTCGCCGCGGAGGCCGGGGACTCATCGAGAGTGAACGAGGAAGAAAGATTCCGTTTGGACATCTTTGAGTCCCCGCTCAGAGTGAGCATGAGCTTGTGGTAAACGGCTGAAGGCGGTATGAAGCCAAAGTCGTCGTGGTACTTCGCCGCCATGTCTCTTGCGAGCCTGATGTGTGGATCCTGGTCAGCACCCACGGGGACCAGCACAGGCTTGGGACCCCCGAATTCGGGAAGTTCGGGCATCAGAATGTCCCCTGCTTGAACAAGCGCGGAGACGTACAGGCCAATAGGCCTATCCCCGTATATTGCCTTCAACATGTTATTGGTAACGCCTCTCGAGAAAATGGTCGCGAAGCGCATCACCCTCATCTCCTCGCTCTGCTTGTATACGATCGCCCTCTCTGGGTCCAGACCCAGCGCCAGTATGTCAGCTACGTTTTGGACGGCGATCTTGGCGCTCTCATTCAGCGTAATCCCGTTGTCGTTGTAGGCCTCGACATCAGCGATAGCGTAGAAGACCGTCGCCTTCTTTGAGAGCGACTGGAAGTATACCATATCGTCCGCCGTCATCTTCGTCCCTAGGTGGAAGACGCCAGTAGGTTTGATCCCGCTCATAATCGCGAACGGTTTGCTGTCGTCTATCGCATCGAGTATTCGTCCCAAGTCCCTCTGCCCGAAGTCTATTCCTCGACTGAGGTGCGGGCTCGGCTTCTTGAAACGTGGGAGAAGCGGTTCGATTGAATCAATGCCAAACTCGGTCTGAAGCCGAGCATAGTCTTTGATCGAACTGGAACCCCAGGGATCCAGTTGTTCTCTATCCACATCGACTTCCCGCCCTGTTGATGATTAAATCCCTTTCCGACGAAAAACCGCGCTCAGGGCGCGAGTAAATTCCCTTCGGCGTCAATTTCGCCGTTCCGGATTCGGGTTGATGAAATCGGGTTGCCATCCTTCGCCAAAACGTTGTCTATGCCGACGACTTTCAGGGGCGGGTAACCGCGTTCCTCCCTCATCTTGTTCGCGATAGGGACCCTGCTGGACGTTTCTCTGGTGACCACAATTGCTTCTACGTCAGGGGAAGCGATTCCTGGACCAAAATAATCGTATAGCTTTGCTATAACATATTTCCGGCCCGGAAAGCGATCTTGCAACAGGGACTCCAGCTGCCTGACTCGCTGATCGTACGGGAAATCTGGTTTCTTCCCCTCCTTTGCCGCGAACTCGTCCGACGTCACGCCGATGACGACTTCGTCTCCCACCTCGAAACTTCGTTCCAATAGCTTGATGTGCCCCTTGTGAATGTGGTCAAAGGTGCCGCCAGTTGCAACTCTCTTGTACCTCATTGTTGTCAGAGACTCCCATTGTTTGGAAGCACTTTCAAATACATCGGAATTCTTCGCTTGGTGAGAGATAACCGATAAAATAGTTATCGCGGGTAGAATCAAAATTTGAGCATTCCGAAGGAGTACTTCAAGGCGGGGGCAATCACCAAGGCAGTGAAGAACTGGATCAAGGGAAGAGTTACCACCGGAACTGGATATCTGGAAATCTGTGAAGATGTCGAGAAGGAGATAATCGCGAGAGGTGGGAAACCGGCTTTTCCCTGCGCCATAGGAGTTAACGACGTCACGGCCCATTATGCTCCGCAGCCCGGGGAGGAGCGGCGTGTCGTGGAGAAGGATGTCGTGAAGGTAGACTTCGGTACGCACGTGGACGGGTACATCGTCGACACCTCCGTGACCTTCACCGACAATGCCGAATATGAGACGCTTCTCGAGTCGACGGAGCGGGCACTGAACGCTGCCATCGAGGTAGCCAGACACGACCCCAGGGTGGGGGAAATCGGAAGAGCCATTGGCTCGGAGGCCTCCAAGCATGGCTTCAAGACCATCAGCAACCTGAGCGGGCACACGCTCGATCGATACGTGGTGCACGCCGGGAAGAGTATCCCGAACCTGTACATGCCGAACCTTCCGACTCTGAAGAAGAACGAAGTGTTCGCTGTGGAGCCGTTCCTCACGCTCGGGAACGCGGCAGGGTACGTGGTCGACGCTCCCCAACAGACAATCTTTTCACTGGCTGCGAGACGCAGGCTCGGAAACACGGAACTGGATGAAGCAGTACAAATGATTTGGGATCTGAGGAGGACGCTTCCCTTCACTCCGCGATGGTTTCTGGAGAACTATACGCCCGAGAAACTACAAGCAGTTCTGAGAGAACTCGTCAAGAGTAAAGTGGTGAGATCGTACTCGACGCTGGTCGAAGCTTCAGGAAAGCCCGTCGCACAATTTGAGCACACCGCAGCTTTAGACGATGGCGGCCTGATCGTTCTGACCTAGGCTGGCTTTGTAGCCTCGGCGTAGATGAGGCTGATCCTAGTCTGGTTACCACACTTCGCGCACTTGGCTCCGTCCTTTGTTATGTAGTCCCCGGTCTGGAACGGTCGCTTTGTCTTCTGGCCGCAAGCGGGACACTCCTCAATCGTGAACACGGTGAACTTGGTCTTCTTGTCCGTAGCGACGCTAGTCGTCGCCATTATTGGGCGACACCGAGCGTGTTTCCGATTCCAGCGATTACGACGTTGTCCCCTTCCTTCGTTTTCTCCTCGATGACTCGGCCCAAGATTGTCATCACTTTGTCGGAAGCCTCTGCAATCTCCTTCCTCATGGCGCTGATCGCTTCGAGGATGCTCTGCTTCACGAGGATCGCGTAGATTGGGATTTTGTGACCCGACGCGACCTCTTCAATCTGGTATTTTTCTACGCCGATGCCACCGATCGCTGCACCAACTCCTTCGGCGATCTCGCCAGTCTTCTCCCCCTCAAGTTTCAAGGCTGCATCGATCATTATGATCGCGCTTGGTTTCACTCCCATGTCGTCGATGATGTGTTTGATGCCCACGCCCGGTTGACCGACGTACGCCATCGGGCCCTCCGCTTTCATCACGTAAAGTTTCCGTCCCTTGTATTCGCTGATGCTCATGACTGTGTCCTTAGCTACGACTTGCTTGTCACGTCCGTACATATAACGCGAAGCGATTACGGGCCCTATCCCATCCCCGACCGGCTGAGCTAGCTTAAACGTGTCGACCGCATTAAGTAGGGCGTCGGCTTCCTGGACTATCTGCGGCATGATCATCTGAAGCTGCAGCAGCATAAAGTAAGAATTCGTCTTCTTGCCGAGCAGATAATAATGGCGTACGACCTTGTGTATGTTGTTCAGCGCTCCGGCGACCTCGAGGAGATTCTCCGAGACAGAGACCGTGACGGGATTTTTGTCGGAGACAAGGTCTCCCACCTCCGTCCTCACTCTCTCGTCTCTGACCGTCACGACGTGATCGATCTTCCCCACGATTCCGTTCGGGTCTATGTCGACAGGCATTATGGTCACGTAGTCCAGGAATTGGTCGATTCGTGGGGAAGGGTCCCCAACCGTCTTCCCCGTCGTGGTCACGTAATCAATTGTTTCCTTCCTTGCCTTGTCCTTCATCAGTTTGAGCCGGCTGAGTCCGCGGCCGATATCGTTGAGAGCCATGTAGACTTGTAACCTTGGCCCCAAGATTATGTACACAGGCACGAACAGGAAACTCAGCGCGTACAGTAGGCTGGTATAATCGATACCTCCAGTCTGCAAGACCAAGCCTGCGAGTAAAGACACTGCCTACAACACTCAATTATTCTATCTCCACGACATAGTCTTAAGCGTTCCGCATCTCTGTTCCGTTCTCATCGACAGAATTCTTGCTTGGCCGAGGAAAAAAGAGACTGTGAAAAAAGGCGCCGGCACCAAAGCTTCACGAGGGCTCTCGCACCTCACTAGCACCTTGGCGACATACGGTTTGACTTCTCCCCCTCTTTCGAGTCTGGGTTCGGAATGAGTCCAGGTCGGACCCGTATGCTATGGCCGGCTGTCTTTCTTAGCATTGGGCCGCGTAGATTAACTTTTCGAGCGTGGCTCACATGAGAGATTTATTATGCCAGAGAAGATTGAGCGCGAGCGTGCAGAGGAAGCTTCTGGACATTCTCGCCTGTCCCATCGACAAATACTATCCCCTCAAGCTGCTCGAGTTTAATGTGAAGGATCAGCTGATCGTTGACGGTGTCCTGCTCTGCGAGAAATGTGGTAGGTTCTACCCCATCATGGACGAGATACCTGTGATGCTTCCGGACGACCTTAGGAGCAAGAAGGAGGATTTGGATTTCCTTGCCAAGTGGAAATCGAAACTTCCGAACTCGGTGTTGGACTCGGGGAAGCCTTGGAATCTGAAGAGCACCTAATCCAGCACAGGGTGGACGCATCAGCGTCGTTGTTAAAATAGGAAAGGTGGCCAGGAGTGTGTTAGCAAAGTGGTTTGTGCCACGGCCGTTCACGAATTATGGGAAGATGCTTTTCAGTCCTGACTGCGTGGGTGATTAAGTAGTGCGATAAACTAGAATTATTGGAAATGACGAGATTTCAAGAGAAGACACCCGCGAGCATGGCAGTCGTCGAGACGAAGGAATCATGTGAATTCAGCAGCCTTAAGCAACAATTTCAATCCATCGGCGGAAGCAATCAGCATGGCTATGGGAATTGGTGCGCTGTCGCTGCGTACTTTGATGGAGACGGGAGCGTCTTCGTGTCACGGAAGAAGTTTTACAATGTTACATTTGTTTTGGAATGGTCTGACAACTACTCACCACAACTCGTTCAGCTTCGAGACTTCTTCATAGCCAACGGAATCAAAACCGGTGAAATAACACAAAGGAGAGCGGAAAATCTCTATCGACTTAGAATCTCCGGCCGAGAATCCATCTTCAATACCGCGAGAGGAATGTTACTCAGCATGTGCACGTTCAAGAAGAGGAGAGAGTTAGCCTCGGTAGCGGAGTATCTCCAAGGTACGGTGGAGGGAAATGAAGTCCTGAAAGTGCTTAATGAAGAAGCGGAAGCAGGACAGCGAGTGTCAAAGAAACGGTACGCGCTTGATTTGCCCTTCACGCACTCCGAAGGCGTCGCTATTGCTCGCGAAAGGATGAGAGAAGGAACGCGGCACTCATCAAAGTCGAGGGCAGTACTGACCAAGAGACAGGTGGAGGACATTCGGAGAGCCTATGAGGAATCAGGGACACCACAATCAAAGCTTGCCCAACTATGCCGTGTCTCTAGGGCGACCATTGTACGAGCATTGGGACGCGAAAGAGGCCATGTAGCTACCTCGGACTAGCGCAAGTCACGGCAGATTAGTCCAAATCACATTTTAAGTAGAGCGCAACCATCCAGCATCGAGGAGGGGACGTAGCCTAGCATAGAAGGAAGCAAACCAATGCTTCCGCTCTAGAAAGGCATGGCGACAGGCTCCAGTGGTCACAACAAATAGTTTGATGACACCGCAGCGTGGATGATTTACCAGTGGAGCTGCAAAAGAAACCTGTAGATCGCCGGTTCAAGTCCGGCCGTCCCCACCATTTTGTGAGTTACCTGGAGAATTTTCCCCGCATCAGGCCCCGTCCAGCTCCAACTCGGGCTCTTCCTTAGGGACTCAGTTTTGATTCCCGGGATTTAGGCAGACCAACGAGTCTGCGACGTCATGGCCTATTGGTAGAGTTCGTTGATTGATTCCCAGAGCTCTGGAAAAAGATATTGACTTTGCCTCCTTATCAGGTAATCAGTGGTTCCTCCCTTGAGTCCCACGGTTCTGTCACCAATTTCTCCAAGTACAAGGTAAATGTGTGCTATCTGGAACTCTTGCACTCTGTAATCGTACCACATCATAGCCTTTAGGAGTGCTCTCATTTCGTCATGATCTTCCATTTTGAGCAATTGCGACACCGTGATCGAACTCTTCTTCAGTTGATCGGTGAAAGGTCCCCAGATGTTTTTTGCCAATTGCTCTGACTGACGGTAACGGGGCGAATCTGAAGTACTCCCGCCTGCGCCGATTACCGTTCTTATCTTCAGGAAATCATTTGGCCAAAGCCTCCAAAGAAGCTCTTCGCTTTTCACCGTGAGGCTGCTCCAAAGCGCCGCGGCTTGTTCCAATGAACGCGTTGCGCCATTGGGGTCTCCACTCATGATTTTCTTACTCGTCTTCTTCAACAAAAGATTGATTCTGGTCCAAATAAACTCAGACTCCTGCTGAACTCCTTGGAAATCCCGCTCGCCGTCGCAAATCAATTCGTCATCCTTTTTCTGGTAAGAAAGAATCTTGTCAGCATGCAAATATCTTTCATACGCAGTTTCTGGCATTCTGTCCCATTCTGTGGCGGCTCTTATATTATTTATTCAAGAGCTTTTGGCGTGGCCGCACAAATTCTCATGAGCAGAACCGAATGATATTTGAAGCCGACTTGGGGAGTGGGCGAGTGGCGGTCATCCAGGATGCCTCACACGAACCGGAAGAAAAGAGCTGTGCAACCGAAGAGCAGGAATACGATGTACATTGCTGCGGGAATCCTTATCGTCGCTCTAGTGGGTGGCACGGGATTCTATCTATACACCGTGAATAGCAACGCAGCGAATACGAGCTCGAATACCGCCAGTTGCGGTGGGGGGTCAAAAACGAGCACCTCAAGTAGCTCGAGCACTAGTCCGTTCGTGTATGCAAGGATCGACACCACTCTTGGATGCATCGAAGTGGAACTCTTCCCGTCCTCCGCGCCGGCAACAGTGGCTAACTTCGTCAGTCTTGCTAATTCGGGCTTCTACAGCAATCTTGTCTGGCACAGAATAGTCGCGGGTTTCGTCGTACAGACTGGTGATTCACTTACAAAAAATGGTGGAGGAGACAGGTCACTCTGGGGGACCGGAGGGTCCGGGCATACGGTCCCGCTTGAAGTCACGAATACGTCTCTGCGCAACGACAGGGGGTACCTCGGGATGGCTCGGGGTACTGACATCAACAGCGGCACTTCTCAATTCTACATCAATCTTGCGAGCAATCCGACCCTCGACGGAAAGTACACGGTCTTCGGGAAGGTCATCACCGGCATGGCTGTGGTCGATGCGATAGCGAGCGTACCGGTAAACTCGTCGAGCCAGCCAATCAATCCTGTGTTCGTAACGAGCATCACAATACTTCCGGGCCCCTAGGGCCATCTCCAACGGACCAATGGACAGGCAAGTCGTCAAATGATTCCAGGGAACACGCCAAAGGTCGGAATCCAAGAAGTGCCACGGCGCGTCAAGTTCCTCATCTTCTCACAAATCCTCAACAATTTCGGGTTCGGCTATTTCATAATCTATATCACTGTGTATCTGCCTGAAATCAATATCAACGCGGGTGTTGTAGGAATACTCCTCGGGGTCCAGGGTGTTGTGTTGGTCCTAGCAGGGATTCCGCTAGGTCTCCTCTCCGACCTGAGGGGGAGAAAATGGTTCCTCATCTTTGGGAATCTATTGGTGGCCCCCACGATCCTCATATTCGCCTTCACGAATGACTTCACATTCTTTCTGTTCGCGGCCGCGCTGGGGGGTCTTGCGGAAGCCGCGGCCTTGTCGTCCTGGAATGCAATAATCGCCGACCAGACCGATCTAACAAATCGAGATGCGGCGTTCTCACTCTCTTTCATTGTTTCGAATATCTTTCTTTCATTGGGGATGGCACTTCCATTCTTTTTTCCTGGATTGCAATCAATTGTCGGGCTTAGCTCGCAGGAAATTCACAGGCTCTTCTTGTTACTATTTGGCCTGGCAAACTTCATTGCACCGTTGCTGATCTTCGCGCTCCTTAGGGGATACAAAGAGACGGTCATCCATAGGGAAGAAGCTTCCCGAAGAGGGAGCATCAGGATTCTCCTCAAGTTCTCCGGAATTAATAGCTTGATCGGCCTGGGAGCGGGTCTAATCATTCCGCTCGTCGGTACGTGGTTGTACTACAAGTTCGGCGTCCCCGACACGTACAATGGACCGTTCCTCGCGATCTCTGGGATGACAATTGCCTTCTCCGCCGTAGGCAGTTCCAGGCTATCCGCCAGATTTGGTCTCTTCAAATCGATTCTGATGACATCGGGAAGCTCGACATTGTTCATGTTCAGTCTCGCGTTCATACCTAACGTATTTCTCGCGGGAGGTGTTTACATCGTCAGGACTGCCCTGATGAACATGTCCGCCCCCCTCATGGATTCTTTCTTGATGGGGATAATCACCCCCGACAGGAGGGGCCTCGCTAGCGCTCTTAGTGCTATCATATGGAGAATCCCCAACAGTCTTAGTTCAATCCTTGGTGGATTCCTCATTTACACCGGCCACTACGACCTCCCCTGGCTGGGTGCTTCGCTGCTTTATGTGGTAGCGATAGCGCTGTTGTATGCGAACTTCAAGGACGTCAAGCCGAAGGGGTAGTTACGTGTCCTCCTTCGGTTTTTGCTCGACGCTCCTCTCGACCACGCGGATCTCTTTTTCAACTTCGTATACGCCCTTTCGCCAGAGGGCACCTACCGCGGGTCCGAACAGATACACGGAAGCAGTAATTACAGAGCCCACGCCGACGAACGCCATGAACGCTGCGAATATCTTCCCTGGATCGGTCGCCGGGGTGTTTGCTGGCCCTTCAGCGGTGACCAGCATACTTGTGAAGTAGAATGAGTCGATGTAATTCCAACCCTCGAAGTAGTGGATTCCGAAGGTGCCCACAACGAGTACGATTGTAACGATGAGGAGGGAGTAGACCGCACGACGCAGCGACCGCCTGAATATGCCGGAAGCAAGTGTGGCGTTCGTCATCTTGTGTAATCGGTCGCTACGGCACTAGAAGCCCGGAGGCAGATAGTTGTTCTTGATGAGCCACTCTTCATGGGCCTTGATGTAGCGCCAAAGGACGTCCGCCTTATCATTGTCGAAGTCCCACGGAGCAACGAGAACAATGTCGTTCGCCCTGATCCAGACCCGCCTCTTCATCTTCCCCCTGATTCTGCCGAACCTTATCTTCCCGTCGACGCATTTCACGACGACGTGGTCCCCGCTCGCTATCTTGTCCACCCGCCCGAGGAGCTCGCCCTCCTGCGGCAGGACCAGTTCCTTTAGGTTAGACTCACTCAGTACTTTTCTCTTACCCATTTCCTTTGACCTTCGCTGAAGTTGTTCTATTCAAGTTAGGTTCCCCTCATCAACCACGGCGGCAAATTTCACTCTGCCAGCTTGTGATTTGCAATTTTTGGTGCGTATCCCATATATAACTATGCCTTCGTGATTCCTCGGTGCAAGAGCGAGTTGCGAGGAGCTTCTTTGTGGGACCAACTCGCCAAGTAGCGATGAAACTGCTCGGAACTATACTAGTGAGACAAATGGGAAGGCTGGTGTTGTCAGGTGTCATCGTGGAAGTTGAAGCCTACCTTGGTGAAATTGACCCTGCGAGCCATGCCTACAGGGGTCTCACGAAGAGGAATGCCGTCATGTACGGAGAGCCAGGACACGCATATGTCTATTTCACTTACGGCTTTCATCACTGTCTCAACATAACGACAGAGAAGGTCGGAAAGGCCGGAGCAGTCCTCATCCGTGCGCTTCAGCCGCGTGAGGGGATCGACAGAATGAAGAAGAACAGGGGAGTAAACAAACTAGAATCCTTGACCGACGGACCAGGGAAACTGACCAAGGCACTTAGGATAGATAGGGCTCTAAACGGGGAAGATTTGGTGGCGTCTAAGAAGCTCTATCTGGTGAGGGGGAGTGGCGCACGAATCAATGTCGGAAGGAGCGCGAGGATTGGAATCAAGGTCGGCCTCGAGCATCGGTGGAGATACTTCATAAAAGGCAACCCTTACATTTCCAAGACAAAACCACGATCAGAGAATCCATAACTACCGCCAAAGTCGAGAAACCATGGGGGTCGTCGGCTAGGCCGCGAGGTTGATTTTGCTACTCGACCAAGCGGGGCTAGTCTGGTCTAGGCTTCAAGCCTTGGGTCTGCAGCAGCAGGAACGCTTGAGATCCCCGGTTCAAATCCGGGCGACCCCATCCAAGACGCTCCGATTCCGCCTCCACGTCAAACATCAAGAAAAAGTGTCAAGGAGTTAAATACTTTTGACACGAGGGCTCTGAGGGTTGCAAGCGGCGCCGAGACGTGTCAAAACAATCTACAGCGTGATAGCTTCTCCTCAGAGACTGGAGATTCTTCGTATATTGAACATCAAAGGTCCGCTCACATATAGCGCACTCAAGACCCTTGCGGGGTTCAAGTCGAAGAAGGAATCGGGGAAGTTTGCGTACCATCTGAGGAAACTCGTGAGACAGTTACTGATACAGTTGAACAGACAAGAGAGGAAATACACGGTTACCAACCTGGGGAGACTCGTTTTGAATCTTACGAGGCAGATCGAGGAACAGTCGCTGGTCGAGAGCGGCAAACTGTACGTCAGGACGTCTCACCAGACGATGGAAGAATTCAACGCGAACAAGATACTTCAGTCTCTCGTGAAAGAGGCGGGCATGCCCGTTGAGCTGGCGCAAAAGATCACCAGCGAGACTGAGTCGAGGCTGTACAAGTTCCAGACCCAGTACCTAACCGCACCCCTGATCCGTGAGATGGTGAACGCTCTCCTCGTCGAGCATGGTATGGAGGAGTACAGGCACAAGCTCACCCGTCTTGGGATGCCAATCTATGATGTCACCCAGTTGCTAGGGAGGGCCGGTGACGACGGAGGCAACGTCGAGTCTCTTGTTCATCAGACCGGGAAAGCTGTGTTCTCCGAATACCTACTGCTCGAACAATTGCCGAGAGACGTTGCGGATGCGCACTTGAACGGAGATATCCACATCTCCAGCGCAGGATCTTGGGGTCTAACTCCGGATACGGTTTTCATAGATCTCCTCACAGTCAAAGGGGCAGGATTCAACCCCAAGGGGAGGCTCACCAATGTTTCAATGCTCCCTACTCCAGAGAACGCCGAAAGGGCCGTAAACATCGTTACTACGCTGGCTTCCTTGCTCTCGAGAGAGGCCTCGGTTGAGATAACATTCAGGAACTTCCTTCAGTACCTGGCTCCATATTGCAGGTCCAGGACGAAGAGGGATCTCGAAGCGATTCTAGTCAGGTTCTATGAAGCCGCGTCGGCGGCTCTAGGTTCGAGCGGCGGTCCTGCAATTACCATTGAACTGGATCAGTTCCGACATGATGACATCGGCAGGGATCTGATGGAGAAGACACTCGAGGCGACGCTGGGCGCCTATCGAGACTTTGTAGAATACACTCCCCGCCCCGATGTCAGACTTTTGCTCGCAAAGCCAAACAGGGTAGAGGAAACTGGGATGCTCAAAAGAGCCGCCGCGATCCTCTTCAATGGTGGGCGAATCGCGTTCTTTTCTCCGAACCAAAGAAGGAGTTTCTTAGGAATCAACGCGGACGTGTTACCTCAAGAGATGCAGGCGGACAATATGAGTGTCCTACACAACCTCAGTTTGAACCTGCCACGACTAGCCTACGACTCGAACCAAGACGAGACCTATTTGCGAGCGAAGCTCGCCATGCTCATCGGCATTGCCGGAGACGCTTTGGCGGCGAGGAGGAGGGTTATCGAAAGAGTCTTGAAGAAGGGACTCCTGCCTACGCTCGGGATGGGTTCAGAGGCGGTCACGTCAGATATGATGCCTCTCATCATGAATCTAGTCGGGCTGGACGAGACGCTGGGACGCCTTATTCGCGATCCTTCCACCGAATCTAGTTCGATGCTTGCCGAGAAGATAGTCCAGACGGCTTCCCAAGTAGCCGTAGAAAAATCCGGAAAGAACGAGAGACTCGGGGTCGCGATGATTGACGAGGACGGAGCTGCAAGGCTCGCTGCTCTGGACGCCGAGAAATATGGCAAGGCTAACACTTCACAATCTCTGAAATCGGGCTACAGTCAGGCACCGAGACTGGTCCTCGCAGACTTGGAGAGTCAGGAGAAGCTGAACTACATCAACAAGCTCGCGCTGAACCTTGCTGGCGGAGTCTCTGTGACCCTAGATGGCGCGGGGGACGATATTAGGAGCGTGTACAACCTCGTCGTTGCAGCCGCGCCCAAACTCTCCTTCTTCAAGATCGATAGGACAATCTCTGTCTGCCGGAGCTGCGGAAGCAAACTCGCTCTTAATTCAACGAGGTGCAGAAGGTGCAAGTCGGTGGCGACTGTGCACTACTCGACGGCGGGTTAGGTTCAACTTCGTCAGGGAAGAAACCGCGAAGAGTTCAAGTCAAAAACAATCCACTTCGAACCCTCTCAAGTGAGCCGAACTTTCTCATTAGAGTCTGGTTTTTGTCAATGTTAGACTAGCCACGCCAGACTTATATGCGGCGCGCTAGGGTTTGCGGGTTACAAAAGGCGATGGAATTTTGACGTCAGCAGTTGAACAACCACGGGACGATGCGGACTTGGTTGCAGAGAAGAGCGCGGAGTTTAGGCTCCCACAGGAGACGCTCGCCGCTTTTGGAGGCGATGAGCTACGGGCACGTGTCTTTTACGAGAAGTACGCCCTGAGAGATGCCTCGGGGAAGCAGATCGAGAAGACGCCGGATCAGATGTGGCGCAGGGTCGCCACGGAACTCGCCTCGGTCGAGAAGGACGACGAAAAGAGGAGGGAGTGGGCGGCGAAGTTCTATTGGCTGTTGGAGGATTACAAATTTGTCCCAGGGGGAAGGATTCTGTTCGGCGCGGGGCAACCCAGAAACGCCACGCTACTCAATTGCTATTTCTTCAAGATCCGAGAGGATTCGATAGAGGCAATCTTCGATTTCTGCAAGGAATCAGCGAGGACATATAGCTATGGGGGAGGGGTCGGGACTGATATCTCGGTACTTAGGCCGAAAGGCGCGCTGGTAAACAACGCGGCGATCTACAGCTCCGGCTCGGTCTCGTTCATGGAGCTACTTTCGACGACGACCGGAACGATCGGCCAAGCCGGAAGGAGGGGAGCGCAGATGATTACAATCAGGGTGGACCATCCTGACGTCTTGGACTTCATCAACGTCAAACGGGACTTGAAGAAGGTGAATTACGCGAACATCTCGGTGAAGATCACGGACGCTTTCATGCGAGCAATTGAGAACAACGAAGACTTCGAACTCAGCTTCAAGAACGAGAAGGTCGAGATCCATAGAAAAATTCCCGCCAGACAGATCTGGACGGAACTTATCAAAGGAGCCTGGGAGTCTGACGAGCCCGGGGTACTTTTCTGGGACACCCTGAAGAGGGATTCCACAACAGAATACAACAACATGGAGGTCGAAGGGGTCAACCCCTGCAGCGAGCAGACGCTGGAGAACTACGGCTGTTGCTGCTTAGGATCAGTGAATCTGAGCGCATTCGTCAAGGAACCGTTCACCGACCACGCGAGCATCGACTGGGACGCGCTTGTCAGGGGAACACAGTTTGCTGTAAGGTTCCTGGACAACGTGCTGGACTACAACGCGGACAGGCACCCTCTACCGCAGCAGAAGAAGGCTTCGCTCTGGAGCAGGAGAATCGGGGTGGGTATCACAGGTCTTGGTGACATGCTGATTAAGCTGGGTCTGAAATACGACGAGGATGCGACGATCGAGTTCGTCGACAAGCTCTTCGAAAGAATCACGAACGTAATCTACGATTACTCAACCGAACTCGCACCCGAGAAGGGTGCATTTCCAGCGTTCGACGCAGAAAAACACCTTGCCCAGCCATTCGTCAAGAGGCTCGACCCGAAAGTCAGGGAGAAGATTCGTGCCCAAGGAATAAGGAATGCGGCCATCACAACGATACCACCAGTCGGCTCCGGCTCGATACTTGCGGGAAGTTCCAGCGGAATCGAACCGGTATTCGCTCTCGCATACACGAGGAGAAGCAAATCCCTCAGCGAAGGCGAATTCAAGGTCTTCCATCCGCTCGTCAGGGAGTACATGAAGACCGTGGGAGTCTCCGACGTGAACCAGCTGCCAATCTATTTTGTCACGTCTCATCAGATCAAGCCCGAGATGAGGGTAAAGATGCAAGGGACGATTCAAAAACACATCGACACGGCGATCTCAAGTACCGTCAATCTCCCAGAGGAGATAACACCGGAGCAGGTCGAAAAAATCTACCTCCTTGCATGGAAGCAGGGGTGCAAGGGGATCACCATCTACAGAGAAGGAAGCAGAGAGGGGATTCTGGAGACGGAAAAAGCCTCAAAGAAACAGTCTGCCCGGTTGGAAGCTGAGTTCGAAAGGCCGAGAATACTGAGCGGTAGGACTCTGAAGCTTAGACTGCCACAGGGCGGGCTATACGTGACGGCGAACTCCGAAGGCGATTCTATCAAGGAGGTCTTCCTAAACATCGGGAAACTGGGAAGCGACGAAAAAGCCGACGCTGAAGCAATGGGGAGACTCATCAGCCTCTACATGCAACACGGAGGAGACATCAAGCACGTGATTTCGACGCTGAAGGGAATCAAGGGGAAGTACGTCTCCTGGGACGAAGGGGTCCAGCTCCTTTCCATCCCTGACGCGGCCGCGAAGGCGCTCGAACTCCTCGTAGCGAACACCGTGGTAAAGGAGTCAGCGGGACCCGTGTCACAAGGTGGCGCGGCCTGCCCTGAATGTCACGAGAGTACACTCATCTTCGAAAATGGATGCTACAAATGCACGAGCTGTGGATACAGCAAGTGCGAGTGAAGAACAACCAAAAAGAGCCCTCACACAGCCCGTGTCCAAGGCTCGGGACTTGACAGAACAGAAGCGGAGATCGACCGCGATGCGTGTGATGATCGTATCCCCCTTGGTCATAGCGGCGTTCGTGATCATCGGTGCCGAGTCGGGATTCTACCTCGGAGGCGCTCTCGGTGTCTCGAGGCTCGTGCTGGGAATGCTCTTCGGAGCGGCGGGTTTGCTACTTGCCTTCCCGGTTCTCATGAAGATGATAAACCGGATGGTCGCGAATGACCCTAGGGAGCCGAGTAGTTCCAGCGAGTCCGGCTAGGCTTTCAATCTGTCGAGCACGGCGTTCTTGGCTCTCTCCACGTCCTTCTGAAACTGCTGCGCCGCCGCATCGAACGCTTCCTCTACCTTCTTCTGAGCAGCCTTGAACGCTTCCTCCGTGCTGTCGCTCAACGGGCCGCCTCCTTTCTCTCAAGTATCATCTTAACGTGCTTCAAGCGAACGAATTCCTCTCGTTCCCTTTCCTCGAGCGTCTGCTGGATGTACCGTATGGAGACTTCGTAGCGCGGGATGATCATGTATTCTAGTGCGTTCAACAACCTCTGAGTTCTTTCGAGTTCCTTTGCAAGCCTGAATATAGCACTTTCGAACTCCGCCGCCCGAAATATCGCCGGGAGGACCTTCCTCATCTGCCTGGATGCTCTGTCCACCGCTACGTTGCTGTCCGCGAATCCGTACGTCATTCCGACTTCCTTTTCTGAGAGTTTCAAAGAGGGGACGTCCACGTCGACAATCCTCTTGATGTTGACTTCGACTTCGACGATACCGGGCGTGTTCGCGGCGATACCCTCGAGCCTCAGAGGTCCGAGCTTCAGGTAGGCGTCGTAGAGCGCGAGATATGCGTCAGACAGCGGCTGGAAAATCTCTTCACGCGCGCTGCTCGCCCGCTGGATCATCTCGTCCAGCCTCTTGAGCAGGACCTCTCTCTTGTCGTCCAAGACCTTCTGAACGCGCCTCGCGGTCTGCAGGCTGCGCCTCGTCTTGATTAGCTCAATCTTTGTGGGAAGGACCTTTGTCCCGAAGCTCACTGACATGGGTTCTAATCGGACGACCTAGTCTTCACGTAATATTTCTGGATGAACTCTTCCTTGATATTGGTGAGTTCGGACTCGGGGAGGATGGAGAGCACGTCCCAGCCGATTCGCAGCGTCTCGTCAAAGGTTCTGTTCTCGTCGTACCCCTGTTTGAGGTATCTCTGCTCAAACTCATCCCCGAACTTCAGGTACTTCAGGTCAGAGGAGGTCAAACCAGACTTACCGACTATCTCAGCGAGCGCCCTGAGCTCCTGTGCCCTAGCATATGCATTGTAAAGTTGATTCCCGGCCATTTGGTGGTCGGCCCTCGCTTTGCCCTGCTTGATCACGTACCCCAGTGCGGGGCCCATGAGCCTGCTCAGACTGGAGAGGACGTAGACGGGCGGATAGATGCCCTTCCTGAAGAGTTCCCTCCCCAGAAAAATCTGTCCTTCCGTTATGTATCCCGTCAGGTCTGGAATCGGATGGGTTACGTCATCGCTGGGCATGGAGAGGATTGGCATTTGGGTTATGCTGCCCTTCTTCTGTTTGATCCGCCCAGCCCTCTCGTAAATCGTCGCTAGGTCGGTGTACAGGTAACCGGGAAATCCCTTCCTGCCGGGAACCTCTTCCCTCGCCGCGGAAATCTCCCTGAGCGCTTCAGAATAGTTCGTCATGTCGGTGATAATGACCAGCACGTGGGTGCCGAGCTCATAAGCAAGGTACTCTGCTGCGGTCAGGGCCACGCGCGGCGTGATTATTCTCTCAATTGCGGGGTCGTCGGCCAAGTTCAGGTACAGGATGCTTCTCCGAATCGCCCCTGATTCCTCAAGGGTCCTTCTGAAGAATGAGGCTTCGCCGTTTTGGACCCCGATCGCGGCGAAAACAACAGCGAATTCCTCGCCTTCCCCGACCACGGTAGATTGTCGAGCGATCTGAGCCGCGAGCTTGTTGTGGGGCATACCCGCTCCGGAGAAGATAGGGAGCTTCTGTCCTCTGACCAGCGTCAGCATCCCATCGATCACGGAGACCCCGGTCTGTATGAGGTCTGTAGGGTATTCCCGCCTTTCTGGATTAATCGGAAAGCCATTGACGTCTCTGAACTCTCTCCCCACGGGATCGGGCAGACCGTCGAGTGGTCTCCCCAATCCATCGAAGACTCTGCCAAGTAGCTGGTCGGAGACGGGTAGTTCCATGGTCCTGCCCAAAAACTTGGCCCTCGTGCCGCTCACTGACAGCCCTGAAGTTCCCTCAAAGACTTGGACGACCGCTCTTCCGAAACCCGTCTCGAGGACGCTGGCTAGTCTTCTCTCGCCGGTGTCGTCCTCGATTTCAACAAGCTCGTCGAAGGCAGCCTTCTCGACGCCGTCGACAACAATCAGCGGGCCCTTGATCTCAGCGACCTTGCTATATTCCAGACCCGACGGCGCTTTACTCAACGACCTTGACCTCCTGAACGCCGGAAATCGTCTTGAACTCGTCCATCATTTCCTTCACCAGGGCGTCCATCTTGTCCATCTCCTCGTTCTTGATCGCGAACTTCGACCTCAACATCTTCGAGATAACCTGCATGCTCCGGATCCTGGCCAAGGTTGTCCCGCTCTTGAGCGCTTTCAAGGCCTCTTCGTGGAAGGCTACGAACATCTTCATCATCTTGACCTGCTTCTCTGGACTGCAGTAGGCGTCGGTGTCGTCGTAGGCGTTCTGCTGGAGAAACCCGATCTGGATCATCCTGGCCACCTCGAGGATCAACTTTTCTTCGTCAGGAAGAGCCTCGGGGCCCAAGAGTCGCACGATCTCTTTCAGTGCATCTTCACGCTGGAGAATCGAATAGGCGTCGGCCCGCGTTCTCGCCCAGTCCTTGGCAACGTTAGCGGACCACC
Organism: Nitrososphaerota archaeon; assembly: GCA_027887045.1. Lineage (GTDB taxonomy): Archaea > Thermoproteota > Nitrososphaeria > Nitrososphaerales > Gagatemarchaeaceae > JAPCJH01. Next base: position 476,473 of record JAPCJH010000001.1, read on the forward strand.
AGTTGGACACAGATTCGATGTACCCGGAGTAGGATGTCATCCAGTTGATGGCGGGGTAATGCCGCGAATAAGCGAGGCGGGTGTCGAGAGCCCAGAAAGTCCTGACAAACCTGATTGTCTGCGAGGTGACTGGTTCGGTGAAATCCGCCCCGGCGGGCGAGACGGCGCCTACCAGCGTGACGGAACCGAATCTCTCGGGCGTGCCCTGCGCTGCGACCCTCCCCGCCCTTTCGTAGAATTCGGCCAACCGCGACGCGAGATAGGAGGGATACCCTTCTTCGGCGGGCATCTCCTCGAGCCTCCCGCTTATCTCTCTGAGCGCTTCGGCCCACCGGCTGGTGGAATCCGCAACGAGCACCGTGTCGTAACCCATGTCTCGATAGTACTCGGCCATCGTGACTCCCGTGTAGATGCTCGCCTCTCTGGCGGCGACCGGCATGTTGCTGACATTTGCAATCAAGATCGTTCTCTCCATGAGCGGCCGGCCGCTCTGCGGGTCGATGAGCTCGGGGAACTCGGTGAGGACCTCGGTCATCTCGTTCCCTCGCTCACCGCACCCGATGTGGAACACGACCTTGGCGTCGGCCCACTTTGCGACGCTGTGGAGGGTCACCGTCTTGCCCGTTCCGAACCCTCCGGGAATCGCGCCTGTCCCTCCCTTGGCCATCGGAAAGAACGTGTCGAGGACTCTTTGCCCGGTCATCAAGGGTAGCTCGGGGTCAAGTCTTTCTTTGTTCGGCCTCGCAATCCTCACCGGCCATCTGTGAAAGAGTTTCAGTTCGTGCTTCTTTCCGCTCTTGTCTTCTGCCATGACCACGTTTTCTTGAACATCGTATTTTCCTCCCTTGGCCGCTTCTCGAACGGTGCTCTTCGGGAGGTTAGGGGGCGCGAGAATCTTGTGGTCGATCAGGGCCGTCTCCTGAACGTCGCCGAGAATCGTGCCGCCCTCCACGCCGTCCCCCTTCTTGAGCGCTGGGACAAATTCCCACTTCTTGTCAAAGGGTATCTGATCGGCTGTGACCCCCCGCGTGATGAATGAACCGGCCTTCTTCGCGATGACCTCCAAGGGTCTCTGAAGGCCGTCGTAGATTGTGCCGGTCATCCCTGGACCGAGGCTCACGGAAAGGGGTTGGCCCGTCCCCGTGACTGGTTCACCTGGTCTTAGACCGGAAGTCGGCTCGTAAACTTGGACGAAAGCGATGTCGCCCGTCAGCTTGATGATTTCACCGATAAGCTTCTCTTCGCCAACTTGGACGACCTCGTACATCTTCCCAGCGGCCATCCCGGACGCCTTGACGGCCGGGCCAGAAATCCATTCGATCTTTCCCTTAGATACCATCTACTCCTAACCTCCCCGAAGCAAACCTGCGACGTCCTTCCTGAGCAAGGGTCTGAACCTCTCGAGCCTCGCCTCAAAAGTGTTCTCGAATCTCACGCTACCATCTTTCGAAGTCATTGCCACTCCGCCCAAAACATTTATGCTCTCGTCACTGAGCGTGACTTTCACTGGACCTTTGTTCAGCTCCTTCAAAACTGACGCAACCATCTTCCTGTCTTTCGCGTTGCAGGCGACGGTGACGTTGTCCCCCAGGACCTCGGTTCCTTCAGAAATCAACCGCGATAACGCCTTTTCGTATGCGGACGACGGCGTCTTTTCCAAACTTGAAAGTGCCTCTTCGAAAACGGCGTTCACGGCTTCTTCTAGGACCCGAAGTTCCATGTTCCTCACGTCCAACTCGGCTGACCCGATTATCTGCCTCCTGAGGGATTCAGCTTTCTTGGCGCTCGTTTCGTTGATCTTTGAGATTTCGTCAACAGTTGCTCTTCTGGTAGACTCTAAGTGATTCAGCGCCTTCCTCTTTCCCTCCTCCGTATCCGCGAGCACCTCGCTTGAGAACTGGCTCGAGACCTTGCCCAGAGTGTTTCTTGTCGCATTTCTGTCCATCTTTCTAGACCCCCAATATAGAGCGGAGCATGTCCCTGTATTCGACCTTTTCTTGCTTGCTCCCCGGTCCGGGGACTTCGTAAATCAGGGGGATTGGCCGCTTCGAACGTATCTGTGTCAGGTCGTCGCGAATCGGTCTCGCGATTTCACTGCTGATCATGATCAGCCCCACCTCGGAGTCCTTCAGAAGCGTCTGAACACTTTTCAGCGCTTCTTCTGAAGTTGAAACATATTCGCCGGAGACCCCGGAGAGGACGAACCCCGTGACGAATGCCTTCTCACCGAGAGCCACTACCTTCAAGTTGGGTATTGCAAACTCCGCGAGAATTCGTGTTTATAATCTGATTGGTAGTGAAGTGTCTTTTGAAAAAGGGATTTCATTCATTCGGCCGAAAGTCGTCTGACGACCTCGTCGACCGCGCTTCCTTTTCTTTTTGAGATTCCTGCCTTTAGACGTTCGAGAGCTTCTTCTCCCTTTTTGCGGAGCGCGTCCGCCTCGCGTTCAGCCGACTCACGAGCAGTTTGCAGCCTTTCCTCTGAAGTCTGTTGGGCCTTGGCTAACGCCCTACTCTTGGCCTCTTCCGCCTCCTCCTCGGCCATTTTCAATAGTTTCAGCCTAGCATCCGTCGCGAGAGCCTTGAGCCTGTCGAGCTCGGTTTCGAACTCCGCCAGCGCCTTCAGTGTCTCTTCGACGACCTGTGTCATTGAATCAAAACGCAGCACAACCGCGGCGTAATTAACTTTTGGACTCAGGAAGTCAGTTTGAGAATCGCTCTTGCCACTTCGCCGTCCGACTCCTGTAAGGCCGCCACAGCCCTCTCTCTCGTGACGCTGGCCTGTTGCTGGACGAGAAGAATATCCTCCTCATTGAAGGTCTCCTTCTCTACTTGTGATTCTTCGACTTCACCAGCGACCTGGAATATCCTGTTTCCCTGGGCATTCACCTCCGAAACCGTGGCGTTATGCACGTGGATTTCTTTGCTCGCGGTCCTGATTATCACTTCTTCTACGTCTGGGATCTCTTTCATGTCTATACCCATTCGTTCCATCATTCTTCTGGTCTGCCTGTCACCCATCTTCAAAGTTTGGAACCCTCTCTGACCTTGACCGCCACCCCTGACTTAAAGCCTCGCATGACGCTCCCTGGCACTATTGCCTTCCCGACGCCCAGCACACGCCCGTCCCCGTCGAGCACGGTGACCTCGCTCCTCGCTAAGACGTTGTCTCCGGCCGACTTCACAAACTTGCAAAAGACCGATTTCCCTCGCCTGACAAACTCCGCCGCGTCATCCGTCACTATGACGCAGTTCTTGAGAAAGGGCTTCCGCCTCCGGAGTAAGGTGGCACCGTATACACTTAGTGCGATTGCGCCGTTCGGTTTCATGGTTGCGAAATTCTTTCCGTTATAGAGGACCTGCTTCACCCTTCCCGACTTGCGCGAGTAAATGAGCTTGAGACCATCTTTTGGGAGGGCGGAGCTGACCCCCTTTCCAAAGGAATAGTCGAGCATTAATGAGAGCTGCCTTCTCTCATCGAACAAACGCAACAGAGTGGAAGGCGAAAAAGGTCAAATAAAACTCGTTCTCACGATGTACCGAGTTTGGGAAGAGAGTACCACATTGGCAGCTGGGCTTCACCCTGCTCCGACTTGGAACTAAAACGGTAGCTTTAGCTTGGTCTCGCTGCCTAGCGTTCGGGTTCTGCGGGTCGGTCACAGGTTCGTTAGGGACGACAGGACGCTCACCCACCTCTGCCTCACTTCGCGTGCGCTCGGTGCGGAAGCCATCTACCTGGAGGAAGTCGAACCTGACATTGCCCGTTCCATCAGCCGGGTCAACGCGACTTGGGGTGGAGATTTTCAGGTGATCGAGGAGAAGTCATGGAGGGATGTGATAAGGAAAGCGAAGAAAGAGGCGCGAACCGTCGTTCATCTAACAATGTACGGCGTACCGATCCAAGAGAAGGTCTCCGAGTTAAGGAAGAGCAAGAAACTGCTGGTCGTCGTAGGGGGACCCAAGGTTCCGAGGGAGGTGTATTTCGCCGCGGACTACAACATTGCGGTCACGTCACAACCTCATTCTGAGACCGCAGCGCTCGCGATAGCGTTGCATGAGATTCAAAACGGAGAAGAACTTAAGAAGGACTTCGGCAAAAGTACGCTAAGGATAATCCCCAAAGACAGGGGGAAACGAGTGATTAGATCTTGAAAATCGAGTACGAGGACACTTTTGTAAAGGTAGCGGGCCTCATCGGCGGCCCCGACTACGTCCGCGTAGCCAGGGCTCTACTGAACAACGAAAACGCGACGGATGAAGAAATCGCTTCTGCGACGGGATTGAAAATCAAGACGGTGAGGAAGGCCCTCTATGACCTGTTCGGACGCAGCCTGATCACGGGGGTGAGGGTGAGGGATCCGAAGCGAGGGTGGTTTGTCTACAGGTGGAAAGCTCAAAGAGACCAAACCGACGGTTTCATCCAGACGCAGCGGAAGAAGGTTCTCAACCGGCTCAAGCAGAGATTAGACTTTGAAGAGACCCATGAATTCTACCACTGCGGGACAGCCACTTGCCCAACGAGGACCTTTGAAGACGCGATGGAGAGCTTCTTCAAGTGCCCCACCTGTTCAAAGGCCCTAAACAGGCTCGATAACACTGAGCTGAAGAGCGCGCTCAAGTGGAAGATAAACCAACTCGACGAGGAAATCAACAAGTGATTCCGAGCGAGACGCAGGCGCTCGAAATACTCAGCGAACGCGGGGCAAATCCCGTCACTATAGCCCATTGTAAGATGGTCGCTAACGTCGCAAAGACGCTCGCGGACGAATTCAAAGCCCGGGGAATCCATGTAGATGTCGAGGCGATAGTCGCGGGTGCCCTCTTGCACGACGTGGGTAGAACCAAGGTTCAGACGGTCTTGCACGGTTACGAGGGGGCGGAAATCCTGGTACAGAAGGGGGTCGACCCCAAGGTCGTTGAAATTGTCAGGAAGCATGTCGGCGCGGGGATCACGCCCGAAGAATCGAGGCGTCTGGGACTTCCCGAAGGCGACTACGTACCGAGGTCACTTGAGGAGAAGATTGTCTGTTTCGCGGACAAGATCGTCGGCAAGGACCACCTCCAGCCGTTCGAAGAGGAGGTGCGAAGGTTCACCAAGAAGGGGCACGACGAAAGGCGCCTTGTAGAGCTGAAGGAGAGTCTTCAACGGGCGCTTGGAGCCGACCCAGAGACCTTGGTGCTGCAAAGAATTAAAGAGCGACAGAGGTGAGGCAAAAAAAGATGGCAGTCTGCGTTTGCAGAATTTGCAGACACAAGATTTACGAATTCTGCTCCAAGTGTTCATGCTGCGCTTACAATCGATGCGGATGCTTTCAGAAGCCTACGGACTAGCGAAACACGTTCTAAATCCAGAGGAAGGCGGTAACTTTAAGGCGGCTTACAGGGAGCGCTCGCTTCATAGCGAGGTGGGGAAGCCAGACCCACAAAGGGGCTAGGTTTATCCCGGCGGGCTCATAAGCGCCTACTGAGAGACCCGCAGATCGGAGGTTCAAATGGTGTTGGGCAACGCCTGGCGCCTGAAAGTCCTCCCCTCGCTACCAACTCCACAGTCCGAACACAGAAGTTTAACAATGTCGCTTTCCTGATTCGTTGGGTGGATGGAGATTCAACCAGGTCTGTCCATGAGGCCGAGCCCATAGATGAGAAGACGGGTTCGGTAACGGTCCCAATCTATCAGAGCTCAACCTTCGGTTTTAAGAAGGCCTCAGAAGTCGTCCGGGCGGTACGAGGTCAGGGCAAGTCCTACGTGTACAGCAGATGGTCAAATCCGACCGTTGCGATACTAGAGGCAAAGTTGGCATCGTTTGAAGACGCCGAAGACTCAGCTTTTTTCGCTTCGGGGATGGCCGCAATTTCCACCGCGTTCCTAGCGTTCGTAGAGGAAGGTTCCCATGTGCTTGCGATACGAGACCTGTATGGCGAAAGCTACAGACTGATTCACGAATTTCTGCCTTTGTTCGGTGTCAAAAGCACGCTAGTGGAAACGGAGAGCCTCACACAGATGAAGAAAGGGTTGAGGAAAAATACGAAAGTGGTCTATGTTGAGTCGCCTACGAATCCAACCCTGAAACTGGTCGATATCAGGAGGGCGGCGAAGCTCGCGCACAGCGTCAACGCCATGCTTTTGGTGGACAACACTTTTGCATCACCGATTAACCAGAAACCGCTGCAGCTGGGAGCGGATATTACGTTGCACAGCGCGACCAAATACCTCAATGGCCACGCGGACGTCATAGCTGGGGTGGCTGCAGGCAGTGCAAAGGCGATTGGGAGAGTAAAGCACGTACGAAGAATCCTCGGGGGGACTCTGGACCCTCACGCTGCTTGGTTAATCCTCCGTGGGATGAAGACGATGTCCCTAAGAGTACGAGCGCAGAATCAGAGCGCCCAAAGATTGGCTGAGTTCCTGTCAAAGAACAAGCGTGTGATGAGGGTGAACTATCCCGGGCTGAGAACCCATCCTCAGCACGGTCTCGCGGGACGCCAGATGAAGGGATTTGGGGGGATGCTCAGCTTCGAGATCAACGGGACGAAACGCCAGGCCATGAGATTAACAGAGTCGCTGAGAACAGCTACGCTTGCCGGAAGCCTAGGAGGGGTCGAGACGCTGGTCGCTCAGCCGGCGACCCTCAGTCACGCACAGATGTCGCCCGAGGATAGGCTCAGGACCGGTATCTCCGACAGTCTGATCAGGGTCTCCGTGGGCATCGAAGATGTGGAAGACTTGATCAGAGATTTTGAGCAAGGGCTCTCAAAGATATAGGTCCCCTGTTGCCAATCCAGCCAGTGATAAGGGGGCTTGATTTCCCCGGGTTCTCCATGCCATATCTGATCAACGGCTTTGTCAGGTGACGGTTGGCGCGCGGAGATGAGACGTAATGACCGACGGCGAGAGCTCTGGGAAGCTCCAACATTCTTTTCTTAGCGTGCATTCTTGCGCCGCACTTCCTGCACTGGAAACCTTTGGCTGCACCTTCCGACTTGGATCCTGACCCACAAACGCTGCAGGTCGGATTACTCTGGACTGTGAGCGGGACCAGTGCCTGAATGATCAGCGTCTCAACGTTGATGGCTCTTGGGTGCTTTGTAGAAGGCCTCCTCACCCCTCCCGCTACCATGACCCGGTCCCCTTCAGCCAGACGTCGGGCGACCCTGTAGAGATCCCCGGTTGGCTTGTAGACAGCTGCTCGCGCTCTCTTTTGGCCCCTCTGCAATTCAAGGAAAACATGGCCTCCGACCTCTGTGGTGACCGACTTCACTTCTCCTTGGAACCAGCCCGCGTGATACGCCTTGAGCGGCCAACCGAGCCGGGACCCCAAATGAGCCTCGGTGCACTGGTTCGAGAGGTATATCATGTGACCGTCGATATCCTCATCATACCTCAGAAGGCTGAAGGCTTCGAGAACTGATTCCGGGGAATCGCCCCGGATTCCAGCGAACACGGGATCTGGGCCGTGCGGGGCGATTAGCGGGCGCTTCTTCTCGTAGTCATAATTATTGTAGGTGTGAGGGAACGTTGCTGAGTCCATTCGACTGACTGATTCCGGACTTAGTCTTCTCCTAGTTCCCCAATTATCGCTTCTCCTGTACGAAATGATTTCGTAGGTGTGGTCGTAGGTTTCATCAAATCCCAAGCTAGCTGAAGCGCCGACGAGCCCCATCCCGTTTCCGAGCGTGAAACTGCGAACACCGTTCGTCGAAAGCAACCTCGCTGCCCGTGTTTTGTTGACCAAACCGGAGAGGGCAACACGATACAGCCTCTTGAAGGCGGGGAGCTTTCCCAAGTCTTCAAGCATGACGACGCCCGTGTTGGCGCCGTTCTCGACGTCCGAGTACCTTGCTGTGATGGAGCAGACGGATTTGAACGCGGCATCAGAATCCGATGCTTCGATAACCAGAGAGACCGCTGCGTTGCCTCTCGTCTTGAAGGGGATGTTGGGATTGAGGCGGACTAGCCTTGGATATTCGAGGATTCTGAATCCGAGTTCCATTGCGTTAGTCGCGAGTTTGTATGCGAGGAAGGTGGTGCACAGTCCGGCGGCCGAATCGCTGTCGTCGATGCCGATCATGCATTTCATTGATTATGAGAAGCAGGACCCGGAGCGATATAAGTTCGAAAAGTCTGGCTCTCGGAATTCAGCCTTCGACGACTATCATCGTGAGGGTGCTTCTCACCTTGTCTAAGCGTCGTATCTTCCACGTGATCGTCTCTTTTACCTTCTCCATCGTCTCCCCCTCGATCTTTGCGACGATATCATACACGCCGTATACCACATAGACTTCCTTGACGTGCTCGATTCCTTTCAACTGCTTAACCAGCTCCTCTTCAGCGCCGAGGTCAGCGTTAATCAAAACGAAGGCCATGGGCATGGTCGTGTCTGAGGAAATGACTGGAGTGCCGTATAAAAGAATTTCAGATGTCTTCACTCAGACGAGTGTGTTTCTATCCTTAAGTAGAGAACGGGAGCTGAAAGTGCGAAACCATGAACGTATACGCGCTGGAGTATAGACAAGACGACCCCACCAAATGTACCGCTCGGAAGATGGTGCAGATGGACCTAGCGATTGCCGTCAACAGGAAGTACCACGCGGCTGACAGCACGCTCGTCCTCAATCCTTATGCATCAAGGACGGTCTCCTCCAGCGACAAAGATGCAAAGGGGATACTTGACGTTGATTGTTCGTGGAATCAGGCAAAAGAGGTATTTTTCAAGCGGCTTGGAGGTAAACACCGGAGACTTCCCTTACTTCTAGCTGCAAACCCAACAAACTATGCGAAAGTGGGGATGCTTAGCTCGGTCGAGGCTGTTGCCGCCACTCTGTGGCTGCTAGATTATGTCGATGACGCGAGGCGGTATCTTTCGATTTACAAGTGGGGAAGCACTTTCGAATCATTGAACCATGAGCCTCTCGAGGAGTACCAGAAGGCACGCTCCGAACCGGGGGTTCTGGAACTCGAGAGGGAGTTCTTTCCCCAACTCTTTGAATGAAAAGTCTTAATTCGCGCCGATTGACATCCGTCGTGACGCGAGTCGGTGGACGAGCCACGGGGTACTCCTGGGGAAGTTCCTCCCTCACGCAGGATGCATGACGCTGAGAGGCGTAGCTGGAGACAGCTGGCGACGGAACAGAAACGACACCCGTCCCGCCAAACGCCGTGATGGAGCAATCCTGAGGTCGGCGGAAACGGGATGAAACGGCCGACCCATGCAGAGCAAGGCCGAACATGGTCGATGATGCGCCTGCGGGAGACCAAGGTGGGCCGCTAAGCTGAATCTCGTCTTGAACAGAAGGAGGACTATGACCGAGAACGCGTTAAGCCCCCACGTTGGGTTCGCAGCCTCGCGTGGGGACCTAATTCCAAATTTGTGACCGGATACAGTCTTAAAGTGTCGAGGCACGGGAACGACCGAGGTTCTTTCACATGAGCAAATTCGCACATATGGCCGACGTACATCTCGGAGCTCACAGGGAACCCGCGATGCAGAAACTCGAACTCGCCGCGTTCGACGAGGCGCTCGATCGCTGCAAAGAACTGGGCGTTGACTTCATCCTGATTTCTGGGGACCTGTTCCACGTCGGGATCCCCGACCTCACTGTCGTGAACTCGGCGCTAAGGAAGATGATGCAGATCAAGAGGGCCGGGATTCAGATCTATGCGATTTACGGGAGCCACGACTACACGCCAACTGGCACGTCTGTCATCGATATCCTCGATACCGCCGGCGTAATCGTTAACCTTTCGAAGTGGAAGCTGGAGGGCGGAAAGCTTAGGCTTGCAGTCCATCAGGACGAACGGACTGGAACGAAGCTGGCGGGGATTTCCGCCAGAAAGATAGGTCTCGAGAGCAAGTACTACGAGATTCTTGACAGGAAGACGCTCGAAGATGAGGAGGGGTTCAAGGTCTTCGCCTTCCACAGCGGGATAACTGAATTCAAACCTGAACATCTCCGAGAGATGGAGACCCTAGACATTTCATCGTTTCCGAAGGGGTTCGACTACTACGCGGGAGGCCATATTCACCAACGGGGCGAATTTGGAGTGAAGGGATATGAGAAGGTCGTCTTCCCAGGGCCGCTTTTCACAGGCTACGGAAGGGACGTCGAGGACACCGCGAGAGGAGAAAAACGAGGTTTCTATCTCGTCGAATTTGATGACAGAATCAGGTCGGTGAAGTTTTCTCAAGTCGAGGCCTTCGGCGGAATCTACCGGGAGTATGCTGTCGGCGGGAAAAACGCGGCCGAAGTGAATGCGGAACTGGTGCAAGACCTTGCTTCGATTGACGTGAAGGGAAAGGTCGTTGTCATTCGGATCCACGGCGAGCTAGCGGGAGGGCGCGCGGCCGATATAGATTTCGGCACAGTCAAGAAACAACTCGACGAAAGAGGCGCGCTCTACATCTATCTGAATAGGTACAGCCTCTCCTCGAAAGAAACCTCGAAAACTTTCATTACTGGTGAAGACTTGTCGGCTATAGAAAGGTCACTCTTCGCAAGGGGGGTCTCGAAAATCAAGGTCTCCCAGCAAGAGCTCAGTGGAGAGAAGGGCGCGGCCGTCGCCACCGAACTCTTGCGGGTCTTCCGGCAGGGGTCGCGTAGTAACGAGCTGAAGAAGGATTATCGCCAGCGAATGGTGAAAGACGGCCTTCAGACCCTGAAGTTGCAAGGGATTTCAACGGATGCAGAAAAATGATACTCAGGAAGCTTCAGCTGAAGAACATCAGAAGCTACAAGGCCGCAGAGGTGGAAATTCCTCTCGGCAAGACCCTGTTCGAAGGAGACATCGGAGCTGGCAAATCGACAATCCTGATGGCGATTGAATTTGCGTTCTTTGGTCTAGGCTCTGAGAGCGGTTCGGCGTTACTGAGGTTGGGCGCGCAGCGGGGCGACGTCCGCGTATCATTTGAAGTAGACGGGGTGGAATACGAGATTCATAGGACCCTCGTGAGAAAGGGAGCAAGGGTGCAACAGGCAGAGGGTGTCCTGAAGTCTGGGGATTCTGACGCCAACCTCTCTCCTTCAGAGATGAAAGAGAAGGTCCTCGACATACTTCAGTTCCGAGAGGCGTCGGACCCGAAGGCACAGAGCTGGATCTACCGCTATGCCGTGTACACCCCCCAGGAAGACATGAAGAGCGTGCTGCTGCTCGCACCGAGCGACAGACTCCAAATACTCAGGAGGGCATTCGGGATTGAAGACTACAAAACTGCGGCGGAGAATGCCACGGAACTCATTGGGGAGTTGAGGACGAGAAAGGCTCGTTTCGAGGCCTTCGCAGTCGGAGCGAAGGAGCTCGAACAGAAAGTTCGTCAGCTCAAGAATGAAAGGGAGAAACTATTGAGCAGAGTGACGGAACTCACTGACGAAGAGAAGGGGAGAGAACTGCGACTGCAGGAGCTCACAGCCGAAAGGAAGAAGCTTCATGGGGATGAGGTGACCTTGAGCGGTATCGTCAGAGAACTTGCCATGAACCGAGACCTTCGCTTGAAACTGGACGAGGAGGTTTCGCGTTCGATGAAAGAGTCTGAGGACATACGGGCCAAGCTGAAGAAGCTTGAACGAAAGGTCACGGAGCTGAGTAGAATGAGCGATCCGACAGATGTTACTCAGGAGCGGATCCGGAATGAGTTACAGGATTTGGAAAGGAAGCGTGAGAAACTAACTGTCCTGACAACTCGCGTCGGTGACAAGCTCGAGGAGTACCGATCAATCCTGGAGAATGGAGTCTGTCCTGTCTGCGACAGGCCGGTAGAATCGAAAGATTTCGGTGAAAGTGAGAAGACGAAGGCCGCCGAACTGGAGCACCTGAAAGTGGAAGCCGACGAATGTGAACGATCGCTGAGGCGAAAGAAAGAGCTCTTGGAGAAAAAACAGGAGTTTGACTCGGCCATGGGGAAGCTCGTTGACTACGAAGAAGAAGGTGCTACGCTCAACGACGAACTGACCCGCGCGGATGAACGTGTTTCCGCTGCAAGAGAGGAGCTTTTTGCGCTCGCCGTAAAGATCCGCGAAACTCAGACCGCGGTTGACGGCTTGGGGGAAGTATCAAGAAAGCTAGAGGATTTTGAGTCAAGAATCGGGGTGGCGGAAAGGGGGCTCCGCGCTGCGAGGGAAGAGTTGGCGGTCGCGAAGACTCGATCTACTGATCTGGTGAAGGAGCTTGGCGAGCGCGAAAATGAGATTGAATCAAAGAGCGAATATGCGAAAAGGGTCGATTCCATGAAGGAACGCGAAATTTGGATGCAGGACTTCTTCGTCCCCACCCTTGAAGCGATAGAACAGCACGTCCTGACGGCAATCAACCAAGAATTCAATGTGAACTTCCAGAAGTGGTTCAGCGTGTTGGTCGACGACCCTGAGAAGGAGGTGAGGGTGGACGAGAACTTCACTCCGATCGTGTCGCAGGAAGGATACGAACAAGAAATTTACTATTTGAGTGGGGGAGAGAAGACCAGCGTCTCGCTGGCTTACAGGCTCGCATTGAACACTCTGGTTCAACGGGTATCGACAGGAATGAAGTCGAATATCTTGATATTGGATGAGCCCACGGATGGCTTCAGCAAGGAGCAACTCGGGAGCGTGCAGGAAGTCTTGGATGACGTCGAGTGCCCTCAGATGATAATCGTGTCGCACGAAAAGGAACTTGAGAGTTTCGCCGACCAGATATTCAGGGTCACGAAATCCCGTGGGGAATCCAGCATTTCTGCCGGCACCTGATTTGCGGGCGCGGGACCTAGACCGTCCTCAAGATGACAGAATCCCCCTGAAACCACGCTCCCTGTACTTGAGCAGAATCTGTTCCCAATCGATGTGGGCAAGAATGTACGTCAACAGCAAGGTCAGGATGAAAATTATGACGGAAGCTAAAGCGGTTCCTTCATGTAAGAATGATTCTGCCACTCCAAAGTACGCACTTCCAGCGTAAGCCACAGCGACAGACAATACGATCTTCCCTGCCGTATCCGCGACTATGAAACGCCAGAATGGGAAACGAACCGCCCCCATGGGAACGAACAGAATGTCGTCTGGGAGCGGTGTTACAGCGAAGATGAATATCCAGAGGTCTCCGTACCTCCCAACGAATCCCCGGAACACGTCCAAGTTCCTCTTGGTTTTGCCCCTTGACAACCGATAGCCGGACCAACCAAGGGCGTACGACGTTACCTTTCCGAGTGCGCCACCAAACCCGGCCGCTAGTCCGAGCAGCAGGGGGTTCAGCGTGCTACTCAGCAGAACCACGAGTAACAGGTAAGGGATAGGGACGAAGGGGACCACACTGCCGACGAGAGAAACGCCGAAGATCCCAGCGTATCCGTATTTTGTGACAAAATCTAGCAGGAAAGCAGGAACGTCGGACAAGGACGAATGACGGATTGCCGGCATGGGTTTAAGAAGACAAACAATCAGGAAAAATCGGACGCTTGCCCCGCAGAATCACCTGGCTGTCGAATGTAATCCCCGACACGATTACTGGTTTCGAGGAGAAGGTCGGAAAATCTATCGAAGTAATTGAAAACCCCCCGGCGTGGATGTGCTTGCAGTGTAGAGGTGCGAAGCTCCTATGCGGGAAGCCGCGCTGTCCGATCATTGTGAAGGCACAATCAATGGCGAGGATGGGAAAATCATATGCGACAGAGCTTATCGACGGCTCGTCTCCTCCTGGCGTCTTCGTGGGCAGGCTGGGGTACCCGAAGGTATCCATTGGGCCTATGGTCCCCCAGCAATATGGTGACACCACCATCCTCGATACGCCCGAGAGATGGTTGGGGATGCCGATTGAAACAATCGTCGATTACAGGTATTCTCTGATCCGGGGGAGTTCGAGAGCAAACATACACGAAGCGAGCGACCCTGGCAAACTGTTACAAGCGCTACATGAGCTCGCGATGGCCTCGAAGCCTGTCGATTCGGAGCTCAGACTCACCAAGGCTCCCCGGAAGATACTGACATTGAGTGAAGACACCCAGCCCTACGGCCCGTCGGCGCCTATGGAACGGCTGAAGATCGCAAACCCGTCCGTCGATAGAAGGATCGAGACTTCGTATTACGACGGTGATCTCAAGGCTTTTGATGCGATCAACCGACTCTATTCGAAAGGCGTGCTCGTCACTAGGATTCAAAAGGCTTTCAGTGTCGGTATGTTCGGGGAGAGGTCACGAAGGAAGATAGTCCCGACGAGATGGAGCATAACCGCGGTCGACAGTTCGATCAGTCAGAGTTTGATGGACCGAGTGAAGACGTACCCGACCATTGACGACTTTCGGGTATATTCCTATAAAGTCTACGACAACCAGTATGTGGCCATTCTTCTGCCAGAGCCGTGGAGATTTGAATGGATTGAAGCCTGGTTCCCCGACACTACCTGGAACCAGTTCACCGATGAGCCGTACATGATAGGGGACTATGAGATTCATTTCGGACGAACAACGTACGCGAAAGTAGGAGGTTGTTACTACTCCACGAGACTCGCGGTCACCGAGGCCCTTGAGCGGGAGAAAAGACAGGCAGCAGCCATTGTTCTCAGGGAGACGTACCCTGGATACATCATGCCTCTCGGGGTATGGAACGTCAGGGAGAGCATCAGGATGTTGATGCGAGAGAAGTATCAGTCCTTTGGGGATTTCAGGAGCGCAATGAACGCGGCGCTGGGAAAGCTCCTCATCCCCAAAGAGAAGTGGATAAGCTCGAGCGTCTTGATTTCGCGCGAAATCACTCAGACGAAGATCACTAGTTTCCGATGAAGACGCAGCATTAATCTAGAGAATCGGAAGATGAAGCTGCGATGACTAAGAAGCTCTACTGGGAGGACATGTATCTCCATGAGTTCGACGCAAGAGTCGAATCCGTTGACGGGAATATGATATCGCTCGATCAGACGGCTTTCAACCCACGTGGCGGCGGGCTCGTCTCAGACACTGGCACGATCGGTGGAGTAAGGGTCAATGAAGTTCAGAAGGACGGCGAAATCATCTGGCACGTCCTTGAGCGGCCCCTGGCATTCAAGGTCGAGGACAGAGTCGGATGCGTCTTAGATTGGGATCGGAGATACAGAATCATGAGAATGCACACGACCGCGCACATCCTAAGCGCGGTCGTCCACGCGGAGACTGGTGCTCTCATCACTGGGAATCAAATTGCCCCGGATGAGTCGCGCGTGGATTTCAATCTGGACAACTTCGATAGAGACAAGCTCTCGCATTACATCGGTCTCGTGAACGACGTCGTAAAGAGAGGTGTGGATGTGAAAACGTTCTTCATGAAACGAGAAGAAGTGCTTGCGACGCCAGGACTCATAAAGTTGGCGAATGCTATGCCCCCGTCATTGGAAACTTTGAGGATTGTTCAGATTGGAGACGTGGACACGCAGGCGGACGGGGGAGTCCACGTAAAGAATACTGGCGAAATCGGAATGGTGGTGGGGAGGCGCGCTGAGAACAAGGGCAAGAGTAACCGCCGAATTTATTACACTGTAACCTGAAGTCCGTCAGCCTAGCGTCTGCGCGCGACCCAGAGTGGCATCTTTTTCGCGGTGCAATTCCCGCAGAGGCTTTTCATGGACCTGGTCGTCTCATCGAACATAGTGGTCGTGTGCGACATGCAGATTACGAGGCCACAGTCAGAACACTTTGCAACCGCGTGTCCTTTGCACACAGCACATCTAGCCAATTTGTTTCATTTCTCTTTGCCCGGCAGTGAAGGCATGCCGCCAGTTCCGTGGGCCATTTGCAACTTCGAGCCTTTTCAGAAGGTCAAAGACCTGGGTTAACTTCCTCACTTAGTCGGGTTCTTGTCTGTTGTGCATAACTGCTTAATAAACGCTCGCCGATTATCAGATGGGAAGTTTGACCTCTCCGGCGTATTTGACGATTCCCTTGCCCTCCAATAGCGTAGCCACGCTCTGAGCATTTTCCCTTGGCAACCAGCCGGACATCGCCTTAGTGTTTCCATCTCTGTCGCACAGCACGATCGACGCGGTCGAGTCTTTTCCGGGGAGAATCGAGTAAAGGTTCTCCTCGCCGACAGGGGTCCAGTCGGGTTTTCCCATCTTGATAAAGAGGAGCGGAGAGGAGGGGCCAGCGACACCCTCGAGAAATTGGACTGCGCGCTGAACCTTTGAGCGACCCTCTTGGACCGCGGCGAAGTAATCCACGTGCCCGATGTTTGTGCTGGGGTTATATCAGTTCCCAGCCGCTAGCTGGTAAAGTAGAGGAGGACGAAGACCCCCGTCAAGGATAGAAGGATTCCGATAATCTGGTTGGCTTCAAGCTTTTCGCGGAGGAAGAACATAGCGTAGGAAATGGCGAATGCGCCGCCCATCCCGGACAACGCCGCTACGATCGGGAGCGAGCTGCTTCCGAAAGAGATGCCCAGGTTGAAAGAAAGAAGCCCGATTGTTTCCAAGACGCCCATCACGACAATGACTAAGTTAATCGAATGGCGGTCGGGCTTAACGTTCTGCTTCAAGATTGGCGCGAAGAGGAAGCCGAAGAGCCCGCCCAGGACTCTGAGAAAGAGTGGAGGTACGAAATACCCGACAAATGGGGTTACGTAACCGATGCCCACGTAGACGGCACCAAACGAACTCGCCGAGAGAACCGCCGAACCGACGCCCGGGGTGAGCTTCAGTAGGCCTCTTCCCTGCGCATATCGGTGGAGTTCTGAGAACCTGGTTGAAACAAGGGCTACGCCTATCATTATCGCAAGCAGCGCAAGAATGCTCATGCTGGTGAGCATGGTGCCAAGAAGCAAGACCGCGAGGACTGTCGTTATCGCAGGATAGGAGTATGCGATGGGCGCTACGACAGAGACCACTCCTCGATGGAAGCCCCGATAGAGGAAAATGAACGCGAAGAAATTTACCGCGCCAACAATGAAGAGCACAAGCGTATTGGTTGTCGATAGGTTGAGAGCGGGATTGAGAATGGGTAGAAGGACTAGAAGCGTGGCGATGCTCACGACGTGCATGTAGACAGTTGTTCTGTATGAGCCTACTTTGAGGGACGAGCTGCGGGAAAGATAATCAGAAGTCCCCCAGCAGAATGCGGTAAGTGCACCAAGAAGGATTGGTAGATAGCTCATGAACTCGTACCAGTGGGTAAGATGAATCCGTCCTTCCGTAATCGTCCGTATAAAACCTGATTACAACAATACTGGGTGGGACCTGTTGGACAGAACTCGGGCCGTGGGCAGGCTGCGGAATCCTTCTAAGGCTCCGCCACGGCCCAGCCGCAGTTGAAAATAGACGTCGAACTAATGCCGGATTTGGTTTCCGAGGTTCCTCGTCTAGCCGAGAGAGCCGAAGAGCTCGGGTTCGACGGTCTGTGGGTGAACGAAACCAAACACGACGCGTTTGTACAAGTAGCACTTGCGGCGGCCAACACTGAGAGACTCGCGGTCGGAACCGCGATTGCACTGGCTTTCACTCGAAGCCCGACCGCATTAGCCTATGCCGCGTGGGACATTCAGAGCATTGCCGGGGGCAGATTCGTCCTCGGCCTTGGCAGCCAGGTAAAGGGACATATCGAGCGGAGATTTGGAACAGTTTGGGTTGCTCCCGGGTCGAAGATGAGAGAAGTCGTCCAGATTCTGAGGATTCTCTGGAAGAACTGGCAGACAGGCGAACCGGTTGATTTTGATGGGAAGCACTTCAAGATCAATCTGATGACGCCGTTTTTCAGCCCGCCCCCACTTGCGAGACCCGTCATCCCCATTTTCTTAGCAGGCGTCAACCCAAGGATGTGCCGTCTTGCGGGAGAACTCGGCGACGGCCTTCATGTTCACCCCCTTCATTCGGTGAAATATCTGAAGGAAGTTGTGATCAAAGCCGTCAGCGAAGGTTTGCGAAAGAGTGGGCGCGACCGAACAAGCCTCGTGCTCGCCGGCTCGGTTTTCTTCGCGGCTGGAAATAATGACAAAGAGATTCGAAAGATGAAGCAAGAGTGTAGGAAACAAATATCGTTCTATGCATCTACCCGGACCTACAGACCGGTCCTGGAAGAGCACGGTTGGGGGGACGTCTGCGACCGACTTCACGAGAAGTCGATGAAAGGTCTTTGGAGTGAAATGGCCTCCGAAATAACAGACGACATGCTCGAGGAGTTTGTTATCGAGGGGACATGGGACGAGATTCTGAATCGGGTTAAGGAGAGATATGTAGGCATCCTCGACAGAGTTCGCCTATACTTCCCCTTCGACGATTCCCCGAGTTGGCGTACATTCGCTCGTGGCCTCAAAGAGCCGAAAAATACAAGCTGAAAAGTTGCAGTACCCGTCTCACAATCGAATCGCTTGGCCATATTTCTCGCTAAAGGCGATTTCGGTCAATGGCTTCCTCTTCTTCTTCCCGAGAATCTTTCTAGCTGGGTACCCGAAACCGAGTACGGCTGAAGGTTGTAGATCCGACGGAATGCCGAAGTCCTTCTGAAGGGCGCTTTTGTCAATCCCGGTAAAGATTCGGGAAGCAATCCCGTAATTCCAGGCTGCCAGTTGCATGTCCTGGGCAGCTCGACCCGCGTCAATAAGGTGGAATCCAAGTTTCGGGTTCGTGAGTATGATGACAGCGAAGTTCGCAATGGCGACCCACTTTCCAGACGTGCTGTCCGCCGCAAGCGTCTTCAGATTCTGCGGATCATGAACAAGAATGAACCGCCAATGTTGCATGTTGTTCCCGCTCCCCGTAAGGCGCCCGGCGTCCAGAACCTTACGAACGATCTCGGGAGATACTTCATTTGGTCCGAACTCTGCAAAGTCTAGCTTCGTGGCGATGCACTCATAGGTGTCCATGTCCCGCTACTCTCACCGCCCAAGTATTAAGGTTGGGACGCATTCGCCTACGATACGACTTTCAAATCTCGGGATTGACAAACTCGCTCACTTCGACCCCGTCGATGATGTCAGCTGAGGATCTAGTTGTAGGTTCGTGATAACGACTCCTGTAGTTTCCTGAGGTCCTGACGTAGGAAAGGTAGTCCTTCATGTCATTCGCAAAGACTCTCACGTTGTCCGCTACAACCACGCTCCCCGACTTCAGTCTGGGCTCCACGAGTTTGAGGTATCTGAAATATTCGTCCTTGGACGCATCTATGAAGACGAGCCCGAATTCGCCGGTGAGAGTCGGCAACACATACTTGGCGTCCCCTACGATTACCTCGACTCTATCCGAAAATCCAGCGCGCTCAATGTTGCGTTTGGCCACCCTGGCGATTTTGGGGTCCCGTTCCACGGCAATTATTTTCCCGCCTTTTGGTAGTAATCTCGCTATCCGAATCGTGCTGTAGCCCACCAGAGTACCAATCTCGAGGACGCGCCTCGGCTTGGCGTTACGCACAGCCTCGTCGAGGATCTTGCCTCTCTCTGGACCGATTATCGGAAGGTTACCTTCGCCTCTCATTTGCTCTATTTCGCGGAGGATAGAGTCGGGATTGCTCATCGGAATATCTGAAAGAGTGTCGGAACTTAATAGTGTTTTGCGCGGGCTCAGAATTCAGCAGAACGTTTTATAATGGCGGGACGCATCAAGAAACTAGTCGGTATGAGTTCACAACAGGTTGACATGAAAGAGATCCAGAGACAGGTCTCGAAGATCGTTGACCCCGAGGTAGGCATTCCCATAGTCGAAATGAACCTGATTGACAAGTTGGAGGTTAAGGAAGGGGTGGTAGATGTGCAGTATCACGCAACTACCCAGTACTGCCCGCCAGTTTTCGCCCTAAAGATTTCACAGGACCTGAAGAGTGGAATCCAGTCCGTGAGTGGAGTCAAAGACGTTCGAGTGGTGGTCACGGGCCACTACTTCGCAGATGCGATCAATAGGCAGGTCAACAAGTCCTCCGAGCCAGCGATGCAACCGGAAGCAACGCCAAAACAGCAGGTCAAGCCACTAGAGTAAGCGCTGCCGAAAGAGCGCCCAAGACCGAAGAGATTTCGTCGTCCGAGCCGCTCACAATTATGATGTCGCCGTCCTTCGGCGCCAATTCCTTCCTTATGGTTTTCCACGCGGAACTCGGGAAGTCTCTCTCGCAGTCGTCCGAACCTTGGGGCATCGTGAAGCGGCTCTTCCGAATTGCGAATGTGGTCGCTCCCGAAGCGCCTATCTTTATGGCGGCATCCCTTTGCAATATGCCATTTGTGACCTTCTTAGTGGTCCTCCTAAGGAGAACGGCAGTCTGACTTCGCCCCATTGTGAGTTCCGACGCCCCGAGCGAGACGGGCCCAGATAGTCTCTCACGGATTGATTCGTAGACACGCTCTCCGGCCTTTGTTAGGTAACTGCCTGACGCGCTACTTCTCAGGTAGCCGTCTTGCCTGAGCTTCTTTAGAATGGTCCGTATCGCCCCCCCACCCACACCGACTCTGCTCGCGAGCGCTTGTCGACCAATAATCTTGGTGTCGCCAGT
Organism: Nitrososphaerota archaeon; assembly: GCA_027887045.1. Classification (GTDB taxonomy): domain Archaea; phylum Thermoproteota; class Nitrososphaeria; order Nitrososphaerales; family Gagatemarchaeaceae; genus JAPCJH01. The sequence continues at coordinate 496,869 of JAPCJH010000001.1, forward strand.
GACAAGTAACACCAAAACAACATGTGGATCCGAGAAGCTCGGCGCGGGGCCTCTCTCCTTTTTGTTGATCGACTTCAAGAGTTTGGTGACAGCGGACAAACAATCCTGAGGGTCATCCCGTCGGCTTATCTAATTTGCTAAGGAAGCTGGTGCAGGACGCTTCTTGGAATGCTTATAGGCTGGATGGATTATCCAGCCAGCGTGGAAACGCGGGATGCTGCAGTTATCGCCGTCTTCTCGGCGTTGATTGTGGGTTCAAATTTTGCGCTGGCGAACGTTCCAAATGTTAAGCTTCTAGATACGCTCGTCTTTGTGTCAGCCTATGTCTTCGGATTTGAGGTGGGTGCATCAGTGGCTGTACTTTCTGAGTTCACATGGAGCTTGGTAAGTCCTTGGGGGATGGCAGGCTACATAACCCCCCTCCTAATCGTTGGAGAGCTCCTCTTCGCGTTCGCAGGGTCAATTGTATCCAAGCTATGGAGAGTTGATTCCAAAGCATTCTCCCGTAACAATCTGTTCTTCGGTGGGATCCTCGCAACTTGCGCGTTCCTCTGGGACTTCGAAACAAACTTAGGAACCGCGCTGATTTCTTTTTGGCCAAATCTGACTCTGAGCGGAATCGTTGTCACTGAGCTGCTCGGCACCCCGTTCATGCTATTTCACGAAGTGAGCGATTTTCTGTTGGGAACGTTCTTCGCGCCCGTGATAATTCTCATCTTGCCGCGAATAGTCGCGAGGAGGCGTGGCGGACCATTAACCGTCTTGAGAACTGAGGGCAAAAATTGACGGAGAGGAGCAGTCTCTATGGCGTGGCAACCGTTGCAATTGCAGTGATCATTGTCTCTGCCTCGGTGGGTGCCTTTTACTACTTCCAGTATAGCTACGAAATCTCAAACAACGAAAAACTTGTTCGGGAGTTGAATGACAGTGGTTCTGCTTACGCTGGGCTGGCATCCAACTATAATGGACTCCTTTCGAAGTACAACGAGAGCGTGTCACTACTGTCCCGTTCCATCTCTGTCATGAATACGAGCGAGAGAGTCTATGGTGAAGCAAGCCGCGAACTCAGTGCTCTATGGCAGGAATACCTAGCTTTGAAACCCGCCTCGACAACCCTTCTCCACAATGATGTTCTGATTGAGTTTGAGAACGGATCAAGGACGTGGTTCAACAACACGGCGATTCAGCCAGGGTGGAACCTCTACGTGGAGACGGTGGTTTTGACGAAAGGAAATATGGGGGCGCAATGGTTCCCGCAGTACGGGTCTCATCTTGTCAAATCGCTCTTTGGGGCTAGTAGCACTCAAACAAAGTTTTGGTTCGTTTGGTCCTACAATCAGACAACATCTTGGCAGCTCGCCTCTGCGGGGAGCGACCAGCTAATCGTGTTCAATGCGTCGCAGTATGCGTGGACCCTATGCGGGGTGGACCAATCCTTCAATCCGACATGCAAGCCGTGAAGTTCTATCTAAGGGGAGAGAACGAGACGACTCCTTGAACTCTTCCAACGCCCTTCGCCAGGGACGACCAGGAATCCCCACCGTCCGAGCTGGAATAGACCTCTCCAGTCGTCGTCCCGAAGTATAGGCCAGCTTGGTCCAAGCCATCTGTCGACATTCCATCACGTAGCACACATGTGTGGACGTTCTTTGGAAGCCCATCCGTCAGCTTCTCCCACGTGTTGCCTCCATCGCCGCTGCGATAGACCGCGAGCTCCTTCTTGATGCAACTGTTGTGAGTCTTACAGATTCCTTGGAAAGCTGGAACAACATAAAGTCCCTCTGCCCCGCCCTCCACCAAAGCGATTGGGAATCCGTGCCGCAACGCATTCGCGGGGCTTCTGTCAGTCCAAGACTTGCCTCCGTTCGCGGAGCTGTAGACGCCGCAGTGATTTTGTTGGTAAACCTTGTTTGTATCAGTCTGAGAAATGACCAATTTATGCGTGCAAGAGTGAACGGTGTTCAGGTGTTCGCGGAGTTCCCTCGCCTTCTTGCTGCTCGGGATGTCGGGAGCCTGAGACCCCGCCCCTACGGGACATGCTTGCATCACGCCGTCCTGGAGTAAGCTCCAACTTTTTCCGCCATCTTCGCTTCTGTACGGTCCCTTCCCCGAAGCTATGATGTAGAGTCGCTTTCCGTTTTTCGGGTCAACCCTGACTGTATGAATGCACAGCCCGGTTGTGCCAAAGGCCCAATCGATCCCCCACTCGCTGCGTTTTGGAGCAGTGTGTAGGCCTGTGACCTCTTCCCATTCCTCCCCAGCATCGGTCGAACGGAACAAATGACCGTAGTGGGTTCCTGCATAGAGCACGTTAGGATCCTTAGGATCCACCGCAACCGTCCAGGTCTTTCTTACGTTCAATCCCCTGCTCACTGATTTCCAAGTCTTCCCCAAGTCTTTGGAAACGAAGACTCCCTCGGTGAGGGTAGCGGCGTAGATCCTGTCATCTTCCGTCGAATAAGCGAAGTTGTTGACACTCTCGCCTCTGAGGAATGACGATGATTTCGTCCAACTCTTGCGGGACGACGTCGATGATAACAGAAAACCACCGTCAGTAGTTCCGACGGCTACGAATACGCTGCCAGCGGCACGCGTCATACCGTACTCTCGGGGAGGACTGAACTAAATAACGATTCTTATTGCGAATGAGTTTGGAATCTAGACGATCGCCTCAAGCAATTTGCTTGTCCTTGGTAAGTAACAACAACATGAGCGCTCCCAAGACTAGCAAAAAGGAATCAATTCAAAGCCTTGAAATATTCTTCCCCTCGTCGAAGGCGTGTGAGCCGTCTCGTTTCGACACTCTCGTTTGATACTTTCCAAATATCGAGAGAAAGGGGCTTCCTACCAGATAAGGACCCAACGTGGACCTTTGGAGGTGATGCGGACCCACGGCTTAAGCATCTGGAGTCGTTGGGAAAGGAACTTCCGGAGCTCCTCGAGCGCGGCCGTCTGAGACCCATCATCAATCGATTGGATCTGATTCCCCCAGACATCTTTGAAGTTCTCGAGAATGACGAGTTGATCATGGCGGCGAGAATCTATGCGTTCTTGATAAGCGGCTATGTTCACCAAGTGGGTAAATCCAAGGTCTCAGAGATCCCGCGAAGTGTCGCGGTCCCATTTAGCAGGATATCCAAGAGGCTGGGCCGCAAATATCCTATACTCTCCTACGATTTGTATTGTCTCAACAACTGGCGAAGGGTCGATCCGAAAGGGCCAATCAGCCTCGAAAACATGGACACGATCCAGAAGTTTGTCAGGCTGAAGGACGAGCCGTGGTTCATCCTGGTTCACACCGAAATTGAACGAAAGGCCGCGCCCGCTTTGACGGCGGCGGGGAGGATTCAGCAGTCGGTCGCAACGAAAGATGCTCCTGGGTTGAAATCGGCGCTCGATGCGGTGTCCAGAGCTCTTTCTGACATGATATCAACTCTCAGGAGAATGCCTGAGGGGAACAGCCCTGAGGTCTATGCGTTTAGCTTCAGACCTTATATCCAGATGTTTCAGGATATTCAGTACGGAGGAGTTCCGGAGCTCGGACACATGCCAACCTTTAGAGGAGAAACCGGCGCGCAGAGTTCGATTGTTCCATCGCTCGATGTGGCTCTTGGCGTGAAGCATCAGAGAACCGGTCTCACCGACTACGTCAAGGATATGCGCAACTACATGCCGAAGCCCCACAGAGAGTTTATCAGAGCTCTCGAAGAGAATGAAAGACTTCGGCCCCTGAGGAAGCATCTGCTGAAACTTGCAAAGGACGACTTGAACAGATCCTATGATTCGTGTCTCCAGAAAATGCTCCAGTTCAGAGAAAAGCACCTTGAATTTGCGGTCACTTACATCCAAAACAAGGTCCCCGACGACAGCGGGACGGGTGGCACACCATTCATGAAATGGTTGGCTCAGCTGAGGGACGAGACTGAGAAGCACAAGATTGCGAACTAGCTGCAGAGGTTGGCTAGTTTTAAGATGGGGAAGAAGGACGAATATCAGCATGAACTAAGGCCACTCATAGATAGTTCTCTGGAGACTGGAGGTTACGGCGTGCTGGAGACGTACCTCGTCCCCCAAAGTAAGTTGTCCGGTCCCAGAGCAAATCTGGAACTCCTTGAAGTGTTTTCTGAGGAAGTCGATAAGCTTGGGCCTTCGAAGAGAAGTGAGGCATGGCAGCTTTGTGTGTCCCTTTCTCGTACAGAATCCCATTTCAGCGATCCAAGAGAATTTGTTGCGGTGTGTGGAACAGCTTCACTCGGCAAGATTGGAGGATCGGACACGTACTTCAAAAAGTCCCTCAGACTGCTCAGAGAACTCTCTCACGATAAGAGATGAGAGTCCGAGAGGCTGTCGCCATCGCCCTGCAGAAGCTTATTCGGGCGAGGTCGAGCGAGACGTTGGGCTCGTTGGTGAGCTGGATCAATGACGAAGACTGGCTTGCAATGAGGGCGGTCGCGGCAGGTGTAGCTGAACCGGTACTGATGAAGGGCGAAACGCCGCGGAAATCGCTCGAACTGCACAGAAAGATAATCGTGAAGGTGGCCGAAGGCAGTGACAGGAAGTCGGAAGAATTTAAGATCCTCAGGAAAACCCTAGGCTATTCCCTGAGCGTCGTGACGGTGGGATCGCCTGGTGAAGGATTCAAGTGTCTTCGTCAGCTCGTGGGCAGGAAGGATCCCGACCTGGATTGGATTGTGAAAGAGAACCTCAAGAAGGACAGGCTCATCAGGGGATTCCTTCGGGAAGTGACCAAGTTGAACGAATTGCTTTCCTAGCTTGTTTTGATTCAACAACGGCGCGGTACTTGAATCGTTTAATAGCGCGCTCCCGACAAAGTTTCAGGGATTGACCGCGGACACGAGGTTTTGTCACAGATGCGGAACAGCACTTCCAGATGGCGCAACTTTCTGCCCCAAATGTGGCACTCCTGTCTTAGTCGGAGAATCCGCTTCGCCGGCTACCGCGCCACAAGGATACAGATACAGACACGAAAAGCGTGAGAAGAATGAAAAACGAGAGAAGCACGAGAAAAGCGAGAAGGGAGAGAAGGGCAGAAGCGGCGACCTGACCGGGCCGGTCGTCGGCGGCCTCATACTTATCTGGCTTGGAGTAACCTTCTACCTGGAGCAAATCGGCTACTTATCGAGTAGCATCTGGTGGGCTTACTTCATCTCTGGGCTGGGTGCGATTCTGGTCTTCCAGGGCGTTCTTATGTACTCGCGGGGAAGGCGTGGAACCGGTCCCGTCATCGGAGGAGCAATCCTCATCTTCCTCGGTTTGACCTCCATTGCGAACTACCAGTTCAATTTCCAGGGAGACTTTTGGCCACTAATACTGGTCGCCCTTGGCGTTGCCGTAATCGTAGGGGGAATCTCGTCACGTCGGCGGGTGCCGTCTCCCTAAGACCACCGAGCTGAAATGAGATTAAAGAGGTTGTGCTCCAAGACGGTCAGCGTCCTCGCCCTTCCGAAGACCCTGAAGTAACCTTTCCCCAAAGATTCGACCAGGTCCCCGATGTCGTACCTAGGTAGCATAGAGGTAGATACAACGACCCGGCCCCACTCGTTCGGTTTCATTTCGTGAAACATCCTCAAGCCTCTGCTTGTTGCGACCTCGAACAAGTAAACGTCGTAGTTCGGGGAAACATATGGAAGGTCATCAAGCTGTTGACAGAACACCCCCTCGGTCGCAGTGTACATCTCGACGACTGGAGCAGGGCCGTAAAAATGTTGCAGAATCGACTTGTACTTTGTTTGAATCTTTGCCACGCTCGTGCAGAACAAAGCCCTCGGTTTCCACTTGCTTTTCGGTAACAAGCCGTACTTCCGTCGGACGAAATTTGCGAATGACACCATTACAGGGGTGACCCCGATCAGGCTTCCAAGGTCCACTTCGCTGGCTCTCTCATATACGAGTTCGAACCTTCTTTCCCAGTCGTGTCTCGTAGTCCCGCCGCCGAGGGAGTCGATTTCTTCTTGCCTCGGGACTAGCCTTGCACCCCGCAATTCTGGATTCAGCTTCGCGTATGTTCCCGAACTGTAGCCGTATGGGACGCAACCCGAGGGCGACTCGAACTGGTAAACCTCTGAGGGGAAGTTTAAGTTCAGCACGGCATTCTCGAGCACTTCGGGATTTTTCTTGAGAGCGAAGTTGACGACGGCCCGGGCGCCGACGGATAGTATCTGAGACAGGTGAGTCTCTGTCGCTGGGATTACTTTCGGTTTCCCCGTCGAACCGCGCGTCATGACCCATCGGACTGCGGGTTCAGGAAGCAGCACGGCATAGTTCCCCGCCTTCACTTGGTCGAAGCAGGAGAGAAGCGATTGATAGCTGGTCACGGGAAAAGATGCACGGTATTCCTCGATGGTCTCTATTCGATCTGCCCCGTATCTCTGACCGTATTCGCTCTTGGCGTAGCCTTCGAGTAAGCTGCTTAGTGTCTTCTGCTGACTTCCGACCGGATCCGCAAGTGAGGTATACCACGGCTCAACGATTTGGCCAAGGAGAGAACGGAGAAAGCTTGAGTTCACGGATTCCTCTCGTCCTGCACCCAACGCAAACGGCGAGGCGCGAGTGCTTAATTAGGTGAAACTTGCAATGCGGAACGCTTGGCAAAGAGGGGTTTCACGATCGACACGGGGAAGGAGAAAATAGACGTGGAAGGACATGAGCACCGAAATGTCGCCGTCAAGTACTTGATGAAAAGGAGGCGGAGCTTGCTTTTCACCAAGGATCCCGGCAAAGTCGAGAAGCTCTGGACCGAATTACCAGCGCACGTCAAAATCATCGGGAAACAAGTCGCAAAAGCGTACAATGTAAAATGGGAGCGCGTGAGTACGGGCGAATTCGCCGGGGCCAAATTCACCTTCACACTAGAGGAAGCGGCGTAAACCTCGGTGGGCGCAGAGCCTGGCGACGAGTTCAAGGCAGCGGTGGTGGCCTACGTACTTGACTCCAAACCAGAAGAAGCAATCGAAATCCTAAGCCGATTCTACAGGGTTGATGAGCCTAAGCTTGGAGTGGGAGTGTTCAGGAAGCATTCAAAGGGAGTGAGGGCCGTCTACTCAGGCGACAGGAAGGAGATTCTCGCCGCACGAAGGGAGTATCTTTACGACCCATTCGTGATAATCCATGAGTTCTATCATCATCTGAGATCCTTCGATGGGAAGCATAGAGGGACCGAAAAGAACGCGGACAAATTCGCGTCGGAGTTCATCTTGGCCTTTAACCGAGTCGTCTCAAGGTTTGCCGATGTTTCGACGAGGAAATCGAGAAGCTAGGATACCAAAAAGACCCGGCAAACCGGGTGTCCAACGTATTTCTCAGTCTTTAATAAATAGACGGCCGTCAGAGCCCGCCCACATCAGACCACACCAACACTGATGAAGTCCGGAGTAATCTCTGGCTAGCCCGCACGTGTGTCTCCTTCCCAGGGAGGCCTCGACTTTCATGCTGCAGAGATTGTCGCGCTGGTCGAGAGTCTGCAACGCTCAATGAGTCGTGATGGTCATATTAGCACCACCCCTCAGGCCCACTTATCTAGCGAGGAGGGTTGGGTCTCCTCTCGACGGAGTTTTGATGCCCGAACTCCGACCAGCCGCACCGCCCTTGTGTGGTGCTCGAAACCCCTCAGCAGAGAATGGACTGTCTCTATGACCAATTTGAGGTCGTCGGAATAATCAGTGAAAGATTTCTCGGTCGTGTGTGTCTCGAAACCGACGAACCTTATCTTGACGCCGATTGTCCTGTATTGAAGGCTACCTTGTTTCAACCGCTTCACCAGCTCTCGGGCAAGGCTCTCGGCTGCTTGGATAACGTCAGGGAAGTTCTCGACGTCCTTCTTGAAGGTCCTCTCAGAATTCATGGATTTTGGAACTTCCCTGCCCCGGACCTCAATCATCTCTTCGCCGTGAACCACGCCCCAGAGCCAGACCCCGTTTTTCCCGAACCACTTCACGAACTCCTTCCCAGGAACCACTTGCATCTGTGAGATCTTGGTTATGTTTCGATGATCTAGAAACTCTCTCGTCTTCTTACCGACCCCAGGGATGACTGAAACGGGCAGAGGCGCTAGGAATTCTTCAGTTTTGCCCCATGGAACCAAGGTTAAACCGTCTGGCTTGTGAAGGTCCGAAGCAATCTTGGCGGCGGATTTGTTTTCGGCGATACCGATTGAACTGGTTAGTCCCTCAGTCTGTACAAGTTCCTCTTTGATGTTCCGAGCCAAAGCCTTCGCGTCTTCGCTGCTGTTGACTCGTGAGCTTACGTCGAGGAAAGCTTCGTCGATTCCGACCTGTTCGAAGCGGTCTGAGCGGCTACTCAACATGTCCATGATGCGTTTTGATACTGTAGTATACTTGGACATGTTCGGACGCAGGTACACTCCTTCTGGGCAAAGTTTGAACGCTCTCGAGATTGGCATCCCAGACCTGAGTCCGGCTTTTCTCGCCTCGTACGAGCACGTCACTACTACACCCCTCCCAGCCCCTTCTTCGGGGTCGGCCCCAATGACTACGGGTTTTCCTTTCAGCGACGGATTGTCCCGTACTTCGATCGAAGCGTAGAAGGCATCTATGTCTACGTGGAAGACGGTTCGTAGGTTTTGAGGCATCGTTGCAGAACTCTAAAATTCCGCAAGGCTCTGTTGTCTTTGACCTTGACCCGCTTGTGGAGGCTGCTTCCAGTCTGATTCCATCATTCCGAGAAGCCTCCTGAACTCGTTTGCTGATTCAGGCCCGAATCCTGCGAAGTGGTTATTGAAGAAAACAAAACCAGTGTCGAATGAATCGGATTTCATCTCCATCCTCTCTGCCCAGCGTTTCATGTCTTCAGACTTGTCCTTCTGGATTCCCGTAAATTCGGTGATATCTCTGTCGCCGACCAACCGAAGGTACGCGAAGGGCGCGGTCACTTCAGGTGGAGTTTCAAGGTACTGATTTAGTGACCAGGCCATGGCCACGTTGTTCTTCTCCAGAAGCTTGTACGTGGCCGGATTGAACCATGATTTGTGCCTGAACTCGATGGCGTGCTTGAATTTGGGGTCGAGGGCGCTCACGAACTCCTTCATCAGCTTCTCATGCTTCTCGACCTTGATAGAAGGTGGGAGCTGCGCCACAATTGGCCCTAATTTATCCCCCAGTTTGTTTACAATCCCATAGAAGTACGCAAGAGTCCCTTCGAAGTTCTCCAGTTTGTTGTCGTGGGTGATCTTCTTGGGGAGTTTCGGAGCGAAAAGGAACCCGTCCGGGGTATTCCTCTTCCATTGCTCAATCATGAAGGGGGAGGGGATTCTGTAAAAGCTCGAGTCGATTTCTACGCAATCGAAGAATCGAGAGTAGAACTTCAGGTATTCCCCCGCCGCGAGCTCGCGCGGGTAGAATGCGCCCGACCAATCTTTGTACGACCATCCGCTGCACCCGATTCGCACTTTGTCTTTCGCGGACAAGAATTGGAAGAGCGGTGCGTCTTTCTAATAAGGCTGGTGCGATCTTTACAGACCGACGGCCGACCAAACGTCTTCGTCGCTGTCCAATTCTGTGTAGCCGCAACGGTCGCATCGTTTCCCCGTCAGCGAGACTTTGTTTGCTCCGCCCCCCACCATTCTTTCATACTCAAGCATCTGGCCAGCGTGGCATCTTTCGCAGATCAAATCTTGAGAACCGAGTTTCGGAGGTCAGTTTTGAATCTTTGTTGCCTCGGCGTAGGATTCCTAATATATCCACCAAGGATTCTCTTGGGAAACGGTCCGAATTGGGAATTCCCGAGAAAATCAAGAAGATTGAAGAAGATATTCACAAGACCCAGGTCAATAAGAAGACAGAACATCACGTAGGGCTACTGAAGGCGAAACTCGCCAAACTGAAGCGGGAGATGGAGGAGCAGCAGTCGAGGCGTTCGGGGAGTTCGGTCGGGTTCGACGTGAAAAAATCTGGAGACGCCACCGTGGTCCTGGTCGGGCTCCCGAGTGTTGGGAAGTCGACGCTGCTCAACAGGCTGACTAACGCAAAATCGAAGGTCGCCGCCTACCAATTCACTACCCTCGAGGTTGTTCCGGGAGTTATGGATTACAAAGGCGCAAGAGTCCAGATATTGGACCTCCCAGGAATCATCAAGGGAGCCTCATCCGGAAGAGGACTCGGAAAACGTGTTCTCTCAGTGGCTCGCAGCGCGGACCTGATCTTGTTCGTAATAGACGTGTTTCAACCCGAAGCGAGAGACATCCTCATAAACGAACTACACAATATTGGGATCAGGGTCGACCAGGAACCGCCCAATGTGGTGATCGAGGAGACCGGCGGGGGAGGAATATCTGTTGTTTCGCCGATGAAACTCACGAAAATGAGCGAGGATCTGGTCAAGGATGTTCTGCGCGTCTACGACATGAATAGCGCGCGTGTGATGATTCGGGAGGACATAAATGACGAGCAGTTGGTGGACGTCATCCTCGGGAGCCGGGCATATATCCCGTCACTGACGGTCATGAACAAAATCGACCTCGTAAACGCTGGTTTCACAAACGAGTTGACCAACCGACTTCGATATGAATTCGTTCCAATATCTGCTGAGACGAACTTGAATGTAACGGCACTCAAGGAGGAACTGTACAAGAAGCTGGATTTCATCAGGATTTACATGAGGCGACGGAGGGGGGACACAGATTTTGAAGAACCTTTGATCGTGAGAGGTGGTTCGACAGTGCTGGAGGTCTGCAACAAGGTGCATAGGAGGATGAAGGATGAATTCAGGTACGCGCAGATCTGGGGAAGAAGCGTCAAGTTCGGCGGACAAAAAGTTGGTTTAAGTCATCATCTGATGGACGAGGACGTAATTACACTCGTCACGAACTAAATGTCGATACGGGCGTAGCGTGAGATGACTACATCAGAATACGTAATTGATGTCAAAGATCTGACCAAGCGGTTTGGTGAAAAGATGGCAGTGGAAAACGTCACGTTTAACACCAAACGGTCAGAGGTCTTTGGATTCCTGGGTCCGAACGGCGCGGGAAAGACCACCACGATCAAGATGCTGACGACGCTGCTCCCACCCACCTCAGGAACCGCATCGGTACTCGGATTCGACCTCAAGACGCAGGGGAGGAAGATACGAGAGCGAATTGGGGTCGTCCAGCAACAGGATAGCTTCGACCAAGGACTCAACGTCGAAACGAGCATGGAGGTATATGGGCTCATCTGGGATGTTCCAAAGAAACTTCGCAGAGATAGGATTGACGAACTGATCGAGAGGTTTGGAATGCACGACTTTAGGAAACTCGCCACACTGGATCTCTCGGCGGGACAGCGTCGGAGACTTCAAGTTGCGAGGGAGTTCATCCACGACATGGACCTTTTGTTCTTGGACGAGCCCACCGTCGGTCTCGACCCGATTGTTAGGCGGAATGTGCTGGATTACATCAAGGACAAGGTGAAGGATGGACTGACGATTTTCTTTACCACGCACATTCTCGAGGAAGCGGAATATCTGTGCGACAGAATCGCCGTGATAAACCAGGGACGGATAATCCAGATTGATACACCTGGGAATCTGAAAAGACGATTCGGGAGCGCGAAAGCGGTCGAGTTCAACCTTCAGGAGGAAAGCCCACCAGGGTTCGTAGAAAATATCTCGTCGCAGGAATCAATTTCCAGCCTAACTTACGACAAGTCAACGAAGACCTACAGGACAACCACGAGCCGACCTGAGCTAGTAATTCCTGAAATCTACCGGATAGCGGACAGGTTCCGGCTCACCATTTCATCAATCTTCATCGCCCAGGCAACTCTGGAAGACGCGTTCATCAACATGGTCACCGAGGACGACAAGGAAACTAAGGGGAGGGAGACGGGATGAACGTGTACTTGAGGCTGGTCTACCGCAATCTTAGGGCAAACCTGGACAAGATTTCCCTCTTTTTCGAACTGATCTTCCCGCTCTTCTTCGTCTTCGTGCAGGGCTATGCCCTGAACGGCATCGTCCCACCGTTCGAGTTGGGGAACGGCGTCGTCATAAGCTACAGTCTCTTCCTCGCAGCGGGTGCGGTAACTCTTACCGTAATCAACGCGGGAACTAATGCGGGGACACAACTGTGGTACGACAGAAAGAACGGGATGTTTGAGCAAATTCTGATGGGGCCGTTCACCAGGGCCCAATACATCCTGAGCATAATCATCGCGACCCTTGTGATAGGGATTGGGGGGTCGCTCCTGGTGTTCCTGCTCGCCTTCCCTGTGCTCGGCGCATCGATCTCCCCGACCATCCAAGGGGCCGCTTTGTTCGTTCTGGCTCTGATTTTGGGCACGATGTTCTTCGGAGCATTCGCCATCGCATTGTCTGTAGGTTTGAAGTCGTCGGAGACGTTTCAAATCGTCTCCACTTTCGCTTTCTTCGTCTTCTTGTTTACCTCGACGGTATTTTTCCCAGCAACGAAGGCGCCCCCGGCCATAGAAACTGTGAGCCTTCTGAATCCGCTGACCTACGTCACAGACATCTTCAGGGCGGGGTTATTCAACGCGGCAACCCCGCTCGTCTCTTTGGAGCTCGGCGTTCTTGTCGTAGAAGCCGCCGTGATGTTCGTCATAGCCGTTCTTGCATTCAGAAGAATACGAGTATGATCCCGCAGCCAGATCGATGCTAGAGGTGGCAGGGATCGATTTCAGAACCTCGGGAGAATCATGGCTAGACCTCACCACGGGCAACAATGGGAGACCCGTCAACCGCGAGGGTCCCACGTCGCAGGATTCCGACGAACCCAAACCCGCTAATTGCTATGGATCCCTCGACAAACCTGTCGAGTCCTAAACCGAAACCGAGCTTGTCATTCAGCCCGATGGTGAGAAGAGAAAGGGCCCTATTACTTTCCTCGACCGACTTCAGGATTTCGTCGACCATCCGAGTCGGCTTCCCGCTCGACCAGTTCGTCAGCCTGCCATTGTCGAATTCAAGGGTCAGGTCTTCCGCAATCCCGAGTCTGGTGAGGGAGGGCGAGAGCTTGATCTTGCCCCTCGCGGAAGTCCTCTCTACCTCTTTGGAGACAAATCCTGGAGGAAGGTAAGTCATGTTCTGACCACTTGCACGGTCCGCAGCGTCGACCACGCCGTCCTCGAGTTCCGTCTCCCCCTTGAGTCTGAACCTGAGTTCCCCGCCTTCGGACTTGATGGCTACCGACGCGCCGTCCTGGAGTCTTTCCAAAACCTTTACGCCCTTCGAGCGGACACGTTTGAAGTCGGCCAGACTGGCTCGTAGCTGAGCTGTGGCCACGTCCCGCACACTCTTTCCCAAGTATCCTGCGAGATCTTTGCCGATGTAACCGAAGCTTAGGCGCACTCCTCTGAGATGCGCCTTCTCGGCTGCCGCATACCAGGCGTCGTTATACCGAGTTGCTTTTGAGTATTCCTCGCGCGTAATCCGTTTGTAATACGAACCAAGGGGTGGACCGGGGATGAATACGTAAGCGTCCGATGCAGCGAGCAGTCCATATTCGTGCTTACCCATCTGGCCCAGAACTTTTCTGGGTGTTTTCCTGACGCCGTCCACGTAAGTGTTTTCGTCTTCGAAAATCATGATCGGAATGCACCCGATTCTCCTAGCTAGTTTGACGACTTCACGGGCGATTGGCAGACCGCTGTTCCAGGTTTCAACTGTGATTGTTTCTCCCTTCTTGACTCTGAGGGATTCATTGAGTAATCTTGATGCGACTTCTGAGTAGAGGCTACCAGCCATTGCGCCCGTTTGAAATTCGGGATATTAAAGTGGTTGACGCCCTCTGTCGCCCGTAGAAATCTTTAGAAAATTCAATATTGTCTCTACCGAGAGCGGAGGCTTGAAATCGTCCACGAACGCCACGATAAGAAACTCGGCTAGCGGGCCCCCTCAATACTGCGTCTTCTGCAAAATCGTTGACGGGAGACTTCCGTCGTATGTCGTCTACCAGGATGAGAGCCACATCGCCTTCCTGGACATAAATCCATTTTCGAAGGGACACACTTTGGTTTGTCCCAAGAGGCACGGGGAGACTATGTGGGACATGGATGAGGCAGAAATAGGCGGGCTCTTCAGAGTCGCGGCTAAGGTTTCGAGGGCGGTCGTGACCGGGGTTCATGCTGACGGCTTTAGGTTCATCCAGAACAATGGTGAAGCGGCGAATCAGGTTGTCGCGCACGTTCACGTGCATGTTATTCCGGTGATGTTCGAGGATAAGGGTCGGTTTATGGGGAGGAAGAGTCTCTCGAATGAAGAAATGATGGAAACGGCCCAAATAATCCGTGCCGCATTGGCGAACCTCGTCTGATTCTACGCAAACGGAGCTTCTGGGACTCACACATTCACGAATACAGAGATGGTTGTAATCGAGGAATTCGTGCTTGACCCGGTCATCATGTACAGGGTATACACCCCGGCGCCGTCTTTCTGAATGAAATCGATCATCGGAAATGCGACGTCTACCTGAGTCGCCGAGTATTTCCAGGTTGTGGCGTAGACCGTCACTGCTCCGGGGAAGTACTTGCAAGAAACGGTGCACGGGGGAAGAACACCCCCAACCGCGGTCCCCGAGTCATATTCGTGTCCCCCAGCATTAAGCTGGGCCACCGATTCTGGTGAAGGTGTTGGGTCGTAGAAGACCCCGATGTCCATCACCTGAGCATCCCTCAGAGGGGTTCCAGTAAACTGCACGACGTAATTCGGGTTCACCGAGAAATTCAGATCAATATAGTAAGTTTCGAAGTCTTCAACGAAGTAAACGTGCGTGGTGTCATAGGCAACCCCGATTGAAACGCGATTATGCATTCCAGTCAAGATGTTATCCCTGTGCCCGTTGTTGCAGCAGATGGAGTCGTTATACATCATCTGCGATTCCAATGTCGAGATCGTCCCCTCTACGTCCCGTACGCTGAAATAATGGGGGCCGCTCCAAGCCTCAAAGGCGATATTTTCGGCCATACTTCCTCTCCCTCCGAGCAGGGAGTATCGCATGTAGGGTTTGTATCCCTGAGTGTCGATATGGCTGAAGTAGCGGAAATAGAGCATCGAATCGGCGTGTTGTTGACCTGATTTGATCGGGCTCAATGTTACGGGGGACAAGCCGAATTTGGCTCTGTCTTGATTGATTAACGAGAGGGAGTAATTGGCCAGCGTGGCGTACGTCGGAGGAAAGGTGATGTTGGACCCGCTCCCGTTGATCGTTGGAGAGTACACGACGTAGGAAAGAGCGGTCTGATTGCTGGAACTTGTTGAGCTCGTCGATTGTGGCAGGTTAGTCGTAATTCGCCCGAGTAACGAATTGGTGTCATTGACGAGCCTTGCTGGTAGATTGGGTGCAAAGGTCGCTATCCCCGCCAAGACGATCAAGAGACTTATCACAATTGCAAGAACCGCCACCCAGTTGGTCCCCCTCTTGGGAACCTCTTCCACTGTTCTTGTCCTCACCACCCCTGACGATGATTTCGGAAGGGGAAACGCTCTCAGTCGGGTCGACGCGCGCAATTAGCTCCTACCGCTTTGAAGACTTGGGGCGTATGACTTGAACCCTCTGTTTTGAACAAACGATTGTGGCCGCTTCCCCGAACTGTTCAAGACAATTTGATGGGCAGTGCTGAGAAGAGGATTCATAATATAGAATCTTGAGCCCACTGAACGCAGGCTTCCTGGCGTTGAAGACCAAGTTCGTCTACGTAGGGATCCGGGTAACGGACATGGCCAAGTCCATCGATTTCTACACAAAAGTACTCGGGATGAAGATGGTTGGCAAGAGCAGAATCGAGGCAACGAAAGGGGATGTCGTAACGCTCGCTTATGATGAACAAGAGTTCTCCCTTGAACTCAACCATTATGACAACGACAGCCCGTTCAACACGAGATATCTGGTCGGGGAAGGTTTGGACCATCTCGCTTTCGGTGTCAAAGACCTAGACCAGGCGGTGGCGGATGCGAAACGCGCTGGGTATCCGGTGGTACAGCAGCTTAAGACCGCGAGCAGCAGGTGGCTCTATGTTCAAGATCCAGACGGGATTTGGATCGAGCTCTTCGATCGGGTTGATTTCTGGGGTAGTCAATAAATATCCCTTCAGACAGATTCTGCCTGATTTGAGACTGAACTGTTGCTGCGTTAGCACCTCCCGACAAGATGAATGTGTTCAGCTCACAGAAAGGGAAGCTTCGGTCTGCGAAAGGATTTGCGAGAGTGTCGCTCCAATTTCCTTCACTGAGATAAAGGATTTACTTGCCTTGCATCAAGAAGTCCTCTCGAGAGTGCTTCGTAGGTTGCAGGTCCACAAATTGGTAGAAAAAGTTGAAGGGAAGTACCGAAGAAGAGTGTAGTCAATAATTACCCCAGCCCGCCTAGTTGTGGGGAGAGGTGATCGCATGAGCTGTTCTTGCTGCGGACCTTGCTGTTGTGCTGGCGAGTGCTGTAGAAACTCCGAGAACTCAAACCGGGCCCCTAGCGCATAATCCAATGTCATGCGTGACCTAGCGGGACCGTGGGCGTGCGAGGGATTGGTTCCGTGATGTCCGCTCCCGAAACAGATAGTAGACAAGCCCAGCCGCCAGAAACGAGATGAAATAGCTGAAATCGGCTCCACCGAACCAGCCAGAGAGCGCACCTACTACGGGCCCTGTGTAGGTTGGTAGAACCATGAACGGGATGGATAATAATATCGCTACAAAGTAGATTCCAAGGGTAGTCCAATCGAACGACTTCGTTCTGCTCAGCGATTCCACGGTTGTGCGCTTCACGACGAAGAAATCGATCAGGACAATCGCGAGCCAAGGCATAATCCAATAGTCCAGTATCAGTAAGAAGCTTTCGTAAAACGTCTCAAAATTTGTGCCTCCCAAGATTGACAGTGCGAGTCCAATAGATCCGCCCGCCACCACTGTTATCCAACGCTTGACCCTGACGTCAAGAACCAGGGCGGAAAGCGAATTCGTGTAGATGTTCAGGGCGTTGGCTGCCATCGCTCCCAGGACGATTGCGATCAGCGCCAGTGGCCCAAGGGTCCCAGCGAAATCGTTGAGCGCTCCGAAGAAATCCCGGGAATTCAAGGTCAGGCTTCCAATAATAGCACCAATAGTTTCCACCGCGAAGGATGCCAAAGCTCCTCCGACAAGGGCATAGGTTGCGATCTTTCTCTTGGAAGTGGAGGCGGGGAGATACCTAGAGTAGTCCGAGGCGTAAGGGGACCAGCTCATTATGTACGAAAACGACACTGCCAAGACAACGCCCAAAGAGCTCAGGGCCGCCGAGCCAACTGAGCCTCCCGGAGGTACGAACGCGACAGCTTGGTTCAAGTGGGGGACCGTAAGGACAAAGATCCCAAGGAAGAGCAATCCCAGAACGATTGACATGGCCTTTTCGAATAGCTGAATGAAGTCGTGGCCATAGACTGCTATCAGGACCTGAACGCCCACTAGGACGGTGGCACCCACATAGAAGTTGAAGTTCGGAACCATTGCCTGAATCGCCTCTGTGCCAAGGATCGTGTTGACGCTAAACCAGCCGATAGTGCTAATCCAGTTTAGTCCTCCTACGACATAGTTACCCTTCCGTCCGAATGAGCTTCGTGAGGAGAACATCTGTGGGAAGCCCAGCTTCGGACCCATGGCCGCTGACAGCCCCACCATGATGCCTCCAAGTAGGTTCCCGACGATTAGCACAGGAACGGCTTGAAGAACGGTCAGATGAAAAACAAGGACGGACAACACTCCAATGACATAATCAGCCACGGTTAGGTTGGCTGCGAACCAGAGAGTAAAGACCCGCCCTGCGGAGCCGTGCCTCTCCTCATCTGGAATGTGCTCGATTCCATACTTCTCGAGAGAAACTGGCTTGTCAGCAGCGTCGCTCACGATGTCTCGGTGACGCCGCCAGCGGAAGCTGTAAATGTTTCCCCATGGGTTTGTGTTTGACGTAATATAGCAGCTTCTCCTCCCACGCAAGGAATGAAGACGCGGACGATTCGGCAGACTGTGAACTTCAAAGCTGACCCTCACGACGTCTACGAGTTGCTCATGGATTTCGAGCTACACTCCAAGTTTACGGGTTCAAAAGCGACGATAAACAGAGAAATCGGCGGGAAGGTAGAAGCGTACGACGGATACTTAGAGGGATCAAATAAAGAGCTCATCCCCGACAAGAAAATCGTTCAGAAATGGAGGGGAAGCGACTGGCCTGAGGATTGGTGCTCTACCGCCACTTTCCAATTCAAGAAGGCGCCGAAGGGCACCAAGATGATATTCGTCCAGACGGGTGTTCCCGACAATGAATATCAGTCGACAAGTGAGGGCTGGGTTGAATACTATTGGGAAAGGATGTCGCAGACCCTCTCGAAGAGAACCCGAAATTAGACCACGAAGCGGGCACCTTCAGTCACGTTGGTGAGGTCTTATTAAGCTGGAAACGATTGAAAACCAGCTGAAACTTGGAATTGGATCGAGAGAATCGGGACATGAAGTGTCCCAAGTGCGGTCGCTTTGCCCTTAAAGCGAAAGAAACCGAAGTCAATTGTAGTTTTTGTGGCTACGAGTTGAAACCTGGCGAGGTTGACAAGTTCCGACTCTACCAGATGTTGAAAAAGGATCGTACCTGACGTTCACTTCGATTCCGTTGAAAAATCGGTAGATTGAGGCTTCTTTGCGCCCCACTCTCCGGACGGTGCCTCATTCCTCGCCGCAACCTGTTGTTTCATAGAACCGGTTATGAAGAGGGCAGCAACTACTGTGGCTACCGAAACCGCGAAACCCGCCCAGAACAACGGTATCACGGATTGAGTGAATGCGTCTCTCAGCGCTGGCACGAATGGCGCCACCTCTGGTCGAGCCTTGATTACTTGCGCGAGTGCAGAAGGAGTTGCGAGAATCTGGCCGATTAGATTCGGATCGCTGAGGAACGAGCTTGCCTGAACCCTGCTCTGTTCGGGGACGAGCTGCAGGATTTTGCTCAACTGTCCGCTAAAGGCGTTCGCTTGAATCGTTCCCAGGATTGCCAGCCCAATCGTGCCGCCCAAGTTTCCCATGAATTGTGCCAGCGAAGATGCGACGCCAATCTGGCTTCTGTCGACGGAATATTGTATCGCCAGGACGATTGTGGCAAAAGTCAACCCTATCCCGAAGCCGGCCAAGGCTACCTTTTCAAAAAGATCCGGAAGGGGCGAAGTGGACGTTATCGAAGTGAGCAGGTAGATTCCCGCCGTCATTATCGCACATCCCGCCACGACTATACCGCGATACTCCCTCCGAGTGCCAAGCTGCCCGCCGAGGATTGCCCCAACGATCAACGGGAGAGTGAAAGCGTACACGACGTTTCGGCCATCGTTTACCGACCCTCCCAAGCCAGTCTGCACCAAGAGGGGAACGTAACTGATGATCGCGTAAAATGACACGCCCCTTAGAAATGCTACCGCGGACGACGAGGAAACCGTCCTAATTCTGAACAACGAAAGCGGAATCACTGGTTCCACGGCCCTCCTTTCTACGATGACGAAGGCGCCGAACAGACCCGCTGCAGAGGCGAAGAACACCGCTTCTTGCCAAGAATACCATGAGAAGGTCGACCCGCCATTCAGGAAGCCCACCATCAGGAGAACAATCCAAGCGGTCAGAGTGGAGATGCCCAGCCAGTCGAGAGTCCTCGCCGCATCTTTTGCTATGTTTTCCTTGAGTCCCATGCGAATAATGACTAATGAAACCACGCCCAATGGGAGATTAATGTAGAACACCCATCTCCAATCTATGGCTTGGACCAGATAGGAGCCGACAGATGGACCGAGCACAGATGAAATGCCGAAGACGCTCGCAAAGATCCCCTGCACCCTCCCACGGAGGCTCGGGGGGAATACTACGCCAACTACCGCAATAGCGACGGGGAAAAAGGCGCCACTGCCGATACCCTGCACGGCCCTGAACACGATCAACTGGTAAATGTTTTGAGAGAGACCAGACAGAATCGACCCCACCATGAAGATCAAAAGGCCCAAAACGAAGAATCTCCTGCGACCGTACAAGTCTGAAAGTTTGCCGAAGATTGGCATAGACACGGTCTGGGTAAGGATGTAAGCACTGAATACCCACGCGTAGACGCTCAACCCACCTAAGTCGGCGATGATTGTGGGACCAGCCGTCGCTACAATTGTCTGGTCCATCGCTCCGAGAAGAAGCCCCGTCATCAGCCCTACGATGATGAGAATCGTTGTCCTTCTGGGGGGAGCCTGGACCGCAAAACTGGATGGATTGTTCAAGATTGCTGCACTCGAAAACCCAGTTATTTATTCACGCTTAATATTGATGGGTTCTAATGGATATTCGCTCGCCTTTTCCAGTCCCGGGCCCTAATTAGTTCCGCTGGACTATCTTGTCAATCTGAACTGCGTCGCTCTTCTTGTACGATAGTTCTTCGATTTTTTGGTGGTAGCTTTCTTCGTCCAGCTCATTGGCTCGGACCATGACTCGCGCTCCCTGATCATCCTCAAGAAGGCTGAACGTTACCTTCAGTGCGAACGTGTGTCCTGCCGCCCTCGCACTTTCAAAGTCGGAATCCCATCTGACGACGCCGTTGGGAAACTTGTATTCGAGCCATTTCAGAAACTCTGGAAGCTTGGTCAAGGTGAAATCGTACGAATCGGGCCGAGTGGGCCCTTTCGAATAGATTGTTATCGTGGTTCTCCCCAAATCCTGACTTGATAGTAGCTCCTCTATCGTTTTCCGTTCCGCGCCGACCGAACTGAGCGCGACTCTCAACTCTTCGTTTTGGCTTGTTGCTGTCATCTCTGTCGAATCCTATCTTCCAGATGAATTTAGTTGTACATCTTCCTGAGCATTTGTGCGGCATCGGTTTGCGAGCGAAGCTTAGCGTACGCGACATGTCTACTTACGACCGGCCATGGTCTTCCTGAGGCGAAACCACAATCGGGATTCAAGGTAATCTTGTCGAACTCGAAAGCCTTAGATGCTTTTCTTACTCTTGAGACAATTTCCTGCGCTGTTTCAATCCTTGGATTCTTCACATCAATTATGCCAAGCCCGACCTCTCCTTCCCATGGGTGCTCCTTGAAGACGTCGAAATTACCTGCTCTTTTCGTCGCGTATTCCAGGACCAATTGGTCGGCATTCATCTCGAGAATCTCATCAATCATGTTCTCATACCCCCCGTGAGACAAGTGGGCCTCGTCGGCCGGCCAGTTGCCTCTGCAAATATGGACCCCCACTTTTATTCCTCTTAATCCCTTGATTGTCTTGTTTATGAGCTCGACAGAAATCTTTCGAAGTTCTTCCATATCTGTCGCCCTCCACTGGTTCAGAGCCATTAACCACCGGGTGTACCGGTAGTCGACGAAGTTGCCAATGGCAGGCTCGTCGAGCTGGACAAATGAAGCTCCAGCCTCACGGAGCGCCATAATTTCTTCACGGAGCATTCGTGTCAAGTCGTTGAATGCGGCCTCAGGGGTCGGATAGAATGGACCGGACTTGACCTTGTTCCAAGAATTAATCAAAAGGGTAAAGGGTCCAATGATCGGCGCCTTGACCTTCTTATCCGTGTATCTCTTAGCGAACGTGATTTCGTCGGCAACCAACGGGGCGGTTCTGTTGATTTTTCCGACAATTACGGGATTACTAATTATCCCGATCGGGAGGTTCATGTCGTCTACGAATTTCCGTGCTTCAGGAGTCATCAGCTCGGTCGCAGATATCATTCTGAACGATGATATGCGTTCAGCAACGAAAGCGAGGAAGCTGAATCTACGCTGCTCGCCATCAGAAATTTCGTCCAAACCAGTCAGCTCTTGCTCCTTGATTGCGAGTCTGACGGCGTCGTCGTAGTAGGAAATAAGTTGTGAATCCGTAAGCTCGCCCCTCTCGTGCTGTTCTATTCCGTCAATCAGCCATTCTGGCCTGGGAAGGCTCCCCACGACTGAAGTCGGAAAGAGTTCGTTTTCCCCCATAAGTTTCGGCTTCTATGACCACGATAAAAGAATTCTATTGATGTCATCCGTTTTGAACGACATATATGCCGGCGAGATATCCGAACGTGATGCAGGGACCGAGTGTCGCCCCCGAAGCTGCATATCCTGGGCCCATCACACTCGCTGCATTATTGCCAGCAGCGTAAAGACCTGGAATCGGTTTGTTTCCCGAGTCTAGAACTTGACCTTTGTGGTCTGTGAGAAGTCCACCCTTCGTCCCGATGTCCCCCGCGAGGAGTCTGATGCCGTAGAAGGGAGGTTCTGAGATCTTCCCGAGCGTCGGATTTCGGGCGCTCGGATCTCCCCAGTGTCTGTCATACAAACCGCGGCCTCGGTGGAATTCGGGGTCGAATCCGTCAGCTACGAACTGGTTGAATCTCTTGACTGTTGTTTCGAGATTGTCAATGTTGATACGTAGCTTGCTCGCCAAGCCGCGAATCGAGTCCGCGCTGGCAACCCACCTCGGAGCCGGCCGACCGGGGGGCGTGTTAACGAACCAGTACTTCCGCCGGTGGTTAGAGTCGAAGATCAGGAAACTGGGAATATTGTCGCGCTCGTATGTTTCTGGGTTTACCAGAAGCATGACTTTCGTCAGGTCGTTGTAGTTCATTGATTCGTTCGCGAATCGCTTGCCCGCTCTGTTGACCATGATCGAGCCCGGGAGTGTTCGTTCGCTGGTCACCAGCCACCCTCGTTTATCGTTTGGCCTCAAGAGTAGAGTGAACCACCAGGCTTCGTCCATCAGCGCGGTGGTTGCCCCTACCCCCGTGCCCATCCTGATCCCGTCTCCGGTGTTTGTGTCACAGCCCGCTGAATTTTCTGATGGAGCTTGGAGATACCGTTTCTTCATGGACAAGTTCCATTCAAAACCCCCCGCGGCAAGGATGACTCCTAACTTTGCCCATATTGTCCTCGTTGTTTTGCGTGCACGTGCTACAACTCCCATTACGCGGCGCCTGTCAGTAAGCAGACGGGTGGCTCGGTGTTCGAGAAGCAGAGGAACCCTGCGGTCGAACAGAGCTTTTCTCAAAGAGCCTATCAGCGCTTCCCCAAAAGAGAGAGTTGTTGGTTTCCTCCGCCTGAGTTCTGGGACTTCCTCTCCCCGCATTATCTTCTCGAACTCGAGGGATGTCGTGTGGATTCCGCCATCCGTGTGGTACTGCGGATTCTGTCTGAGGTGTTTGAATTCGGATCCGAGAAGCAAACCGTCAAAGAGGCCTGGATCGAGGGTTCGACCGCCCTTCGAGGCGCCCGGCCACTCAGGGTGGTAATCTGGCAGGTCTTCCCTGAGCTTGGGCCGCAGGAGAGTCTTCTCTACGAGGAAATCTAAGGCACGTGGAGCGTTCTCCACGAATGATTCAATGAGTTTTGTGTCGACCCTCCCCAGGGTTAACCTCTTCAAGTATAGTAGAGTGGATGATTTGGAATCTTTTATCCCCGCCTCCTGCTCGAACTCATTGTTTGGGATCCAAAGCTGCCCTCCAGAGAGCGCCGACGATCCGCCATACTTGGCGCTCTTCTCGAGAACCACTACGCTGGCCCCTTGTATTGAAGCGGACAGCGCTGCGGCCAGAGCACTGGCTCCCGAGCCAACAACCACGACGTCGAACTCGGTCGATCTCGTGATTCGTCTCGCGCGAGACACGGTTGACCCTCTACGTGGAACTTGGTTCGGATTTAAGCAAGCGCAGCGCTCCGAAGAGGCTTTTGGCGGAGACATTTGATAACAAGAGTCTCACTCTGGAAGGTGGCATCACCATTGGTCTTCGGGATGAGGGCAGCTCTGACGTCGTCATGGTGCTCTTGCATGGACTGGATGCCCACTCCGGGTCATGGCGTAGGACGGTCCCTTATTTTGTCGGAAAAATCAGGGTGATCGCCCCCTCGCTTCCCCCGACCTTTGTGCTGGGAGAACGACTCCCGGTGTCACGCTATGTTTCGTTCGTCGAGGAACTGTTCTCGAAGCTCAAAATCACGACCGCCCAAGTTGTTGGCCATTCAATGGGAGGCTGGGTGGCTTTGAGATTCGCTCTGAGGAATCCTGAATTGGTAGGGTCGTTGGTGTTGGAAGACACGGCGGGGGTTTCAACCAATGGAAATCTCGTCGGGGGAAAAGTTGGGAAAGATGAGCTTGCTAGGATAAGCGCGAGGACTTTGGTGGTATGGGGCAAAGAAGACGTACTCTTCCCGCTGAGTATCGCCTACTCGGTGCACAGGGCAATCAATGGGAGTGTTCTGGCGATAGTGGAAGGGGCCGGGCACGTACCCCACTGGGAACAACCAGAGCAGTTCAACCGCGTTGTGGAGAAATTTCTCATGTTGAAATAGGCCGCCTAGGAATCGTGATTTGCTAACAATCCTGGTGGGGGGTTAATTCAGGCTGATTTGGTAACGTCTAGTGTACTTACTTGGTAGTCAGCTACTACTAACTATATATTCCAGAGTCCCCACGGTTTCCGTGGTGAATTAGTAATTGAACAAAAGTCCTATGATTCACGTGGGCGACAAGGAGTTCGAAGATCAGGTACTCAAATCGGATGTCCCCGTAGTGGTAGACTTCTACGCCGATTGGTGTGGGCCTTGCAGGATGGTTGGCCCCCTAATGGAACAGCTCTCCGATGAGTATTCTGGCAAGGCGAAGTTTGTCAAGGTCGATACCGACAGTAACCCCGAACTCACGTCGAAGTATGGAATAATGAGCATTCCCACGGTGATGGTCTTCAAGAACGGTACTGTGAAAGATACAGTTATTGGTGTCGCTCCTGCCCCCGTCTACAGGCAAAAGATCGAAGGAACTCTGCGTGCCTAGTCCTTTGCGGGCGTCAGCGAAGGTCCCCCAGCTTCTGATTTTCTCTCATGAGCGAGAGCATTTCGTCAAAGAAACCTAAGACGACCCGCCGAAATTCCTGGTCTCCCCACCCCGGCTTCGCCTCTTCGTAGAAATTTTGTAAAGAATCGAATTTTGCGGGAGTGTCGTCGCTCATCATCGACAAGAAGACCCTGTTCTTCGATGCCATTTCACTTCTCTCGTCATAGAGTGAGTGCCGCTTGAGGGACGCAATCGCGAAGGCGTTTCTCGCGAGGAGCGCAGCGTCTGAAGTCGGGTCCCCTGTGGGCCGATCGGTGACCCACCCCGCAAAGAACCTTTGCGCCAATTTGTACTCTTTCTCATTCATCACCGAAAACACCACGTCATCGGCCAAAATGTTTTGGAGATGATTGAAGGCTTCCACCATGTATTCGCTTTCCCTTTCATTAAGTCCATCCTTCTCATTGAGGCTTGCAAGGGCCTGTTCAATGATTTCGTGTTTGTGGGACGGGGCTCCCCGCTCCGTGAAGTAGATGTGAGAAAGTTCGTGCAGGACTAAGCCTCCTAACATCTCTGAATCAAGAGCCCAGTCGGCTATCACGATTTCGTGAACCGAACCGTCCTGCCTGGCGTATCCCATTATGGAAAGATTCGGGTCTACAGTGATGTTCACCTTGGAATTGATGTCAAAACCTGCATTCTTCATGCGTTGCAGAGCCCATTCGAGTACCTGTTTTAGCGACTGATCTGATTTTCCGATTGACAATGGTAAACCACCGAGTCGATTCCTTCCGCATTTAACGTTTGATTGTGCCAAACTCGTTCCATTTCTCGGCGAGAGTGTCTCTGACGGGCTTGTAGACATCCGTGTAGAACCTGGCCTGCGATAGAAGGACCTGAGCGTCATACTTTTTCATCAAGTCCAGAGCGTCTTCCCAGGCGCTCGGGAAAGTGCCGTTGAATCTTGTGATGATTTGTTTGTCAAAGTCGGTCTCGCTCTGGATCTTCCCCCCTATGGTGAACCTTGCTTTGCCGACTTTGTTATCTCTGTACGCGATTTCGTCGCCGAGCGCGTACACGTTTGCTTGCTCGTCCGAGACTCCCCTCCCAACGCGGCTTGGAACTCCAGAAACCCCCGGCTTCCCCCTGAAACCTCTTTTCGCGGCGGCGTAAAAGATGGCGCGGTTCAGTCCCCAAGAATAAGCCTCCTCTTTGCTGAGCCCCAGAGCGAAAGCGCGCGCTGCTTGCAGCGTAGCCATGACGCAGAACCTGTTGACGGCCGGCAACAGCATAAACTCTCTCCTCGGCGTTATATTCGTTCTTGCAACACCGCAGGTCTGACGCGAAAAAATAAACGGAGGATGAGGAGCCATTGGCCCCTCTTGATTGAGCTACTTCCTTGCCTTGATCGTCACGAACACACTAACGGCAGACACGGCAACGGCGACGGCGGCGATTCCCGCGAAAATGAGAATCGTGTTGTTTGAGACGCTTTGGTCAGTGGTTCCAGAGAAAGACGAAATCTGTGGCGTCTGATAGATTTGTGGAACTACTCCCTGCGTCACCGCCGGATTCCCCGATTGTGCCTGTAGTTGCTGGACTTGGTCAGCTGGTACTCCGCCTGCGGTGTTTGCTATCGTGCCCGCGGTTCCTGAGACCCCGGGAACAACACCCGTGCTTTTTGCACCGTACGGGTAGGCCCAGTAGTTCGGCTGTTGGAAGCGCAGTGTCAAGCTGGCGCTCGCTTGCGGAGGCAGCACAAGTGTCGAGGCTGCCAGGCCGACGTATGAGGGTTGCCAGTAGACCGTCACGTTGATTTTCTCACCGCCGACGGTGGTCTGGACTGTTGTCTCTTTTTGCGGAAGTTTTACCTGTAGCCAATCCCACGCACTAACTTCGACCGGCACACTTGGGACGACGAGGTGTGCGACTCCGCCCTTCCCGGTTTGGCTCCACATGACCAAGTGATTGTCCCCGCCGTTCCACCAATAGGAACCGCCGACGATTGACGCGGACACCGAGGCGCCAATGGCTTCCGTGCCGTTCAGAAACTTGGCTGAAATCGTGATGTTGGACGTCGGGAGACTCGAGAATGGCTTGGTGCTGATCTCTAAGTTGGTGGGTCCGCTTATGTCTTTGTCCATGTACCCGTATTCAACCGCTGGCGCGCTCCAATAACAAGGAGGCATAATCGCTGCTCCCAGAGTGGCTGAAGCGCCTGCTGAAGCGTATGGATAGCAGATCGATGAGGTTTCTTGGAGTGCGGTTACGGTGAACAGGTAGGTCGCAGCAGGGAGCTCGAACGAGGTGACTGGATAACGTGTGTTGGAGGTAGCTACGAGAGAACCAGAGGAGTTGTAGGTCGATACCTGGTACGTGGCGTTAAGATTCGTGGTGGTTGTGATGTTTATTTGGACAGCATTGTAAGAAAGACTGGTTTTGTTGGCGTTGGCGAGGGCAACTCCGCCACTGCCCAAGAGGAGTGCCCCGAGCATCAAAGCTGCCAAAGTTCCAGATGATCTGAGGTGTCGTCTGAAGTACGACTTCTTTACTATTCGGTTCAATTTTTTCTTCACCGCAATGTTATGGGAGGGAGTTCGCATAATCCTACGCAATGAAACGTCTGTTCTGTAATCCAGAACAGGGAATGCGTATTCAGGAAAGCCCCTCCTTGAGCTCTGAGGCGATCTGCCAGCCCCGAACGTAGGGGGGTTGCAGACGACCCAGCCGGACGGACCGATTTACAACGGTTATCCTTTTACGGTGGGGAAAATGGGTTCTGAAGATTCTTTGTCGTTCCCGAACATAGGAGAGCCCCAAACGTTCCGGAGTGGGGTCGAACACGTCTCGAAAGTCGATCCGAAGATTGCGAGATTAACTTCGGAACGCGGATTGATTGAGTTCCGGGCGGGAGGAGACCCTTTCGAGTCCCTTGTCGAAGCCATAATCTCGCAGCAGCTCAACGGACGAGTGGCACGGACTATCTTTGAGAAGTTGAAGCAACTGATGCATTCCAAGCCTATCGATCCTTTCGTGCTGAATGCGGTCCCTTCGTCCAAGCTTCGGAAAGTGGGTGTTTCCCCCCAGAAAATTCGTTACCTGAAGGACCTGAGCTCGAGGGTCGTTGGGGGTCGATTGGACCTCCGCGGCCTTAAGAACAAGCCCGACGACCAGGTAGTTCAGATCTTAGACGAGGTTAAGGGGATTGGTCCGTGGACGGCCCAAATGTTTCTCTTGTTTACTCTCGGTCGACCGGATGTTCTTCCTGTGGACGACCTGGGGATACAAGTCTCTGTGCGGAGGGTCTACTCCCTGCGCAAGCTCCCTAGACCCGACAAGATCAGGAAGATCGCCAAGGACTGGCATCCCTTCTGCTCCGTAGCGGCACTATACCTCTGGCAGGCGAAAGAAGCTCGGTAGGTTGCGTTGGAGAGGGAAATGAAGCCCTCTGATGGCGACAAGGCCAAGTCACCTAGCTGGTTCTATGCTATGCTTCCGGCGGCGATTGCGACTGGGCCGGTAGGAACGCTAATTCAGCTGTACGTCCTTGAGCTGCACGGCAGCGTGCTGGATGTCGGGTTGGTCACGAGTGTATTCAACGCCGTCAGCATCCCAGCTGCGATAATCTGGGGGTACGTCACCGACAGGTTCCATAACAGGAAAGCGATAGTAGCTGCCAGTTCGCTAGCCATCTCCGGGAATCTCATACTGTTACTCCTGCTGAATACAATCTCCGGTGTGGCCATCCTCTACGGATTGTTTTCTTTGCTCACCGCGGCGTCAGCCACCCCGCTCAACCTGCTCGTGATGGAGACCTCACCCAAGTCGCATTGGGCGACTGCGTTCGCGAGATTCTCCATGGTGAGCAGTATTGGGAATACCATAGGATTTCTCATCGGGTCAGTTTGGCCCACCCTCTTCCCTCTCCAACTTCTTGTCGTCCCTCTCTCGTTACTATCGGCAGCATCGGCGATTCTTTCCGTGATCTTGATACGTGAACCAAGTTTCGTCTTCGAAGGCGAAATAATTGCCATGCAGAAGAGGAGCTTTTACCAGAGATTGTTGGTACTCCCACTCGTATTCCTGCGGGTTCCGGGGGCGACTGACTTCAGGGCGGTTTTCAAGGGATTGAGGTATCAACTCACCGGGCAACTCCCGATCCTATACTTCTCAATCTTCGCTTTCTACTTCTCGAGCGGAGTGTTCAACACTTCGCTGACCCCGTCGCTCAAGGTCGCGGGATCGACCGAAGGCGAAATCTTCCTCGTAAGTCTTCTAGGGGTGGCTGTTCAGACCGCTTCTTTCTATTTTGCGGGGCCATACATTGAGCGCAGAACGTTGCGTGTGGCGGCTCTGGGGGGTCTCGCGCTGAGAGCTGTCTGTTACGGTCTGATTGGATTGGGCGCGGCTTTCCTGACGGGGACTCCATACCTCGCGACCACGCTGGGGCTTTACCCTCTCGCTTCAGGACTTGCGTTCGCGACCTACTACACTGCTTCGAACACGATGGTATTCAACATGCTCGGGGCTAAGCGTCAAGGTTCGAGGCTAGGAGTGTACAGCGCTTTGGTTGGGGTCGCGGTTACAGTTGGATCATTGGTATCTGGTTTCACTTCGTTCTATCTCGGTTTCGCAGTGACCTTTGTCGTTTCCGCTCTCGCGCTCGTTCTTGCGGCCGCTCTGACTTCTTTGATTAGCGACAAGCCGTCCGGATGAGTCTGGGTCTGTTGTATCTACGCGCACTCGATATCCTAGCTCGTCCTCATTCCAAGTTCATTCAACAGGTCTTTCCTGCCTAGTCCGAATGGCTCTAACAGAGAGGCAACCCCTCTGATTAGTAGTTCGCAGTAGTGATTCTTATCATACGTTACCGATTCGTCGAGAAGTTCGGTGGGGCGTACTCTCAGTTCCTGGACTTTCGACCTGTAGTTTGTGACTAGGTAGGAAACGGATTGTCCAGCCATGAGTGCGAGTCCCTCCTCGGCGAGCTGTCTGACCGCCGAAACGTGCGCCAGGTTGCTCTTGTATTCATCTGCGTTGCGCGAAAGCCCGTTGATGATGACTACGTCGGAGATGGAAACTTTGCCGCTCCAGATTAGCTCTATGTAGGCCCTAAAAATGGCGAGAGCCTCTGGTAGCAGTTTCCTGACCCCCGCGACATTCTCTGCGTTTGCGAGGAGTTCTAGTATCTCGGTCTGGCAATCGGATACCAGCTTTATCGTGTCGCGCCTCCTCGCTTCTATCCCCCTGATTTTCATCGAGCCATTCTGAAAGATGCCGAAGTACCGGTTCAGAACCGGGACGTCCTCGTGCATCCTGCTCGGTAGGAAGGCGATCCATTTGTAGATGCCATCGAAGGAGACCGGGAAGTCCATCTCGCGTTTTATCTCATCGCGCAGCGCTTCGAAATCCTCTCTCTTTGCTCGCGGTTTCGTGACCCAGAGCGAATCGACGATCCCGTGGACAACTTCGAATCCTCGTCTTTCGGCAATTCGGACAGTCTGTAAAAGTATCTGTCTGGCAAAGGCGCAGACCGAAATATGACAATCTATCAAACCGAACTTCGCGTTTCTGTAACTTAGATAGCCGAAACTGCAGACCAAGATTCCCTTCAGGGCCTCGACTCTTGACCGGTAGACCTTGGCGAGTCGCGCGTCTTCCGTTTGTTTGTTCAACCGTTTGTACGCGATTCTCTTGTAAAGTATCGGCTCCAGACTCCGTGGGATGACCCCTTTCCTCTTCTCGCATAGATTGTATCCTACATCGGGAACCTTGTGAATCGAGTCTGGACAACATCTGCAGAGGACCGTCTCGGCGCTGATGTTGTATTTCTTCATGATGAACGGGAACAACGAAGTGAAGTCGAGCTCCCCGACTTGGTCGTGGACCCCAACTTTTGGTTCGTAGATGAAGCCGCCCCTGTCGCCGAGTAGTAGCGTTCTCCCCGTCTTCGGGACCTCGGCCCGAGTGGGCTTCCATGGAATCAAGAGATTGTCCTTGAACGCGATGTAGGCTTGCATACTGCTCAAACACTTCCCTATAGACGCCCTGCTCCCCTTGTGAATCGGCATTCTGCAGAGCCTGACAACTTCGAAGAGTCCATTGAGTCCACACTCTGAATAAACGAAGAAATTCTCCGCGTCGAGGTTTATCCTGCCGTAGATTTGGTGGGAGGTCGGTGTATGCAACACCCTATTGTAAGCCCAATATGACGTGCCCCTCTTCGTTAACCGCCTGAGCGGGACGGGGTCACGCCCGAGTAGCAGTCGATCTGAGATGCCGTTGACATATGCGCGTTCGGCCAAGTAGTGAGTAGTGAAGTCGTCTCCGCGTTCGATGAACAGGAGGTCGGGGTCCAGTTCCCCTATCTTTCTGACCAGATCGAGAAGCTTCCCCTGCTCCGTGCCTTCTGCTATCTCGACGACCCGATTGCTCGTCCTGAGTTCTATCCGTTTTATGGCGTCGGCAAAGCTTGGTATGGCCCTTGAAGCCTCGACCTCAACCTTCAGGTTGGCTTCTCGCAGAGGGGGCAACGTGTAATCGGTTGCCATGTTGGAATCGAGAAGACCCCACTCGATCACGTCCCCGTCCTTGACCGCCCTGACCTTGGCAAGGGGAAACAAGTCTTTCTCGATGAAGTAGACCTGCCCCGGGAGGAGGTCGGCGTTGTAGATTCGGTATTCTTCTGGACCAGTGCAGACCTCTATTGTCTTGGCGAGCTTTTCTGCTTGATTGGCGTTCTTTAGGAGCAGTTTCAGGACCTGGCGTTCTTGGTGGTCGAAGACGTGCTCGCGTTTCATCACGTATTCAGACGATGCGATGAAAGACTGAACGTCGCTCCTTTTTGTGAGATAGTCGAGACTGGACCTGCTATCGGCCGAAACGTAGACCGTGTTATTCCATCTGTCAGTCAGACGGACGGCTTCGCCGTCAGCTTTCTTTACCCAGACGACCATCTCTCCCGGGATAGCGTAGGCGTCTAGAATCCAACCTTCGACTTCCGATTTTCCACCTCCGCTCCGAGGTGTTTGAGTTCCGTTTCTAGCGCCGTGATACGCTCCTCCTGAACGAGCAGAACTGAAAGAAAGAAAGGTTCGACCAGGTAGGGCTTCTTGGAGGACTCTATCGCTTCCGTGTACTTCCAGCATCTAGCAAGAAGTTTGCGCCCCACCTCTCGGTCATCCTCCCTCAAAGCGTCCAGAAACGGGCGCCAGCTATCGAGCTCGTCCTTCAGGAGCCTTACGACTACGTTTGGGTCAGCGAACGTCGTCAAGCTCTAACCTGGTCTCTTCTATTCCCCGTGCGATGTCCTCGACTCTTCTCGCCTGCGCAAATATGATTGCCATGAGCATCCCCTCGAACCTGACAGGCCTGGCAGCATTGGAAGAGGCGGAGCAGTAGGTTCTCGCCTCGTTGAACAACTTGTCGAGTATCCTTCGCGCGCCAGGGTTCAGGGACTTCCTGAAAGAACCCCAGCTTGAGATTTCAGCTTCCAGAGCTAATCTGAAGGATGGGATCGTCCTACCCATATTTCGTCACCTTGAGAGGCGACAATAGCAGCTGGTTGTAGCTTGGATCGCCCATCTCCGTAATCACTTCGACAGGCGCCCTCGACGGATGCTTCAGAAGCCTCGCCGTCAGTCTGTTCTCCTGTTCGAGAAACTCGGCCTCGACGTTGCAGCAGTAGTCGGCGAAGAGTTTCAGATGTTCGGGGACGCCAGCTGCTGTCATGACTATCGGGATTTTTCTTCGCTCGCTGATTCTGCGGATTGTCGCAGTGATTTTGTGCATCAGCCGCTGCGCTTCGGCCTCTTCGACATCTTGATTGAAGAGGCTGAAGATGTCTGATACGACAAGGAGCCTCGGGTCGTGACGGGAGAAAACCGCCGAGGAATCTCTGCAGACGAGCTGTTTGAGTTCGTAGGGGGTGAAAGCCCTCGATACTATCAATTTGCCCAGTGCCCCGTCTAGGTCGATTCCATTTTCGCGCGCGATGGAAGTGAAGAGATAAACGTCGAATCCGTTTCCCCCATCAATGAAGAACGCCTTCCCATTGAGACCGCCCGACCGCTCCGGGAGTTGGGTTCTCACGCAGTAGCTCTCTGCCGCGCACAGGCGGATACCAGACCCGCTGATGAGCACCACTGAATCGGATTTCAGGCCGCCTATCAGCCTGTCCACCAAGTCAATCTGCGATAACAGGCCGAGGAGAGTGAAAGCGCTGGTGAACTTGTTTTCTTTCTTGATGCGCGCGGCAGCTGGTTGCGGCTCCATGAGCTGGTGTGATACTTGAATAACTGTCCCTGACTTCATGCAGAAGTCGCTTGCGACTGGACCTATAAACTCGAATTGAGTTTAGGGCGGGTTTCGACGGTGAGGGGGGTCTGAAAGTACTCAGTTCATTTTTTCGTCCAGGCGTCCCCCAAGGTGTATCGGGGGGATAGATTTCGTATGCGATAGTCTTAAGAATCTCCTTCCGCATTACTCTTCGAGAACATTGAGCAGGTCAAGCCTTACTTCTGAACGGGAAACGTCTAAGGAACGAGCCCCCGAAGTCGTTCAAATCGACGTCTCCAAGGTTTTTGCGGGCAAGATTAATGTGAGAAGGAGCCCCGGAGACGTGGGAGACCTTGCCGACTCCATCCGAGTGAAAGGCATTCTGGAGCCGGTGATCGTGAGACCAGTCGGGGCCCGCTATGAGGTTGTGGTGGGGTCGAGGAGACTCGAAGCCGCAAAGGTCGCTGGACTCAAGAAGATTCCTGTAATCGTCAGACCCATGACGGATGAAGAGGCCATAATTATTTCTCTGATTGAGAACATACAGCGCCGCGACATTGAACCAGAAGAAGAGTACGACTCCTTGGTGAATCTAAGAAGGCTGAACCCCCAGTCCTACGGCACGATCGAACAGCTTGCTAGGGCGATTGGCAAATCACGGAAGTATGTTGAGGACCACATGAACGCGGTCGAGACCGTTAGGAACATCCGAAAGGAGACCAAGGCCGACATTACGGTCAAACAATCCCCCGGCCTCGCCGAGAGGAGGGAAGGCGCACTTCCTGTGAAACATGCGACTTTCCTTCACCGAGCGCAAGAAGCACCGACAGTTCAGCGGCTTCCTCAAAGAGAACGTTCTGAAAAGTTGAGAGAACTCGCGGAGACCATTGCGCCCCTAACCCAACCCGAAGCGGAGAACGTCGTTAGCCACTTTGTCATGTCGCCCCAAAGATCGGTCGAACGCATTGCGAATGAAGCCTCCTCTCTGCACGCTGTCAAGTTCGAAATTCTTCTTGATCCAAGGGTCGCTGATGCGCTGAGGAAAGCCGCTGCGGACAGAAAGAGCACTATGGAGGCCATCGCGTCGTTGGCTCTGCACTCGTGGTTGAGACAGCAAGGATACTCTTAGTCAGAGAAATAGTACATTTCGCGGATTCTGATCTTAATCTTTTAAAGAACCGAACGAAGTCGGCGTTTTCGCGGTCACACATCATGTTAGATTCACTGAGAGATGGGCTCCAGAAGGCCTTGCAGAAACTCGTTGGAGCGTCGGCGGTCGATGAAACCGTCGTGAAAGAATTCGTCAGAAATCTTCAGAGAACGCTGATTCAAGCGGACGTCAGCGTGAAGCTCGCCCTGAGCCTGACGGAGCGAGTCCAGAAGAGAGCCCTTGAAGAGAAACCTCTCGGTGGAATCACCCGCAAGGACCAGATAGTCACGATACTGTACGAAGAACTTGCCAAGCTCCTTGGCGGCGAAGGAGGCCTCCAACTCGACAGGAACAAAGCGAACGTGATTGTCATGCTGG
The DNA here is from genome assembly GCA_027887045.1 of Nitrososphaerota archaeon. Classification (GTDB taxonomy): domain Archaea; phylum Thermoproteota; class Nitrososphaeria; order Nitrososphaerales; family Gagatemarchaeaceae; genus JAPCJH01. The sequence continues at coordinate 531,433 of JAPCJH010000001.1, forward strand.
GCATACAGGGCTCGGGGAAGACGACCACGACGGGGAAGCTGGCGAGGTACTTCACTAAACGTGGGCACAGAGTAGGGCTTGTAGCGGCAGACACCTTCAGACCGGGAGCCGTAGCGCAGCTGAAGACAATAGCAGGTACTATCGGAGTCGAAATTTACAGTGACGAAAAAGAGAGAGACTCCATTAAGATAGCCAAGGCAGGGAAGAAACATTTTGAGTCGACGAAGAACCTGATCATTATCGACACAGCGGGCAGACATAAGGAAGAGAAGGGTCTCCTGGACGAAATGAAAAAAATCGTATCGGAAGTGAAACCTGATGTCAATATTCTCGTCATTGACGGAACGATAGGCCAGCAAGGATACAATCAAGCTCTTGCGTTTCACCAAACATCTCCCGTCGGCGGTATCATCGTTACAAAACTCGACGGTGCAGCTAAGGGAGGTGGAGCTCTCGCCGCGGTCGCTGCTACCGGAACCAGAATCCTCTACATAGGGACTGGCGAAAGAGTCGACGACCTCGAGGAATTTTCGGGTACTAGGTTCGTCGGAAGATTGCTTGGAATGGGCGACATCAAGGCGCTCATTGAGATGGCAAAGCAGGCTGAAGTCGTGGTTGACGAGAAGCAAGTCAAGCGGATGATGTCCGGGAAGTTGACGATGGATGACCTCTTGGCCCAATTCGAGCAACTGAAGAAGTTTGGGTCGTTCAAGAAGGTCGTCGAACACATACCTGGTGTTTCTGGTTCAGTGAAGACGGAGGACCTTGAGAAAGCAGAGGACAGGGCCAAGGTCTACAAAGTGATCATCCAATCGATGACGAAGGTGGAGAGAGAGAATCCCGACAAAATCAACGCGCCGAGGATAAAGCGGATTGCTTTCGGATCGGGGACCACCGAGAAGGACGTCCGCGAGCTACTCACGCGCTATAAGCAGACGAAGAATCTGATGAAGTCAGGAAAGAACCGTGAGTTCAGGCAGCTAATGAGGAGGATGGGTGGGCAATAGCGTGCCCGACACGCTTCAGAAATTCGGGCTCTGCCGAAGGTGCCTGCTCAGACAGGGGAATAGTGCACGGTTCCAACAGATACCAGCGGCAAAATGCTTCATCTGCCGCGGTTTGACTTCGAAGCTTCTTGCCTTTGCGAAATGGGCCGCGAGCAAGGGTCGTGCTTACGAATACCGTACCTTTTCAATCGGTTTGACTCTCCCAGAAGGGGTTCAGGAGAGGGAGGATGAGCTCAGGGCGGAGTCCAAGATCAAAGGATTTGAAACGATAAAGTCTGAGATGTCCAGAATCATTTCGAGAGAAATATCAAGATTAACCGGAAAACGTGTCGACAAGATGACGCCGGAGCTCATGGTACTTCTTAATCTTCAGGACCACAAGATCACACTGACGTCCAGGCCCGTGTTCCTATACGGTAGATACACGAAACCTGAAGGTCTCTCCCAGCGAAAAGAAAGATGTCCTCACTGCGGCGGTAGAGGATGCGAAGTCTGCAAAGAAACGGGATTCGACCTGAAAACAAGTGTCGAAGTGGTGCTGCAGAGAAAACTCGGTTCGGCGCTGGAATCCGACGGCGTGCGGATCACCTGGATGGGAAGTGAGGACGCGGAGAGTTTGGTTCATCCACCTGGGAGACCCTTTATCGCCGAAGTGAAAAACCCAAAGAAACGGGGGGTCCCTAAACGGTTGTTCGCAAGAACCGGGAAGGGTGAAGTTCAGATCTCGCATATCCGGACTCTCCTTGGAAAGCCGACGAAGCTTCCGAGCTTCAAATTCAGGGCCAGGGCCTACATCGAACCGACGAACAAAATTTCGCCGCGCGATCTGAGGGCCTTGAATCTGGGAATGAACAGAGTGACGGTTGAGTTTCAGAGGCCGCAGCAAAGACCGATCTACCGGACGGTATACAGCGTCAGAGGGAAGCTGGCTGGCGACGAGGTGGTCGTTGACATCGAGATGGACGGTGGACTCCCGGTGAAGAGATTCGTAAGTGGAGAAGCTGTCTCACCGTCCCTTTCGGAAGTCTTAAAAACGGAGTTGAAATGTCGCAAGTTCGATATTTACAGGGTATCTGAAACGAGTGAATTGGAATTTGCCTAAGTCTCACGGTTACAGGAGAAGGACGCGTGCGCTGCTGAAGATCAAACAAGCGCAGGGATTGAGCAGCCTTCTAAGAGAATATTCTCCGAAGGACCGAGTCGTCATCAAAATTGATGCCTCCCAGGTAAAAGGGATGCCTCATAGGAGATTCAACGGACTCGTCGGTGTTGTGACGAGCGTCGACAGACGAGTTCTAACGATAGATGTCCCCGTCGGAGAGAAGATAAAGACAGTCACAGCCAGGAAAGAACATGTTTTCCCGCTGAGGACCGCCTAATGTCAGATAAACAACAGAAGAAAGTCCTGAGTATACCGGAAGCCAACCAGATCCTCCAGAAAATCGATGTCGAGAAGGCCGACCAAATTCAAAAGAGAACTCTCGACTACACCACCAAGTTTTCAAAGAGCACCCCCGAAGAAGCGAAGAAGATGAGGAAAGAGCTTGAGACCGAAGCCGGGCTAAGCCAAGAGGAAGCGGTCGAAGTAGTGAACATTATGCCGAAGACCCTGGAAGAACTGAGGACTTTCACCTCAGGTTGGAGGAAGCTACTCCCGACTGAAACCCTAGAGAAGATTCTGAAAATTCTTCAAACCCGCAAGTAAGGGTCAAGATTAAATAGACTCGACCGCCAAAAGGCGACGAGAGTTCGTAGAGGATAAACCATGAGCGCCCTAGATGCGATTGGTAACCCACGGAGAATATCTTATTTCATCTAAGTAGCCTCTGGAGAGCGAATCTCTGATAATGCTTCCTGCTGACAAGAAATACGAGGAATTTGCCTATGTTCTCGACTTCATACCACGAGGAAAGTCCCTCGTAATCAAGGGGAGGGAGGGACCTATAGTCCAGGCGATCGGGGAGCAACGGCTCACCCTGTTGGAACTATTGGCAGTTGACAACCAGAATTTCGAACCGGGTGAGAAAGTCAGGATTGGAAAGGAGGGGAGAGAGAAGATCGTCAGCGTTCTCGGAAAACTCTCTTTCGAGGAGTTGACCCCAGAGGCGAGGAGTTCGCTCTCCGAGGTTGTGGAAAGGATTGTGAAATCTAATGAATCCAAATACGTCGCATATTTCAACGAGCTCCAGCCTCTAACTCCGCGCCTGCACGGGCTTGAGTTGATTCCGGGGATCGGGAAGACTTTCATGAAGCAGATTGTCGAAATCAGAGAAAAGGAACCTTTTGTCAGCTTCGAGGACCTGCAAGAGAGAGTAGGTCTCAGAGAGCCCGCTAAGCTCATCGCCAAACGAATTGTTGAGGAACTTTCTGGCGGCTCGAGAATCAATCTATTCGTCAGGAAATGAAGCGCCGAAGACTCGGCCAGCACTACCTAGTCGACCGAGGCGTTGTGAAGAGAATACTCGACCTGGCTTGCATTCAGGATGGCGAGCGGGTGCTGGAGATAGGAACGGGGAAGGGAGTTCTCACTACGGAGCTCGCAAGAATCTCCAGCAACGTGGAAGCCTACGAAGTAGATAGGCAGAACTATCTTGCTACGAGGAGACGTGTTGATGTGTCACGAGTTCAGCTTCACCCGGAGGATGCCTTTCAAGCCAAGCCGCTCTTTGATGTACTCGTTTCAAGCCTCCCTTACTCGCAGTCGGCGGGATTTATTGAGTGGCTCAGTGGAATGACATATAACCGTGGAATCGTGATCCTGCAGGAGGATTTCGTCCAGAAGATAACCGCGAAGCCTGGGAGCAAGAACTATAGGGGGATCTCGGTGCTTGCTCAAATATCAGCCGAAATCGTTCCTCGGGACCGAGTCGAACGGGCCTCATTCAGTCCACCTCCACGGGTGGATTCGCGTCTAGTCTTCCTCAGGCCAAGAACCAGGCTCGAGAAGACAGAAATCATCTCGATCAAACGGTTGTTTTCCTTGAGAAGACGGAGGCTGCTCTCGGCTGCTAGAACGTTTGGAATGGATTCCAAACTCGTGCAATCATATGCCGTTGACCTCAGAGTATACCAACTAACTCCGCATCAGGTCCACGAGCTTGTGAAACTGTCGCTGGGGGCAGGATAGGAGTCAGAGGTTTGTTGGACCACATCTCGGTTGCGCTGGTTGAACCAGAATATCCAGTAAACGTTGGCTATGTCGCTCGACTTCTCAAGAACTTCGGCGTTCCCAAGCTATACTTCATCAACGCGAAAATCGACCTGTCGGTCGCCTCGATTTACGCATCACATGGTGCAGACGTCCTGGACTCAGCAGAGTGTGTCGACTTCGGCGAGCTGAGGAGACGCCATGAATTGCTTGTTGCGACCAGCGCCGTACGAGCTCGAAGAAAGGGGAACGTGGTAAGGAGGAGCGTCAGGCTGGAAAAGGCGGCTTCATACGTGCGAGCCTCTCGGAGCGCTTCCTTGGTACTGGGAAGAGATACGACCGGTCTAACAAATGAGGAGATAAAGTTGTGCGACATAGTCACGACGGTCGATACGGGCGCCCCGTACAACACATTGAACGTCAGTCATGCGGCTGCTATCATGCTCTACTTGATCTACAGGGGGCGCCTTAGAAGCAGGATTCCCTCTAAGGAGTCCAGGGATATATTCGGCCGTCAACTCTACGACCTTGCTCTGGCGACAGGTTTCAGGAAGCACAAGAGGATTGGCCTCAAGCAAGCGATTAAGCGGATCGCCGCGACTTCCCAACTGACAGAGCAAGAATTGTTTCTAATGACTGGTATTTTCAGAAAGGCAATTGGGATGGGAGAGAACGATCACCCACGAACGAAGACGTAGACGCCCCTCTTGACCCACCTGGTGCTTTCGAAGGACAGTCTCACGGGGTAGTCGAACGTAGCCCCGCGCGGCTGAAATTCTGATAGGCCGAGCTCTCTCGCACCGTCCAAAATTATGTATACTTCGTCCCCGTTCAACGCTTGAACTACGGGAACAACGATGACCAGCCTCCCTCCCCGCTTCAGCACACCTGCGACAGATCGAAGCGATTTTGAGTAGACTTCGCTTGCCTGATTCACCATCCCCTTCGCTTGCCTTAGTGTGGGCCGCGAGTGGATTTTCGGCAGGAGGATGGGTTCCGTGACAACGCCGTCAACCATTGCTCCGTTCAGCACTCGCGGAATATCTCTCGCATCCCCTTGTTCTACTCGGAATGCGCCGAGCCGGGCAGACCCTTCCTGACCCTGCAACCAACTTAGATTCTCTTGGGTCTGCCTAATTCTGTTGGGCCCCCGGTCAATCCCAATACAATTAAGGGATTGCAGCATACCTTCGGCTAAGATGGTTCCGGACCCGCAAAAGGGATCTAGAAGAGATTGTCCGGGGGACAAGGAGGCCAGATTTACAAGTGTCCGGGCCAATCTGGGGGACAGAGATATGGAAGGACTTGGCACCGGCTTCTCGGTCCCCAACCGTCTGTCCAAATCGTGCGCTGGGACATACGCAGTTGCACCCAGATGGTATCCTTCATATGACGGAACGCACACAAAATCGACTGATCGTCTGGAGATGACGTCGTCCGCGGACAGTTCCTGGTTTTGGGGCCGGAGGAGACGAGACTTCCTGAAACCGAGTGCACGAATCCCTTCATGGAGGCTCGTGACGACATCGTCGTATACACTCGCGTCACTGTTAGCGCAGTATAGACTCAGTGAAAAGTTGGACAATTCGTTCGTGTGTTGGAGTACCTTGCCGAGGAACTCGTTCACGTTCCCTTGGGCGTCATTGGGCCGAACGAAAGTGACCGGACAAGCATACTTGTGAATCCCTCCGAGCTTCGGGACGGCCTCAGTCGTTAGGGTGTCAAAGTTCAGAAGACTCGCCCTGTCGCAAAGGACTCGGATACTGCGAAGACTGCCGGACAGAACAGAGTAGGCTTCCAAGCGGGAGAGGTCGCCGAAGGCTTGCACTATGATTGCCAGGCGAGAGTCCAACAGACGTTTGTCGAGGATGAAAGGCAATTTTTCGAAACATGGGGATCATGCTTAATATAAGGTCGCACCGCTATGGTCATGCTTTTAGGCCCGTTTGTCTCCGGATTTCAGACGTTCGATTGCGTCACCGTTTCATCTTTCTGGCCCTAGTCATAATTGCGGGAACCGCCATCGTTTCTTGGGCGGCAACTCAGCGGTTCTTTTGTTGTCCTGATTTTACAAGCAACAACCAAGTTTCAGCTAACGTAATATCGTGTTCTCCCTCAATCAGCGACGAGGTTGCGCGCTAGAAGTGCAGGCTCTTGGATCAACTGACGTGTCCACAACAAACAATTGTTCGCTCTCGTTTTCGGGAACTCGTTTTCAAGGCATAGTGTCAAACGGAGGGACAATCAGGGCAGGGTCTAGCCTTTCTGGCGTGACCTGCACTGTCGCGGGACATGCAGCTTCAGCTGGCTCTGAAGTCCTTTGCTCCTTGACCCTTTCAAATGGGGGCGTAGTCGCTTTCTCGGGGACATCCTCTTGACGCTATTCCAGAGGAATACCCCTCCTTGTTGAACTGGGTTCTTATCTAGACGTCTCGCGATTGCGATGATCCGGTCAGCCGCAACATGACACCGTGCTAAAGTGGGCTGTGCACACAAGTCATCGTGAAGATTAATTAGGAGTGCTTGACGCGCTGCTAAATCGAGGACGAGATTTTTGCATGGCAAGAACTACCGGGAAGTTAAAAGTATGGCATACACACGGAAAGAGTTCGCGCCCGGTGCGCCGAACTCGAAGGTCGCCCGTTTCACAACGGGGAAGAATAGATCTGATTATGCATATGTCCTTCAGTTGATTTCTGAGGGGAGGGTTCAGATTAGACACAACGCTCTCGAAGCGGCAAGGGTGGCCTGTAACAAGAAACTCGCTCTTCTTGGCGAAGACAATTACTTTCTCGTAGTAAAGACGTATCCGCACATAATTTTGAGAGAAAACAAGATGATAGCCACGGCTGGAGCAGACAGGCTCCAGGAGGGGATGAGAAAGGCTTTCGGCAAACCGATTGGCCTGGCTGCCAGAGTCGACATAGGAAGCCCAATCTTGGAGCTGAGAGTGAAAGCCGAGAACCTCGAAGTCGGGAAAACGGCGATGAAAGCAGCTACTTCGAAACTTCCGATGAAGACGAAAATCAAGGTAATACCCCTAGAGAATCCGATCGCCCAATGACCGTTTGGATTAATGAGGAGAAGGTGTTCTCTCTCATAGAAGAGAAGAAACCTCGAGGAATCGTGCTTAACGCGCCGGGCGGGCTTCTCAAACAGACTCGTGGGTTGATGGACAAGATCAAAGAAAGATATGGGATCCCCAGCGTGCTCGTGGGCGATTCGTGTTTCGGCATCTGTGATACCGTCGACAACGAGGTTGAGAAGCTTGGCGCAGACATGGCTCTCCACATAGGACACAACGCCGTGGTCCAAACAGTGGGTGACTACACTTATTTGATCGATGCGGTCGACGACGTCAAGTTCGATGGTGTCTTGAACACCGCAATCCCTCTCATGAAAGAGTTTCACAAGATCGGACTTGTCACCTTCAGCCAACACCTCAACGAGCTGGAATCAGCGAAGGCGACGTTGGAAGACGCTGGTTTCGAAGTGAAGATCGGGCGAAAGAACAATCTGTTGCTGGGGAGTCAGATCTTCGGTTGTGATTTCTCGACGATTCACCCGCTACGAAACGAGGTGGATGCATTTTGCTTTCTGGGGCAGAGTGAATTCCATGTGGTGGGGCTTGCGTTGGCGACTGGTAAGCCGACGTATATGCTCGATCCCTATCTCCAAGAGGTCACAAACATGGAGGAAGCTGCAGAGGAGAGGAGGAAGAGAGCCATCCTCGCGGTCTACAAAGCGCTGGATGCTAGGACAATTGGAGTAATTACCGGGCTGAAGGAAGGCCAGAGGATGATAGGAAGGAGCAGATGGATTACCAAGAGGCTCGAGATGCATGGTAGGAAGGTTCTTCAGTTAGCAATGAGAGAGATAACACCTGAAAGACTGGCTCCTTATAGAGACGTGGACGCATTCATCCAGACCGCTTGTCCTCGGATTTCCATCGACGGTTTTACATTTGACAGACCGGTTCTCTCGATACCCCAAGCAGACGCGCTGGTCAGGTTGATGGACGGAAAGGAAATTGGGGATTTCCTGGAAAGGCCCAAGTGGATCGAGCTGACCGTAGGGCTGCTGCCGAGGAGAAGGTAGATGTCGAGCACCCGTGATTCAAAGGCTCTCCCCGGCGACAAGCTGGCGGTGGTGGAGGAATTCCTCCTTGGGAAGAACGTGTACGAGCAATCTGGGTCAGTCAGAGCGCTTCTGGTCGGAAAGGTCAAGGTCGACCAATCAAAGGGTGAAATATCGGTGTACCCGGTGAAGATCGCTAGGACCCCTGCCTTGGGGGATCTGGTAACCGGGCAGGTCGAAGCGGTCCAAACGAGCTCGGCTGGGATTCGAATCTATTACATTAATGGCAAACCAACCGACCAGGGGTTTTCCGGGATGCTTTTGATGCGGGGGGAACCAGGCGGCAGGGGAGCTAGGAGAAGAACGTATGTGAAACTCGGTGACATAGTACGCGCGAGCGTGTCTAGCACGCTTAATGGAATCATCCAACTCTCAATCGACAACGAAAGGACGGGGGTCGTCTTTGCGAAATGCAGTAACTGTGGGAGGCCCTTGACGCGAGGAGGAAGCTACAGGGCCAAATGCGATGAATGCGGCAACGTTGAAGAAAGAAAATTCGCGAACGACTTCGGGCAGTTCCCTATTCAACCATAATTTTATTAACTTAACCCCGAAGGGCCGAACAAGATGCAGATACAGACGTCTCATGAAGACGATAAGGGTTTTACGGTCGAGATAGTCGGAGAGGACTACTCTCTGGCTGAAATCGTGCATCATGAGCTGCTCGACGAGAAGAGCGTTACCTTCGCCGGGGTCGTTCCGCCTCATCCACTTATCAAAAAGCTTGTGCTCAAGGTCAGAGCCCAAAGAATCAAACCGGAGAAGGCGTTTGCAAGTAGCGTCGAGAGGGCGGCTGACACGGCGCACGACCTCATGGAGACCATCACCAAGGCGCTTGGTGGTGAATCCGACTGAAGTTCTGCCCCAAATGCGGAACCCGCCTTCAACTGAAGCAGGTGAAATCTCAGAGAGGTGTTTCGATCACCTACTTGTGTGCGAACTGCGGGTACGCGAACAAGGCCGGAAAGAGCGTCGTGCAGACGACGGAAGAGGAATTGTCTGCGGCTGCTCCGATAAAGGTGGTCGGAGATAAAGAGAGCAAGCTGAACACGCTTCCCACAACTAAAATCGACTGTCCAAAATGCGGTCACGATGAAGCGATGTGGTGGATGCTGCAGACAAGAAGCGGCGACGAACCTCCAACGCAGTTCTACAGATGCTTGAAGTGCAATCACACCTGGCGTAGCTATTCCTAGAACTCGTCGGTCGTTTGTACGATCACGGCCTCGCCATTTGCCACCAAGACGTCCACATTCGCGGAGGGGACCAAGGCCAAGTCCTGGGGCTTGAAGGGTCCGTACCTCTTCAGGTCGAATCCCATTATCTCAGTGACGGGCTTCAGGAAGCGCACGGTGATGCTCTTTCCCATCTCGGCCTTGTAAGCGATCCCGAGGATTGACGATTGCCCGCTCGCAACCGCCTGCAAGAATGCTGTTTTCCTCGATTCGAACAAATCTTTCGCGGAACAGATGTGCCTTTCCTCGGGGAGGAGCTGCTGTATCGTCCCTTTCGAATTCGCTTTTCTGAGCCTGGCGTTTAGCAGCATCTCGACCATCCCGGAAATCATTTCGTTCTGTCTCACGATCAACCTGTTTGTAATCTCAGAGTTGTTTGAATTCGCTGTCCTCCTCAGACTCTGCATATAGGCTGCGACTCTTGAGTACAAGTCGGAGGGGACATATGCTAGCCTTTCTGATTGTTCTTCCAAGTCGAGTTGTCGCCGCAATCCCTCGATTACGCTTTCAGGCAAAAATCACGCGACCTCCCCCAGACCTCTGGCGAGCATGTAGACGGCGGCGAAGGTGGGGATAATCACGTTTTCGGACTCGAATGGGCCGAACTTCATTCCTTTCAACTTGAATTCGGGGGAGAACTTAACCCTGATCGAGGCCCGGTCGTCCGGCAGCACCACGGGGTCACTTCGAGGGTCGAAACTGTCCTGCGGGTCAACCCTCATCTTCAGCATGCCCGAGGTTCCGTGGAGGGTCCCAGCCATGCGGAATACTCTATGGATATCCGTGGTAACTGACGGGTCGATTCGGGCAGCCTGACTCTTGACGCTCTCATCTATTACACGCTGCGTGATGTTCTTCTTCGGGGACTTGATAGGGCTGTTGTCTTTGTCTGCGGAAAGAACGTACTTGCTCAATCGCCGAGCCCATCCGTAGTCTTCCTCTGAGCCGGGTCCCTGAGCGAGCGCCCGCTTCAAGGAAGCGAGGAAAACCTGGGAAAAGGCTGTTCCAGAGCCGCGCAGGTATTCCGAGATGTCGCCCCTTGCTGCCGAGTTCAGTCGATTGAATCTTGCGTCGTACACGTGCAGGTGGTAGCCCCGGTTCCCGGAGAAGTAGGCTTTGATGTTTTCCCTAATCACTCCGAAATCCTCTGTGAGGAAAGCAACCAGCCTGAGCAGGTGACTCTTAGCCGCGCCCAGACAAACGTCGCAAACATTGTGCAATTCGACCGTGTTGGCTCCCTCGCATTTGGGGCATCTGGCCGGTCTCGGAATTCGGGCGTTGGTGCCGCACTCTTCGCAGTACCACACATCGTGCTTTTTCTTGCAATCGGTCGGGATGTCATTCGCGTCTATGTCGAATATCAGCTCGGCGCCTTTCCACCCCTTTTCTTCCATAGGTAGAGTCGGAACGTCGTAGAAGGCGTTGGAAGAGTAGATAGAAGACGGAGCCTGCCTCACGATTTCCGCTATCAACTCTCCGGGGTTCTTGAAAGACAGATGGCGGACCATGGTTCCCCCAAAGGGCGTGTACCCGAACTCTCTCTCTTCCATCTTTGTCGGGAACTCGATCCCTTCAGGATTCCTGAAGTAGTATTCCTTGTAAGTCGTCCTGAGGAATCTCAGAGTATCAGCGTTCATTCCATATCATGGCTTCCGAATATGGTAAGAAGCTGGTCGTATTTTTACCCCTTGATTCGTGGTCCATCGTGATACCCTGAGGGCCCCGAATCTTTGCGCTTGCCAAGATCGGTTCAATGTTCCTCGAACAGTTTCATCGAGCCAATCGAGCGGGGAGGAAATCTCGACCAATCTTTATTATCTGTCGGTGGTGAGCCTCATTGAAGGCGAACCCCGAGGATTTGTTTCTGGCTAAGACTGCTAGTGCGTCTGAATGGAAAGCCGTCTCTTCGGCCATCAAGACGCTGGTTGAAGAAGCTACGTTTGAAGCGACGAGCGAAGCTCTTTCGTTCAGAGCGATGGACCCGTCCCACGTCGCTTTGGTGGATCTCCTGTGGCCGAACGTTTCATTCGAGCGTTACGAATGCGACAAGCCGTTCAAATTCAGCCTCAGGGTCGAGGACTTTGTCAAACTGATCGGTCGGAGCGACACGAAGGACAGCGTGGAGATCTCTTCCACAGAGGAAGACATGATCATGATGAAATTCATGAATGGGTACAAGAGGGAGTTTACCATCCATTTGATTGAGAGTTCCGCCGCGACTGCGCCGCTACCGAAGTTGGAATTTGACACAAAGATTTCGCTCACCAAGAGTGTATTCGAGAAGGTCCTGAGTGACATTTCGGTGGTCTCCGACCAGGTGACCATCCAAGCTGCAAACGACAAACTTTCGTTCTCTGGAAAGAGCGACATCGGCGCTGCGTCTGTTCAGCTTGACAAGACAGGTGCTGACATTCTTGAGCTTCAGGTCAAGGCTGAGAGCAAAGGGACCTACAATATCGACTACCTTTTGGCGATTACCAAGGCGATCTCGACCGCGGACACGCTTACCTGCGAATACTCGTCGAAAAAACCTGTTAAGCTTGATTTCAAGTTGAACGAGCAGGGCGCGAGAATCCACTATTTCTTGGCCCCGCGGGTGAGCTCGGACTAGGGCAGCCTCATTTGTCATAACCAACCTTAAAAACTAGAGAAAACTCGGGATTTCACGCTTCTGGTGTTCATAGTTGAAATTTCCAAAAGAGATGAGAACGTTCTGTCCGAGTTGTAAGAAACACACGTTGCATTCGCTCTCGCTCTACAAGAAAGGGAAGGAACGTGCGTCGTCGTGGGGCGCGAGGCGGCAAGCCGGTAGAAAGCGTGGCTACGGAGGTCAGAAATTTCCAGAGTTGATTCGAACGGCTAAAACGACCAAGAAGGCCACTTTGAAGCTCAAATGTAAGGAATGTAACAAAGAAGTTATGAGGAAGGGAATCAGATTGCGAAAGGCAGAGATTGTGCAGTGAAGAAAAGTAGAGATCCCATACCGAAGCCGGCGAGCAGCTTCTTCCTCGTCAAGTGTCCCGACTGTGGGGAAGAGAGAGTTGTGTTCTCTTCATCAACCAAAGAAGTTGGTTGTCGCGGGTGTGGCAGAAAGCTGTCTGAGAGCAGAGGCGGGAAGGCCGTCATCCTCGGCCCAATCGTCAAGCGGCTAGACTGATAGCGCGAAACCCCTATTAGCCGTAGCTTGGTCGGGATTCAAAGACCATGATTTCAGACCAGGTCATGCCAGAACCCGGTGAGATAGTGATTTGCACTGTAAGAGAAATCACCTCTCACGGAATCTACGTCAACCTTGACCAATACAACGCAATGAATGGGTTCCTCCACGTATCAGAAATCTCGACGGGTTGGGTCAGGAACATCGACAGGGTGGCGAAACCGCAACAGAAACTGGTCCTGAAAGTCATAAGGGCCGACAGATCGAGGAAGGAAATAGATCTTTCACTAAGACAGGTCACAAACGAAGAAAGACGCGCCAAGATAATTGAATGGAAGCGGGACGAAAGGGCACACGCGATAATGAACGGGGTGAAGAAGAAAGCGAACCTAGACGATGCGCAGCTCAGGGAATACATCAAGAAGATGGAAGAGCAGTCGGGAACGCTCTATCAGGCACTCGAGAACGCCGCGAAAAGGAAGGAGAAGGTCCTCGAACCCCTCGGGTTCCCCCCTGCTGTAGTCAGCGCCATCGTCGAGAGCGCCACTGAGAAGATTATCCCGCCGAGATATGAAGTCGGCGCCATCGTGGAACTATCTTCGAGAGCTCCTGACGGCGTGGAGCAAATCAAAAAGATCCTTACGACCGCTGAATCTGCCTCCTCAACAGCAGAAATCAAGATCACGTACGCTGGAGCGCCCCGCTACAGAGTCAGGGTGACCGCGGACGACTACAAGCAGGCCGAGAAGGTGATGACAACCGTTCTAGAAAAGATAAAGGATGGGGCTGGGAAACGCGGGGAATTCAACGCCAAGCGCGAAATATCCAGAAAATATGGGGGCCCTTCTTGAGAAGCCTATTGTTGAAGTGTCCAGAGGGGCACGGCTACACGCTCAGGCAAGAATGCTCGGTTTGCGGAAAGCAGACCATCACAGTCCACCCCGCAAAGTACTCGCCCGACGATAAGTACGCCAGGTACAGAAACCCCCGCGTCTATCAGGATTCAGAGTGAATTACTGCCGGTGGAGCTGCTCAGCGTCCCGCTAGGCCACCTGGTAAATCAAAATGCTGTAGAAGCAGCTTATGGGTTGAGAGCTAGTGCCGCCGCATGGGACTGGGCTCGCCAGGCTCGGCGAAGAATAAGCGATCCTGAACGGCCCGGGGCCATCCTTCGGAAAATTGAAGGTGGAAGGATAATTGAAGGCTTCGATAGGTGGTGCCGTTCCCCCGTTGGATGTTTGCTGTTGCTGATATGTCGGCGACACCGTCGCCGTATTAGAGGTCGATGTCACCACGTAGCCAGCTTGGGTGAACGGGAGCATCTGGCCGAAGAGCGTGTTGGAAACCGCCTGGGGAGTGAGGTTGAAGTCGTCTTGAGAGGGGCAGCTGGCACTAACGGTTGCGCATTCCAAGTAGTCTGATTCGTTCAACCCACCTATCCTGATGAACCATTGCTTCTTGCTCTCGTCCCCTCCGCCAGCGGTGAACCCGCTGCCCGCAGGAACCTGCAGCACGTAGTACTGTTGACCGTTAAGCGGGACGACGCTACCGACTAGGAATAACAAGATGTACGCAGGGCGCCCGTCCGCCATCTTTTTGGCCATCTGATGCGCGACGGTGACGTTGGACATGAACATGCGTCCTATCTGGGCTATCCTTGTTCCGTTCAGCGTCGCGTTGTCAGCGACTGACGTTCGGTTGCCCATGACTGTCAACCAATACCCATAGTCCCACCAAGCGATTACGACCGAGTTCTTCGGTGTGTCGTCCCTGACCCACTGAAGGGCTTGAATCCAGTCATTGAACTGCGACCTCGAGAACACCGTAGCACCGTTCGCGATGCTCACCCCCGAGTCCGCGGGGCTCTGGTCGCAGATGTATGGATTCGTGGAGCTGCACGGGGCGGGGTTCGGTATCCAGTATATGCTGGCCGGAAACGCGATGAGCGCGATTATGGCAACCGAATATACGACGCGCATCTCGTTCTTCGTCGTATATGCTTGCTTTTTCTTCACCAAAGGAGTCGCCCCAGGTTTGACGATTGAAAATGCCAACTCCGCAAAACCGATCCCGGCCAGGAGCGCTAACGCTATGGATGAGTAGACCAGGAGTCGAGAGAACGCAGCGGAGATGTATAACCCCGTAAGCCCGATTACGAGAGCGTAGGTAGTCGCTACGCTCTTTCGTCTCAACGCCATGATAGCACCGAACACGCCGAGGAATAGCAGGATGAGATAGGCGGAGAAGTAGTCCCCACCTGTAGGGATGAAATGCTCCGCCACGGACTGGACGAGCGGGTTTCCACTCCTAGCGAATGGGTCAATCGCTGAAAGATAACGCACGCTTATGGTCCCGACCAATCCGAAGCTGGTGATCGCCAGCCCGGCGAGGACGAAACCGAAGAGGAATTTGCCCAGCGTCTGCCTGTATTCGCTCGGGCGCACCCAAGACTTCGACCATTGGGCCAGCAAGACAAACAGTGTTCCACCGAGAAGAGCAATTCCCGCTGGATTTGTTACTATGCTTACGCCTGGCCTTGGGAAAATCGCGCTCCCGAAGAGCGCCGTCGCTGTGAACACGAGAATCGCGGGCGTGAGATTCGTGAGGTCTATGTCCAAGAAGGGCAGCACGAGGAACACCAGCCCAAATGCCAGATTGAAATACAACGAACCGCCCCACGCGGTGTTTGCGTAGCCTATGAGAAGGCCAGCAATCGTCGCTCTGAAAAATCTGCCCCTGGCCTTCATCTCACTATCGAAGAGCGTCAAAAACAAGTAGCTGGCGGCTGTGAACAGGAAGATGGCTAGGGGTTCTGACTTGAACCAGCCGAGATTTCCTCTCTCGATCAGAGGTGGGGAGACAGCCACCATGAGAGCTGCGAAGAGACCTGCCGCGTCTCCGGCTATCCTTCTGACCAGTAGATAGAACAGAATAGCCGTGAACGCACCCAAGAAGACGGGGAGAAGGACAAGAAAGTCGTAAAGAGTCATCTGGAGGCCGAACACCGTCGTCAGAAAGAGATAGACAGTCGCCCCCGCGAGCTGAAGCCCGTCCTGGGAGGTCGCAGCGACGTCCCGGCCGTTGGGGAACCAGGTGGTTATGTCGTGCCAGTAGAAATACCCCTGTTGGGTATGACAGACGGTTAGAACGTCAGCTCCGCAGTTCGCCGGGTTGTTGAACAGAGCGTAATAGAGTCCGTGCTGCTGGGCTAGAGTAACGACGTGTTGGGCTGCATAATAATCGTAGTACGGGTCGAATTCGTTGAGGTAGAAGCCGTACTTGGCAGGGAAAGCCCTAATCAATATTGAAATAGAAAAGACACTAACGAGGACGATCGCGATCATTACGGTCCGTCTTGATATTGTGGGACGCTTCACCCCGCGTCTGATTGTATCAAGTGAGAAACGCATTCTGGAGCGCCGGTCCCTTTAGGCTATATTAATGGTGCTCTGTACTTGTGGCAATCGTGGCGAGATGTTTTGCGTAATCGGCGGGACCGAGCAAGGCGCTCCTTTCGGATTGATAGTCGGATGGTTTGAGTTCCAGAATCCATCCTTCCACGTAAGGAGACTTGTTGACTAGCTCCGGATGCGAATTGAGTTCCTCGTTCAACTTGACGATGATCCCAGAAAAGGGCGAGTACAACTCTGAGACGGCTTTGATCGATTCAACAGTCCCGAAAACCGTGAATTGGGCGAGCGATTCTCCGAGCTTCGGTAGCGAGACGTAGACCACGTCGTTGAGTGTCTTGGCCGCGTAGTCAGTTATTCCGACCCTGACTCTGCCGTTCAGACGACGCGCCCACTCATGCTCTCTTGAGTAGAGAAGGTCTTCGGGGATTTCATAATCTCCTGCTACCAATTCGCTAGTGGGTCCTCTGGAAGTTATTTTATCGTTCCCTTAGGCGCTTCCAACCGTAAAGGCTTTCGTCATAAAAAGGGGGTTTGACAATTTTCGCGCCGACTAGAGATTCTCTGACCTTCACTCGGACGGGATGACCAATCTCTTGATCTTCGTCCTTCAGGTAGCCTAATCCGATTCCTTTTCTTAGTATTGGCGAGAAGCTTCCACTAGTTATCTCTCCTATTTTCTCGGCGCTCTCGGCATAGACCTCGAAACCGGATCGCGGAATCTTCTCATCCAGAACTATACCTCGTCGTTTCCTTTCTGGCTTCCTTCCCGCCCCAACGTCAAGAGCCTCTTTGCCTACAAACTCGTGCTTGTCGTTACTGATTACCCAGGCCAACTCCGCTTCGTACAGGCTATATTCCTCGGTTATGTCCGACCCATACAATGGGTAACCCGCCTCTATACGGAGCGAATCCCTCGCCCCGAGGCCGCATGGGGTCGCGGTGTTTGCGAGCTCTTTCCAGATCTCCAGTGCGGGCTCGGGATTGGCCATGCCTACTTGGTGGATTATGATTTCGAAACCGTCCTCCCCCGTGTAACCTGTCCTCGATATAGTTGCCTCGCGATCCCTGACGAACGTTGCGATATTTCTGAACCTCTTCAGTCCGTCAAGATTTATCGAAACCAAAGTCGAAAGCGTATCCTGTGCGTGCGGACCTTGAACCGCAATCATGGTCGACGCCGAGGTCGTGTCCGACATACGCACGTCGTATCCTCTGGAATATGCTCTCATGTGGTCAAAATCTTTCTCTGTGTTGGCGGCGTTAACTACCAGAATGTAGTTGTTGGGGCTAATTTTCAAAGCAATGAGGTCGTCGATGATGCCTCCTCGTTCGGTCAGGAAAAGTGTGTAGAAAGATTTGCCAGATGGCTGGCTGGAAGCAGTGGTGGGAAGCAAGCGATCAAGAAACCTGTCGGAATCTGGTCCTTCAACCACTATCCTTCCCATATGGGAAACGTCGAAAATCCCGGCCGTGTTTCGCACAGCAAGATGCTCGTCCGAAATGCTCGTATACCACAGTGGCATCTCGTATCCTGCAAATTCTGTGAGATTGGCTGTGCCCTTATGAAATCCGAAAAGGGGAGTGTGCTTCAACCCGAAACAACCCCTCGGGATTCTTTATTTAAACGGGCAAAGGAATTCAGTCATCCTTGATTTCTATGTTTGCCGCGAAAGCGCCCCGAATGAACGGGACGTTTGACCTGGTAGAGTTGGTCGACGATCTGGTGGGGGGGAAATTGTTGGCGGGCGACATAATTGTTGTCTCGAGCAAGTTTGTCGCAATCTCCGAGGGCAGGATAGTCGCCCTAAGGACGGTCCGCCCCGGGCCTCTGGCCAAGGCGCTCTCTGGGAAACTTGGCGTATCTCCGCAGATGTGTGAACTAGTGGTCAGAGAGTCCGACGAGATTCTGGGGGGAGTGCCAGGGTTCATTCTTGCAACAAAGGAGGGATTATTGACTCCCAACGCTGGTATCGATAAATCGAACATCGACCACGGAAAGGTAGTGCTCTATCCGCGCAGACCCCTAGAATCTGCCTCCCTTCTTCGCGACGCGATCAAGTTTCGGAGGGGTATAGATGTGGGTGTCGTCATCTCCGATAGTCGGCTGATGCCTACGCGTAAGGGCACTGTTGGGGTCGCACTAGCGGCGGCCGGGCTGGAAGGGATTCGTGATTTGCGCGGAAACAGCGACCTGTTCGGGAACATTCTCAGAGTAACCTCGCAAGCATTAGCTGACGACCTTACTTCCGCGGCTCAGCTACTTATGGGGGAGTCGGATGAAGCCACCCCGTTGGTCGTTATCAGGGGGATGGGCAGGCAACTAGTAAACGGGAAGCTGTATGACATGAGGGATTTTGCCATAAACAGCGAGCAGTGTGTGTACCTGAGAAGCCTTGGATATTCGACTAGGAGAAAGACCCGTCGATCTTTCTGACATCAATCCTGAATCTGTCCGGAATGAGTTTGACTCCACATTTGCGACACTTGTAACCGGAGGCCTTGAGGATGTCGTTCGGGGAGCGTAGGTCGAACCCCGAATAGAGAGTATTGCCGCATTTTAGACAGGCTACTTCGTACGTCAAATGCACGGGGTGTCGTTCGTCGACTTAAAAGCCTACCAAATAATCAAACCCGCTTCGGTTCGCCGCAACTCACGATTGTTTAATAGAGAAAGAGAGCCTCGCGATATCCAGGGAAGCGAGGATTGGGTTTTGGTTATTGATTCTTCCAAGAAAGCAGGGCATACACTGGTAGTATGTGAGAAACCTGACGCCGCTAAGCGGATTGCTGAAGCACTAGCCCAAGAAGCGATCCAAGTGGTGAGCGTGGAGGGGGTAACGGCCTTCCGTTTCAAAAACGGAACCGAGTCTTTCGTAGTGTGCGCCGCCCAAGGGCACATCTACGCGATTTCGGATACGATTCAGGAAAGGTCGGTATACCCAGTCTTTGACATCGAATGGTTCCCAAATCACCTCGTCGAAAAGGATGCCGAATACGCGAGAAGGAGGATAGAATCGATACGGAGGCTCAGCGAAGGGGCTCAAAAATTCGTGAACGCTTGCGATTACGATATAGAAGGAGAAACTATTGGGTATAACGTTCTAAGGTACGCGTGTGCAGGACAGCAAAACAGTGCTCTAAGGGCCAAGTTTTCAACCCTGACAAAGGACGAATTAGTCCGCTCTTTCAGGGAAGCGAAAGTGGCGGCCAACGGGAATCTGGCGATAGCAGGTCGCACGCGACATGCGGTGGACTTCGCTTGGGGTGTGAACCTGTCCAGAGCATTATCGCAGGCTCTAATGAACACCAGGGGGAGGTACCGAACGATCAGCATGGGGCGAGTCCAAGGACCGACGCTCTCCTATGTCGTCGATCGAGACGTAGAAATCGGGACTTTTGTCCCGCGACCGTACTGGGCCGTCAAGGGTACGTTCGATCACGCCGGCGTCAGAGTCGAAGCAAACTACAGCAAAGACATCCTCTGGAACAAGAGTGAGGCAGACGCCGTCCGGACGGAGTGTGACAATCGGGACGGGGTCGTAAGTCGTGCGTCAGTGGAAACATCCACGGATCCACCGCCGCCCCCCTTCAATGTGGGCGATCTTCAGAAGGAGGCTTACAGAGTCTTCCGGTTCTCCCCCAGTAGGACCCTCCAAATCGCGGAGCGCCTCTATCTTGGCGCGTTGATTTCCTATCCGAGGACGGGCAGTCAGAAGCTTCCGCCTTCGATAGGTTACAGGAAAATATTGAATGGAATCGCCAAGATCAGTCAATATTCTGGAGACGTGGGTGAGCTACTTGCGGGCGACCTCACACCAAGGGAGGGCACGCAGGCGGATTCGGCTCATCCTGCAATCTACCCGACGGGAGAATCTCCCCGAAGACAACTCCAGTCATGGGAGGCGCAACTGCTCGAGCTGATAATCAGAAGGTTCCTTTCGGTCTTTGGAAAACCAGTGCTTATGGAAAGGGCGAACCTAACAATCTCTGTCGGTGATCATGATTTCGTATCAATTGGCAGAAGGACTTTGAAAGAGGGATGGATGAAATATTACGGAAAATATGTCAAGCCAGAGGATTCCCGGCTTCCTCCCTTGAAAGAAGGTGATGAATTGAAGATGATCGCCATCGATTATGCGGAGAGACTCCAAAGGCATCTCCCTAGATATAACCAGAGTACCCTGCTTGAAAAGATGGAGCGCGAGAAGTTAGGAACCAAAGCCACTAGAGCCGAGATCATCACGACGCTCATCAACAGAGGGTACTTGGTGGGGGAGAGCTTGGAGGCCACCGACCTAGGTTTCACTGTGATCGAAACTATGAAAAAACACAGCCCTTCTGTCATATCGACAAAGCTGACCCGCGACACCGAAGAAAGACTCGAAGCAATTGAGATGGGCAAGGAGGATGTGACTAGGTTGAATAGGGAAACACTGGAAGTCCTTTCCGAAAGTCTGATGGCCATGAAGGCCAACGAAGTCTCGATAGGAATTAACCTTGACCAATCAGTCCTTGCAACACTTTCCACTCAGAATACGCTAGGTCCTTGCCCAGTATGCGAGGCTGGGAAGCTGATAATGATACGTTCCAGGACAACTCACAAGAGGTTTGTTGGTTGTACCAACTACCGGAACGGCTGCAGGGCCTCTGCCCCCCTGCCGCAGCGGGGGGTCATCAAGACAACGAGCGCGCCGTGCCGTTACTGTGCATGGCCAATTATATACGTCAGAACGGGGCGGATGCCTTGGAGACTGTGTGTTAATGTTAGCTGTCCAGGAAAGGCGGGCAGGAGAAATGAAGTGCAAACTGTGCAGAAGAGACGCTGAACAGCCGTCATCACTCTGCACGTACCATAACCAAGCGAGGGACTCCCTGAATGAGGGATATCGTGCTTGGAATGGTGCGTATGGTGGGTTGGCCTGGGATGAATATCTCGAGAGAATTAAGCGCAACCCAGAGACGGGGCAGTGGGTTAAAGAAGTGGCGGAGCTCATGGGAAACAACGGACATGATTAAGCGAACCATCGAGTCGGTCCTCGGCAGGATTCAGAAAGTTGAGAGGTCGATCGCTAGACGCGGCCTGCTCTCGAATGCGGGACGCTGGGTGCAACTCCTGTACATCTTGGCTCTTGTACTTTTTGCTGGTGGTTTGATAAACGCCACCGTCCAGCCAGTCAATCAGAACTTTGTCATATTCCCTGGAAGGGGAGCGCAATCAATTTCTGAAACTGTGATAAATTCATTTGCGATTCTTCTTGGCGCCGCTGGAGTGTATGTGACGTACCTCAGCGGCAGACAAACCACCAAGCCGAGGATGGTGAACTTTTATCTTATTCTTGCCCTAATGCTCATCGGAAGCGCGATGTACATAGGAATTTACGTGTACAGCTCTAAGGGTTAAGAGAAACGGAGAAGGCCTCCCCACTCCAAGCAGTCCCCCGCGTGCATTCGAACGACAGGGTATGGTCCGATAGTCGCACCGAAACTGTTTGGTCTCCCAGCTTGCGGAAGGTTCGCTTCCCTATCTGCTCCTTTATTGAAGGATCTCTTGCGTACAGCGTCGCGAATATCGATTGAGGCCGGGTACGGGCGATCATAGAGAGGAGGGCAGAAATGAATGTGAGTTTCTTCATCGCAGACTTAGATTCGGTGGAATTCAGTGAGTGGAACACGGTGTTCAGATTATCGATCAAGATTGCGTCTGATGTCGCTCCGTGAACTAGAGACCTGGTTAACCAGTAGTCGATTCTTTGTTCTGGGAGCGGGACCGAGAGTGTCGCTCTGCTCGCAAATTGGTCACTGGCGTCGCTGCCTATTTGGGTTGCCTCAGAGCTGTAGAGAGCGTCGCTGTCAAGCACCAGAGGGCGCAGCTTCATAACCTCCAAACACCCGAGAAGAAACCGCGCGAGTTCGATGTTGACCGCCCTGCTCCCCACCACGAGCACGGTCGACTTGGTCTTCAGGGGCCTGAGAAACGCAAAAGCCTGTCTTGCGGTGGGAAGACTCATTAGTGCGCCGTGCGACGGATTCATCTATAAGATAAGGGGTGTCTGGT
The DNA here is from genome assembly GCA_027887045.1 of Nitrososphaerota archaeon. Classification (GTDB taxonomy): domain Archaea; phylum Thermoproteota; class Nitrososphaeria; order Nitrososphaerales; family Gagatemarchaeaceae; genus JAPCJH01. Next base: position 553,585 of record JAPCJH010000001.1, read on the forward strand.
GGGCCAAGTCTGCGTCGCGACCTCTGATGGACGGGCGTATTATTTCATGGCGTCGAGGCTGCGAAGGATGGGAATCTCATTCCTAAGCATAACGCCGTCAGAGGTGGAGTTAGGGACCCCTGATTTGATACTGACCACAAAGAAGGAAGCGGATCTTTTCAAAGGGGATATCCTCATTGTTGAAGACTTGGATGATAACCCAGTAATCATGAAGGGGCAGTTGCTCGCGCATCTCGCGGACAAAGGAAACGCGGAGCTGCTCCTGGGAATCGACCCGGGTGCTAGGATGGGATTGGCGGTTTTTTATGACGGAGCAGAACTCACCTCTCAGACTTTCAGTTCAAGAAGTCTGTTGTGTGAGACGGTCTATGAACTTGTCAGTCGAATACCCTGCTCACGTTCAGTGGTTAGGATAGGTGACGGTGAACCTCGTCTCTCGTCCTGGCTGGCTTTGAAGATTCATGAAAACCTTCCGAAGACAACGGTCGAAATTGTCGACGAATCTGGAACGTCTGTTCGCAATCCCAAATACAAGGGACTCCCTAGGGACCAGAGCGCGGCAGCTAGGATAGCGTTCAGAAGAGGAAAGATCCGTGCCGCGTCCTAGCCGAGTTCAAATCCCGTAACCATCTCTTCGATTTCCGCTCGGGAGAAATCCCCCCTGCGGATATCGTGCTTCATCCATGATGGCATCAGCTCAATGATTGTATGGGAATCGAATCTGGAGTCGAGAAGGAAAACCATTCCTCTCTTCCCAGGATTCCTCAGGTGTCTCCCAGCAGCCTGGAACGCCTTTCTAAGGGCTGGAAGCAGAGACAAGAGCAGGTAGGAATCTCTGACGCCGACTTGTTTGAGATAGGCATATTCGGCGTAGAGTGTCGGAGTTGGAGGCGGCAAGGACAAACCCACGACGACGGATACGTCCATGAGGTCGCCCCTGAAGTCCTCGCCTTCTGAGAATCTTCCTCCTTGGACGGCGAGCAAAACGGGGCGTCTAGCGCTTTTGAACATCTCCATTAGTTCGTTCGCTTCTTGATTGGAAAGGCCACGATTTTCGGAGACCACGATCCTGTCTGTGAGTCGCCCGTTGATTTCGTCTGACACTGACCGTAGGATTGCGTACGACGGAAAGAAAATGCCAGCACCTCCCTTGACAGCGTCCATGATGGAAAGAAGCTTGAAGGTGATCTTGCGATACATCTCTGGGTTGCGCGATTTGAATTTTGACGTCACCCCGACGTCTATGACCGTTCGCACCGTGATCGGCATAGTTGCTTGGCTCCTGAACACCTCGACGGCCGGGATGTCCATCCCAATCGATTGGAGGAATACCTTTGATGGATTAATCGTCGCCGAGAGGAGGACGGTGCTGTAAAACTCCGTGATTGACTTTGCGAATCTTTCGCCAGGGTTCGCATTGGTCAGACTGAGCCCACCTTCTGATGTCGTGAGAACCATCTCTTGGTTTGCTAGGGTTGAGGCCAGTGAAAGCAGGAAGGCCCCAACCTTGAGCACTGAAGCGGGTAGAATCTTCTCTGCTGCGACAGCATACCAGGCGGCTCCTGCGCACGTCGTGAGTTCGAGTGCCAGGTTCGACAACCAGACATCGTCTTTCTCTTTGGTTATCGACCTTACAAATGACTCCTTGTTGATGTACCATCCCTTGGATTCCCCTAAGAAGGTCTTGAAGCGACGGTCGAGTTCGCGGAGCGAACTTGCGAGATTCTCAAGAGACAGGGCTTCGGCTTCCGCCACCGCGGTTGCCAGGGTCTCCGGGCTCACGGATGTTGTGGACATGCTCCGCATCACCTCGCGTAGGTTGTGGGCTTCGTCAAGTATGAGTAAGCTCCCGGGCATGCTGCAGTTGGTGCTGCTGAGCAGAAGAGATTTCGCAGCGTCGTCAAACAGGTAGTGGTATGGTATGACGACCACCTCCGCGCCCGACATCGCGAGTTTCGAGAGTTCATAAGGGCAAACATGCAGTCTCTCTCCCCTTTCTAGCAGATCGTTGTGTGCGGGTACGTGAAACGAAATGGTGTCTGCGAGGTTCCTCACTTCGGGGCCAAGCAAACTCAGATTCATGAAATACGAGCAGAGATTATTTGAGACGTTGAAATTGCAGTACCATTTGAAAGAGCTTTGTGGGACGCTCATGTTGGAACTTTTCTTGAGTAGGCAATAATCGAATTTAGAGAATAACGCCGCCGCCCTGAGAGTCTTCGTCTGCTGCAACCGAGAAATTTCTTCCGTGACGCGCTGGACTTCGCGCTTCGTTCTACACGCGTAAATGATCTTCAATTGTAGCTCATCTGCAGCGCAAAGAGTTCCGCAGAGTACGGCCGCAGTCTTGCCCAATCCGCTCATCGCTTCAGCCACCAAGAATCGTCTTGCCTTGCAAGCTTCGTAGACGTGAGATGCCAATTCGCGTTGGCCTGGACGGAAGTCGCTGTACGAGAAATATTCTTCCAGTCTCACCCGAATATATTCGCGATGCCTATTTTAGGCCCTATTCAATTTGAGATTCCACTCATATATTCTTCGTTGTTTAGGAGCGCTTTCGTCGCTCTGGAGACTCTGCCACGGTACTCGCTCGTTGTGTACACGCGGACTGCGTCCATGAAACCGATGATAGAACCCGCGAGCGGGAGCTTGTCGATTGGGGTGCTTTCGTGCCGTCTCTTCCGTCCGAAGTCTGAGAAAAGGATAACAGCCCGTAGGGACTCTCTGGAAGATGTGTAGGGTACAGAAGGTGTCGTCGGAACGTCTAGGTAGATGTACATGGGGTCGACTTTGGCTTTCTCCGCTAAGTCGAGAACCACCCGGGTCCTCACGCTCGCTTTGTCAAAGATTTGTTCCACGATGCGGTCGCGCCGCTGGATTACACGCTCGAAAACGCACTTGACAAGCCTCCTATCTCTGAAACCTTTTGCGAGTCTCCTCGCCTCTTGGAGGTCGGATGATTTTGCGTCCAAGCTCGTCAATCGTTGAAGAACCGTCTCGTCGGTGAGTTCCAGATACTTCCCGAATACAGATAGGTCGGTCAACTCCAGCTCTCGGTCTGCCAGTGCCATGGCGTGCACTAGCATCAACTCAGCAGCCCTGACTGTCCTGTGAAAGTACACGGCCTTGAACATTTCGTATCTCGCTATCAGAAGAGCTTCGAAGGCGTAAACCGCAGCCTGATCAAGTGCTAGGTGTTTGTTGATGACGTCAAGGGAATCGATGATGCGGTGAATGTCGACCTTCCCATACTCGACGCCCGTGAAGTAAGAATCCCTCAGGAGATAGTCCATTATATCGGCACTGAGTCCTCCAGCTATGATCTCGTTCATGAATCGAGGTTTACTGGCTTGCTTCCCAACACAGAACTCGGACATCTTGTTCGAGGAATAACCGTTTTTCTCAAGTATGTCCTTCAACGGAGTCTCGAGTATCATCCTCTGAGAGATGTCTTCATGGGTCGTGTTCGTCTTCTCGGCCAAGACCTCTTCATAAATGTGAGAGAATGGCCCGTGTCCTACGTCGTGCAATAGGGCGGCAAGTCTAATGGCTTGAATTTCCTCTTTCTCTATGCCTATCCTGTTGGCGAGGGATTCGGCTATCAGTCCGGCGACGTACATCGCTCCGACGACGTGGTCAAAGCGTGTGTGGACCGCTCCGGGATAAACTAGGTAAGCTCCTGCCAGCTGGTGGATGCGCCTTAGCCTCTGGACAAACGGCGAGTCGATTAGTTCACGTTCGACCTCGGTAATCTTGATGTAGCCGTGGACAGGGTCGCGGATTTCTGCCACGGGTTTCAGCATCAACTTGCGATCTGTGACCCCGTTTCTTAAGAGGTTTGGCCGCTCTTGGGCAACAAGCCTTCGAGGGCGCGCATAATCGATTCGTGAATCGTGTTTATGTCCCCCGTTCCTGAAACGACAAACCATCCGAACTTCTCTGCGAGCTGGCGATAGAATTCTGCCACCCGCTCTTGCAACTTCAAATCGCTTTCGTATTTGTCCTTCCCCTCACCTCTCCTGTGCACCACTTTTGAGGGGTTCGCGTCCAACAGGATTACTTTGTCGGTTTTAGGTAGTCCATCTTCCAGATGGCGGAGCCAATCGAGGGGAAGTCCGTTTGCCATCCCGTATGCAAGATTCGATTCCGTGTACCTGTTTACGATCAGAACTTCGCCGGTTGAGAGCCATTTCGCCATGTCCTCGCGTCGTTCCCATCGGTTTGCGGCGAATAGCATGTGCCCCACCCAGGGGGAGTAATTTCGTGTCCCCGCCAAAAAATTCTTGAGCTCCATTCCGAGGACAGTAGTGTAATCTGGAAAGCTTATGATCCTGCAGTGAATTCCTTTCGAGCGTAACCATGCTTCGAGGAGCGTGCTCTGTGTACGCTTTCCGGCAGCGTCTATTCCTTCGATTCCGATAAGAATCCCTGTTTTCGAATTCTCGACCGATGCCATTGATGCTGCTGACCCTAAATTCCTTTCCCAGTTGAATCTTGGCATTGCTGTAACGCGTCGTTACTATAGAATCGCCAGAGCGGTCAAAAGCGCGAGGGTGGGCAAAGCGAATTTTAAGTATCTTTTCGCGAACGCTGAGCTGCGTAGGGTAATCGAGGCAAATTCGCTTATTGCTTCAGCCCCCAGAACAGGCATGGTCGAAGTCAGGTCAGACACCCCATACTTGTTTTGTGAGAGACGAGTCTCCGCGATTTTTGCGAGTTTGACAGCGGTGTCTGCTATGGTTGAAATTTGGGTTCGTTCTCCCAGCGCGTAGTACCCACGATCTATGGTGAGCCCACGCGCCGCCAAGTTGTGGGTGTCTGATGTACAGAGGTCCATTAGTTTGAAACCGGCCTGGGTCAATTCATTTGAGAGTGATTCTCGCACGCCGGTAGCTGCATTGTTTGAGTCTGCCATTACGAGGACCCACTTGGAACTTTTGACAGCGAAGAGCAAGACGCCGATTCCTGCGTCGCTTACATCTTCTTGGTGGTCGAATTCGATCTCGGAAGAATGCGCAAAGCCGGTTCTGAATTCCTCCTCTCTCTCCACTCTGATCTGAGAAAAAATATTGCGCCAGGCGACCTCGTCAGTCACCCGAATTTGTTCTCTTTGATTGTTGATTGAATTGTGGGCGTCTACCACTGAAACGTCAAACCCGGCCTCTTTAGCCAGAGAGGAAAGTTTTTCCTCCACGTTCAAATCAATGTCGTCGGTCCCGCGGGGAGATGAAGTGAGTATCAAGAGGAGGTAGTCCCCGAACCCCACCGAGCAAGCGGTGGTGTTCTTGATTTTGTGGATGACCGGCCCGCGCATCTCCGAAGGGGTATGATTTGCCTCGACCGAAGCGGCAAAAGTTGCAACCAAATCCACGTATCTTCCGGTGGCCGATTGTGTGGCGAGATTTCTTTCATGTCCACCAGGCCTGTGAAGGGTGAGGGCTACGGCGTTATTCTGCTTGAATCTTCTGAATAGCAAACCGGGCAGGTTGTAGCTACCTACGGGATAGAATGGACCCGGGTGAATCCCTGGCAGAACAAGGTAGAATGCACCGGTTGGCCCGGCGAACTTCATGACCCGTGTCGTGATATTTGCTTCTTGTGTGTACGAATCCAAAGTGTTCTCAAGGTCTTCCGGGTGCTCGGCTACCCATGTCTTTAGGAAGGCTTGGAATATCGTGATAGACCGGTCCCCCCTTTCAGTTTTGATTCTGTTTAGGCCAATCACTAGACACAGGGATATCAGAATGGTCAGTGTGCCTAGTCCGAGGACCTTCGGTTGTGGGGTGTAGTTGAATCCAGAAAGGAAGAAGAAACCCGTCATGACTATAATCGGATGGATTGTAGCTGACGCTATGGAGACCGCCGTTTCTCTTATGAAAGCGCCGTTCATTATTATCAACTCGAAACCTGACGCCAAGAAAGCTCCATAGGAGACACCGGCAACGAAAGTTCCCGGGTTCCCGATTGCTAAAGAGTATCCCAGACCAAAGGCGGAAGACAAAATCCATATCGTGTTGGCGGCCAGGACGACCGCGAGAACCCTTCGAAGAGAGGCTATCGACGAAGAGTCAACTGATTTCGCGGCTAATCGAAGCAAGAACGCTGAGATGAAGGATGCCGCAATCGTGTAAAGGATGAGGATTGGTTGTGCTTGTGCATCGTCTGCAGCGATCACAAGAAGTGCTCCCGAGAGAATTACGTAGAGCGAGAGTACAGGTAGCGAAGGTAATGTGAAGAGATGTCGATATCTGCGGGCTAGCTCCTCCGCGGAAGAGTCGGACAGGAAGAAGCCACCAGGTCAGCGGAATAGCTGATTGATCACCAAGGACGATATTATCAGTGCGATGGAAAGCGCTAGGACGATTTCGGGTTTAATCTTGACTCCCTGGGTTTCTTCATTGAAGAATGTGAGTAGACCCGCACTTGAGGCTGGCATTGGAGCGCCTTTCTTCTTGCTACTCATGTGTGTCGCCTCGGCAGTCATAGTTCTTAAGCCTAATGTCAAATGAAGATGGTAAGCAGGTGAACGCAGGACTCCGTGACTGCCAGCAACAGCGCTCAACCTGAGTGACACAGTCGCAATGTTCTTCAGTGGGGCAATGGTGAGAGTAACTCGCCAAGTGTTGTGTAGAGAGTTCCCCGATATCCCAACGCGTCGGACGCCTCCTTCTCGCGGTGATAGGCTGCTCTTCTGTCCAGGCTTACCAAGACTGGGTGAACCAAACCACCTCCGGGCTCTCCAAGTGTGTGCGGCTCCTCTCTCTGAATAAATGAAGCTAAATCGTCGGTGAGATAATTGGATACCAGAACTGGAAAGATGAGTTTTGAATGTGGGCGATCTTCTCTTCGGTAGGTCTGTGCAAAGATGGTCGCGGCCTTGAAGTAGTCCCGTGCATACTCAAGTGCTGGTTCGGCTGCAAAACCAATCAGGCAGAGTAGCCGCATTCCCGGTTCGGTGGTCCATGAAAGACTGTAAGTCTCCTTGAAACCAAGAAGATCGAACAAATAATTGGGGAGTTGAATTTTTGTGTGCACCTCGAATTGCTCCCTCCCTAATCTATCCGCTATCGTCAGGAGGTAGCTGGCATAGGCGGAATTCATTCTTCTAGTCCTCGGTGGTTATTCGTGTCTGAGGTCAATCTACTTCCAGCTTCGGCCTACAAATTCCCTAGTTGGGCTATTTATCTTGGTCAGGCGTCGACCGTTGCTGAAAGAGCCTTCGAAATCGAAAGTGACACGCTTAGATCTCGTCATCTGCTTCACACCATAAGCATAATTACGGAAGGAGGGTTGGCACTCTGCATGTCTCGGAACGAAAGTGCGTTTGAGAGAGTCGTGGGCCTGGTCAAAGACCACGAACGTTGGTTCTCCGATTGCTTGCCGATGATAGCTAGTGAAAATGTCGCCTCGAGGCGCGTGAGAGAGGTTTTGGCTTCGGATCTCGGTCACAGGTATGCTGAAGGGTGGCCAGAAGAACGGGTTTACGCTGGTTGCAAATATATCGACCAAATCGAACTCACCGCCATAGATCTGGGGAAACGCTTATTCAAAGCCGAATTCATTGACGTTAGACCGACGTCAGGGGTGGTCGCAAATCTGGCGGTCTATTCAACGCTCAGCGCCCCAGGGGACACCTTGATGAGTCTCGCCATACCGAACGGGGGACATATCTCGACGGGCAAGAAGGAGTTCTCGGGATCCGCCGGTCTTGTCCATGGTCTGAATGTCGAATATTTTGCGTTCGACAAAGACGAGATGAACATTGACGTCGACAAGACAAGGAAAAGGATGCGGGCGCTTAGCAAAGAAAAGCCGATTAAGATAGCGATGTTCGGCGGAAGCCTTTTTCTGTTCCCTCACCCGTTACGTGATTTGAACGACACCGTCCGTGAGGTGGGAGGGGTCGTTTGTTACGATGCGGCCCATGTTGCGGGTCTAATCGCGGGAGGCCAGTTCCAAGATCCTCTTAGAGAAGGAGCAGAAATAATGACCTTCAGCACGCACAAGACCTTGTTCGGGCCGCAAGGCGGTGCCATCATCAGCAGAGGTCGGTTCTCCGAAGAAATCAAGAAATCCGTCTTCCCCGGGACGACAAGCAATCACCACCTACACAGTGTTGCTGGTAAGGCGCTTGCCTTTGCCGAATTCCTTCAATTTGGGAAGTCGTATGCCAGAGATGTCGTAAAAAACGCGAAAGGTTTAGCCCAAAGGCTCGCGGATCTGGGCGAGCATGTTCTCGGGGAGAAGAACGGTTATACCAAGTCTCACCAAGTCGCTTTAGAAATAACGAAATATGGGGATGGCGGAACAATTGAACGGAACCTAGAGAATTTGAATATAATAGTCAATCGGCAGCTCTTACCGGGCGACCTCCAGGCCGGAAGGCATTACACAAACCCGGGGGGCATCAGGTTGGGCGTGGCGGAGCTGACACGCCTCGGAATGAAAAAGAGTGAGATGGATGAGGTTGCGGAGATCCTTCACCTCGCGCTCTCCACCGACAAGGGCCGCGAAGTGAAAGCGAGGATACACGCCTTGAGGAAGAATCACCAGAAAATCGGTTATTCGTTTGAAAATTCTTCAGCGTACTTCTTTCGCTAAGGGTCGTACCGCGAAATCGGTCAATTCCGTCTGGGTTGATTTCTCCCTGGTCTTGAATAGCTGATCGAGTTCCTTCTCAGCCATTTCTAACCTGCTCTTGAGGTAGTCGTCTATATCAAAGTCGCGGGCGAGTCTCTGTGCGATTCCCAAGTATTTTTCTACCGAGGCCCTAGTTAGAGTCTCGTGTAGTTCGTTGCCGCATTTTGTGCATTTGCCGTCGACGGGTGGTCTTCTGTAAGTGAAGCCGCAATCCCTACATTTGAACGATTGAGTGGCGTACTTCTTCATGTTACCCATGATGTCCCTAATCAGATGGGTCTTGATGATTGATTCAACTACCTCTTTCGTCGAGACAGCATCAATCTTCTCCGCCACATCAATCTGCTTGTCGATTTTCTCCGCTAAGGTCTTTAGGGTCGAGTAAGCGCTGTGGGCCCTCTTCATTGAAATCGCCGAAGTGTCATGGGTGAAACTGAAATCGTAGAATTGTCTCTCGGTTGCGAGCCTCGATTCGATTCTCTCAATCAGATGTTCGACTGTCGGCGCGTTAGGGTAACCCTGTGACTTTTCGTAGAATTCTTTGGGATATTTGTTGGCGATGTCGAAGTTGTGTGCTTGCTCATCCACCTCCCCAGGCAAGACTATCGGTTGTACTAAGAGCGGGGTATCCATAAGGCCACCAATCTGATTTGGGATGTATTCTATTGAAAAGTTTAGCAGTGCGTCTAACAGGAGCAACAGCGAATCTCCGTCACCGTCACAATCTCGTCTCTTCGCGGCGTGCCAGTACGGATTTGCAAAGCATACTTCTGCTGTTGCGAACCCTATTATTCGCCCAATTACACCAACCGAAGTGTGTGGTGCCAGTCCAACCACAATTTTTCCGATGAGTTCGTCTGGTTTAGTCGCCCGGTAGAACGGAGGAAGCCCGTAAAGACTTACAAGTTCGTCGTCGACGAAGTTGGCAATCCGTAGCAGGTCTTCCGAAATGTCTGCCGGGACGATTATGTCCTGTGGTTTCAGTTCGAGAATCTGGTCTTGGGAAATTAGGGGGTTGCCCTTGTAATCTCGCTCATACCCAATCCTAATCAGTGTCGTAATATCTGATTTGATGTCTGTGGGTCTGAAATGTGTGAGTGGGGCGTTAGTCGCGTCGATTCGGATGGTACCATCCTTGTAGACGTAGACGTTATGCTTGCTTCTCAATATGCCCTTTTCCAGTGGTTCGGGCATCTTCGACTCACTGATCAGACCCCGGACGCCCTTAATCGGGGTGAAGAGGTCGTGAGGTATTTTCTTCGTCGCGAAGTCCAGCTTGGCCTTTAGATTGATTTCGGTCACTGAATGCGTTGAGGTCCTAGTCTTACACGAAGGGCATGTTGCTTCCTCTGTCTCCCTTCCGCAACGGGGACACGTCAGGAAACGTTGGGTCGGATCGCCGCATTCTTCGCATCTCGGGGAAAGTCTCCTTCTCCCACAAGAAGAACAAATCATGTTCACAACGTCGACGTTGACTTTCTCTCCTTTCGCGGCAACCATGATGTCTCGCGCGGGTCCGCCCGCATCTCCAACCGGGAAAAGGGCGTGAACAGGGGGCTTCAACCGCCTCAGCATTGCCTTCTCTGGCCTTCCCACACGGACTCCTACGCTTGTCGTACTTTGTTTCCGAATAGTCACTCCCGACAGGTCTTTGATCAATTCTATCGTGTCAACGTAACTTCCTGTCGGCTTTACTTCGTCACCAAGCTTCAGCAAGTGTGCGAGCACTAACGCTGCGTCGCCTTCAATAACCGCCGTCCGAGCTTCTATCCGGTGTGGAATCAATGTAGTCTCAAGGGCCTCCTTGATGTGATGTGATGTGATGTCGATTACGATGTCACGTCCCTCCAGCTTGAGTTCCTTCCTTAACTCAAGTAAGTCATTCGGGGAAAGGCGATCTACCCGGGGTGTGTGGTACGGATGAAGCGGTATTTTTGTGAGACGGGAGATGGCTAGGGCCTCTGATGCCGTGACCTTTTGCATTGGATTCCTTGCCAGTTGCACAAGCCTGGCCTTGTCTATGCCTAGTGTGGTTAGCTCTTCGCTGTCGGGCATTGATGGGAGTATTGATTCCAGGTCTTGTGCCCACCATTCGACTACGTATGGCGAAGGTGGGAGGGGTTTATTGTTCTCGAGGAAATCGCCATAACTGATTAAGACATCGCCAAGGTCAAGAATGCGGACGAGGTTGTCCCTGAACACTTCTGCTTCCTTGACGCTCTCAATCCGCTTCACGCTGCCGTCTCGGAACAAAGCTGTAGGACCTTCTAACGAATCAACGAAAGCAATCGTCGCAGCCTTTCCAGGAATATCCACTTTTACTTGGGTTCCCACTACGACTGGATAGTCCAGGAGGACGGCTAGTGCGGGATGTATTCCGATGGTCGAGAGACCGGTGTTCATTGATCGCCCGTACCTCAGCCTGAATCCTCCACGTCTCTTGGGAGAGGAAAGGACAGGTCTTCCGGAGATCACCTCTTCGAAATGGGCGCCCGCTTGCTCGGTCTCGTTTGTTGATTGTTGAGTGCCGCCTTTCAGCTGATCAAGCCATTCCCAACCTGCAATGTTGAGGCTGTTCAACTTCTTAGCGAGTTTATGCGCCCTTCCGATGACCCCGTCGTTCAACACCCTAAGCGCGCCGCCTCGGACGCGATCTGTGCTTACTCTTGCGAGGTTTCGGTGAACCACCACCTCCACTGGGTCTGTTTCAACACCGTCAACTTCGACGGAAAGATTGGAAATGGTTGCTCTCACGTCGTCGTCGGTCACTCTGTACTGAAAGTTCCCAACTTCGCGTTCGTAGACGCGGAGCTCTTCGCTGAATCTCCCGATTTCTTCCTCTCTGGCTCTATAGTTGGAAAGGCCGAGTTTTTTCGCGGTGACGTCGGCAATGACTAGTGAAAAGGCCGCCTCCGTGCCACCTGCCGACCTCATCGGGCCGGCATAGGACACCGAAGCGTATTCGCTATTGTCATCGTTCTGTTTTATCGAGACGGAGTATATTCCTTGGATTGGGGCGACTGTGACTCCGTCTGTTATCACGGCAAGTCCCGTCCGTACCCCGTACTCCAGAGCCTTGGCGGTATCGATTATCCCGAATTTTCCTAGGGCGATTTCCTGGGATATCGTGATGGCGGCCCTTTCTTTTCCGACTGTCTTCAGGAGCTCCCTGAGTCGTTCTGCAAGTCCTTCAAACTGGTCGAGTCCGAGCATCTGATTGACGCGGTCTGCCAGATCAAACACTGTTCTCGATTCGACGTTGGTACTCGAATCTAAGCCTTGAACTCTCCCCGATTCAGCTCTGCTGTGGGCGGCCTCATACTGCGAAAGAATGTCTTTGAAGTAAGGGTGTAGATGGTTGGGGAATGGTGCGAGTCTGCTTGATCGCTCCCATGAAGAGGAAGCCGAGAAGGACATCGTTCGGGATTTCGAACGTGACTAGGTCTTAAGCACTACTTAATTTTGGCCGCCTGAACTATCTGCCTCAGGGTAGATTCGAAACCTGGTTGAGCGAGTAGGTTGCCGACTACGATTATGTCTGCGCCACCCTTGGCGGCCTCCCTGGCTTTCTCGGGTGAAGTTATCCCCCCTCCTACGATCAAGAGTCCCCTGTAATACTTTCGAACCGCCGTGATGACATCACGTGGAAGGCTTTGTGATGCGCCGCTCCCGGCTTCAAGGTAAAGAGTTCGCATGCCGAGGAATTGGGCTGCGAGCGCGTACATGACGGCCAGGTTGGGTTTGTCCGTAGGGATTGCATTGGCCTGACCGACGAAGCTAGTCGCGCTTCCGCTGCCGAACACCAGATACCCCATAGGGATGCTTTCAAGGCGGCTCTTCAGAACGTGCACTGACCCTAACGCTTGAGCTCCGATGATGAAGTATGGGTTCGTCGAATTTAGGAGGCTGCTGAATAGGATGGCATCAGCATATTGTGACACCCCTGTGATATTTCCAGGAAACAGTATCACGTGACGCGTTACATTTTTCTTGATTCCCTTGACCACCTTGTCCAGCCTCCCTTGATCCGCTAAGGTGGAGCCACCCACGAGGATTAAACCAGCACCCGCAGCCTCGGAAACTTTCGCTATCCTTGAGGCCTCGCTCGCGTCGTAGTCCTCAGGATCAATTAGCGCGGCACACATAGCTCTTGACCGCTCAACCCTTCGAAGAAGATCAGATTCGACAGGACCGCGCGAAGGCAGATTAGCCGCCCGCTTTTACGAAATCGTCAACGAATGTGTTATACACGTCAATGTCGGCTTTCTGCGCTGGGTATCTGAATTCCCTTCTCAACCCACAGCCAATGTTACCGCATGCAACGAGAAACATGATATCATGTGATGTCTCGTCCTCATGTGATGTGATGCGCACGGTAACCATTCCGCACCTTGGACAAGCAAATACTTTCGGGAGGGTGCGCCTCACAAGTCTTAGCGCTTTTCTTCTCCTTCTTCCCATTCTCTCGCTCCTATCTCCTGCTCGACCCGCAATAAAACACTACAATAAAACACTTGAGTAATCGTGCTGATTGTCTTGTGTGGAGTATTTTCTTATAACCTCTCGTTTTTGGAAGTTTCTGGTGATTCTTCAATACAATTTCACTAAATTTTGCTGGTTCAATCCCAAAATGCTTAATACAAATTTGTATTCATGCGACCAAATGAGCTACTTTGCACCGCTTGCTTCTAGGTCTAATCTCAGCCGTGTGCAATTTGAATCGTTGCTGTTGCAGCAGCGTGTGAGAAGTGGTCAGATAACAGCGATTGAAGCCGCTGGATCGAGAACTCCTTTCCCTGTCACTCTCGGCGCCTATCAGAGAGTTATCAAACAGGGTAGGGTCAATCTTCAAAAGTCAATAGTCTCTGTACTCTTGAGTGCAAAACTAGGACTCATCAAGGCGGAAGAGTTCAAGAAGTTGTTGGAGATTGTCCTCGGAAGTCCTGGAGAGCTTAATGATGAGCAAGCACATGCTTTCGTGACGTTGGTTCTCTCTTTGTCCAACAAGATTGTGATGTGATGCTACAACTTTATATGATGTAGCATCACGTGCATCGGTAGTGTGTTTACCGCATCTCTCCTGCAAGTGACAAGCAGTACGGTGCCCGCGGATGTTGCGTTATGGCTCGGAGTGGTTGTCACAGGAGCGTTCCTGGTCATCTCAATCAGTGTGATGCGGGCATACCAGCGTGTCACAGGAGAGATTGTTTCTTCCGTCGATCTGGGGCGAAGTCTTTCATCTGCCCTTGAAAACCGTTTGAAGAAACAGGATGAACGAATTCTTGACGTCATGGCAAGAATGGAGGTTTTGCAGGCACGTTCGGCTCAAGTGGAAATCCGTTCCATGGAGGCCCCTCCCCCGAGGAAGGAGGCCGCGCCCCAGGATGTGACGCAGTCCGGAGCTTTCTCGGAACCGATTGAGCCGCGGCAAGAGAGGGGTTTGCCAGTTGAGTCAACGGGGCTGGCCATTCTTAGGCTCTTGGTTGAGCGACCCCATACTTCGGTTGAGATCAAGTCGTTGATCAATAAGTCTCGTGAACACACGGCCAGGCTGATGAAGTCGCTCTACCAAGCCGGTTTAGTGACTAGGAATGATTCCAAAAAACCCTTTGTATACCAAATAACAGAAGAGGGACGCAATCATTTCTCAGATACTTGACCGACTTTCAGGTACGCCTTTCTGTATACCCATGAGTTTCCGAATCTCTCTCTTCGAAGATATTTCTTGTCGACTAACCTGAAAAGATAAGTGGAAATTGTGCTTAGTCGGACCGGTTGACCGTGCAACTCCTCGAATTCCCTTGCTACGTCGGAGGAAGAGAATTGTCCTGCGTTGAATGAAGCCTCGATTAGGCCCAGGACCTTGCCGAAGAATGTGTTCTTGTCAGGACTTTTCGCATAGCTCTGATCTACAGGCAAATCCATAAGTTCCATTAGATCCATTATCTTCAACACTTTGTCTCGCGATAGGCTGCCTTCAAGTGCTAGTGTGTATTTCGTTCCATCCTCGTCCTGAAGTTCGATCTTTACTTTTCGTTGCAATGCGGAGTGGGCTACCCTTGGCCGAACTCTGTTAAAGGCGTTCTTAGTGTGAACTTGTGAACCCCCAATTAAGAATCTTTGACTGAGGGTTGAAGACGTTCTTGTTGTTCACACCCGTTCACATCAAAAACAATCTGCTGAGGTCTGGAGAAGCTCCAGTGGAAACATGGGGGTCATCTCTGTCCCCTTTTGACAAAAAGGGGATGGACGGGTTCCAGTGGAAACATAGGGGTGTGCATTTCACACATACTGGCCTCGAGTTCACATTTGTTCACAAGGTACCCCGTCCCCACTATTTCCACTCCAGGCTTGATCGTGCTGGTTGGAGTGGTTCTTGGGTTACAAAATTCAGCACTAGTTCGATTAGTTAGACATCAAAAGTTATCCAGTATGCTTGGACAACCAAGGACGGACCATTATTAATATCATAAAAATATGAAAAATGGACCACACACGCCACACAGGAAATGGTGGGGCGGAGGGCTTATCTAACCAATGTTTCCACTGATAACCGGTCACCTTTGCCAGACAGAATAGACTCCATTTTCAAGCGGGCTAGGGAGGGCAAAGCCCTCTTCGTAAACAGAAACGTCTTGATGCCGGAATACGTGCCTGACAGATTACCATTCCGGGAGAACCAAATCAACACGATCGCCGAGGTTCTTTCTCCAGTCCTTCATGGATCAAAGCCATCGAATTTGCTTCTTTATGGAAAAACTGGCACAGGGAAGACCGCCGTAGCCCGTTACGTACTTTCACGCCTGCAAGCCGAGCTCTCAAAAGGCGGATTGACTGTCTCTTATGTCAATACCAGAATCGCCGGTACGGAGTACCGGGTATTGGCCGAGTTCGCGCACTCACTGGGCGTATCCATCCCGTTCACCGGACTCTCTATTGGTGAGGTAATGGGGAGAATTTTCAAGGAAATCCAACAAAAAAGAATACATTCCATCTTCGTAATGGACGAGATTGATTACTTGGTAAAAGCCTACGGAGACGGCGTACTGTACGAGTTTACGAGAGCGAGCGACAGGATTTCTCCCGCCTCGTTAAGTCTTGTGGGAATCTCGAACGATTTGAAATTCAAGGAGGAGTTGGATCCTCGCGTCCTGAGCAGCCTAGGCGAAGAAGAGACGGTGTTCCCTCCTTACACAGTGGAAGAACTACGAGAAATCCTACGAGAGAGAGCGATGATCGCTTTCAGGAAGGGGGTGTTCTCTGACTCGGCAGTCAACCTATGTGCGGCGATGGCCGGGACCGAGCACGGCGACGCTAGAAGAGCGGTGGACCTCATCAGAATTGCGGGCGAAGTCGCTGAAAGAGAAGGACTCCAAACCGTCGACGACTCCTGTGTCAAAAGGGCATCTGAGAAGATGGAGCACGACAGAGTCGAGGAGGCTCTACGTTCCCTCCCCTTGCAAAACAAGATTATTCTACTCGCGGTTTCGAGATTCGATACCGGGACGAACACAGGAGAAGTCTATTTGGCTTACAATTCTCTCTCAAAGAAAATAGGAACAGAAGCTCTCACTCAACGCAGGGTAAGCGGCATCCTCGCAGAGCTCGACATGCTAGGTCTGGTTGAAGCCGCCGTGGTCAGCAAAGGACGCCGAGGCCGCACCAAGCGAATCAGGCTCCTGATTCCCCAGGACACCTTCAACAAAACACTCGCGGAGGACCCAACCCTCGCTGCCACATTCTAAGGTGACAACGAAAAACTCTCCGATCCAAAATTCCTCCGGATCACGGTCAACATTGACAAGTCCACGATTGGAATTATGCTTGGCGTCGGCTCTAGGCCCATATTCGCTTGGAAACTCGTTTGGCCCTGCCAAGTGCCCGAGTTAACAATGAGGGTCCCTCTGTAGTTAGAGACGTCAAACGAGTGCACATGTCCTGAATGGAGGACATCTGGAACGGAATCGACGACAAGCAGATCGTTCATCTCTGGGGACAGGGCCGTCCTCTTCCCATACGTTGGGGCTAGATGTCTCGCCCTGAGAAGGAGTTCCATCGCTATCGTCGGCTTGCTGTACGAAAGCCCTGGGGTCGTCGCAATGATATCATCAAGACTCTTCCCGTGATAAACCAATATCCCCACGCCATGAAGTCTAACGTACGCCGGATTGCCTATCCACTTTACATTCTCCAAATTGTACAATCCCTCAGCAAGCGCCACTGGGACCGCAGGCTGGGGGAGGGCCTGTCTAACCGCATCATGATTCCCAGGAGAAACCAAGACCTGAATATGTCTAGGAATCCGTTCAATGAATTGAGACGCAAGGAGATACTGTTTTCGCAAGTCCCTTTCACTAAGCTGTATCTCTTGTCCTGGGTAGACCCCGACGCCGTCTACGACATCCCCAGCGATGACGATGTATTTGATGCGATTTACAATCTCTTCATCTCCCAATTTCCCATTCAGCCACAGGATGAAACGTTCGAAGTCCTCCCGAAGGAACATTTTGCTCCCAACATGGAGATCGGATAACAACACTGCGTACACTCGATGGGACGCCGTGACCGGCTTCCGGTCCGGTATGTCTGGGAGCGTGAGTGAGTTCGGGTAGAGTTGTCCGCTTTTTGATCGTGAAACTTCCGCCACAACCATACTGTCAAGGGGGACCTCTTCAGCCATCCGAGAAACAGGTCCTTCTTGAAAGGACAACCTCAACGAGCCGGTCGGGTCATCTAACCAGAGCTCCACATTTCCCCGTTTTGTGTTCCTGCTGGAAACAAGAGCGGCAACTTTCAATTTCTGACCAGGAGCGACACCCTTCGCTGCCTGTATCGTGGTCGCATTTCGGGTATCGGGGCGTCTTTTGACGATAGCTAGAAGCCGTTCATACCTATCCTTGAAGAGCCTCTTGTACCCTTCTTCAGCGTCCATCGGTGCGATGAGTGAGGTGGGGTCGAACACTACATCGATTTCCGATTCTATCTCGGGGACCCTGACTAGTACCTCGTTCTGTGTGAGCGTCTCAGGGAGGAATGCTTCCACATCTTCACGCGTAATCATTTTGACGCTTTTGGGTTCGGCAAGCTTCTTCTGAATGACCTTCTGAAGCACCTCCGCGGCCTCCAGATCGGGCGGCAGCTTTTGCATCAGGTCGAACGCTTCTGAGTCTACCAGAAAGCCCTGAGCAAGGGCTCTTGAAACAATCCCCGAACTCTGCGCCCCCATCTACAACTTTCTAATTTTGTCTGAGCGGGTTATAAACGAGGGCTTCGATGCATCTGATTCCTTCCTGAATCATGGCTTGGAGTTCTTCAGGGTCCTTTGATTCGCAGTATATCCGAGACTTAGACTCTGTCCCTGACGATCTGAACATTATCCACGATCCACTTGCGAAAACCAGTTTGTATCCGTCGACTACGCGCTCGTCTTCTATCCTGTACCTCTTGAACACCTCCCTCGCTCTCGGCTCCAGCAGGCGAACGTCAACGCCCACACCAAGATTGACTTGTTTGAAATACCAACGATTATCGGAAATCAACCGCTCAAGAGCTGTTCGGTCCCGGGAGACAACATCAGCAATCATAGCAGCCGCGTTCATCCCATCCTCCCACAACCCCCAAGCTGGATCAGTTATCTTGCTCGGCTCAGTAGCAAATACCCCGTTCTCCTTCTCAAGCAGAGCGAATGTCTTCCCAACCCTCGCCCGCACCACGCGGAACCCGAGATTTCTTGCTTCTTCGTCAACGGAAGCAGAGGTGTTTTCCGAAAGGACCACCGTACCAGAACTCCTTCTGATGCCTCGCAGAGCAAGGATGGAGCATAAGGAATCAGGAACCAGCCTACCCATCGAATCCACCATCACCAACCTGTCGGCATCACCATCATGGGCGAAGCCCAAATCGACCCCCAAGCTCGGAACAATTTGAAGGAAATCCACGAGATTGTCGGGGGTCGGCTCCGGTAACCGAGCAGGAAACCTCCAAGATACTTGCGCGTTAACTGGAACTAAATGATGTCCCAAAGCATTCAGGACGTAAGGAGTAACCAACCCTCCTGGGCCGCTCGCACAATCCACTGCTATTCTCAATCTGGTCTTGGCAGGTTGATATCTTCTCACTATAGCATCTCTATACTCGTAGAGATTCTCCTCGTTCCATAGGATTTGACCAAAATTTCCCGAAGATTTGTGAGACTCGACAACAAAAGCCCTCTCAATCCGTTGTTCATCGGACTCTGAGAGTTCCATGCCATTTTCACCGAATACCTTGACTCCCGAGAACTCCGGAGGGTTGTGAGACGCCGTCACGGAAAAACCCACTTTGCATCGGTTTTCTCTCGTTCCATATGCCAGAGCGGGCGTTGGTAGCAAACCGAAGGCTACAGCATCACTGGCGTTGGAACAGACCGCTGACAGTATGGTCCTTGCCAACAAAGCCGAGCTTTTCCGACCGTCCCACCCAACTCCATACTTCCCCCTGCCAAATACAAATGCTATTGTTTCTGCAAGCTTGTACACTTGGGAAGGCGTTTGAGTCTTATTGAACACACCTCGCACTCCCGCGGTCCCGAATATTTTCACCATTCTTATCGCTCGATGATCTTCGCCCATAACTCAGGGGTGGCTTCTTTTGCAAGATCCATCATCTTGGTGACGAGATCTCTAATCTCCCACTGGGCCTGCATCGCCGTTCTCTGCCAAACTATGTGCATCAAGCTCCGCGCGGTGACCGTCATAACCAATTTCGTCTTGATGGCACTCGGGAGGACGTACCTGGCGTCTTCCTTCGGGACTCCGAGTGAAGTCAATTTCTCGAACCCCTCGTAAGCTGCCTTGAGCGCTACATCGTAGGCCTTAAGCGCGCTCTCATTAGATTGGATACTCACCGGAGTCACAGAACCCTCTCTAGAAGCAGATGAGAATCGTTGAGACTCTTGGTCGTATGAAGCCAGTCTATGTCGCACCAGCTGGTGGGTAGTGACACGGCTACAATCCTCGATTTCAAACATATACACTACATGATCAAGGACCTTTTCGGGGTCGAAGGACACGTTCTTGCTTCTTAGTACCCTCTTGATCGCCTCAAGGTCAGTGTGAAAAAGAAGTTTGACTCGCATGTATTATGCACCAAAGGCAACGGAGTTGAATAGCAGGCCTACCCCACGCCCTTTCAATTCTTCGACAATCGACGCGGCGAACGGCTTGAACCTGACGTCTCTCCACATCTCAATGAGAGTTCTGGCGTTCATCGACAGGAGCCAGTCCTTCTCATTCAGCATCATGAATTTGGCGAACGGAAAAGCCATGGCGACGTGGGACACATCGTTCTTTTCCATCCCTTCCAGCAGGAGCTCGAGGCAATAGTGTTCAATGACGTCCAGTGACTTGTCCTGCAGGGCCCTCATGAGAAGGTATCTCCAGTATTCTTCACCTTTTTGATCAAGCTCAGCCTGAATCTCTTCGATGGGTTTGGTGCTGTAACATCTCCTCATGGCGACCGCTATGACCCGCTCAGGGGATGGGCTGTGCCACACTAAGGAGACCTTCATCTCGAGTTGGAAACACACGCAGATTCATTTGAATTTAAACATCTGGTTCTAGAGTGGGGCCTGCGCTTGAAAGAAGAGACGATCTTCTACGAAAGCAATGGCTCGAGGGTTCCCGCGTTTTCCGTCACGCCCTCCGATGCAATCGGGGGCTTGGTCGTCCTCCACGAGGTATGGGGCCTTGTGCCCCACATCAAAGATGTATGTAAACGGCTCAGTAAACTCGGGTTTGCAGCTGTCGCGCCCAATCTTTACTGGAAACACGAAGGGCTTATGTTTCCGGCGAAGATTCAGGAAGCCATGGAAGCCGTGTGGGATCTTCCTCTTGAAAAGAGGTACGACTTGTCAACCGTCAAGAGAGAGCTAGCGAAGAAGGGCTCTCCGGAACAGACGCTAGAATTGATCAGAATCCTGTACAATCGGGGATTTCGCGACCAGATGCTCGGCGACGCGATCTCCTGCACTCAATACATATCTTCAAAATATGGAAAGCTCGGAATCATCGGCTTCTCCATGGGCGGGGGACTCGCTGCAAGAGCCGCCACCAAATTTCGCCCCCTAAGATCATGCGTTGTCTTCTATGGGGAGCCCCCAGACGCTCGGGATGTGCCAAAGCTCTCGGGTCCGATCCTGCTAATCAATGCAGAACACGATGACATCATCAACTCTAAGATTCCTGGTTTTGTGGAAGCCTCGATGGCCTCGGGCAAAGACTTAACCCTCAAGCTGTATCCCGAAACCAAACATGGCTTCTTCAACGACACGAACAAACAAGTCTACAATAGAGAGGCTGCCGAGGACGCGTGGGAGATCACCAAGTGGTTCCTCAAACGGACGTTCCAATAACGAAATCATAGACTGTTTTGTAACCTGGAGCATACTGATTCAGCCCGCCCCGCCCAGAGGTCGAAGGAAGACCAGTCGTTAGGCGCCGGGGGTGGGATTTTCACCCGCGAAACGGGCTTTGAACCCACATGACCCAAAGGGTCACGGGCTGACTAGCCTAGTCGATCTCGAGTTGCGGGTCTGCCCTTCTCAAGCAGACTGCCCGCGCGTTGCCAGACTCCGCCACCCCGGCGGGCCAATAGCCTGACGCATCGCATTATCTACTTTTTCAAAGAAGGGAATACGAACGGGTGCTCGGGAAAAAGGCGCTAGGCTGTTCTGAACGACTCGCCGCATCCGCACGTAGACACGGCGTTTGGATTCGTCACCACGAACCCCCCACCCATCAGTTTCTCCGACTTGTAGTCTATCAAGGATCCAGCGACAAACGGAGCGCTCGACTTGTCAATAATTACCCTGGCCCCATACATTTCAATCACATAGTCATCCTCTGAGATTTTGTCGTCAGGAACCATCCCATAAGAAAGACCGGAACACCCTCCGGCCGTAACAAAGACCCGCAGACCTGCATTCGGTTTCCCTTGTTTACCGAGATAAGACGTGAGTTCCTTTGCAGCACTCTCGCTAATCTCGACGATCGGCTTTATTTCGGTCTGGGCCATTACGAAAGAATACCCCTTCACTCGTATAAAAACGATTAGGCGAGCTTATTTACGGCGCCGACGACTTCATCATAAGGCGGCTCATTACTCGGAACGTCAGTCGTCCATCGATATCTGAGGATGCCCTTCTTGTCAACGACGAACACCGAACGCTTCGCGACCCCCCTGTACCCGAAGCCCACCCAGGGGTCCTGCAAGACTCCATAAGCCTTGACGACTTTCTTGTTGAAGTCACTTAGAAGCGGAAACTGGAGATTGTATGTCTGGGCGAAAACTTTCAGAGCGAAAAGGCTGTCAACGCTAATCCCGACTGTTTGAGTACCCGGGTCATTCAATCTTGACACGTTGTCCCTGAACGCACACATCTCCTTGTCGCACACGCCAGAAAAAGCGAACGGGAAGAATGCGATGACCGTAGCTCCCTTCTGGGTGAATTCGGAGAGACTTCGTTGTTGCCTGTTGGAGTCCGGGAGTGTAAATTCAGGAACCCTCTGTCCAATCCTCAAAACCATGTCATTCGAAACCTTCCAAGTTGAATTTAAGTCATGTGCTATTTCTGCACGGGAAGCTTCTGAAGAAGTTCCATGTATTTGGCGAGAAGCGACACCAATTGGTCCTGTTTTACGACATCCCTTTCCTTGCCAAGCGCCTCAGTAGTGTCCTTTACTTTTGAGAAGAGAAGCTCCCGCAAGTTCGGAAGCACAAAATCCATACTCAACTCTTCCGTGCTCAGGACAGATGTGAGGTCTTCATGACTTGTGCAATAGTTCTTGCTGTGATATCTAATCTGTATTCCACCGCACGTCGGACAAGCATCCCTGAGAATCGTGCCACCGCGCCTCACAAGTTCCACGGTCAGCTTCATTCTCTCCTTTTCGGACTTGCTCAATGGTTCTCACGGTCACTTTATCATTATTAAAGTCGATTTCTGCGAAGAGGATAGAAAAGCACATATCCCCTCCAAAGGAAGCAAGTGAACAGCACTTAGACTGGCAATGGTGATATCACTTGAGCACAAAAACGAGTACAAAGACGAAGAAACAACTGGAAAACGACGCAAAGCTGGCAAAGGCCACACTTAGCCTTCAACAAATAGCAGATTCAAACATCACACCCCGTAACATTCGGAAGATCGTCAAAGACTCGGTCTTGATGCTGCAGGATGCCAAACAGAGTCTTGCTGTTCGAGCGGCCAACGCCATCAGCCTCCTGGACGAGGTCGCGCAAGACCCGAACATGCCGTCGTTCGCGAGGGTTACCCTCTGGGCAGCCGTTTCAGAACTCGAGTCGATAAGAGAGCAGTAAACCTTTAACCCGTTCGAATTGTTGGACGCAATGTCTATTTGGCCAACTGCCCGAAATGCGGAAACAAAGAAGCAGCCCCTACCAAAATCTATACAGTAATCGTTGAACCCGCCAAGGGAGAGCGCGGGATGACGGAGAGGCGCGTGGGGATGTACACCTGTAGTAAGTGCGGAACGAAGTTTCCGACGGTCGTGAGTCGACAACACTATTTGATTGTAGCGGCTGAACAGCTCAACACGATGGAAGAGGAGCTCAAAACCGTCAAGAAGGACAACGAGGACTTGAAGTCGAAGGTCCAAACGATTTCCAAAGAGCATGACGAGCTCCAGAGCTCCTTCGACAAGTCTCGCAAGGAAGGAGAAATCAAGGAGCTCGAATCGAAGTTCAAAGAACTTGAGTCCTACGTGAAATATCTCAGAAAAGAGAAGGGAGAACTCGAGCAGAAAGCTTCGAAACTTCGCTAGACCTGGTACGCTTCTTCAGCCGCAGGTCGGGGTTGTTCCACGAAACTTTCTTCCGTTGCATACGTAGCCACTTTCTCCTCCAGGACAGCTTTCTCCGTCCTAAGCGATTCGACTTCGTTCTCAAGACCCGTCGCTGCCTTCTCCAACTCAAAGGTAGCAATCTTGTCCTTGAGAGCAGCGATATCGTTCAGGAGCGATGTGCGTTCAGACTCAAGTGACCTGATTCTCTCCTCGAGCTCCGTCTTGTGATCCGCGTATTCAGTTACCGTTGCCATTGGGACCAACACGATTGTCGCATCCGTCTTTTTTCTCTAGTCAGACAAAATATTCTTGATTGATTCGTGAAAGGCTTTCAATCGCAACTTCGTTCTGGGGCAGCATTTATGAAGCAACCGGCGGTGCCGTTTCCCCATGAAGGGAGGACTCTGGGTTTGGCCAACGGAGCCGAGGAATCAGGCCAGGATGCTACGGAAGATAGCACAGAACAATCATCTGGTCACCGCGTTGAAGGCGATTTCCGCGAGCAAGGAGGGGCTGAGCAACGCAGAGCTTGACGAAGTTCTCGGTGACAATTCAGAGTGGTTGACTTTGTGGGTTGTCAGACAACTGCAGGCCTTGGGGTTCATCGACTACAAAGTAGACCTGTTCGGAGGGCCGTCAAGATATATCATAACCGACCTTGGGAAAAAGGTGTCAGCACAAATCACACCTCAAGCGGTCCAACCTACTGCTGTCCCACCACTCGCAAGGGTGAACCCCCAGTAACAGAGGCCGTTAAATCATCTTTCGCTGTCACATTCGGGATCAATGACAGTCGAAGTGAGCATCTTCCTATTCGGCAAACCAGCGTGGGAAATCGACGGTTTTGAGGTAGGAGAAATGACGGAGGACATGATAGAAAGAATCAGATCAAAGGGGAAGGAGCTAAGTGAAAGCCTAAGCGAGGCGGCTGGTGTTCTCCAAAAGCTGTTGGCGCATGGGTGGAATGGAAGCGGAATCCTCTACGACGTCAGCCTGTTCAAAGACGTGACCATAAGGGAAGCAAGAAGAGAGCTAGAATCACTCGACTTAGATCCGAACCTCGCTTTTGGGCTGGAAGATGAGGACGACCCAGAGGCAGACGGAGTGTGTGAACTCAAATCTTAGTGCGGGGGGTGGGATTCGAACCCACGAACCCCTAAGGGACGAGGTCCTGAGCAACGCGGAGATTATTCACTCGCGCCGTTGACCAGGCTGGGCGACCCCCGCGCGATGTTTGCGAACCAATTCTTTGGATTAATAATCTTGTTAAGAGCCGCGGATACCCCAACTAGAGCTCTTTACGGGCTTTATCTTGAGGATTGGCGATTCACCCTCCTTCCAAGGATTCTTTCGATAATAGTCAAAAGCGCCGTAAAGAACTTGCAACAACCTGAGATACTCTTCGCCTCTTTCAAAAACCTCGCAGGTTCCGACGATCATCAAACCCCCTGTTCTGCCGATCATGGTCCACCAGAACTGCAACCTTCGGATTTTCTCTCAAGTTCTTCAGCTTCCTCGTTCCGTAGTCAATCGCGATTATCACGTCTGCGCCGTCCATCGCGTAAATTACCGGGGTGACTTGAGGCTGGAGATCCTTTGACGCAGTCGCAAGCCTGCACAACGTGTTATCGCGCAGAAATTTCATCTCCCGCTCGCTCAGAGCTCTCAAAGCGGTCACCAATTTACAGACACACAGAATAACTTTCTTTCGAGTTTGTTCATGGGAAAGGAGATAAGGCAATCAAGATGCGGACAGACGCCGTGCCACGGTAGCTCAGCCTGGTAGAGCGTTGCCTTGGTAAAGAATCTCCAATCAGGCAAAGGTCGTGGGCTCGCATCCCACCCGTGGCTTCCGTCTCGTTGAACTAAGTCTCTTTCATTCGAAGATTGTATCCGACCCGACCGCATACGCCAGTAAAGGACTTCGCGAGGAGGGCGCTTCGCGATATTCGATTTTAGAAAGACCAACCTAGACTCCAGATGACCGATCGACAACCGCCAGATATTCGAGGGGTTCAAACAATTTAAAGGCTAAAACCACCCGCTCCGAATGAAGGACTGTGCCGGGGTGGCTTAGCTTGGTCATAGCGCCGGCTACGTCCATTGTGGGCGAAACTCATAATCCCAAGCTAGGGATGGATTCCGGAGGTCGCGGGCTCGAATCCCGCCCCCGGCACTTCGTAAGGCTTATTATCTCACGAGGGCTCGCTGAAAATTGGGTTGAGGATTCCGATCCTAAGTACGCAGACCTACTATGACTTTCTAAGTACCATTATGATCACTCTGTTTGTCCTCGCAATAATCGTGGTGTTCGTTTACGAATATGAAGCGCTCAGGCGCTCGAAGGCATGAAGTCTCCTCATCGTCCCCGCAACTTCTCGATTCTGGAAAAGTATGACAGCTGCAACGTCGTGACACCTACCTTGGATTCTTGCGGCGTCGCCCCCACGACTCTCACTCTCTGGCCTGGTTCTACTCCGAGAACCTTCGCTCCCTGTTCGCGCCAACCAATTAACTTGATTTCGCTGGTATCATCTCCGATCACAAGCTCACCCTTCTTTACCACAGACCCATCCTTTAGATGAGCGTCCTGAACGATTCCGCTCGACAGTGCTATGGCCTCGACCATAATTGGCCAGGAGATGTTCCTCAGTTCGTTTATTTTCACTCCGAGCAAATCTAGGGCCGGAGTCCCGACAGCTGACGTCGCGAGCAGGAGAGATGCGGCCGTCCTGCACATCATGACTCCTCTAGCCTCATTGTCGGGAGTTATGAGAACCAGATCGCCTGGCTTCACACCCTTTGCGGTTTCCGCGGCCTGACCCTCAAGATTCACTTCAGACACTTTCTTTTCTGAGTCAACGACAAGAAACCGCAAATTTCTCCCCTCTGAGGAAACCGTTGCCACTCGGAATTCACGACCATCCTTTTTCTCTTTCGAGAAGAGCACCACCGTCCCCGCATCCCCGTGGAGCTCCGACTCACCTCGAGATGAGACTTTCACTCTCAGATTGGTTATCTTTACGCGCTGTCCTTGCTTTAGTTCGGGGATCCCAGCTGGACTCCAGATTACAACCCTCCGTTCGCCCCTTCCTTCCTTGTCCTCGACCCTGAACTGCGTCAACGAACCAGCCGTTCCGTCGGCCCTCGTGAAATTCGAACTTCTTGTTTCCGAGGATACAGAAGCTTCTAACGCAAGTATCTGCTGCTCATCTTTCAATTTCTCGATTGCGACTACCAAGTCGTCCAAGGATGTCAACTTCGACGCAACCTCCTCGTCCTGAATACGCTCCAACGATCCTCGCTTTCCGAGGTTCAGATTGGGTTTTCCATCAAGACCCTGTTTCACGTATCCACTAACGACTCGGATGGGAGCATCGACTTTGATTCCCAATTTCTCAATTTCTTCAACCTTCTCGTCCCACATCGTCATCCTGACAAGATTTCCACCGTCAAACAGCAAAAGCCGCCTGTATCTGCCCTTCCCTCCATCTTTCTTGTTGTACTCTGTAACGGGGTAAATCGCTAGGACCCTCGCGACCACTGTCATATCATTCGCTCCCACGTACAAATCCTTTAGCGTCAGGTCAGCAGAGGTCATATGGTCCAGACGAACGCCGAGCTCTCCGGCTATCAGAAACAGCGCGCCCTGGTCGGTCAGGTAACCCGAGCCGACGGTATTCTTCTTGTCCTTGATCCGCTGCATGAGGTCGTCCTTATCGAGATTTGGTTTGCTCCTAAGAACCTCATCGACGAGAGTGTCGAAATCGTACATGGTTAGGCCCGGTTCACAATCAAATTCCGATTGACCAACGCAATCGACTCTTCCAGTATGTTCAGACCTTCGTCAAGCTCTTCCTTGGAAACATTGAGAGGAGGGATCACTCTTATGGTATTTCTGCCAGCGCTGATGGCAAGTAACCCGGACTTGAAGCAATGCTCGATTATGGTATGAGTTTCCTCGTCTCCGAATTCTTTCGTTCTCTTACTTCTAACAATCTCCACTCCTATAAGCAACCCCATACCCCTTACGTCCCCGACAATCTCATACCTGTCCTTCATTTCCAGCAACCTTTTCATCGCAAACCCGCCTAGCCTCTTCGCGTTCTCCAGGAGCCTCTCCGACCTAATCACTTCCAAAGTTGCGAGCGCCGACTCTACGGCCACTGGATTCGCTCCGAACGTTGATCCATGCTGACCAGGCTTCCAACTTTTCATTATTTCAGCTCTGGCGACTGTTAGGCCCAGAGGCATGCCTGAAGCAATCCCCTTGGCTATGGTGAGTATGTCTGGCGTTATGCCAAAGTGCTCGACTCCAAAGTACTTCCCGGTCCTTCCCATACCAGTCTGAACCTCGTCGGCCACGAAGAGCACGCCGTCGCCACGCATGAACTCCATTTTCTTGAAGTAATCAGGGGGAGCGGGCACATACCCGCCTTCTCCCTGAACCGGCTCGAAGAAGTAAGCCGCAACATCGGAGATAGGAACGAACTTTTCAAGATACTGCTCCTTGAAGAAGTCGACGCAGTAGTAATCGCATTCGGGAAACGTCTGCTTCCACGGACAACGATAGCAGTAGGGAAAAGGGAAATGTACGACCTCAGGAACCAGGGGGAATGAACCAGTTCTTTGAACGGGTTTGCTAGCTGTCAGGCTCAGCGCGCCCATGGTCCTACCATGAAACGCACCTCCATGCGCCAGAAAGATCGTTCTTCTTGTATAGTTCCTGGCGAGCTTCAGAGCCGCTTCAATCGCTTCGGTCCCACTGTTTCCGAAATACACCATCTTCTCGAAGTCGCCGGGAACGATCTCAGTTACTCTTTTGGCCAAAAGCACCAGATTGGCGTAGTAGAAGTCAGTGTATGAAAAATGAATGAACTTCTGCAGCTGCTTTGTGGCCGCTTCAACCACCTTCTGGTGCGTAGAACCTGTATTCAGTACCGCTATCCCTGACGTGAAATCAATGAACTGGTTTCCATCTACATCCTTGACTAGCGATCCATGTGCAGATTCGACTACGAGGGGGTAGTATCGGGAGATTGAAGGAGATACGTACTTTGAAGTGCCCTCAACGACCTTCTTTGCCCTTCTCCCGGGGAGCTTCGTGACGACCTTTGCAAATTTTCTAGACTTCACGAGATAGTCGGAACGGACGGATGGAGAGTGTTATAATTGCGTTGTGCGGCCTACTTTGGAATAGAGAGCTCTATTTCAAGTACCGGAAGGTTCAGTTGTCTACCGTCTCTCGATGTCACGTTCTCCCCGTCTATGACTATATTCGACACTTGCACGTTACTCATGAATCGCTTCTTGAGGACTTGTGCCACGTCGACCGCCATGTTGATTGCTTCGCCTCTGGCCCTGAGGACGACGAATTCTGCACCACTATTGAACATGGTTATACATGCGGTGACATAGTTCAGCAGAGGTTTCGACTTCCCGACGATGACTGTTTTCCTTTCTACGGTCTTTTCTATCGACATGTGAACAAATCCTCTCCCGGATTCCTCTTATAAACGACAGTCTGATGTCGTTTTTCGACCCTGCGGTCAGATTTTCCCAACCTGAACATCCTTCCCGAATCTGATGATGACACAGAACGATAAAAGCACGCCTGAACACGGCATGGCGCCAAACAACATTGGGGTCGTGGTGTAGCATGGTCAACATGCGAGCCTCGGGAACGTAACTCCTCAAGTGCGAACGGGAGCGCTCGTGATCCCCGGTTCAAATCCGGGCGACCCCACTCTATAATACCCTTAAATTCGCTGGGCAGGACAAAATAGATTCTTATTGAATCGAGTGATTGGTCATCTAGACCTTGACTACTTTTACGCCCAGGTTGAAGAGGTCGGAAAACCATCCCTGAAGGACAGTCCCGTCCTAGTCTGCGTCTTCTCAGGGCGGAACGAGGACAGCGGGGTGGTGAGCACCGCCAACTACAAGGCTAGAGAGTACGGGGTACGCTCCGGGATGCCCATCAGCCAAGCAAAGAAGAAACTCCTCGGGAGGGAGGCGATATTCATTCCGATGGACCACCACAAATACGAGATAATCTCCGAGCGAATAATGAAACAAGTCAGACAGGACGTAGATTTATTCGAGCAGACTGGAATAGATGAAGCGTTCTTCGACATAACGAAGTCATCGGAGCATGACTACGACCGTGCGAAGTCGATCGCATCAGCTATGAAGGCCAGGATATTCAGCTCTGAGACGCTGACTTGCTCCGTTGGAATCGGGCCGAACAAGATTGTGGCGAAGATTGCGTCAGACTTTTCCAAGCCCGACGGACTTACGATTGTCACACCCACAAATTCCAAGAGATTCCTAGCATCCTTAGAAGTAGAGAGACTGTACGGCGTCGGTCCGAAGACTTCTGAAATATTAAGGCGAGCGGGGATTAACACTCTTGGCGAACTCGGGGCCTCAAGCCCTGAGGACTTGGCCGAGCACTTTAGCCGAAAGCTTGCAGTATACTTGCACGATGCCGCGAACGGGGAAAACGACGAAATGGTCGTCCCCAACTCCGACATAACCCAGTTAAGTCGAATCGTCACGCTGAAACGCGACACGCGCGAAATGGACGAGATTCTACGACAGCTCTCCCCCTTGGTGCAAGACCTGCAATCAAGATTGATCTCCAAAAACCTGTTGTTTAAGTCCATAACCGCAATCGGCATACTCACCGACCTGTCAATCAAAACCAAGAATCGCAAGATTGAGTCTCCCACCAACGACCAAATGACCCTGGACGTCCAGGTGCGCGCCCTCTTCCAAGAACTCGTTTCCTCAGTTGACCTTGATCTTCGGAGGGCGGGAGTGCGAGTGGCCGATTTGATAAACTCCGCCGATCAAACCTCCTTGACACAATATCTACAGTGATATCCATGCGCGAACATCAGTCTAAGGAAGCCCTTCAAGAACGGTTTAGAGAATATTCCCGGTTCGGAAAGGGATTCGAGAAGGCGATCGACACCGCGCTCTCGGATAACGTGAAAAAACACCTGTTCGCCCCTAGCGGGCGAGTGCTATACACCGTCGTCGGAAGGAGCGGAGACGAGTTCCTCGACCCGACCAGACCGTACTGCTCCTGCGACGATTTCTACTTCAAAGTCCTTGGTGGACAGAAAGAACTCTGCTATCACATCTTGAGCTTCAGGATCGCCACTGAAGCTAATCTCGTCGACACGATAACCTTCGATGATCAAGAATACAACTCCATCCTTGAATCTATATGCCGGGACCTTCTAGCACCTAACCGAGAGGAAGAAAGACCGTTCTGAGATGAGCCGCGGGAGGGGGTATCGCGAGCGGGAGTTATGGCGAGAAAGGACATAAAGGAACTACGCCGCGGCAAGACGTGATGCCACGGTAGCTCAGCCTGGCTAGAGCACGTGCCTTGTAGACGAAGGTCAGGAGAGCACGGGGTCGCGAGATCGAAGCTCGCCCGTGGCTCCATTTTCGTTCTTGTCTGTTGCGTCCGACATCTTGAATCTCGGCAGCTCAAAATCATTGATGAAATGCTCAACCCGACTGAAAAATCCAAAGACCTTATCTTGAATTCGACGAAGTTAAACTAACTCGGGCCAGACAACACACCGACATCTCCCTTATCGATTCCCAAGTTATCCGCGATCAGGTCGACCGAGATGCTCGGATTTGCCGTCCTCGCTTGAGTCACCAACTCCGTCAGGTACTGGTCGTACGACCTTGCCTCCGCCGAAGACCAGTAGGATTCGAATTCGACTTTGAACAGATAGGTCACGCTCTCCGAGGGTATCGCGTATCCCTTGCGGGTGGGCTCGTTCTTGCCCTTTCGTTCTGGGACCCCCACTAGTACCATCTTGTCATCCACGAGCATGTATCTTGCGTCACTTATTACGAGAGCAGGGTGGAACCTGACGGTGGCGCCCACAGCTTTGTACCTTTTTCCCATCTGCAGTCTGTCTGGCACGAGGGGCAGAAGGAATCTGACTTCGACACCTCGCTTGACCGAATCGCTCACGGCGTCCACGATTTCTTGAATCACTCCTCCTTCTTCGCGAGTTGGAGGGCTACCCGTGACGCTTCCACTGAGACGCTTCTCCGCACGGCGGTACGCGTCAATGACGGCCACGAAATACTCTTGCCTCGTTATTACGTCGGCCACAGATGCGAAGTGACTCATCATCTTCTCCCGCGATTTCTGCTCTTTTCTGTTCAGAACTAGAAGCGAAACCGTGGTCAGGAGCAATACGAATTCCACGAGGAGCAGGGGAATTTGTAACGTGCTGAACTCTACTTGGAGAAGTAACACGCACCGTCTGCGCAAGCTTTCATTGAAAAGCATTTGCAACCTTGGGACGAAGTTCGACAGTAACCTTAATCATCACCAACTGAGTTCAAGATTCTACCTTGGAACGCAGAGAGCTTGGGAAGACTGGGGAGAAAGTCCCGGTGATTGGGATCGGGGGATGGAACATCGGAAACACTCGCAGCAGGGAGGAATGGGACAAACAAGTCGCCTCGCTCGTGCGTGCAGTCGAACTTGGCTGCAATTTCGTTGATACCGCCGAAATCTACGGCGATGGAAAATCCGAGCGCTTGGTCAGCGAGGTTTTAAAGGGTCAAAGGGACAAAATATTTCTGGCCACTAAGGTTTCTCCTAATCATTTACAATACGAGGACGTCCTCGCGGCGTGCGAACGTAGCCTCGAGAGGCTGGGTACGAAATTCATTGACCTCTACCAGATTCACTGGCCGAATCCTGGAGTCCCAATAGGTGAAACCATGAAGGCCATGGAGAGGCTTGTGAAAGAGGGCAAGGTCAGGTACATTGGTGTGAGTAACTTCGGGGTCGGCGAAATGGAGGGTGCTCAGGAGTCACTTTCGAAGAGCGAGTTGGCCTCGAACCAAGTGGAATACTCCCTCGCATCCAGATTGATAGAAGACGAAATCCTGCCGTTTTGCGAAAGAGAGAAGTTGACAGTGATCGCGTACAGCCCGTTAGCCCGTGGGAGAATCGCCAACACAATTCCGCAGACCGTCCTCTCGAAATATCAAATGAGTCCAGCCCAACTCATGCTGAATTGGGTGACCTACAGAGAGTCTGTAGTTGCGATTCCAAAAGCGGCAAAGTTGGAACACGCAGAGGAAAACGCACACTCACTAGACCGAAGACTCAGCACAGACGACTACGGTCTACTTTCCAAGCTTCATGCGTAGGTCTAGTCGGTGGGCAGAGGGACGAGACAATCGCGGCAAGTCGTATACGCAAGTTGAAGTTGGTCAGTTTCATCAATAGGGCTATCACACCACACGCAAGCCGTCATCGCCATTGGGCACGAAAGTTTCAATTTGATATTTAACACCAGATGAAGAACGAAACTTCATTCGTCAAAAAGCGATTTCTTGAAATCAGGAATTTATGTGGTGCATCCTGGTCAAGTCCTTAGCGTAGGGTTTCAGGACCGACGGGATCTTCGCATCGACCGGGTCTTTCAAGGCCAACCCCTTGTCTCTCTTGGATTTCCACAACAGGGTGTTGAATTCAAGAATGCTCTGGCTGACCTTCTCGTTGATCCTGAAACTCACTGGTTTCGGGAACCTCTGGAGATGGATGCTATCCGTCCCATAGACCTTCCTCCAGACTTGGTCGGTGATATACGGAGTGATAGGCGCAAGGATTAGCAGCATCCCTTTCAGGACCTCGTGCAACGTGAACCAAGCCGCTTCCTGTTCCTCTTGATTCACTTTGTCCCCATAGGCTCTCCCTTTCGCCATCTCAATGTAATGCGAAGCGAACACGTTCCAGAGAAACTCTCTGATCTTCGTGGCGACTGTGAACACGTCAAGATTCTCGTAGCTCTTGACCGACTCCTCAATCAGCTTGGCGAGCTCGGAAAGCATCCATTTGTCGGTGGGGGTAAGCTTCGCCTTCTTGGGTTGAGGGAAAGAGCTTATGAAGCGGGCGGTGTTCCATAATTTCGTCAGAAACTTCCCCGCGCCCGCGATTCTATCCTCACTGAGCCTGAAATCGAAACCGAGGCTCGCCTCGCTCGCACCCCAGAATCTGAAGGAATCAGCACCATATCTTTCCAGGAGGGGTTCTGGGTCGACGAAATTCCCCAAGCTCTTCCTCATAGCTCGCCCCTGCGCGTCCTGACCCAATCCTCCAACCCAAACCTGTTTGAACGGCGCCCGTCCAGTCAGCAGGTAACAACGGAGAATCGAGTAATACATCCAGGTCCTCACTATGTCTTTCCCTTGCGTCCTCACAGTCATCGGATATGTCAGTTGGCTAAATCTTCTATTCTTGAGGTATCGGGTGTTGTAGAGCGGTGTCAGGCTCGAGTCGATCCAGGTGTCGAAGGTCCTCGTCTCCCCGATGAATTTGGTATTGCCGCACTTCTTACATCTCTTGAACGGTGCCGGATCTCTCCAAGGTCGGTAGTACTTGCCGGGTTTCGGGAGATGGGGCGTATTGCACTTTGCACAATACCAAACCGGTATCTCCGTCGCGTAGTACCTGCGCCTTGAAATCGGGTAGTCTGTCGTGAGAGAGTCTATCCAGTTCAAAAGAATTTTCCTGTGCATATCGGGGTGAAAATCAATTTCTCGCGCAAGCTTCTTCATCTTAGAACGATAGTCGAGCTGCTTGAGATAGTATTCCTCCATTGGGATGATTTCTATCGGAGTGTGACTCCTCTCACACAGCGGCGTCCGGTGCTGTATCTGTTCAACCTTCGACGCGATTCCCGCCTCTTGGAGGTCCTGAATGATCTGGGACCTAGCATCCTTTACCGGGAGGCCCACATACTTTCCAGTGACCTCGGTCATCTTCCCGTCAAGGTCTATAGACACGACTTCCTTCAGCTTGAACTCCCTGAACAACTGGACGTCATTATAGTCTCCATAACTCGAGACCATCACGACTCCGCTCCCGAACTTCGGGTCGACGCTCCTGTGCCCCTTGATCGGGACCTCCGTGTTGTAAACAGGAACGATTGCGGTCTTTCCAATGAGCTTCTTGTAGCGGCCGTCATCAGGATGCACAATGACCATCTGCGTAGCTGCAAGCAGTTCAGGACGCGTCGTCGCTACGAGAAGCTCCTGGTTGGTGCCTTTCACCTTGAACCTGTTCGCGACAAGATATGTGGGTAGGTCTTCGTAGTCGATTTCCGCATCGGCAATCGTGGTGTTGCAATCGATGCAGTAGTTATTCGGACGGGTCGCCACGTAGATGAGGCCCTTCCTCCAGAGCTCAATGAAAGACCACTGCGTCAGCTTCCTGAATTCCTCCGAGTCTGTACGATACTTGTTAACGAAATCTCCGGAAATACCGAGCGTCTTCATCAAGCTGATCATGTAAGCTTCCAGATCGTCCAGCGCGTACTTGCAGAGATTGATGAATTCCTCGCGCGGTGTCTTCCTCATCTGGACGCGATACTTTCGTTCCGCATAGATCTCCACAGGCAAGCCGTTTCTGTCGATTCCTATCGGATACAGGACTCCAAAACCTCTCATCCTTGCGGCACGAGCAATCATGTCGATCTGGGAATACTGAGTCAGCGCGCCGGGATGCCACGGCTTGCCGGAAGGATATGGGGGAGGATTATCAATAGTGAAATTGCGATTCTTGGTCTTTTGCAACCTGAATTCGTAAAGATTTTCATTCTCCCAGAGTTGCCTCACTTCAGCTTCTAGCTTCGAGTCCCAAGTTGTGGCTTCGAGTTTGGAGGCAAACTGACTCTGCATGGGGCGTCAGCGAGTATCTGGTCGGGGCGTATTTGAAGTTAAGAGGACAATGCGAGATTTTTGGTGAAATTCCGAAGATTAACACTAAATACACCCTATCTCATCTCAAACCATCTACTTTTGACCAAGTGGGAATGTTACCGGTGCAACTACATCTTTGAGGGGGACGCGACCCCGGAGGAGTGCCCAAATTGTCATTACGCTTTGACGTTCTGGCTTGAGCACGTGGAAACGAAGCCACCGACCATCAGGAACCTGGTAAAGACCGACTTTCTGACAATCGATGCGAACGAATCCGCCTGGGACGCTGCGAGGACCATGAAGGAGCATAGCCTTGGAAACATCTTGGTTACCATCAACGGCTCTCCAGTGGGAATCGTCACTGAGCGAGACATCCTGAACAAGGTAGCCGCGGAGGATTTACCCGCCTCCAAGGTGCTCGTGAGAAAGATCATGTCAGCTCCTTTGATAACAGTCCCAGCAGACACGCCTCTGGCTGATGCTATCAAACTGATGGCTAAGCACCACATCAGGACACTCGTCGTAACAGACCAGGGGAAAACAATCGGAATTCTCAATCAAAGGTCGATTATAGGCGACCAGTTCAAGGTGGCTAGAGCCCTTCAGGAGTAGAGAGAACTAGCTAGCGTAAATCGATGGGTCCTTAATCCCTGCTTCAGTGAACGCCAGTTTCCGCCGCTTGCAATTCGAGCACTTTCCGCAGTGGACTGGGAGACGTTCCCCGCGCCATTTCGTGAACCCTCCTCCCGAGTAACAACTATAGGTGTACTCCCAGGGAACCCCTAGTTCATCTCCCAGTTTCACGACCCTGTCCTTGTCGTAGGTGATTAACGGAGCCATGAGCCTGTAACC
The DNA here is from genome assembly GCA_027887045.1 of Nitrososphaerota archaeon. Taxonomy (GTDB): domain Archaea; phylum Thermoproteota; class Nitrososphaeria; order Nitrososphaerales; family Gagatemarchaeaceae; genus JAPCJH01. Next base: position 589,680 of record JAPCJH010000001.1, read on the forward strand.
TCCGTGATGGGTGGCTTGCTCCGCAAGCCTGTTCATCTCCTCGAGAAACTCTGGTGTGTTGTCCTTCATTGCGACCGGTGTTTCACGTCTTATGCCAATGTATACATCATGCCGTTGATGTTTCGAGATGTAGAACGATTCCGCATGTGCCAAGCCGACTAACAGGAGAATCGCATTCCTGCACGGATCCCACCACCTCAATATCCTGTCTCTTGCTTTGGCCGCATTCCACAGGTCTTGTTCCTTCGTCTCCGGAATTTCCTTTTCCGGATGAGTAAGCACTGACGTGCTGATATCTCCAAGCCACCTCAAATCGATTATTTTCAGGGGCACCCGAAGTTCCTTCGAAATCTTCTTGATGCAGAACTCTTCGTACGAGTAAGTACGCTGCTTGTAGTCGCAGAAGATCAACAGATGTTTGTTCGGTTTCAGGACCTTGTTGACGTAGTACGCAGTTGTTACTGAATCCACCCCTCCAGAGATGCAGCTTATCGCGCTTCGAGAAGCAACCAATCTGGCGGTCATCGGTCTCGATCGGGATTCATATTTGTTCCCCAAAAATCCGCCCAAGGGCATCGATTCCCTTGACGGCACGATAGAATATGTATCCAAAGACAGCCGTCGCGATGAATATTCCTATGGTAACCGTCGGAATCCCGACGATCAAAGGTTCCCCGAAAGCATAGTTAAGCGCCAGGCTGACCGTTATCCCGAGAGCCAACGAATACAGACTCAATCCCAGAAACACACTGACTTTTCTCAGCTTCCAGATGATAAAGGAGAATAAGAACGAGGGGATGACGTTGATCAAATCGATGGGACCGAGTGGGCTGAAGGAATTCGCAATCATCACCCCGACCGTTTGACCTACTATTGCTGGCCACCCCATTATCGGGACCAGCCCCACGATCACATTTGCCACTCGTAGCTGGATCTGACCATAGCTTATGGAATTGAAGACGAGGATTAAAGCGACGTACATGGCAGCGTATACCGATGCGCCAGCGATCAATACACTTCTCCTCAACTTGGCAGAACCTCTACGCATCGGCTCGAAGACGGACTTTCCTGTGTCACTTTTTCCTCCAACTCCGGGTTTTGTAAGGCGGAACGGGTGGAGGTACCACTCACCCGCCTGCGCATGGGCTCGAACCTGGGCGTATTAATGATTCACAGCCCAAACGCAGAATCGAGTTTCCCGATGTCCTCGGGGTCGATTCCCCATCCAGCGGCTCCTCGATTCTCTTTTACGTGGGATTCACTCGATGCACGTGGAATGGGGAAAACGCTTGGCTTCGACGCCAACCAATTCAGGGAAATCTGTGCCCGGCTCTTGCCATACCTCTTAGCGGATTCGTCCAGTCTGGAATCCCTAATCAGTTTGCCGTGTCCGAGGGGATAGTAAGCCAACACGCCGATACCCTCTTTGTCACAATAAGGCAATATGGCGCTCTCAATAGCACGATCCATCAGACTATATCTCACTTGAACCGATGCAAGTTGCGACTTTCGCAGCGCAGCGTTTGCTTCTTGGGTCTGCTGAAATGAAAAGTTGCTAACTCCTATGCTTGCTATTTTTCCTTGCGAAACCAGTTCCTCCATCGCTCCCATGGTTTCGGCGATGGGTACACGTGGATTGGGGAAGTGAACCTGGTAAAGATCGACGTACCTCACGCCGAGGCGCCTGAGACTGCGGTCCAATGACCGGAAAAGATCGTCCCTGCGGAGATGATTAGACCACACCTTCGTGGCGATGAAGAGGTCTTCCCGCTTCCAATCCTGAATCGCCTTTGCTACGAGAGGCTCGGATTGGTAGATTTCAGCCGTGTCGATCAGAGTCATTCCCACGCCCAGCCCAGTCTTGATCGCTTCGATCTTCGTCCGGGTACCTCTTCGCCATCCCAAGAAAGCTGTGGCAATCCACGCTGGATCGTAATAGGTACCCATACCGATTGATGATATCTTTCGGCCAGTCCGGCCGAACACCTTTAAGTCCACACTAGGTGCCAATCTTTCAAGCGATTTGACTTTTTGGTCCGAGCCAGCGTCGCTACTTAATCGGCTCGGGCGTACCCTGAACTACTTACCGAGTTCCCTCACAGCGCCAGAACCTCCTTGGGCAGGAGGGAATAGAGATCGGGATGTTCTCCTCGCAGTTTACCGATAGTCGGAGGCATCAGCCCATTCCTCCTTGCCCTCTTGACGTTATACTCAACGAACCTTCTCATCGCAGGCATCTCTCCGCTGACTGATACGTACGCTCTGATTCTCTCGATAGCTTCCTCATCATCCAGCTTCTTTACGTTGACCAAGTAGGGCGCGAGGACTAGCCAGACGAGACGGTGCCTGCCATCGGAGATTGGGTGCTTCAATAATTCCTCTATGTACACATAACTCCTTCCTGGTCTTGTTTTGGGCGCTGGAACGTACGTCAAGACCCTGTTCCGAATTTCGAGCAGTTGACGGGGGAAGGCGGCCCTCCTTAGATTCCTGACCCCGTCCGCGACCGCTTTTTGGGCGCAATCACCGAAAAAATCATTCAACATATTGTCTGTGAAGTAGATTATCCCGTTCCAAAGCGGTTGCCTGACGAGCTTCCACTTTTGGAGCTTCGTCAGCTCATACCTCGACGTAAGAGAAAGGTAGTCCTCGAATGTCACTGAATACCTGTACCGCTTCTCTTTGTCTCCGAGCTGGCCGACCTCCAGTCCGAAACACTCCCTTATCACCAAGCTTTTCCCCCGCTGGCTCTCTTTCATGAAGAAGCCCTTCGATCTCTCTCCCTCCTTACGAGCGAACCTGGATGCCAGCGAGCTGTCCTGGCTAGCCACTAGTGCCGCGATAAAGAAACTGGAGAACTCGATGTGCTCAGAAAGATGTGGTTCGTAGCTCTGGCGCCCGAGCGAATTCATCAATCTGCTCTCGGCTTGCTTTTGAACGTCTCGGCTTGCTAAACTCTCGTCTATAGGGACGGAATCAAAAAATCTTCTAGAGTAATGGACGAAAGGGTACCTCACCATCAGGTCGGTGAGCGCAGGTTTCTCCTGGGACAACGGATATCTGCTTTCATTACCCGACCTTCATCTATAAGGCTCTCCCTGGTTCTAGCCCCGCTTTGCGGTCGAGACTATGGAAAGGACGTCTCTGTCCCTAAGCACGTAATTCGTCGGCAGATGAAGCCCCGTTCTGGCGTCTACGGCATAGAGAAGCCCCTTCGCTAGGTCGCTGTGAATGGTTTTGGCCAGGTCGTTCACGGACGCGCCAGCCGGCAACAGGTAAACATCTGGGAGCACCTTGCCGTTATTGTCGGTCAGCTTCTCTGGATCCACAACGGGGTAAACAGTGTTCATCTTGAGAAGTTTGAATATTGCAATATTGAGTCCAAACTGCACCCCCGTCCTGAGATATTCGCCGAACACCTTGCGCTTGATGTAAGCGAGCGCCACTTTCTGTGCATCGTTCAGGTCCTGGGGTCTCAAGAGCTCGAACCTTTCTTCTCCCGGGACGTATCGGATCAACCCTTTCGACTCTGCACGCCGCAGAGTAAGTTCGGCCTCTCCTGATGTTGGGACCACTATCAAGCCCTTGTACTTCTCCCTCAAGCGCTGAAAGTTCTCCGCTGCATATGACAGATCCATCTTGTTTGCTATTATCAGCGTCGGCTTCGATGTCTCTCTCAGAATCCAGCAGAAGTTCTGGATATCCTTCTCTGTCCAGTTACCGATATCTTTGTCTTGAAGCAGAGCCTCCCTGAGCGAATTCTGGACGTGCTCTTTTCTCACCCCGATTCCTTGCATGACATCCGCGACGGAATCTGGTAGCGAAGAACCGGGTGCCCGCGCTCCCTTCGATATCTTGCTCAAGTTACTCGTAAACAGCTTCACGTACCACAAGACGAGTTCAAGCTCAACGTCAGCGAAATCTGCCAATGGATCTCCCGTCCCCGGCTCTGTGATTTTCCCGTCCTTGTCCACGCTTCCTGAAGCATCTACAACATGAAACAGCGCGTCGGATTGTGCGGCAACAGAAAGAAACTGGTTTCCGAGTCCCTTCCCCATCCAAGCTCCCTTGATTAGGCCCGGCAGGTCGGTCAGCTCCACGGGAATGAAACGCCATCCCTCGTCGCACCGCGAATTGACGGGGTTGTCCTTGACGTTAAACTCCTTGTGAACGCAGAGAGTCACGACTTGCGCAACCCCGGTCTCGGGGCTTTTTGTCGTGAACGGGTAGTTGGATATCTCTCCTGAAAGCAGTGTCATGGAATTGAACAACGTCGTCTTTCCCGCGTTCGTCTTCCCGATGAGACCGATTCGAATGGGCATTAGGGGCGCATCAACTGTCGGAAGAGGACAACACGGATAAAAGAATTCTGAATGAAGCGTCTGTTGATTACGGTGACGGCGCAGATCGCCAAGCCCTCTGCGCCTCGTACCAGAATATCGCCGCCGCGAGGACAGTCACCCCCGTGAACCAAATCAGGACAGGGACGTACCCGTATAGTTGATACGAGACGGCGGTGAGATACGCGTCGAATACCGAAAAGAACACCGCGTAAAAGATGAACCTCGGCACGAGCAGTGTACCGACCCTCAGGAAATCCTTCATAACGTCGACCTTCACCTCATTGACGACTTGGTAGTCTCCCATCTCCTCTTTCAGCAGTCCAAGCTCTTTCAGCTTGTTGAGATGGTATTGCGCCAGAGATGGGTTCGACAAGTGGAGGGCCCTCTGGACCTCCCTCACGCCGACTTTGCGGTTCTTGAGCGCGTAGATGTAGACCCGGAGAGTGTTGCCCTTCAGTTGAGCATCAACAATAGGATTTCCCATGAATTCCCCGACCAGAGGCTACGCACGGGGCCTGTTGAAAAACCTACAAGAGCAGACTCAGGCTCTCAGCGCCAGTAACGGTGTGATCGACGCCCTTTCTCTGAGCTGAGAAGTGACTAGTGCCTATGTCCCCTGCGGTCTGTACCTCAAGATAGCGGCAACGCCGCCGAACGACTTGAACATACGTCCTTCTTCTGTCGTGGAAGATATCACTTCCGCCTTCGACCCCACCTGGAAAGCCATTTCCTCGAGGACGTCCACAATGTCTTTCTCCTGGACCTCGTAGTCGGTCACCCCGCATTTCACGCACGGGGTCGATACCATGTTACTGACGGTCTGCATCTTACTCCGGGCGAGCGTAGTCTGTTCCTTGACGGTTCCGCAGTTCTTGCACTTCATTTTAATTCTCATCGTGTCGATGTCGTCTGAGACTAAGATTACTTCGGCGTTCGCCCTCTGAAGCGCGTCCATCACCCTGGGCAGACCGTAGACTACGAGGCCCCCCGGTTTGTTGACTTCCATGAGGAACCTCTGAACCAGCTTCTTCTCTTCCACGAGCCTCACATCTTTGAGGATATCCGTCGCTTTCTCGACGAGTTCACGGACCCCCTCGCGCCCCGAATACGAGGTGTCGAGCACCCCCAGGACGTTCTTCCGAAGCTGATAGTGTAAGTACTCACCCTTCATGAATTCTTCCTTGGTCGGGCCAGGTCCGCCGACAATCATACCGGTGACTTTCGCGTTCTCGATGAAGACCCGTGTAGCGTGCTCTCCCACCCTATGAAAGTAGTATGTCAGTTCCATGTCACGAAGCCTTTCGTACCTGCGTGCGCTCTGACCCCCCTTCCTAGTCTTTCCAGAGACGCCCGAAGTCAATACGTCTTCGACCTCAAGCCTGTCCCCACTCAATATTCCCAAACCCGCCTCGCTCGCGTCGATCGCCAGGATTCCAAAGACCTTCTCATCTCTCAACATGTCCTTAAGCCACTCAAGATGGTAATGGTCGTCGCACGTATAGAGGTAGGTGGCCACCGGTTTTGGTGGAACAATTTCGTGCAGACTGATCACCTCGCTGCCGGGTCCGTTTGTCGGCAGCGCGCCGGCGAATATCACAAGACCGTTTTCGGGAGGCGTTCTGTATAGCTTGAGCCGCTGCATCGTCTTAACGAGCGCATCCTGGACATGGTTGCGAGTGGTGTCCGACTTGATGTTACTGGCCGTCCCCCATTCTTCTCTAAGGTTAGAAACAACCTCATGAATCGCTTTCTTCGGAGGGATGTAGAGGGAGATTAATTCTGTCCCCCTCCCCTCCTTGTCGCCCAGTTCAGAGATTAACTTTCTAATCTTGTATAATTTTACAGAGTCTGGCTTTGTCGACAATCTCCGATGACACCTACCCTATTCGGCAGCGTTGGCAGAACGTCGACAGGAAGAAAACAACGGGCTTGTAGCACGAAGAGAGCTCTCCGCTTTATAAAAACTCCGCAAACACGAAACTCCTAATATCGCGGGTCAGGAGGGACAAACGAACATTGAAGATTGTCCTGAGGATCGGCGGTTCAATATTGGGTTCTCCGCCGGACCCCGAGGTGGTTAACGGATACTCCGAAATTGTCTCCGAGCTCACCGGCGAAGGGCACGTCCTCGGGATCATAGTCGGCGGTGGCCCCCTGTCGAGGAAATACATCGAGTCCGCCAGGAAAGTCGGTTTATCCGGTTTCCACCAGGACTTGATTGCGATTCACACTTCGAGACTCAACGCTAGGTTAGTCGCCATGAAGATGGGAGGAGTCAGCTCGGTTCCCACTTCGATCAACAGCATGATGCAAAGGTTAGCAAGGAACAGGGTCGCGGTGATGGGGGGTCTGAAACCCGGGATCACCACGGATACAGTCGCAGCTATTCTCGCCCAGAAGTGGGGAGCCGACCTGATGATCAAGGGCTCGAACCAAAAGGGAATCTATACCGCGGACCCGGCCATCGATAAGAAAGCAAAGAAATTGGACGCCATTACGTACGCCAAGATGAAGGAGATCCTCGGAGGGGAGCACAAGCCGGGAATCCACAAAATCGTCGACCCGGTAGCGGTCGATACACTGCTTCAAAGCCGGGTCAAGCTTATTGTACTCAACGGGAGCGACCCAAAGAACATCCTGAAGGCGGTCAACGGTGTCAAGATTGGCACCATCGTATCGTGAGCCCCATCCCATCGGTTTCGTTTATTAGCGCGACTCTCCAAAATGCGATAAGACATTGGTAAATGCCATCGTCTACATATTTCTCGGGGCAACAATTTTAGTTTCATTCTGGTCGGCATTGGTCGAGGCCACATTCCTGACAGTTCGACCGATCTCCCTCGCTTCGGCCAGCGCTGACGGGAACAAGCGTGCAACCCAGGCCCTGATGATTAGTAACGAGAAGACGAAGCTCGTCAGTACCACAACACTGGTTGATACGACATCGAATGTAGTTCTCGCCAGCACGATAGGACTCATCCTTTCCGATTACTTCGGCCCCATCGGATGGGTGTACAGCGCCCTCATTGGATCCCTCGGGATAATGGTCTTCCTTTATCTCCTTCCTAAAGCCATAGGGATTGAGAACTCCGTCCGAATGGCCATCTGGCTCGCACCAAGCTCCCTAATCGTCCTCGACATCCTTGCCCCGATAGCGGTCCCTCTCACGTCGGTAGCACGGAAACTGTCGTACCGCATTGTGGGACAGTCGGGATACCAGAAGGTTGACTTGGTGGGCGAATTCGAGGACCTCGTCGGGATGCTCGAGAAAGAAGGACACATAGAGCCCGACGCCGGGAAGATTCTAAGGTCTGCAATGCTTTCATCCAAGAACACCGCTGGTGACGTCTTGACACCCGAGGGCGAAACCATTTCCGTTCCCTTGACTTCAACAGTCTTGGACGCTCTGAAGATAATGGGCAAGTCCAACCACCCCAGACTCCCCGTTTACGATAAGCAATCGGACCGGTACGTCGGTGCGATAACCTTCCGCGCCCTTTCGACCGCCGTGGGTACGGGGAAGCTGAACGAAAGGATTGCAGATCATGTAATACAAGCCGCGAGGGTTGAAATCTCAGAATCGTTGACGACGGTAATGGACAGGATGCAGAAGGCGAAGTCGACTATTGCCTTCGTTTACAGCGGGGGTAAGTTCGTCGGGGTGATCACGCTGACAGACATCATCGAGCAACTCCTCGGTGTAAAGCTCTAATCAGAACCTGGTTAAGCATATAATCTCCCCCCCAAATTTCATCCTGACTCGTAAATGGACCCAGGAATGAGAGATCTAGCGCTAGATAGGCACCGTGTCGCCGTGTTGCCACTGAAGAACATCAGCCCCGACCCGAAAGACGAGTACTTCACCGATGGCATGACCGAGGAGCTGATTTCGACTCTCTCCAAGATAACCAACCTGCGCGTAATCGCACGAACATCCGTGATGAAATACAAGGGGGAAACAAAGTCAGTCGCGGAAATCGGGGCTGAGCTCGGTGTCGGGACGGTACTCGAAGGGAGCGTCCGGAAGGCTGGAAGTAAACTGCGGATCACGGTTCAGCTGATAGATCCCAAGAGCGAGGAGCACCTTTGGTCCCAACAATACGACAGGGAACTTGAGGACGTATTTCTAATTCAAAGCGATATTGCCAAGAGAATAGCCAGTGCGCTCAAGATTCAGATTATTCAGCATGAAAGATTGGAGATTGAAAAGAAAGCCACCAAAGACCTCGACGCCTACACGGAATACCTGAATGGTCGATATCAGTGGAACAAGAGGACGGAAGAAGGCCTGATCAAGGCCATCGACCATTTCAAGCGGGCCCTTGAGAAGGATCCGGCCTATGCTCTCGCGTACACCGGACTCGCCGACTCATATGCGATGCTCGCCCTGAACGAGTCAGTCCCCCCAGAGCAGGTGTTCCCGAGGGCGAAAGCTGCGGCCCAGAAGGCCTTGCAGCTTGACGACAAACTCGCTGAAGCCCATACTTCGCTTGGGCTTATCAACTTCCAGTATGACCGTGATTGGTCGGGGGCGGAGAGTCAATTCAGGCGAGCTCTCGAGATCAACACAAACTATCCGCCTGCCCATCAGTTCTATGCCGATTTCCTGAAGGCAATGGGGCGCTTACCCGAGGCCATCGCGCAAATGAAGAGAGCCAAAGAACTGGACCCGCTTTCTCTTTCAATAAACAACGGTATGGGACATGTACTGTACCTCTCCCGCCAATACGACGAGGCAATAGAACAGTACCGGCACGCGGTCGAGATGGATCCGAATTTCGTCCAGGGACACCTTTGGTTCGGGAGGCCCTACCTCCAGAAGGGGATGTACAACGAGGCAATAGCAGAGGTCCTTCAAGCGGTGAAACTTTCGAAAGAGAGCACGATTTCTCTGGCCGTCCTCGGTCACGCTTATGCTTCAGCGGGGAACATAAAAGAAGCCGAGGAGATTCTTGAGAAACTCAAAGAACGCGCCAAAAGGCAATACGTCCCTTCCTACTGGATAGCACTAATCTACACAGGCCTCGGAACGAAAGACGAAGCCTTCACCTGGCTGGAGAGAGCGTTCCAAGAACGTTCAAGTTGGCTCGCGTGGATCAAGGTCGAACCCAGGTTCGACACCCTTCGTTCTGATCCAAGGTTTGTCTCGCTTCTAAAGAGGATGCGGCTCGAAACCGATGTCTCCGCATCGACCAATTACAGGGAGGTCATTTCTTTCCTGGCAGGGATGAGCAACCTGAGGCTTTCACGATTTCGTGTGGTGGGCAACTACACGCGCTATGATGAAAGCTCGCGCAACCTGCTCAAGGACCTCAAGCAGAAGATTATGACCGGCCTCAAGACACGTAGCCCCAAGCAGGAAAACTATCTGATTTGGGCGCCTCCTGGCAGTGGGAAGACTTTCTTCGTTCAGCAGGCCATCAAGAGCATGCAGGACGACGCGAGGTATTTCGAATTGAATTTGGCTGAGACCGACGAGGAGAGTTTCAGGTCGATCCTCTCTGAGATGGATAGAAGCGACAAGCCGTCGATTTGCTTCATAGACGAAATAGACAGCAAGCCAGGCGAAGCGTGGCCTTACGAGGCGCTCCTGAACCACCTTGACGCGGGGTCGAAGAGGGGCACCGGGAAGGTCTTCATCTTAGCAGGGAGCTCTGGATCGAGTATTGAAGAGATGAAAAAAGGAATCTCTTCCAGACAGAAGGGGATTGACTTGCTTACACGGATACCTCATGGGAATGAACAGACCATCCCATCCATGAGTGCCGAAGACCGCGTCCTTGTTGCTTTGACCAACCTGAAGCAATCCGGGAGGGATTCTGGCAAGGAAATTTCTGAAGTCGAGAAGCTAGCGCTCTTCTATATCGCGATGAATCCGCTGCTCTCAAACGCCCGGCAACTTCGGGAATTTGTCCTAAGAAGTGTCGAACGTGTCCCGTCGTCAGAAGACAGGGTGAAGTACGACAATCTATTCAGCCCTGGTGACCCTCAAAACAAAGAGTTCTGGATTAAAGCGCGATCTGAGACCCCTGACCTGATCAACGCCTTCGTTCAGATAGACGACTAGCGATTGAGCCAATGTGCGGGGTTGGGCCTCCAAGCAACTTCTAAAACCTTCGAAGGAGAAGGGTAGAACGAGCTTGGTCCTGCTAGATGTGCAAGGGGTGACTATGGACTTTGGTGGTCTCGTGGCGCTCAAGGATGTCTCGTTCTCCATTGAAGAAGGCGAAATTGTTGGTCTAATTGGAGCGAATGGAGCCGGAAAAAGCACACTGTTTAACATTATCACAGGTATCCAGAAGCCCACCTCTGGCAGAGTCCTCCTGAACGGACTGGACGTAATCGGTCTCCGCCCGCATGACATTATCAAGCTCGGCCTCGCGAGAACATTCCAATCGGTGCGTCCGTTTCTCAACTACACCGTCGAGGAAAACGTCAGGGTCGGAATGCTCTTCGGTCGCGGTGAAAATACCGGAGAACGCCTCGATTATCTTCTGCGCCTGACCGATCTAGAAACAAAGAGAAGTCTCCTAGTGAAGACGCTCCCTATAGAGCAGAGAAAGATGGTCGAAGTTGCTCGGGCTCTCGCCTCCTCTCCCAGACTCTTGTTGCTGGACGAGCCAATGGTAGGTTTGAACGCCGTAGAAATAAAGAAGTTCATTGAATTGATTAGGAAAGTAAACAAGGAGCGAGTCACGGTACTTGTTGTCGAGCACGTCATGAAGGCGATAATGAATCTGTCTAGAAGAGTTATCGTATTACACGCAGGTCTCAAGTTAGCAGAGGGTACTCCCGAGGAAGTTATTGCAAACAAGAACGTCGTGAGCGTCTATTTGGGTGCTGACTTTGTCAGGTCTTGAACTGGAAAACATCAATGTGTTCTACGGTGAGATTCAAGCACTTTGGGATGTTTCTCTAAGCGTAAAGTCAGGATCAATCGCGAGCGTTATCGGGTCTAACGGTTCTGGGAAAACCACCTTACTCAAGACCATAATGGGGCTTACTTCTCCCCGTTCAGGAACCATACTGTTTGACGGAGAAAGGATCGATGGCCTTCTCCCTCACAGGATTGTTGAGGCGGGGATCGTTTATGTGCCTGAGGGCCGGCACATCTTTCCGGATTTCACTGTCAAAGAAAATCTGAAAATGGGTTCATTTCCAGTCCATGCAAGGAAGTTCCACGACGAAGAGATAGAAAGAGTGTACGAAATATTTCCAGACCTGAGAAAGAAGACGAGGCAGAGGGCCGGGACTCTTTCTGGCGGCGAGGCTCAAATGCTAGCAATTGACAGGGCGCTCATGTCAAGGCCAAAACTCCTGATGCTCGACGAACCTTCAGCGGGGTTGGCCCCGATGATCGTCTCACGAATTTTTGAAGCTATCTCGCTCATAAGTCACTCTGACATTACCGTGATCATGGTTGAACAAGACGTTGTAAGAGTCCTTTCGATGAGTTCGATGGCATGCGTCCTGGAGAACGGGCGCATAACTAGGTCGGGACCTGGTGAAGATCTTCTGCAGCATGAAGACGTAAGGAAAGCGTACCTCGGACTCTAGCTACTCTGTCATCTCGGCGTAGAGTCTGCGGAAGAGACTCCTTATCCGCGGAGAACCAACTATACCCCTTGGCACAAAGAGTCCTACGATTACTAGGATAATACCAGTAACCGCATTGGGAAAGTAAATCATTCCGGGCACATAGCTTTGGAGAAAGCTGATCCCGTAGTACTGAAGATAGATGTAGATTGCACCCCCCAGAATTGGTCCCAGAATAGTACCGGTTCCACCCATGAGGGCAAGAGTCACAGGTACGAAGACGATACCAAACCCGAAGGCTGTAGAAGGGCTAATTTCACCTCGGCCCCAAAAGTAAACCGCGCCGTCCAATCCTGCTATTCCACCACTGAGAAGAAGCGCCAGTCGCTTCACGCGTGGGACGTTTATCCCGATGCTTTCTGCTACCTCTTCGTCTTCCCTGATGGACCGCAGCGCTAGCCCTAACTTGGAGTCTGAAATGACTAAGGACAGGAGTATGGAAAAAATAACCAGAGCGAGCGCGGCATAATAGGGAACAACGACATCATACTGCACAAACGCGATGCCGTTGAATCCGTTTGTTATTGACGCTGCGTTCATGGATGCGACAACCAGGTTCGCAAGTTCAACAAAAGCCAAACCAGCGACAGCGAAATAGAATCCCTTCAACCTGAAGAGGGGAAAGCTGAACAGGAATGCAAAGCAAGCGACCGCCACGGGTGCTGCGGATATGCCGAGAGCCAGAGGCATCGAGAATTTCTGGAAGAGAATGGCAGCTACGTACGCACCAATGCCGAAGAACACAACATGACCCAAGTTCATGTAGCCCGCGAATCCGCCGAGGATATCGTAGCTGAGGGCAAGAACTGAATAGATTGCGAACAGGAAGAGCACACTTCCTATGATGTAGGTGTTCAGAAAACTGGGAAGAAAAGCCCCGCCTATTGCTAGAGGAAGAAGCAGGAAGAGCGCTCGCTTAAGACGGACGGTCCAATGTGGGAAAAACCTGGTCCCTCTCTCTTTCCTGGACTTCTCTTCATTTATGCTATCCAATTTTGCCTCCAGTTAGACCCGTAGGCTTGATCAATAGAATTGAAATCAGGATGCCAAGGGAAACAGCTGTAATCCAGTATGCGCCAAATATCGTCGCGGTAAGTAGTTCAATGACGCCCAAAGCCAAGCCGCCGACGACCGGGCCAAGGGGGTTTCTCACTCCCCCCAAGACCATGATGGTGAGAAGTTTTATCGTATACCCTATTCCAAGCGCTGGATCGGCTGTCTGGTCGATGACAAGGATGAAACCGGCGAAGCCTGCGAATAAGATACCGAGGGCAAACGTGATAACTGATATCCTTCTCAGGTTCATGCCGACTGCGACGGCCGCTTCCCTGTCTTGGGAGATAGAACGCATTGCCATCCCCAGGTAGGTTCTCTTGAAGAATACGAACAGGCTCACACTCGCAACCAAGATCACCAGCAGCGAAAAGAGCTTCGAGGAAGCGAAGTAATAGCCTCCTACCACTATGGAGTTATTGAAAGGTATCGTCAGCGAAATCGTCGTGCTTCTGGAAAAGTTCTGCGGAATCTTGATGAGGATATAGCTGCCAACGTCTTGAAGGACAAGAGCAATGCCTATCGTAACGAGAATTCCACTGACCAAGGTATCCGCCGGATTCTTGAGAATCGGTCTAACGAGGCCGTATTCGGTAATCGCTCCCAGGGCGGCGAACACCGCAAGCACAATAACGAGGGTTGCTAGCAAACCACCGAGTCCTAGCGACGCCCCTCCTAGAAGATTATAGAAGGTAGTACGTTCCTCCGCCCCCATCAAGCAAGCTGGTCCATCCGCTAGAGTTTGCGGTTGCAGGTTGAACCGCGAACACCTGTCGTTCGTTGTTGCAGTACAAAACATCCTGACCATTTACGAGCGCACCAGAAACAGGAACCTCAGTATGGCTTGAGTAATCGGTTGCGAGTACTTGGAGCACTACTCCGATAGTTTCCCCAACGATAGTGCATTTAGTTTGCGATGTTAGATTCCTCGTCACTTGATTGGCAATGGTGCTCGATCCAACCAGATACCCTGCTCCCGCGCTACCTATGATCGCGAGAACGAATACGGCTGACAGGACCCGATTTTGCAATTCGAACGGTGTATTGCAATAGCCGCCGCTATTTACTTCTAGTCTTTAGAACGTGACTGGAATGTCTCAACATTGGCAATAACCTAGTGCGAGGGGTGGGATTCGAACCCACGAACCCCTAAGGGAGCGGATCATTCATCGCTCATCCTGGACCACGATCTTGAGTCTCGGCGCCCTAGCTCCGCCGCCGTTGACCAGGCTTAGCTACCCTCGCAATTTGTAACCCTATCATCCTGTCTCTTATTTACTTGCGCGACGAGATTTCATTCATGTTGGACCGTTACGACCCTACTCGTCTTCCTCAGAAGCCTGTGGGACGCAATCTCAATGATTATATTGCAATAGCGAGCAAGTTGCCCAAGATGAGAAACTATGATTCTAGAATAGGCGTACTCCCCGGATTCCAGAAGCTCATGCGTTATCTCTTTCTCCATCTGGAGCGTCTCGTCCACCAAGCCTATGGCCAGCTTGACCAACTTGATGTCGGGGGTCAGGAGACTCTCAACAGTCATGTTGAATGCTTCCTGCGCTTTCCTCGCAAGGCGCTCGATTCGAATAACCACAGTCTCACCGATCTTTCCCCCTTTCCCTCGTAGCCTGATGATTTCCTCTGAAAGATCCAGGATTATCACCCCAATCTGTTCGAGCGTTTTCGCAGTCACTCGGTCCCCCGACGCGTGAAGCGGAGATTCGATTCCGATTTTCGCGGCCAATTCCCGATGATTCAGGGCCACTAAGAGTTGCCTCGCGATGAGCCAATAGAGTTCGTCGACCTCATCTTGGGTGCGCCTCACTTCGTTAAGACGCCCAATCGTCCCCTTCTGAATCGCATCAATCACGTTACCCAGACTTCTGGACACGAGAATCTGAAGGCGCTTGATTAGCGAATCCACTGGAAACTTGGTCGGATCCATAAAACTCTGCCCGATGACTCTGTCCTGCTGAGTATCAACCACCTCTAGTCCTCTCAAGCGGCGCATGGTGGTCATCGCATTGTCAGCCACCGACTCATCCAGTCGGTTTTTTGCTACGACCTCGATTGTATCGTATCCGAGTATGTAGCAACCGATTATCAGCCTAGACAGCAGTTCCTCACTTCCCATCTGGTCTGCCTTGATTGTGGCCTTGCTAATCCTTTTGACGAATGTCGAGGGTATTAGCCGCAAGGTCCCATCCGCTTCCTGCCTTACCAAGAGGCTGTCTCCTGCGTGCAGATTGGATACTCTCGCAAACTCGCTAGGGATGGAGACCGAGAGAGTAGAATAGCCGACCTTCTGGATCTTTCTCTGTTCATCCATGATTTCTAAATACCAGTATATACTATATTAACTATACTCTTATACATTCCGCTCTTCTTTCATTTGAAAGAAAGCGTATGAAGAGAACCGATTTTTCTTGGATGATCGGCGGTGCTCAGGGGACAGGCGTCGACACATCTGCCATCGTCTTCGCCCGAGCTGCCGCGTTCAGTGGCCTGAACGTGTTTGGTAACAGGGAGTATTATTCGAACATCAAAGGAGAACACAGTTACTTCAGGGTTCGCGTGAGCAAGGATACGATTCGTTCCCACGTGGATACAGTAGATATGCTCGCTACGTTCGATGACGAGACATTGGTCAGGCATGCCCCGGAGGTGAGAAAGGATGGCGCGATAATTTACGACCCCGATCTCGAAAGCAACAAGCTGGAGAACATTGCGACCATCGAACCGCCGGTCAGGAGTTCATTGACGCAGGAACTGACAAAGAATGGATTGGGATTCACTTTGAAGGACATCGTCGAACTCGCGAGGAGAAGGGGCGTCCACATCTACCCTTTGCCTTACTTGACGCTCCTGAAGAAGGTCGGCGAGAAGTTCGGGGAAACATCCCTCAGTAACCTCAATAGGATGGTGAACGTCATGGCGGTTGCGGCCTCTTTTGCTCTCTTGGAATACGACCAGGATTATGTTAACGATGCCGTCCGCAAGCAGTTCAAATCAAAACCAAAGGCTGCCGAGATGAACGTGGCGGCAGTGGCCGCCGGATACGACTTTGTCAGAGAGAAATACAACGGAAGCTACGGCGTGAAGCTTGAGCCTCCAAGTTCGAAAGAACCGAGGCTCCTGCTAAGAGGAAACGCCACAATGGGCGTGGCCAAGGAACTCGCGGGGTGTAGGCTTCAGACTTACTACCCGATTACACCCGCGAGCGATGAGAGCGAATACCTTGAAGCGCACGAAAACATAGACCTGTACGGGCCGGCGGCCGCCGAGAATCCGCAACTCGCCGAGGCCGCCACGATAGCCAACAGGGCCTCAATAACAGTGGTTCAGACGGAGGACGAAATCGCGGCCATCACCATGGCAATCGGAGGGGGCCTCGCAGGAACAAGATCGGCGACGTCGACCTCAGGTCCGGGATTCTCCTTGATGGCCGAAGGCCTAGGGTGGGCTGGGATGAACGAGGTTCCTGTCGTCGTCACACTTTACCAGCGGGCGGGTCCGAGCACGGGCCTCCCAACGAGGCACGAGCAGGGTGACCTGCGGTTCGCCCTCCACGCGGGGCATGGAGAGTTCCCGAGGATAATCCTCGCAAGCGGGGACCACGAAGAGACTTTCTACGATACAATTCGAGCGTTCAACTACGCGGAGAAATACCAGACTCCCGTGATTCACATAATTGACAAGGCCATGGCAAACTCTGACGCGACGATGCCCATGTTCGACTTAAATAGGGTCAAGATTGACCGTGGGGAGACACTAAAAGGCCCTCTTGGGGCTCCGAACGGCGGCGAGTTCGAGCGCTTCAAGCTCACCCCCAGTGGCGTTTCTCCCAGACCACCCGTGGGAACTAAGGGCGTATTGTATTGGAATACGGGGGACGAGCACGACGCACTCGGACACATCTCAGAGGACCCGACTCTAAGGACGATGATGATGGAGAAGAGGATGTCCAAACTCGACCTCGCAGACAAAGAGATACCACTCAGCGAGAAAGTAAACTTCTTCGGACCAAAGAACGCGGACATTACTTTACTGAGCTGGGGTTCGACGAAGGGTGCCATTCTCGATGCGATGGACTGGCTGAGCCAGGATGGAATAAAAGTGAACTTTCTGCAGATCAGGTTGATTCATCCTTTCCCGACTGAACACGTCAAAGACCTCCTTTCACAGTCGAAGAAAATCATAGATGTCGAGATGAATTATTCGGGACAGCTTGGCGGGATTGTTCAGGAAAGAACTTTGATCCCAATGGACCAGCACATCGTGAAGTACAACGGGAGACCCATCTCCTCAGAAGAACTCTATGAAGCAGTCAAGCAAATTGCGAAGGGGAATGCTCCGAAAAGATTGGTGTTGACACATGGCGCTTAAACTCACAGACCTGAAGACGGAGGCTCACAACGACTGGTGTCCTGGGTGTGGCGACTTCGGGATTCTCAACGCAGTCCAGATGGCGCTTGCAGAGATGAACGTGGATCCCTCCAACACGGTAATGGTTTCTGGCATCGGATGTTCCGGCAAGATTCCACACTTCGTGAAGACTTACGGCGTTCACACCCTGCACGGCAGGTCTCTCCCCTTTGCCACGGGAATCAAGCTCTCGAATCCGAACCTCGAGGTCATCTGCGCGGGAGGGGACGGCGACGGCATGGGAATCGGCGCCGGGCACTTCGTGAACTCTGCCCGGAGGAACGTCGACATGGCTTACATCATCCACGACAATGGCGTCTACGGTCTAACCAAGGGTCAGGCTTCCCCAACGCTCCCATTGGGGACCAAGACCAAATCGCTCCCCCTACCTAACATCAACCAAGGGATTAATCCAATCTTCCTCGCCCTCGCGGCTGGCTTTACCTTCGTTGCCAGGGGGTATGCCTACGACGTACGTCATCTAAAGGACCTGATCAAGAGAGCGGTCCTGCACAAGGGATTCGCACTCGTCGATGTGCTTCAGCCGTGCCCCACATACAACGACGTCGCCACCAAAGAGTATTGGGCCGGAGAAGGGAACTTGGGTCCCGATGGGAAGCCGAAGCCCAGGACGTACAAAATGGAAGAGAGCGGTTACGACCCCGTCGTGCACACCGGCGGCGATGCCGAAGTGGCGGACAAGATCCACCAAGCCGTCCAGAAGAGCTTCGAGCTCGGCGACCACACGCCGATAGGCGTCTTTTATCAAAACGAGCATATTCCCACGTACGAGGAAAGGCTCAATCAAAGGATGCCGACGTACAGGTCGAACCCTCCCGCGAAACAAGAGATAGCAACTGCGGACGGGACGCCAATCGCGAACGTCAGCAAGCTGCTCGAAGAGATGCGCGTCTAAGAAGTTCCGATCCTCTTCTCCAAGCCTTATTTCATCACGTCCAACGGGTACCCCATGATCGTCGCAGTCGGGACGCGCAACCCCGCGAAAATAGAAGGGGTCAGGAGGGTCTTCGCGGAGTTCTTCAAGGAAGTGGACGTTCAGGGTGTCGACGCCAGAGGCGTAACCAGAACTCAACCAATCGGGCTTGAACAGATTACCGAAGGAGCCCTGATTCGGGCGAGGTTCGCCCTTTCTAAGATCAAGGGAAAATACGGCGTCGGAATCGAGGCGGGAATCTTCAGCCTTGGAAAGGACGTTGGATATCTTGACCATCAGCAGGCGGTGATCATGCGACCCAATGGAAGATTCTCAGTCGGCCACTCTTCGGGATTCATGCTCCCGGCGAAGATGGTTCAGAGGATGCTCAAGGAAGGCAACGAACTGGAACACTACGCCGTGGAAATGACGGGAATATCGGAGGTGGGGGACAAGGAAGGAATCGTCTACCATCTAACAAGGGGAACCGTCAACAGAACCGACCTAACCGAGCAGTGCGTCAGAACCGCTCTTGTCCCGTGGCTCAACGCTTCAAGGTTCGGCTATTGAGGCAAGGCTTTAATCGCGAACGGGTGACTCACGAACATTGGGCCTCCGGGAGCTCTTCCGCGCGAAACCAATCATCGGGATGATTCACATGCCGCCTCTGGTCGGGGCTCCTAAGAATCTCATGACGATGAGGGGGCTGACCGATTTTGCTCTCTCAGAGGCGGAGATACTGGAAAGCGCTGGGTGCGACGCGGCAATAGTGGAGAACGTCGGCGACACTCCCCTGTTCAAAGAACACGTCCCACCGGTTACTGTCGCAGCCATGTCGATAATCACGAAGGAGGTCGTCAAACGCACAAAGATGAAGGTCGGGGTCAACATGCTTAGGAACGCGTGCGAGGACGCGCTTTCGGTGACTCACGCCTCGGGGGCCCATTTCATCAGATGTAACATAATGATAGGGGCCTACGTCACCGATCAGGGGATTATTGAGGGATGCGCCGCCCGACTCATCAGGTTGCGGAATGAGCTAGGGTCGAGAGCCCTGATCTTCGGAGACGTCCACGTCAAGCACTCCTATCCACTCTTCAACGTCCCTATCGACGATGCTGCGAGGGACCTGGCTGAACGGGGAGGCGCGGACGCGGTGATCGTCTCGGGAACAAGAAGCCCGGTGCCCCCCTCTTTCGACAAAGTCAAGATGGTGAAGAACGCAATAGACCTCCCTGTCTTTGTCGGAAGTGGAATCGGTTTGGCCAACATCAAACGTTTCTACGACCTGGCCGACGGGATCATCATCGGCGAACCCGATTTCAAGGTCAACGGCGTTTGGGGCGGACCGAGTAAGGAGCGTGCTTACGCAAAGGCCGTGAAGCTCTGCAAGCGTTAACACCCGGGAGCAGGAACCTTGGACCGCTGAAGAGAAGCTCAGTCGATTTGTGAATATTCAACAACTCCCGCTAAACAACTTCGCCCTTCTGGATTCTCTGAATCAACCCGTCGACCCTCTTGCTGAGCTCGGCCCTGATTTCCTGAAGCTGTCCCCATGTCTTTCCGGTCGCCCCCGGTAGCGGCCAATCTTCGGACTTTCCTGTCGCCCCTGCGGGGCAGCGGTCCAGACACCCGAAGGTTATCACCCTTGTAGCCCGACTGATCATCCCGGTGTCTACTATCCGCGGGGTCTTGCCACCAAGGGTTATCCCAACTTCTCGTAAGAGTCCGACAACAACGGGATTTATCCCATGAGCAGGCTGAACGCCAGCGCTTTCAGCGTGCCACCCGTTGGGTGCTCGCGCGTTGAAAAGAGCCTCGGACATGACGCTGCGGAACGAATTCTCGACACACACGAACAAGATTGAACCTTCCTTCATTCTGACGACCTCAAGTATAAGGACCAGTAACCTGTCCATTCGCCATAAATCTTCATGGCTTCGTCGAGAGTCATTTCAGGACCATAGACTTGAGCCATCCTTTTGATAATCGGTTGCGACTTGGAACCTAGACGCTCCATCCGTCCGAGCCCGCGGAACAAGATAAACGTCGAGGACCAGTCACCAATTCCCTTTATCTGTTTGAGCCACGCCTGAGCCTCGTCATAATCCGCGGTCCTAAGGAAATCCTCATCAACGTCTTTCAGGGCGCTTATGAGCCAGCTCAGATATTCCGACCGCCTCTTGTTCTTGATTATCGCGTACAACAGTTCCAGAGTTACTCCGGACAACCTGGTCTGATCCGGAAACGCTCTCACCGGCATTCCATCAATCACTATGATGTCGCCTAATTTCTCGACGAACGAATCCTTCATGCGCCGCGCCACGGCTATCGGTGCATGCTGCGCCATAATGGACCAGCAAGCGATTTCCACAAAAGTGAGGAACTTGACGTGGTGAAGCCCTCGCATCCGTTCGACGATCGGATAGAACACTTTGTCATTCTTGGCGACTGCATAGAACGGATTAAGGTCGTCCTTGAGGCTAAGAAAGAATGAGATACGGTCCGCAACGTATTGCTTCTCCGCGTCTCGCAGAGGCTTGTTAGAGAGTAACTCGTAACCGATGCCTGACGTATCAGTGCTCCCCGCCCCGCTCAGCCTGAAGCCGATGGTTTCACCTCCGACCATCAAGGCTTTCACGATTCGTTTTTCGCTAAGACGCTGTTCCCCAGCCATTGGCCTGAACTTCTCCAAGAATCTGTACGACTGGGCGAAATCGAACGGGGGCGTCGCATCCAGAAAGCCAGAAACAATGCGCAACTATGATTTCGGGAGCCCAATCTCCCTATAAATTCAGCACGAACTCCCACCTCACATACAATATTTAAGACAGTAATGACTCGAGTTCGCCCAATGACTCTGAGATCTGAGCCAGCCGCGGAATACGGGACGCTGAAACTTTTCCTCGATAATGAGTGGAAAGAATCGGCTTCAGAAGAGCTGGGATTATCGTTCAATCCGGCGACCGGGCGTGTAATCGCGAAAGTTCCGTTCGCCACGAAAGAAGAAGTTGACGAGGCTGTTGAATCGGCCCGAAGAGGTTACGGGAAATGGAGCAAGACACCAATCACAGAGAGGGTCAAGCATCTCTTCAAGCTGAAGGAAACACTCGAAAATAACTTCGAGGAGCTCGCGGTCGTCAGCACGCAGAACCACGGGAAGACGCTCGCCGAAAGCAGAGGGGACGTGCGTAGAACCATCGACAACGTGGACACGGCCATTTCGGTCGCGTACACCCTAGCAAAAGGCGAAACCCTAGATGAAATTGCGCCGGGCATTGACGAGTTCATGGTACGTGAGTCTCTGGGAGTTTTTGCGATAGTCTGCCCGTTCAACTTTCCCCTCATGATACCGTTTTGGTTCTTACCGTACGCCATCGTTCTCGGAGACACGGTCGTCGTGAAGCCGAGCGAAATAACACCGCTCCCCATGCAGAAGGTAGCGGATCTCGTTCTTCAGGAGGTCGGGCTTCCATCGGGGGTCTTCAACCTGATCCACGGCGGGAAGGAGGTAGTCGAGCTTCTTATCTCCAACAGTGGGGTTAGCGGGGTCGGATTCGTCGGTTCCACCTCCGCGGCCAAACAGGTGTACAAACTCGCAGGTGAGCATGGCAAAAGAGCCATCGTCCAAGGGGGCGCGAAGAACAGCATCGTCGTGATGCCGGACGCCGATCTTACCCGGTCAATCGGGTCCATTGTCGGGTCGTTCTTCGGGAACAGTGGACAGCGCTGTCTGGCCGGCTCGAATCTGGTCACGGTCGGAGAAGCACACGAGAAAGCATTGAAAAGTCTCGTAACAACGTCTACGAAACTGAAGCTGGGTCCAGGACTAGAAGAGACTACAGAGATGGGCCCGGTCGTCACCTCCAAAGCCAAGGAGAGGATTCTGGGTGACATTGCGAGAGGAGTCGGGGAAGGCGCTAAGCTCGTCACCGACGGCAGGGACGCCGAGGTCCTCGAGTACCCTGATGGCTTCTACCTGGGCCCTTCAATCTTCGACGATGTCTCCCCAGACATGAAAATATCCAAAGAGGAGATGTTTGGACCCGTGGCTAGCGTTGTCTCCGCCAAGAATCTCGACGACGCCATCGAGATGATAAACCGAGGAACCAATTACGGGAACATGGCGTGCATCTACACCACAAACGGAAAGAACGCCAGGGAATTCAGGATGAGGGTCAACGCAGGCAACATCGGAATAAACATTGGAGTCGCAGCCCCTGCGGCAAACTTCCCCTTCGGTGGGAGACGGGATTCTTTCTTCGGCGTTCTGCACTCCCAAATCGACACCGTGGATTTCTTCACGGACAAGAAAGTGATAGTCTCCCGATGGTAGCCCCCGCGAGGCCGCACGAAGGATTCCGCCGTTAAGCAATTCGCGAGCCAGGCGCATCACAACAAAACCCACTTTCGGTTTTTCAATGAAGATCGCCACTTATGACGGGTGAGCTTGTTTACGCTTCCGCGTTCGTTTAACACGGGAACGTTTATATCGTGAACATCGACCGAATTCGGTTTGCGCATTTATTGGCGGCGTCTGCCTTGAGCGAATGGGCATAGCCCAGTGCCGTGATTTGCACGACCTCCAGGTGCGCGTACAAAATGGAGATCTAACTTAACTCGTTAGATCTGACGTGGGTTGTGCTTAATCAACCTCGCAGAAATGCGTGGCTGTACTTCCTTTTAATCGACTCCGGTTGATCCTGCCGGACCCGACTGCTATCGGAATGGGATTTAGCCATGTTAGTCGTACGTTCCTCGAGTGCGGGGGACGCGGCGCACGGCTCAGTAACACGTAGTCAACCTGCCCTGGAGATGCGGATAAACCCGGGAAACTGGGGCTAATATGCGATAGGTCACAACATCTGGAAGGAGTGGTGGCCGAAAGGGGCGGCGTGGGCATCTTCCACGTCGTCCGTTCCAGGATGGGACTGCGGCCGATCAGGCTGTTGGCGGGGTAATGGCCCACCAAACCTGTAACCGGTACGGGCTTTGAGAGAAGGAGCCCGGAGATGGACACTGAGACAAGGGTCCAGGCCCTACGGGGCGCATCAGGCGCG